>NZ_CVTP01000028.1:462155-901413 GCF_900005865.1 Pseudomonas sp. 58 R 12
TCGCCACAAAATCTCTGTCCTACAGACGGCACTGGCGTGATGGTTGAGCTACTGGTACTGTACAAAAAACCAGTATCGGTAGCCCTCCATGCAGTTGATCGAAAAACTCAGCATCCTCGCCGACGCCGCCAAGTACGACGCGTCGTGCGCCAGCAGCGGCGCGCCCAAGCGTAGCTCCGAGGGCAAGGCGGGGCTGGGTTCCACCGATGGCATGGGCATCTGCCACAGCTATACGCCCGATGGGCGATGCGTGTCATTGCTCAAGGTGTTGCTCACCAACTTCTGTCTCTACGACTGCCAATACTGTGTCAACCGCCGCTCCAGCGACGTGCCCCGCGCGCGTTTCAGCCCGGAGGAGGTGGTCACCCTGACCCTGGACTTCTACCGGCGCAATTGCGTCAGCGGGCTGTTTCTCAGCTCCGGCATCATCCGTTCGTCCGACTACACCATGGAGCAGTTGGTGCGGGTCGCCAAGCTTCTACGCGAAGAGCACGACTTTCGCGGCTATATCCACCTCAAGACCATTCCCGACGCGGACCCGGCGCTGATCGCCGAAGCCGGGCGTTATGCCGACCGCCTGAGCGTGAATATCGAACTGCCTACCGAGACCAGCTTGCAAACCCTGGCGCCGGAAAAACAGATCGTCTCGATCAAGCAGGCCATGCAGACCATCTACACCGGCGAGCAGACCGTGCTCAACGAGCCGCGCGCGCCGCGATTCGCCCCGGCAGGGCAGAGTACGCAAATGATCGTCGGCGCCGACGACACCGATGACAGCACCATCCTCCACGGTGCCGAAGCGCTTTACGGCAATTTCAAGCTGCGGCGCGTGTATTACTCGGCGTTCAGCCCCATCCCCAACAGCCCGAAGAGCGTGCCCCTGGCTGCACCACCGCTGATGCGCGAGCATCGCTTGTACCAGGCCGATTTCCTGCTGCGCAGCTACGGGTTCAGTGCCAACGAACTGTTCGCAGGCCCCGGCCACCTGGCCCTGGATATCGACCCCAAGCTGGCCTGGGCCCTGGAACACCGCGAGGTATTCCCCCTGGACCTGAACCGCGCCGAGCCGACCTTGATTGCGCGCATTCCGGGCATTGGCCTGCGCACCACCCAGCGCCTGGTGGACCTGAGGCGTGAACGCAAGATCCGCTTCGAAGACCTGGCGCGCATGCGCTGCGTACTGGCCAAGGCCAAGCCGTTTTTCATCACCAGTGACTATCACCCGCAACAGGCCGAAAGCACCAGCGTGCTGCTACGTGAACAATTGCGCGACCGCCCCGCACCCCAGCAAATGGGGCTGTGGGGATGATCAGCCTGGAATGCGACAACCTGTTCAGCACTTGGCGCGACCAGGCGCGATGGCTGCTCAGCCATCAGGTCGATCCCAGCCAGGTGAGCTGGGGCGAGGCCGAGGTAGCCGATCTGTTTGCCACCGACCAGTCCATTCCCGAAGGCCTCGGGCCGTTCCAGACGCGCGTGCCCAAGGCGTTGTTGGATCTGCTGGAGTCGGCCGCCTGCTACCACGGCGACCAGCGCTGGAGCCTGCTGTATGAAGTGTTGTGGCGTGTGAGCCATGGCGATCGTACTGCGATGCTGGCGGGGGACAAGCTGGGTAGCGAGTTGCAGCGGCGGATCAAACAGGTCAGCCGCGAGGCGCACCACCTGCATGCGTTTGTGCGGTTTATCGCATTACCCGCCGGGGCGGGGGCGGAGCTGCCGGAATATGTGGCCTGGCACGAGCCTGCACACGACATTCTGAAATCCGCCAGCCAGCATTTCGTCGGGCGCATGGGCCGTCATCGTTGGATGATCGCCACGCCGCTGGACGGGGTGTACTACGACGGAGAGCAGCTTATTCATCAGCGCGAGTGCCCCGAGGCGTGGCGGCAGCTGGCGCAGAATGTGGAGGATCCGCACAGTGCGATGTGGCTGACCTATTACAGCCACATCTTCAACCCGGCGCGGTTGAACCCCAAGGTGATGGAAGGGCACTTGCCGAGCCGGTTCTGGAAGAACTTGCCCGAGGGCAAGTTGATCCCAGGGTTGATCACTGAGGCGCGGACGGGGAAGCAGAAGGATGGGCAGGCGAAGTTGATTGGGGCAAAGGCCGGTCGCCAGATTGCCAGCCCCCACCGAGCGCGGTGACCAATCCCACGCTTGCCTGTAACTGACGGGTCTGCACCGCCTGCAATGTTCGTTGTGCCTGCAAGGCTGCCGTTTGTGCGGTCACTACATCCAGGTAACTCACGGCCCCGGCTTGGTAGCTGTTCATCGCCAGCGATTGCGTATGTTGCGCGGCATCCGCCGCCGCCTGTTCGTCCTGGGCTTCCTGTTGCAAGTCCCGAAGCTGCGCCAGGTTATCTTCGACCTCGCGCACCGCTTTCAGTACGCGGCTCCGGTATTGCGCCGAGGCTTCTTCAAACTCCGCTTTGGCTTGATGTTCATTGGCGCTCAAGCGGCCGCCATCAAAGATCGGCAAGTTGACCAGCGGCCCCAGCGCCCAATACCGATTGCCCGCCGAAAGCAGATTGCCGACGCCTTGCGTCTGCCCGCCAACCAACCCGGTCAAGCTGAAATCCGGATACCACGCGGCCTTGGCCACCCCGATATTCGCATTGGCCGCAAACACCCGCCGTTCCGCCGCCGCAATATCCGGGCGGCGCTGCAGCAACTGGCTGGGTAACTGCGTAGGAATTCCCGGTAACGCGATCAACTGTTGGCTCGGCGGCAACGTAAAATCACTGGCTGCGACACCCACCAGTTCACCAATGGCATGCTCAGTAAGGTTGCGCTGGCCGCGCACTTCATCCAATTGCGCCTTGGCTTCTGCCAACTGATTCTGCGCGCGGGTCAGGTCCAGCTCAGAAGCAATCTGGCCTTCATACCGGCTGCGGGTCAATTGCAGCGCTTGGCTGAAATCGTCCAGCGAACGGTTGAGAATTCGCGCCTGCGCATCCAGCCCATTGAGCTGCACATACAACGTCGCCAACTGGTGCTGCAGGCTCAAGCGTGCCACCGCCAAGTCATCGCCGGACGCTTGCGCCTGAGCATCACCCGCCGCCACCTGGTTGCGGATTTTGCCCCACAGGTCCAGGTCGTAGCTCAATGAAAAACCTGCGGTGTTGCTGTTATACACGGACGGCTGAGTCGTCCCCCGCAACGGTCGCGAGTCCGATTGCCGTTGCCGCAACGGCTGCGCGCTGGCAGTGATTTGCGGGAACAACCCGGCATGCAGTTGGCTGGCGTACGCCTGGGACGCATCGAAGTGCGCCAGCGCTGCATCCAGGTCCGGATTGGCCTTGAGCAGTTGCTGTTGCAGGTCATTCAGGTGTGGGTCGTTGTAGAGTTTCCACCATTCGGGCGCCAGTTGGTCGCAGGGTTGAGCGCTGTGCCACGGGCCGTCACGGGTCTGTTCGCGGTAGCCCGTCGGGAGGTTTACCGAAGGCACGGTGTAGGTCGGCGCCATTGAGCAACCTTGCAACGCCAGCAGTATCAGGGCTGCGACAGGTTTAAGCCTTGGGCACATGTGCACCTCCCGAGGCGTTGGCCAGTTGCACCGGGTCGCCTTCACGCAGGGCGTCGGGTGGGTTGTCGACGACACGGTCGGCGCGTTTCAGGCCCTGGTCGATCACCAAGCGTTCGCCCAAATCCAATCCGATGTGGATGTTCTGCAGGTGCACGTGATTCTGCGCGTCCAGCACCGCCACTTGCGTGCCTTGGGCGCGGAAGATCAACGCGCTGGCCGGGATGCTCACGCCATGGGTGTCCACCGGAATCGGCAGGGTGGCTTCGGCGTAATCACCGGGCAGCAATTCGCCCTTGGGGTTGTCTGCCACGAATTGCGCGAGCAGGGTCCCGGAGCGGCGGTCGATGGCGGTGGAGTCGCCGATCAGGCGGGCCTTGAAGTGTTCGCCAGGATGCTCGGGCACTGTCAGTTCGGCTTCAAGGCCGGGATGGATGACGGCCGCGTAGTTCTGTGGCACCGGCACATACAGGCGCAACTGGTGGGTGTCAGCAATGTTGAACAACTCGGGATCACTGTCGGTATCGGCTTTGATCAACTGGCCGATATCGGTGTTGCGCGCGGTGATGGTGCCGGCGAATGGCGCACGAAGGGTCTTGTAGCTTTCCAGCGCGGTGAGCCTCGCGTAGTCGGCAGCGGCGGCTTCGGCGTTGGCCTTGGCCGCGGCGGCATTGGAGGTTTTTTCATCGGCCTCCTGGCGTGATACCGAGTGGCTGGCGAGCAGGTTTTGCCAGCGGGTGGCGGTGGTTTTGGCCAGGCGTGCGTTGGCTTGTTCCTGCACTAGGCGTGCGTGGGTTTGGGCCAGTTGCTGGTCCAGGTCCGGGCTGTCGATCTCGGCGAGGACCTGCCCGGCCTTGACTTGAGTGCCGATGTCGGCTTTCCAGTCTTTCAGGTAGCCGCTGACCCGGGCGTGAATCGGCGCCTTGCTCCAGGCTTCCAAATGCGCGGGCAAACGCAGGGTATCGCCGGCGGCGTTCTGTTGCGGTTGGACCACCCTCACTTGAGCGATGGCGGCAGTCTCGGTCCAGGCGGCAACCGATTGTTCGTGCAGCGTACGGGCGTGCAGGCCGTTGGCGACCAACAGGGCGGCCAGGGTCAGGCCGCCGACACCCATGAGCATCAGACGCTTGCGCGAGGGTTTTTGATCAGACGACATGTGGGGGAACTCCTGCAACTGCGCGAGTAGAGTGACGACCGTGGACCAGGCTGAAGACCACGGGAACAAACAACAGGGTGGCGACGGTGGCGAAGATCAAGCCACCGATCACCGCACGGCCGAGCGGTGCGTTCTGCTCCTCGGAGATCGCCAGTGGCAGCATGCCGATGATCATCGCCAGGGCGGTCATGCACACTGGGCGAAAGCGCGTGTAGCCCGCTTCCAGCGCGGCCTTCAGCGCATCACCATGTTCGGCCAGGCGTTCGCGGCAGAAGCTCACGACCAGGATCGAGTTTGCGGTGGCGACGCCCATGCACAGGATTGCGCCGGTCAACGCGGGCACCGACAGCGAGGTGCCGCTGAGGAACAGCATCCACACGATCCCCGCCAGGGCCGCCGGCAAGGCGGTGATGATCACGAACGGGTCGGCCCACGACTGGAAGTTGACCACGATCAGCAGGTAGATCAGCACCACCGCACCGAGCAGGCCGACGCTCAAACCGCTGAACGCTTCATGCAACGCATCGATCTGCCCGTGCAGGCTGATCACCGCGCCTTTGGGGCGCATCGACGCGGTGTCATCCAGCACTTTTTGCACATCACGGGCTACGCCGCCGAGGTCGCGGCCTTGGACATTGGCGTACAAGTCCAGGGTCGGTTCGATGTTGTAGTGAGTCACCACCGCCGGGCTCTGCACGCGGGAGATGGTTGCCACGCCGCCGAGGATTTGCGACTGGCCGCCAGCACCCGTTACCGGCAGCGCTTCCAGTGACGGCAGGCTGTCGAGGCGGTATTGCGGGGTCGCGGCAACGATGGAATAGGACACGCCGTTGGCCGGGTTGAGCCAGAAGGTCGGCGCCACCTGGGAGCTGCCGGCGAGGGAGGCGACCATGCTGTTGGTCACGTCACGCTCCGTGATGCCCAGGCCGTTGGCGCGCATCCGGTCGACATTCACCTGCAAGGACGGGTAGCCGGTGGACTGTTGGATACGCAGGTCGGCGATGCCCGGGACGTGCTGCAGGCGGCGCTCCAGTTCTACCGCATAGGCGCGGTTTTCTTCGTCGTTGCGCCCGGAGATCTTCACGTCCAGCGGGGCAGGCGCGCCAAAGTTGAGGATCTGGCTGCTGATATCCGCCGGCAGGAACGCAAAGTGGCTGCCGGGAAAACTTTGCGGCAAGGCTTCACGCAGTTTCTTCACATAGTCCGCGGTGGGGGCGTGGTCTTTTTTCAAGGTGACCTGGATGTCGCCATCCTGCGGGCCGATGGTGCCGCTGCTGCTGTAGGCCATGTCGATGCCGCTCAGCGGGATGCCGATGTTATCGACAATGGTGTCGAGTTCTTCGGCGGGAATCACTTCACGAATCCGCGCTTCGATGCGGTCGAAAGCGGCGGCGCTTTCTTCGATGCGCGTGCCCAGTGGTAAACGTACGTGAAGGGCGAGGGCACCGGCGTCGGTGGCTGGGAAGAAGTCCTGGCCCAGGCTAGGCAACAGCAGGAATGACGCGAGTACGCAGGCCAGGAAACCGACGATAAAGCGTTTGCGATTGCCCAGCGCCAAGGTCAGCAGGCCGTAATAGGTATCGCGGCTATTCGAGAAATGGCGCTCGAACCCCTGTTGGAAATTCAGCATCGATTGCAGCAGGGCGTTGCGCTGTTTCGTGTGCTGCTCACCTTCGTGATGATTGATGAATTCATCTTCCGGGTGATGCCCCGCGCCTGGCTCCGGCATGTGCGGCTTGAGCAGGAACATCGCCAGTGTCGGTACCAACGTACGCGAGAGGATGAACGAACTGGCCATGGCAAAGATGACCGCCAGGGCCATCGGGCGGAACAGGTAGCCGGCGATGCCTTGCAGCAAGAACATCGGCACAAACACGATGCAGATGCACAGCAGCGAGACGAACGCCGGGCCGACGATCTGCGCGGCGCCGTCGAGGATCGCGGTTTTTACCGCCTTGCCTTGTTCCAGGTGCCAGTTGATGTTTTCGATGGTGACCGTGGCGTCGTCCACCAGGATGCCCACGGCTAACGCCAGCCCGCCGAGGGTCATCACGTTGAGGGTTTGCCCGGACACCGCCAGCAGCGCGATGGCCGAGAGTACGGCCAGGGGAATCGACGCCGCGATGATCAGCGTCGAACGCCAGCTGCCAAGGAACAGCAGGATCATCGCGCTCGTCAGCAGCGCGGCAATGATGCCTTCCTGGGCCACGCTGCCCACCGACTGTTTGACGAACACCGAGGCGTCGCCCAGCAGCGAAGTCTTCAGCGACGGCGGCAGCGTTTCGTTGATGCGCGGCAACATCTGCCGGATGCCGTCGATGATCTCCAGGGTGGAGATGCTGCCGTTTTTCAACGCCGGCATCAGCACCGCACGGTGGCCGTCGACGCGTACGATGTTGGTCTGCGGCGGCGAGCCATCACGTACGTGGGCCACCTGGCCGATGGTGATCAGCGCACCGTCGACGGTTTTGATTGGCAAATCGTTGAGTTCATCAATTGCCTTGGGGCTGTTGTTGAGCAGGATCGTGTATTCGTTGGGACCGAGTTTGGCGGTGCCCACTGGGATGATCTGGTTTTGCAACGCGAGTGCATTGCCCACGT
This sequence comes from Pseudomonas sp. 58 R 12, assembly GCF_900005865.1. Lineage (NCBI taxonomy): Bacteria > Pseudomonadati > Pseudomonadota > Gammaproteobacteria > Pseudomonadales > Pseudomonadaceae > Pseudomonas > Pseudomonas sp. 58 R 12. The sequence continues at coordinate 469,436 of NZ_CVTP01000028.1, forward strand.
CCTGGGCCGACAGCTCTTTGGCGGCCAGCGCCTGCGGGTCGAGGTCGAGGGTGATCTGGCGTTGTTTACCTCCCATGGGTGTGGGCATCGCCAGGCCGGGCAGGGCGCTTAAAGGCAGGCGGATGTTGTTTTGCACCAGGTCGCGAATCTTCGCCTCCGAGAGGCTCGGGCTGGAGAATGCCATCTGCAGGATCGGCACCGTGGAGGCACTGTAGTTGAGGATCAGCGGCGGCGTGATGCCCGGTGGCATCTGCTTGAGTACGGTTTGAGAAACTGCCGTCACCTGAGCGTTGGCGGTGCGGATATCCACGCCGGGCTGGAAGAAGATCTTGACGATGCCCATGCCGGGCAGCGATTGCGATTCGATGTGTTCGATGTCGTTGACGGTGGTACTCAGGGAGCGTTCGTAGGTGTAAATCACCCGGCCGGCCATGGCGTCCGGCGACAGGCCGTTGTACTGCCACACCACCGCTACCACAGGGATGCCGATATCCGGGAAAACGTCAGTGGGGGTACGCAGGGCCGCCATTGGCCCGATGATGCAGATGAATATGGCCAACACGATAAACGTGTACGGCTTTTGCAGTGCGGTCTTTACCAGCCCGAGCATGCGTGAACCTCCAAAGGAGCAGGATTGCAAACCCCGGCAGTCTTGCCCGACCCACCTAACACGCACCTTTCAGCCAGGTGAAGGAACATTTAGGTAAGGGCTGAAGATCGTTTCATATGTATTCATTTGTTCTAAACAGGCGCGCTCACCAAGCTTGTAACCCATCGGACATATCGTCTTTCTTTGGAGCCCTGCCATGTCACTCAAACCCCTGTTGTTGATTCCCGCCCTCGGTGCTGTGCTGCTGTTATCGGCCTGCGCCGGTCCCATTCCAAAAGCCGACCCGAGCGAAGCCTGGATCGGCTTGAAGGAAGAAGCGCCGAACGACCTGATGGCTGAGCGAGTGGATGGAAAACGCGTGGATGACGGGCGTTTTTTTGAAGTGACGCCGGGAGATCATCGCCTGGATGTGACGTTATTCGAGGAAGAACCAGGCGACGACAACCAGCAGGACTGCCAGGGTCGGGTCGAGTACAAGGACTTCAAGGCGGGTGAGCACTACACCTTGGTGGAATCCAGCCTGGGCACGACCGTGCGCGCATCCCTGGAGGATGGCCACGGCAAGGAAGTCGCGGCGACTCAGGATTTCAATTGCATGCCTGGCTAGGCGTGATGCACCGCTGCCTTATGAGGCTTGGCGGGTTTGGCGTGGGGGTGATGGTGCCGGCGGGTAATGCGCAACACCCCCCACAACATGGCGCCGGCTACCGCCAGCCAGCCGCAGATCAACAGGAAAATCGTTGTTGCAAGGCTCATTCGGGCCTCCTTTCGCCCCGTTCGGGGCACACACAGTCTTCTCAAGGGACAGTCTAGCTAGCTGGCGGTTGCCTGCTATTGACCAATGGTCGTGTCTGTCCAACTTCTTTGCTCTATCCACTCCCTTTACTAAGCCTGCGGGCTATACCCGCGTGGCAGAGCGTCCTATGATCAGGGCCCTCACCGGCGGTTGATCAAGAGAGAAGAACATTGCGGTTACGGTCGAACCTTAAAACATCCGTGTTGCTCGCCTGTGCCCTGGGGCTTGCGGCCTGTTCTGCAACCCCATCGAGGCTGGCGGGCCTGCCGGAGCGCGTCGAGCTCAATGGCGTGCCGACTTTTCGCAGCGAGGCTTATCAGAGCGGTCCTACGGCGTTAGCCAGCATGCTGTCGCAACAAGGCATTGTCATGACACCGGGCTTGCTGGATAAGCCGCTGCGTTTACCGGGCGCTGAAGCAGACCTTGAACGCAACATGCAGGTGCTGGCGCGTGAATACGGGCTGATGGTCTATCCGCTGGATGCGGAGCTGACGGCGGTGCTGGCGCAGGTGGCGGCGGGTTACCCGGTGATGGCGCGAATTGGCGGCGGGGTGTGGTCTGACGCGCATTATGTGGTCGTGGTCGGGTTCAATCAGCAGAAAAGCACCGTGCTGCTGCGCTCCGGGATGGACCGGCGCCTGTTGATGAGCTTCAGCGACTTTGAATCGAAGTGGAAGAATGCGGGGAGTTGGGCAGTCCTCACCCAGCGTCCAAGCCAGTTGCCGGCCAATGTGGATGCGCAACGCTGGCGGGAGTCGGCTAATGCAACGGCCCAGGCGGGGCAGGAACGGGCGGCGGCGCAGGCCCTTAAAGTGTTGGCGGAACGCAAGTAAGGAATACACCGAAGATCCAGTGTGGGAGCGGGCTTGCTCGCGAAAGCGGAGTGTCAGTCAATGCATTTGGCGACTGATTCACCGTATTCGCGAGCAAGCCCGCTCCCACATTAGAACTGTTGTTTAGCGACGCACTTCCGCAGCGTTAGGACGGTTCTTCAGGTTCTTGTCCGCCTTGTAGCGCAATGCCACATCCGGCACCGAGCCGCTCTTACCGGTTTCAACCCAATTACGAATCCGGCTGGCATCGGCAAAGTGCGTGAATTTGCCGAAGGCATCCAGGATCACCAACGACACCGGGCGGTTACCCATGCTGGTCACCAGCACCAGGCAGTGGCCGGCCTGGTTGGTGAAGCCGGTCTTGGTCAGCTTGATGTCCCAGTTGGCGCGGTTGATCAGGTGATCGGTGTTGGAGAAACCCAGGGTATAGTTGGGTTTGCGGAACGAAACGGTCTTTTCCTTGGTGGTACTCAGTTGGCTGAGCAGCGGGTAGTGGCGCGCGGCGGCCAGCAATTTGCTCAGGTCACGGGCGGTGGACACGTTATGAATCGACAGGCCAGTAGGCTCGACGTAGTGGGTGCTGGTCATGCCCAGCGCTTTGGCCTTGGCGTTCATCGCCGCGATAAACGCTGGATAGCCGCCTGGGTAGTGGTGGGCCAGGCTGGCGGCGGCGCGGTTTTCTGACGACATCAGGGCGATCAGCAACATCTCTTTGCGCGGCATTTCGCTGCCGATTTTCACGCGGGAGAACACACCTTTCATTTCCGGTGTGTCCTTGATATTGATATCGATGTACTCATCCATGTTCTGCTTGGCTTCGAGCACGATCAGGCCGGTCATCAGCTTGCTCACCGAGGCAATGGGCACCACCACGTCGGGGTTGCTGGAATAGATGACCTTATTGGTCTGCAGGTCCACCAGCATGGCGCTGCCTGAAGCGATCTGCAGCTTGGAGGTATCACGCGGAGCCTGGGTGGTTTCGGCTGCTTGCGCGAAGGTGCCTGTGAAAGCAAAAAATAGGCTGACAATAGAGAGACGAATTTTCACGCGGATGAACTCGCTAAAAAGTAAGGAAATGCCGTTGGGGAACGGGTTTTTGATAAATGCCGTTACATTTTAGGAGTATGGATCACAAAGTGATAGAGAGCCTTTAAATAAAGGCTCTAAGCCGCTGATTGGTTAGGCTTGTACCGATTTTGTACCAATCATCGCTTGCTCAAGCTTTCCAACTTCTGACCAGTCAGTGCTTGACGATAGCCATTTTGCGTAAGTCGTCAGCAAAACTTGGATGCTGTGGCCAAGCTGGCCGGCGATAAACGCAGGATTCATGCCCGCCATTAGACACATGGTGGCATACGTGTGTCGGCAGTTGTACTGCGGTCTATGTCGTAGATCAAGCGCCGTCAACGCCTTGCTGAACTGGTCGCCAGTCTGGGATGGCCGGCAAATGAATTCGGATCCACCCGATGGCGGAAACACGTACTGCGATGTCGTCTTGATTCTCCGACGCTGTAGCAATCGATCATCGGCGATTTGCTTGGCTTGCCGCAGGGCATTCAACGCTCGGCTATTAAGCATCACTGCCCTCGCGTACTTCGTTTTTGTGCGTTCCTCTACTTCCCCATCTACAACGATCCGGCAGACGTGTGCAGTGCGCGCGTCCATGTCAATCTCATCCCAGCGCAACGCCGCTATCTCTCCTGTTCTCAGCCCGCTGAAGAACGCAAATTCAAAATAGGCGGCAAATATCCGCACGCCTGGCTTTTTAAAATTCGTGTACATCCACTCAATGATTGCAGCCGCTTCATCCCCAGAAAATGGGTCTACCTGCTTTTTTACTTTCTTCGGTAGCTTTATCGGCGCAGCCGGGTTGCGATCGATCAGCTCATCTTGCACGGCAGACTTCAGTAGTGAAGTGACCCGTGCTATCGACTCGCGTTTAATCGACTGTGTTTCCCAAACTGTTTCACTTATTACCCTGCGTAGCACCATCGTGGTGATTGCCGTGATCGGGAGCTGCCCAAGCCATGGCATCCAGTAGGTGTTGATCGTTGCGCGATAGTTTCTGCGCGTGCCTGGTACGATCTCCAAGCTATTAATCCAGGCCTGGGCGTACTCGCCGAACGTCATCACCAGCGATACGGGCATGTAGCTGGAGTTTGGGAACAGCTCAGCGTATCGCTGATCATCCAAAACTCCATGCTTTGCCAGGCTTATTACTTGATCGCGTAGATCGGCTGCCGCTTTAATCCCTTTTGGGGTTTGTGGGTGTGCGAGAGTCTCGCAGCGTCGCTCGCCTCTCCAGGTGAAGCGAATGCGAACGGACTGGCCAACGAATTCAACTCCTGTGGGCAGGCCCATTGGCTTTCTAGCCATGCTTCATATCTCCTTAAGCTATAAAATATCCTGCCGTCTATCTTGTTCCAAACGCCTTCAGGAATTACGCGACGGTCGCGCTTGCCTTCCAGTGCGCGCTTAGTGGTGCCGATGATCTCGGCCATCCGAGACTCCGGCACTTTGTCGAGCTGAAAGGGTTCCTGTGTTTTCTGTGTTTCCGGCATAGGCGTACCTCGCCCGCCGCTCACCGGCAGGCATGTAGTGGGATAGAGTGATAGCGTTTTGCTCGTATTCACTGATCGTGAGTACGGGTGTACAACTTCGTTTAACTCACCCAGTCAGCAGGAGGGCACGTGTCACACCACCTCGATGTTCCAATTGCCCACGCTTATCGGGGTCACACGATGTTTCTCAAGTTCGATTGGCGACGTCCGAACGACGAGGCACCGGTTGCCGCGAAGATCATCGAGGCCGCGCCAATTGATGGATTGGGCGAGGTTGCCGCCGAATTGATCGGACCCTGGCCGGACTACCCTGCCGCGCTGGATGAGGCCATAGCTGCAGCTGAGCGTTGGATTGACAGCCAATTACCGTAAGACCGCTCATCGGCAGGCATGTAGGGGAATTGGAGTTAGGTGAGTGCCTTGCAGACTTCGGCGGCAACCCGAACGATTGCGCGCCGGGTTGGGCCCTCGGATCTAGGTTGTGAGGCTCGCTCAGTTGGATCGTGGTGCTGTTTAGGCTGTATACGTCGGTGATGTTTGGTAGCAGCGCCCGCTGCTCATCCATCTTGACGCCGGTATAAAGCTCTGCGCGAAGGGAGAGGGGATAAGCAGAAATATATAGGTACATCGCACTCAAAGCCGCGAAATAGGAAGATACTCCAGCGCTTTGGGGGGCTCGGAAATGTTTACTCGCGGTAGAACCTTTTGGACTTGGGCAAATCCGCACCTTCATTGCCGAACCAAAGATGAGCGTCTTGCTGACGGCGCTCAGGTCAACGTTCAGGTGCGGACTTCAAGCACAGGCGCTGTGCAGCTGTTTCTTGGGTTATACGCTCCGAAAGGAATTATGATTTTTGAGGAATCGTTTGACTCACGGCCTGACCAAACAATGACGCAAGCCATGGAATGGGGCATATCCAGAGCAAAAGAACTCTGGACTATCTCCAGGGAAAAAGCCCTGAATACGCGTAAGTTTTCAAAGCTCCCTCGATCGATATCTGAGTAGTCCACGTGACCGCTCATCGCTCTATTTGAATGCGCATATGTAATTAGATGTCACTGCTTCGGTGGGAACATTCCGGGGCCTCCGGCAATACCCGCCGCAAGGCGAATTTATGAGCGGAATAGATGACTTCAGATTTAAGTCCCACCACCTTTTGATCGAGCTAGATGCGGCGACGAGCATGATGATGCAGCTGGTTTCATCCAAGGAAGTGGCTGGGGCTGGTTGGGACGCTGCCGCCCTGCGCCACCATGAAGCCTTCGAGGCTTGGAGCGATTTTCTCAACTCTCCTGAAAGCCCTTTGGCCGAGCCGGCGCCGCCGATTCACTAGCGCTCGTCACCAGATTTTGGGCATTCACAACCGTCATGCCGAGGCGTTCTGCGATCAGGACTTCCAGGCGGGCGCCCTTTGAATTTTCCCAGCCGGGCAGGGTGGCCACGGTGTCGCACTCCATCAGCGTTGCTATGTCGCGGCGCATGCAGTCGGTCCTGCTGCCGCCCTCGGGGTTGAGCTCGGCGGGGTTGGTGACGGTGTGGCCGCCAGCGCGAACGCTGGCTTTCATGCTGTGGAAAGTCGGGAAGTTCAGCCCTGGCAAGCCGCTCATGGGGCCGCTGGGTAAATACGTTTCAGGCTGCCTCCTTTTGCTCGTCCGGCTTTCGGATCAAGCCCAGGCGCACACCTTCATCGCGAACAATCAAGATATCGTCGCCATAGCCCCAAGGATTCTCGAAACCGTTATCCATCACGTGCTGGAAATACCCGTAGCGCATCGGCTTTCCTGTGAGTACGAACGCACCGATAGACCCGACTAGGCTCTTCAGGGTGCCGCCGTGCGAGAAGCCATCCCATGAGCCCTCCCTCATCACGTTGATACGGGCCCCGGTGTAGTCATCGAACAGCCAGACGATATTGCGGCGACCATTGAGAGCTAGGTATGCATCGTGCCCGGCGCCCTTGTTACGAAAGAAGCACCGGCCGCAGTTGGCGATCACCCTGAGGAATTCGTTTGCATCGATGATCCGGTCCAGGCGCTGCTGACCGATGGTTTTGTTTTCTGTAGGCATGGGGAGTCCTTGCCGGGCCATGCCCGGTGTGTGGTGCTACGATGGCCCCTTCCTCTAAATGGGCTGGACCATGACAAAGCACGATATTTACGATGAGATCGAAGGCTTTCAGGTTTGGAACTACATGGAGTGCGACAAGGACGAGGAAGGCCGGGAGACCTGGCGTATCAATGTCGAAGTAAAGCGTGGTGGCGAAGTGGTGGTGCAGGTTGTTGCGGGTGACCGAACCTATGTTGACCGTGGCCTGGCGCAGGTTGCTGGGCGTAAAGTCGGTGCTAGGCTGATTGCAGAAGCAGGCTTATAGGTTTTCTGTGGGCTTCGGGTGTCCTATGCGGGGTCACGCCGGGGCGGCTAAAGTTCGGAGTTTTTGATACGATTTGCGCTTACAGAAAAATCCAAAAGGAGTTGTCAGAGTGGATGATGAAAACTCTATTGAAAAGGGTGATTCAAATTTAAGTGGCACTTGGCTTGTAATGTTGGCTCTATTACCCATAGTCATTGTTTCTTCACTTGTTGTTTCTCACTTTCAATTTGGTGTGGATATTCCATTTTTAAAAGTGATTAATTCGGGTTCGGCTACTTATTGGGGGCAAATTGGAGACTTTGTTGGCGGAGTTTTAAATCCAATCCTGAGTTTCATAGCTTTGCTCGCAGTTGTGCTCAGCCTAAGATCTCAGGCGTCTGAGCTCAGAGCCGCAAGAGCGGAGGCCAGAGCATCACAAATTACTCAGACACAGCAGACAGAAATTTTCGAAAAGCAAAGTAAACTAATTGAGCGTCAAAGCTTTGAGACTGTGTTTTTCGGGCTGTTAGATCTTCATACCAAAAACGCAGAGTCGGCTAAGTTCTTTAGACATGGCTCGGATAGTTTTGGCGCAGATGCATTCCAGTCATACTCCACAAGGTTTAATATTGACAGCGTGGCAATGACAGTTGGAGTCGGTGATGTAGCAGAAGCTGATATTTTGGAGCGCGTCTACTCTTTCAACGAAAGTTCGCGGGAAGGCCTTGGGCGGTATTTTAGGACGCTTTTTGAGTTTCTTGTATATATAGATAATTATGGAGTTCCCCTACGTCATAGTCATCTTGGCGTGAATCCTATTTTGCTTAAAGGCTTTGATACCCCAGATTCAGTCATCAAAAAGACGTATGCCAGTATCGTTGCCGCGACCTTTAGTTTGCATGAATCAGAATGCATAATGATGTACTGCTTGACTCCAGAAGGTAAAGGATTGAAAAGTCTTTGTGAGAAATATGGGCTTCTGAAGCACCTGCCGGATCGGCAGAATCAAGAGTTTTTTAAAGCTTTGTTTGAACCATCAGCATTTGGATAACGTTCTTATTTCACCTGGGTAGCCTCTGAGCCTAGATCGGACTAAGTATCAGCCTTTCAATTGCTATGAGCGTGCGGGATCCTTATCGATACGGGCCGGTTCATTGATGGTGGTGAGTACAGGCGGTAGTGGATAGGGCAGGAATGTCTTCGCCGCCGCGTGCAATGCCAGCGTGCAGCTCGACCTTGCTCCCGGCGAGCATGCCGGCGATTTGGGCGTTCATATCCAACTCGACGCCCTTGCTTTTCCGCGACTCTCTAATGTCTTGGGTGGCAAGGTATTGGCTGATCAACGCCTTGTCTTGCGCCTGAATCGCGATGAGGTTCTGGCCGGTGCCAGGCTGGCTGAGCGGATCAGCATCGGCTTGAGGTACAAGCGCTTTCAGCTTCGACTGAACCTCCCAAACCCACGCTAGTGCAAAGTGATCGCCGGCAGTTTCTGCCGAATACTGACTACGATGAACTCCTGATCTGACCGCTGAGCAGTAGGCCTTCCGGGCCTGGGTGAGCTTGGTGTGCAGCGCCTCGTACGCGTAAAGGGCGATGTTCTGGGCGGGAGACACTCCGACGAATGTTGCGCACTCAATGACCTGGCCTTTCGCAGAACTCCACGTCCTGCGCCGTAGGGTTGTGCAGTTGAATGCTTCTGCTACAGCGATGCTGAGCTGCTGATCCCACGCTGGTCGCCGCTTGGTGCGGAAGAGGGCGGACTCAACTTCACCGACATCGCTCAATTTCACATCCATTTCGGTCAGCCGGTACTCCCGCATCAGTGCCTGAGCCTGCCTGAGCGCAGTGGCTGCCTCGTTCTCGTTTGCGCTCTGCGCCAGTGCAAGGCAGTGTTTGATCTTGCGGATTGCGCGCTCGAGCTTCTTTTCGTCAATCTGTTGTGCGCACATAGGGGATCCTCGTCAGCTGGCGTGATTCGTTGATATAGGGTATTTGTGGTCTGCTGGGTATTGGGCAAAAACGTAGAGCAGAATATGAAACGAAGCGATGTTGTTCTTCTTGCGGTTTTTTCAGTTGGTTTTTTTTCAGTCGGTGTGGTTTGGCGTCCGGCATTTGGTACTTATGGGAACATTAAAGATGGGCTTGAGTGTGTAAGTTACATAGCGACCACGGTAGCTGCAATCGTAGCAATATTCGCGCTTAGTGCCTGGAAAGCTCAGTTTAAATATTCCGAAAAATTTAAATCGATTAATATACTTAATGATTCGGCCGTAGGGTTGCTAATATTTTCACATTATATTGTTGCAATGACGTCTCAATGCATGGAGGAAAAGTTCAAAACTCCTTCTCCTATAAGATCGAGCAGCAAAAAAATCGTTGATAACGAGAGTTTGTGGGGTGCGTTGAATAAATTTAAATTGGATCTAGCTGTGGCATCTTTATTTCTAACAAAATCCGAGTCTTCTGAAATCAGTGCTTGTGCTGATAGATTAGAGAGGGCACATAGGAAATGGCTGAAAAAGTTTCATGAGTGTCTTTTGTTGTCTGAGTATAACGCTGAGCCGGTTGAGCTAGTGGTTAAGTGGATCACTGAAATTAACGAGTATCTCGGGGCGCTTCAAGAAAAAATTTCTATCGCACGTAAGTCGTCAGTTGCCTAGTGCTGCAAATTAGTTAAGTTTCTCTTGTTGGATAAACTCTACTTGTAAAGCACGTTGTTATTTAAGTTTTGCAAGCTGTCGGCACTGAATTTAACTGATGGCGAACTCATGTTGCGACATGTTAGAAAAAGGTATAGTTACTTTAATCAGTGCTTTGCAGGGTTGACCAGAAACTTGGACACCGTCTCTTGCCATTCCTCGAAGTTTTGGCGCTCGCTGAAAATCTGAAGAGCGTCAGCGGGAGCTTTCGAGATGATCAGTGTTTGCTTTTCGGTGCCGATACTGTCGAGTAGTGTCTTCTCTTTCGCGCGCTTGTCCCGCTGGACCTGCGCGTTGTCCGGCCATGCCTTAGCTCTTCGGTTTCATGTCTTGGCACATCAAGCCATGTCTTCCGCCGAGGTTGAGGTGCTGGGCCTGGACTTGATCAATCAACCAACACTGTTGGAGCAGCCGCAATACGCCGCGATGTCGGCGGCCTGGTTCTGGTCCACGAAAGGCCTGAACACGCTGGCGGATCAGGGTGATTTCCCGAAGATCACCCGCCGCATTAACGGTGGACTCAACGGCCTAGAAGATCGCTTGCAACTGTGGGAGCGGGCGAAGAAGGTGCTGGCATGACGCCTTTGCAGAAGCTGGCCGGGCTGGTGCTGCTGATCCTGGTGCTGATGGCCAGCGCCGCGGGCGTGACCTGGCAGGTTCAGGACTGGCGCATGGGCAAACAGCTTTCCGAGCAGGCAGGCCTGCACCAGGCAGACCTCGCTGCCATCGGAGCTGCTGCTGCCGCCCAGGCCCGCACCGAGCAGGACAAACGCCTGGCTACAGAGCGGAAGCTCGCCGCCCAGGACCAACAACACACCAAGGAATTATCCGATGCCCAACGCAGCCAGGCTCTTTTGCGCGATCGCCTTGCCACTGCTGATGTGCGCCTGTCAGTCCTCCTTGCCGAGGATCCAGCCGATGGCTGCAACGTGCCTTCCGCCCCCGGCGCCGTCGGCGTGGTTCATGCAGCCCGTCGAGCCCAACTTGACCCAGCGCATGCTCAAAGAATTATCGGCATTACCGACGACGGCGACCAAGGATTGATCGCGTTGCGGGCATGTCAAACGTACGTCAGGGAAATTGCCCGCTGACCTAAAATCGCGGCCGCTAAAAATTAGAATGATCTCAATGAAAACCTCACTTGCAAAGGATTGCAAAAATGACAACCCCAATCGTTCCATGGATGGGTGGCAAGCGCCGCTTGGCCGATCGCTTGATCCCTCTCTTCCCTCCACATGAGTGCTATGTCGAGGTCTTCGCTGGCGGCGCCGCCCTTTACTTTATGCGGCCCCAGGCGGCCCCCGTTGAAGTTCTCAACGACATCAATGGCGACCTGGTTACGCTCTATCGGGTGGTGCAAAACCATCTGGAGGAGTTCGTGCGCCAGTTCAAATGGGCGCTCAGTTCTAGGCAAGTATTTGAGTGGCATAAGATGACCAGGCCGGAAACGCTCACCGACATCCAGCGAGCTGCTAGGTTTTTCTACCTGCAACACCATGCCTTCGCCGGCAAGGTGAGTGGACAGACCTTCGGTACAGCAACAACTGGCCCAGCCATTAACCTATTGCGGATCGAGGAGAATCTGTCTGCAGCTTGGCAACGGCTGTCCGGCACCTATGTCGAGAACTTGGGATGGCTTGAATGCGCTGAACGATACGATCGACCGCACACCTTCCATTACATGGACCCGCCTTACTGGCAGACTGTCGGATATGGCGTGGACTTCCCCTTTGAAAACTATGAGCGGATGGCCGACTTCATGCGCCGCTGTAAAGGCAAGGTGATGGTGAGCATCAACGACCACCCTGATATCCGGCGGGTTTTTGAAGGGTTCCACTTCGAAACGCTGGACATTCGGTACAGCACCACCAATCAGCGTCAGGGAAAGGCCGAGGTCAGCGGCGAGCTCGTGATTATGAATTGGAAGCCCTCCGACTTAGGCGGGCTGTTCTAAGGGGCCGGCTGTATCAGCTTGGGCCCCTGGTTCCGCACATTGCCCACAGCGGTATCGACCTTGAACCATTCGAAGGCTTCGGTCGGTTCGCACTGATGCAGCACCATCTGCTCGGCGCGCTCTTGGGGCGTAGCCGGGTCCAACCATTCCCGAGCCAACTCCGGCGTCAGCACTACGGGCCGACGGTCGTGGATGTCCACCATGCCGCCGGCGCTGTCGGCGGTGATGATCACAAAGCCGTCATGCTCCCCAGGTCCTTCGTCCGCGTCTGGCAGTTGGCCAATGGCCGCGCACAGCACTGGCGCGCCGTCCCGCCGACGGATCAAATACGGTTGTTTCTTCGGGCCGCCTTCGTCCACCCATTCAAACCAATTGTCTATGGGTGTGATTACACGATGCGGCCAGATCGCCCGGAAGAAAGGGCCGTGGGCAACCTTCTCGACACGGGCATTGATCGGCGCGGCACGATCCTTTGCCCAGTGCGGCCGCCATCCCCACCTTACCTGGTCGGCGTGCAGTAATTCGCCCTGCAGGTGAAGCAGCGCAACCTGCATTGTCGGCGCGACGTTGTAGCGCTCGATCGGTTGATCGCCTACAGAGTTGGCCAGAGCATTAGGCATGCTCAGCGCTGCAACAAAGTCATGGATGCCGCGGTACTGCGTCAATCTTCCGCACATGGTCGTCTCCGCTCGTCGGGGGTGGTGAACCCCCAGGATTCGGTCAGTATCTACAGGGTAGACACTGGGCCAGAGCATTCGTCATGACGATCAGTAATGGGCAAGGCAATGCATTAGAGGGATCAACTCCGCCGAGCATTCGGGCAGCGACCGGATCTCTATCCCCTCAAGAGCGGTACGACACGAGCATGTCCGCTGCGAACGTTTTGAGGTCGCATGGACTGATTGACGCGGCCGGTTGGATCGACTTGTCAGATAGAGCTCTGACTGTATACGCAGACGAGCTAGGTTGAAGGCTCTTTTAGATTTTTCAGCTCCATCAGCAGTCGCTGGTTCTCTCTCAGTAAGTGGTCGCGCTGGCCGGTAACCAGATCTATGGGACGGAAGCTCACATTGTCAGGCGCCTGATTGCTCACGGCTGAACCGCGCTCGATGGCTTCTCTGAGAGCCGCCTCTGCTGATGCCTTTCCGGTGGCGAGCAGGTCATTCATCTGCACCAGGCCTGCGATGTTGGCCCGCGCCTTTCTGAGCATCGATTCAGTCTCGATGAGCTCGTCCTCAAGCAGGGCGCACTGGTGTTGGTACATTTCGAGGGGTGTGGGGCAGCCAAGCCACGCGGAGGTGTCTTCGTCGATATTCATAGTGGATTAACTCAAATACTGTATGTGCATACAGTAATAGAGGTTTGTCCGGTGTGCGATTTGAGGCGACGGGAGGCTATCCGTCAGGAGACATGAGCACGGCCAGTGTCAGCTTGATGAACTCTTCGTTGTCGTCGATGGTATGCAGCGCACCCCGAATATTTTCTGCGACCTCAGCGGAGCCACGCTGCTCAACCCAGTTCGATAGCTCCATGATGGAAGCCTCAAGGGCCAGCTGGTTTTCGTAGAGCTTGGATAGAAGGGAGGGGAGTAGGTCTGAGTTTGGCATCGGCGTTCCTCTGGCGGAGTGAAGAGCTTAGCAGTCGGTTCTTTGGGCAGTTGTGTTCGGTCGGCAGGACGCCGTGGGAGGGGTGGATCTCGTACCAATTTTTGTACCACTGACCGCGTTCCGCTATCGAATGGTGTGTATCCCAAAGTAGGAAAGGCCCTGTATTTGCTGGGCCTTGCTACTTTGTAAAACTCTGGAAAACACAAAATTAATATTAGGAGTATGGATCAGAAACTGTCGAATGTTCTTCTAAAGCCAGATGAAAGTTCCTAAAAACTAAGAAAAAAGAGTTTTTTGCGGGCAATAAAAAGCCCTGCGATAAGACAGGGCTTTTTCAGTACACCTGGTTATTAATCGTGCAGGGTTTCTGCGGCGTACAAGGTGTTTTCCAATAGGCAGGCACGCGTCATCGGGCCAACTCCACCCGGTACTGGAGTAATCCAGCCGGCGCGGGGCAGGGCGGTTTCGTACACCACGTCCCCCACCAGTTTGCCGTCTTCCTGGCGGTTGATGCCCACGTCGATGACGATGGCGCCTTGCTTGATCCACTCACCCTTGACCAGGCCCGGCTTACCGGCGGCGACAACGACCAGATCGGCGCGGCCAACGTGGCCGGCGAGGTCTTTGGTGAAGCGGTGGGTGACGGTCACGGTGCAGCCGGCCAGCAGCAGTTCCATGGCCATCGGGCGGCCGACGATGTTGGACGCGCCGACAACCACGGCATCAAGGCCATACAGGTCGACACCGGTGCTTTCCAGCAGGGTCATGATGCCTTTCGGCGTGCACGGGCGCAGCAGCGGGATACGCTGGGCCAGGCGGCCGACGTTATAAGGGTGGAAGCCGTCGACGTCCTTGTCCGGGCGGATGCGCTCCAGCAATTTGGACGCGTCCAAGTGCTCGGGCAAAGGCAGTTGGAGCAGGATGCCATCGATCTTCGGGTCGTCGTTGAGACCGTCGATCAGGTCGGTAAGCGCCTGCTGGGTGGTCTCGGAAGGTAAGTCGTAGGCCTTGGAAATAAAGCCGACCTCTTCACAGTCTTTACGCTTGTGCGAGACATAAACCTGGGACGCAGGATCGCTGCCGACCAGGATCACCGCGAGGCCAGGCGTGCGCAGGCCTTGCTGGCCACGCTCGGAGACGCGTTTGGCGATCTGCTGGCGCAGGCTGGCGGCGATTGATTTGCCGTCGATAAGTTGTGCAGTCATTACGCGTGATTAACCATCGAGAGGGGGAAGAAAAGTGCGCGCATTCTCGCATGCCATGACGTGAGGGCAAAGGCGCTTGGTCTGCAAATTGCCCTAACCCCTTAAATAAAATCAGTTTTTTTCAAAAAAGATTTGACGGGTTTCCAGGCCCTCTATACTATTCGTCGCACTTGTCGGGCACAGCCTAGCACTGGTTAAGAAGGTCGAGCAGAATAGAGTGTTGTTCTGCAAGGCTGGAAGCACTTAGTTTGTAATCCTCCAAGAGTACAGATTAATCAGGCGCCCGTAGCTCAGCTGGATAGAGCATCCGCCTTCTAAGCGGATGGTCGCAGGTTCGAGTCCTGCCGGGTGCGCCATTAGGCAGCTTTGGCACAAGTAGCGCTAGTTGGTGGGCGTAGCTCAGTTGGTAGAGCACGGGATTGTGACTCCCGTTGTCGAGGGTTCGATCCCCTTCGTCCACCCCATATTTTGAAAAGGCGCCAGATTAATCGTCTGGCGCCTTTGCTTTAAGAGCTACAAGCGCGGATGTGGTGGAATTGGTAGACACACTGGATTTAGGTTCCAGCGCCGCGAGGCGTAAGAGTTCGAGTCTCTTCATCCGCACCAAACAAGGCTTGGCCATGTCGAAAGGCAGGGCAGGGCTAAACAAAGAAGTGGTTTGGTTTCTTTGTTAACGCAATATGGTGGGCGTAGCTCAGTTGGTAGAGCACGGGATTGTGACTCCCGTTGTCGAGGGTTCGATCCCCTTCGTCCACCCCATATTCGAAAGGCGCCAGATTTAACAGTCTGGCGCCTTTTTTGGTTTCAGCGGTACGAATATTCGGCGGCTGCAGGTAGTGGGTCGCAACGGCAGGGCGTTTCGTCGTATTTATGTATCTCGATGATGCCGCACTGCCTGCTGGCCCTGTTTGAGGGGTTGGCCGCCAAGGGGGTGCAGACGACTTCTTCTATTTATAGAAGAGGCGGCGCGGAGCCCTGGCGTACTTGGCTGTATTTGTCACCGGTGCGAGGTGCGTCAGTGCCTTCGTACCGATAAATTGCCGGCTGTTTTCGGGCGTATTTTCAGTAGGGTGACTTCTTGAGTTTGACCCACTAGAATGCATGCCCTTGATTGGGGTCGGAAATGGCCGGCTAACGTCTGTGCAACGAGGAATATCCATGCAAGTTTCTGTTGAAAATACTACTGCTCTCGAGCGCCGCCTGAGCATCACCGTTCCGGCAGAGCGTATTGAGACTGCGGTCAACAAGCGTCTGCAGCAGACTGCCCAAAAGGCCAAGATCGCTGGTTTCCGTCCAGGCAAAGTGCCAATGAGCGAAATCAAGCGCCGTTTTGGTGCTGATGCGCGCCAGGAAGCTGTTGGTGACGTAATCCAGGCTTCTTTCTACGAAGCAGTGGTTGAGCAAAAGCTGAACCCAGCAGGTTCGCCGTCGATCGAGCCTAAGTCCCTCGAAGCGGGCAAGGACCTGGAATACGTTGCCGTATTCGAAGTGTTCCCAGAATTCGAAGTGGCCGGTTTCGACGGTATTGCTATCGAGCGCCTGAGCGCCGAAGTGGCTGATTCGGACCTGGACAACATGCTGGAAATCCTGCGCAAGCAGAACACCCGTTTTGAAGTAGCCGAGCGTGCTGCCCAGAACGAAGACCAGTTGAACATCGATTTCGTTGGCAAGGTTGACGGCGAAGTCTTCGCTGGCGGCTCCGCCAAGGGTACTCAGCTGGTGCTGGGTTCCAACCGCATGATCCCTGGCTTTGAAGACGGCCTGGTTGGCGCCAAAGCCGGCGAAGAGCGTGTTCTGAACCTGGAATTCCCTGCTGACTACCAGAACCTGGACCTGGCTGGCAAAGCCGCCGAGTTCACCGTGACCGTCAACAGCGTTTCCGAGCCTAAGCTGCCTGAGCTGAACGAAGAGTTCTTCGCTCAATTCGGTATCAAGGAAACCGGCATCGAAGGCTTCCGCACCGAAGTTCGCAAGAACATGGAGCGCGAGCTGCGTCAGGCCATCAAATCCAAGGTCAAGAACCAGGTCATGGACGGTCTGCTGGCTGCCAACCCGATCGAAGTGCCTAAGGCACTGCTGTCCAACGAAGTGGATCGCCTGCGCGTACAAGCTGTTCAGCAATTTGGTGGCAACATCAAGCCTGATCAACTGCCGGCCGAGCTGTTCGAAGAGCAAGCCAAGCGCCGCGTCGTCCTGGGTCTGATCGTGGCAGAAGTGGTCAAGCAGTTCGACCTCAAGCCTGACGAAGACCGCGTTCGCGAAATGATCCAGGAAATGGCTTCGGCCTACCAGGAGCCTGAGCAGGTTGTGGCTTGGTACTACAAGAACGACCAGCAACTGAACGAAGTACGTTCGGTTGTGCTGGAAGAACAAGTTGTGGATACTGTTCTGCAGAAGGCTAAGGTGACCGATAAAGCGGTCTCTTACGAAGAAGCAGTCAAACCGGCGGAAGCACCACAAGCCGACTGATTGTCCAACTCGTTGGAAATTCAACCATAAGCCAGCCTCGCGCTGGCTTATGCGTTTTCAAGACATGACTATTTGGGAGTAACTGCAGAGCATGTTCCGTAATTCCTATATTCAGCAGAACTCTGATATCCAGGCCGCTGGCGGCCTGGTCCCGATGGTTGTCGAGCAGTCCGCTCGTGGCGAACGCGCCTACGACATCTACTCGCGCCTGCTCAAGGAGCGAGTGATTTTTCTGGTGGGCCCGGTAGAGGACTACATGGCCAACCTGATCTGTGCGCAGCTGCTGTTCCTTGAAGCGGAAAACCCGGACAAGGACATCCATCTCTACATCAACTCACCGGGCGGTTCGGTGACTGCGGGCATGTCGATCTACGACACCATGCAATTCATCAAGCCGAACGTATCCACCACTTGCATTGGCCAGGCTTGCAGCATGGGCGCGTTCCTGCTGACTGCGGGTGCCGAAGGCAAGCGTTATTGCCTGCCTAACTCGCGCGTGATGATTCACCAGCCACTGGGCGGTTTCCAGGGCCAGGCGTCGGACATCGAAATCCACGCCAAGGAAATCCTGTTCATTCGCGAGCGTCTCAATACGTTGATGGCCAAGCACAGCGGGCACACCCTGGAAGAAATCGAGCGCGATACCAACCGCGACAACTTCATGAGTGCCGAGGCCGCGCGTGACTACGGGCTGATCGACGCCGTGATCGACAAGCGCCCCGCTTAATATAAGCCGCTCAAAATAGGGCCGGTCGGCATGTCCGACCACTGGCGGGCTTGAAAAAGCCCGCATAAGCCTTCATCTTGTGTTGCAAGCCTATCGGATTTGGATCGAACGAATGACTGACACCCGCAACGGCGAGGACAACGGCAAGCTGCTCTATTGCTCCTTCTGTGGCAAAAGCCAGCATGAAGTACGCAAATTGATTGCCGGCCCCTCGGTCTTTATCTGCGACGAGTGCGTCGACCTGTGCAATGACATCATCCGTGAGGAGGTGCAGGAAGCCCAGGCCGAAAGCAGCGCGCATAAATTGCCTTCGCCTAAAGAAATCAGCGGCATCCTTGATCAATACGTGATTGGTCAAGAGCGTGCAAAGAAGGTTTTGGCCGTAGCGGTATACAACCACTACAAGCGCTTGAACCAGCGTGACAAGAAAGGCGACGAAGTCGAACTCGGCAAGAGCAACATCTTGCTGATCGGTCCTACAGGCTCGGGTAAAACCCTGCTTGCAGAAACCCTCGCTCGTCTGCTCAACGTTCCGTTCACTATCGCCGACGCCACCACCCTCACCGAGGCTGGATACGTGGGTGAAGACGTCGAGAACATCATTCAGAAGCTGCTGCAGAAGTGCGACTACGACGTAGAGAAAGCCCAGATGGGTATTGTCTACATCGACGAAATCGATAAGATTTCGCGCAAGTCTGACAACCCGTCGATCACTCGGGATGTTTCCGGTGAAGGCGTGCAGCAAGCCCTGTTGAAACTGATCGAAGGCACGGTTGCTTCCGTACCGCCACAAGGCGGCCGCAAGCACCCGCAGCAGGAATTCCTTCAGGTTGATACGCGCAACATCCTGTTCATCTGTGGCGGTGCGTTCTCCGGGCTGGAAAAAGTTATCCAGCAACGTTCCACCCGGGGCGGCATTGGTTTCGGTGCAGAAGTGCGCAGCAAGGAAGAAGGCAAGAAGGTGGGCGAGTCCCTGCGTGAAGTCGAGCCTGACGATCTGGTCAAGTTCGGTCTGATCCCGGAATTCGTTGGCCGTCTGCCCGTCCTGGCCACGTTGGACGAATTGGATGAGGCTGCTCTGATTCAGATCCTCACCGAGCCGAAAAACGCCCTGACCAAGCAATACGCCAAGCTGTTCGAGATGGAAGGTGTAGACCTCGAGTTCCGTACCGACGCACTCAAATCAGTGGCCAAGCGGGCACTGGAGCGCAAGACCGGTGCACGTGGCCTGCGTTCGATTCTGGAAGGCGTGTTGCTCGACACCATGTACGAAATCCCCTCGCAGTCCGAGGTGAGTAAAGTGGTGATCGACGAAAGCGTTATAGAAGGCAAGTCCAAGCCACTGTATATCTACGAAAACAGTGAGCCGGCTGCCAAGGCTGCGCCCGACGCGTAAGCGTTTCGCAGTTTCGGTATAAACAAGGGGCCTCCAGGGGCCCCTTTGTTTTTACAGCGTTTTTACTCCAAAGCGTTTACTGCGTTTAACTGCTGGCAATAAGCTTGTTTTTTTTGCATGCAGCCCCCATCTTGGTTTCAAGTTTATTTTTCAACTGTCATAGAGGCGAAATCATGAAGACAACCATTGAATTGCCTCTCCTGCCGTTGCGTGATGTCGTCGTCTATCCGCACATGGTTATCCCGCTGTTCGTGGGGCGCGAGAAGTCTATCGAAGCCCTCGAGGCCGCGATGACGGGCGACAAGCAGATCCTGCTGTTGGCCCAGAGAAATCCTGCTGATGATGATCCAGGCGAAGATGCCCTGTATCGCGTGGGCACCATTGCTACCGTGCTGCAATTGCTCAAGCTGCCTGATGGCACTGTCAAGGTGCTGGTGGAAGGTGAGCAACGGGGTGCGGTCGAACGCTTCATGGAGGTGGACGGCCACCTGCGCGCCGAAGTCGCGCTGATCGACGAAGTCGAAGCCCCTGAGCGTGAGTCGGAAGTTTTTGTACGCAGCCTGCTCTCGCAATTCGAGCAGTATGTGCAGTTGGGCAAGAAAGTCCCGGCTGAAGTCCTGTCTTCCCTCAACAGCATTGATGAGCCAAGCCGCCTGGTCGACACCATGGCCGCGCACATGGCGCTGAAAATCGAGCAGAAGCAAGACATCCTCGAAATCATCGACCTGTCGGCCCGTGTTGAGCATGTGCTAGCGCTGCTGGATGGCGAAATCGACCTGTTGCAGGTTGAGAAACGCATCCGTGGCCGTGTGAAGAAACAAATGGAGCGCAGCCAGCGCGAGTACTACCTGAATGAGCAGATGAAGGCCATCCAGAAAGAACTCGGCGACAGCGAGGAAGGCCACAACGAAATCGAAGAGCTGAAAAAGCGCATCGATGCCGCCGGCCTGCCGAAAGACGCCCTGACCAAGGCCAACGCCGAGCTGAACAAGCTCAAGCAAATGTCGCCGATGTCGGCTGAAGCCACCGTGGTGCGCTCCTACATCGACTGGCTGGTGCAGGTGCCGTGGAAGGCCCAGACCAAAGTACGCCTGGACCTGGCTCGCGCTGAGGATATCCTAGACGCCGATCACTACGGCCTCGAAGAAGTCAAAGAACGCATCCTCGAATACCTCGCCGTGCAAAAGCGCGTGAAGAAAATTCGTGGGCCGGTGTTGTGCCTGGTGGGGCCGCCTGGCGTGGGTAAAACCTCCCTGGCTGAGTCGATTGCCAATGCCACCAACCGTAAATTCGTGCGCATGGCCCTCGGCGGTGTGCGCGATGAAGCGGAAATTCGTGGTCATCGCCGGACTTACATCGGTTCGATGCCAGGAAGATTGATTCAAAAGATGACGAAAGTGGGTGTGCGCAACCCGCTGTTCCTGCTCGATGAAATCGACAAAATGGGCAGCGACATGCGTGGCGATCCGGCATCGGCCCTGCTCGAAGTGCTCGACCCGGAACAGAACCACAATTTCAACGACCATTACCTGGAAGTCGATTACGACCTGTCCGACGTAATGTTCCTGTGCACCTCCAACTCCATGAACATCCCGCCAGCGTTGCTGGACCGGATGGAAGTGATTCGTCTGCCGGGCTACACCGAAGACGAGAAGATCAACATCGCGGTCAAATACCTCGCGCCCAAGCAGATTTCGGCCAACGGCCTGAAGAAGGGCGAGATCGAGTTCGAGCTCGAAACGATCCGCGACATCGTGCGTTATTACACCCGCGAGGCCGGTGTACGGGGCCTGGAGCGCCAGATCGCGAAAATCTGCCGCAAAGCGGTCAAGGAACATGCGCTGGAAAAACGCTTCTCGGTGAAGGTCACCGCCGACTCCCTGGAGCATTTCCTGGGCGTGCGTAAATTCAGTTACGGCCTGGCCGAGCAACAGGATCAGGTAGGGCAGGTCACTGGCCTGGCGTGGACCCAAGTGGGCGGCGAGTTGCTGACCATCGAAGCTGCGGTGATCCCGGGCAAAGGCCAACTGATCAAGACCGGTTCCCTGGGTGACGTGATGGTCGAGTCCATCACTGCCGCGCAGACCGTGGTGCGCAGCCGCGCCAAGAGCCTGGGGATCCCCCTGGACTTCCATGAGAAGCACGACACGCACATCCACATGCCGGAAGGGGCGACCCCGAAGGACGGCCCTAGCGCAGGCGTAGGGATGTGCACGGCCCTGGTGTCGGCATTGACTGGCATTCCGGTGCGTGCCGATGTCGCTATGACCGGGGAAATTACCCTGCGTGGTCAAGTACTGGCTATCGGTGGTCTGAAGGAGAAATTGCTCGCCGCACACCGGGGTGGCATCAAGACCGTGATCATTCCTGAAGAGAATGTTCGCGACTTGAAAGAAATTCCTGACAATATCAAGCAGGATCTTCAGATTAAACCGGTTAAATGGATTGACGAGGTCCTGCAAATTGCGCTGCAATACGCGCCGGAGCCCTTGCCGGATGTGGCTCCGGAGATTGTCGCGAAGGATGAAAAACGCGAGTCAGATTCCAAGGAAAGAATTAGCACGCATTAATGCGATTAAGCCGGGTGGCTTCCTTGACAGCTTTTTAGAGCCCTTGTTATAAAGCGGCTCTTAAGTGTCTGTAGGCCATTCAGCACTGGCTTTTGTTTTTACCAAAAAACTTAGAATCATACTCAATAGAAATATAAGGGGACTTAGAGTGAACAAGTCGGAACTGATTGATGCTATCGCTGCATCCGCTGATATCCCGAAAGCTGCTGCTGGCCGTGCGCTGGATGCAGTAATCGAATCCGTCACTGGCGCTCTGAAGGCCGGCGACTCCGTGGTCCTGGTAGGCTTCGGTACTTTCTCTGTGACTGACCGCCCAGCTCGCACTGGCCGTAACCCACAGACTGGCAAAGCACTGCAAATCGCTGCTGCCAAGAAACCAGGTTTCAAAGCCGGTAAAGCCCTGAAAGAAGCCGTTAACTAAGCTTCGCTCAAGCCTTACCTACCCGGGTCGGACGCAGGTCTGGCCTGGCAGCGGAGCGGCAGTTGACCTACGTATCCATTGGGTCGCTACGCCGGGGGTGTGGGTTCAAACCCCCGTCCGCTCCGCCAGTTACGAGAAGGCGCATCCTCGGATGCGCCTTTCTTCTATCCGGACTCTACCCACGCTCCACGGTTGCCTATTTTTGAAGTTCAACCGTTTCTGGGGGACGCATGCTGCAAAATATCAGGGACAATTCACAAGGCTGGATTGCCAAGACCATTATCGGGATCATCGTCGCATTGATGGCGTTCACCGGTATCGAAGCCATTTTCCAGGCTTCGGGTAACAGTAAACAGGACGTGGCCAAGGTCAACGGTGAAGAGATCACCCAGACCGAGCTGAGCCAAGCCGTCGACATGCAACGTCGCCAGCTGATGCAACAGCTGGGCAAGGATTTCGATGCTTCGCTGCTGGACGAAAAACTGCTGCGCGAGGCGGCCCTCAAGGGTCTGATCGATCGCAAGCTGCTGCTGCAAGGTGCGGCCGATTCCAAGTTTGGCTTCTCTGAAGCTGCGCTGGACCAGGTGATCCTGCAGACGCCGGAGTTCCAGGTGGACGGCAAGTTCAGCGCCGAACGCTTTGACCAGGTGATTCGTCAACTGGGCTACAGCCGTATGCAATTCCGTCAGATGCTGACCCAGGAAATGCTCATCGGTCAGGTTCGCGCAGGTATCGCCGGCAGTGGTTTCGTCACCGACGCCGAAGTGCTGGCATTCGCCCGTCTGGAAAAACAGACCCGCGACTTCGCCACCGTCAACATCAAGGCCAACCCTGCCGCGGTGAAACTCACCGACGACGAGGTCAAGGCTTACTACGATCAGCACGCCAAAGAGTTCATGACCCCTGATCAAGTGGTTATCGACTACCTGGAACTGAAGAAGTCGTCCTTCTTCGACCAGGTCAGCGTCAAGGACGATGAGCTGCAGGCTGCCTATCAGAAAGAAACCGCCAACCTCGCTGAACAGCGTCGTGCGGCGCACATCCTGATTGAAGTCAACGACAAGGTCACCGACGCGCAAGCCAAGGCCAAGATCGAAGAAATCCAGGCCCGCCTGGCCAAGGGGGAGAAGTTCGAAGCCCTGGCCAAGGAGTTCTCCCAGGATCCAGGTTCGGCCAACAGTGGCGGCGATCTGGGCTTTGCCGGCCCAGGCGTCTACGACCCGGAGTTTGAAACCGCGTTGTACGCGTTGAACAAGGACCAGGTCTCGGCGCCAGTGCGCAGCACCTTCGGTTGGCACTTGATCAAGCTGTTGGGCGTTGAGGCACCGCAAGTGCCAACGTTTGCCAGCCTGAAAGACAAGTTGACCAAAGAGCTCAAGGCGCAGCAAGTCGAGCAGCGTTTTGTCGAAGCGACCAAGCAATTGGAAGATGCGGCATTTGAAGCGTCCGACCTGGCCCAGCCGGCATCCGACCTGAAGCTGACCGTGCATACCTCCGCGCCGTTTGGCCGTGAAGGTGGCGAAGGTGTTGCAGCCAACCGTGCCGTGGTCACCGCTGCCTTCAGCCCGGAAGTGTTGGATGAGGGTGCCAACAGCGCCGCCATCGAGCTGGACCCGGAAACCATCATCGTGCTGCGTGCCAAGGAGCATCTGAAGCCTGCGCAACTGCCGCTGGAAAGCGTCAATGCCGCGATTCGTACGCAGATGGCCAAGGAGCGCGCCAGCGCGGCTGCCAAGACTCACGCTGACGAATTGATCGCCAGCCTGCGTGATGGCAAGACCCCGCTGAACCAGCCGGTCGACGGCCAGGCCTGGAAGGTCACTGAAGCGGCTACCCGTAGCCAGGAAGCGATCGACCCTGCGGTGTTGCAAGCCCTGTTCCGCATGCCCAAGCCTGCGGCCAAGGACAAGCCGACCTTCGCCACCGTGACCCTGGCTGACGGCAGCCTGGTGATCGTGCGCTTGAACGGCGTCAACGAAGCCGCTGCACCAACGGATGAAGAAAAGGCGCAATACCGCCGCTTCCTCGCTTCCCGTGTCGGGCAGCAGGACTTCGCGGCGTACCGCAAGCAGTTGGAAACCAAGGCTGACATCAAGAAGTACTGATGTCGGTTTGAACAAGAAGCCCCCGGCCTGAAAAGTCCGGGGGTTTTTTTATGTGCGCTAGACTGGGCATTCACTGTCGCGGACCAAGGAGTTTTCAGCGTGTTCGATCAAGGAAGTGAGGGGGTGGTGATCCGCCGGGCCAGTGTGGCGGATGCCCCGGCGGTTTTGCAGGTGTTCGACGAAGTGATTGCCTGGTTCGTGTCCATCGGCAATAACGGTCAATGGGGAACCGAGCCTTGGTCGGCCTCGCCGCGGCGGGTTGCGCAAGTAACCGATGCCTGCGCGATGCCGGGTGCGTGGGTGGTAGAGGAACGCGGCGTCCGGGTCCTGGCCGCACTTGTGTTGGGCGAGCCCATGGCTTATGTGCCCGCAGCGACAGAGCCGGAGGTCTATGTGCGGCTGCTGATCGCTGCGCGGGATCAGCGTGTACGGGGTATCGGTCGGCGCCTCATGGCCTTCGCCGACGACCGTGCCCGTGCTGCGGGAGTGAGGCGTTTGCGTGTGGACTGCTACGGCGGTGGGACCGGCGACCTGGTGCGGTTTTATGAGTCCTGTGGCTATGAGCGCATTTCAACGTTCGACCTGGAGGGATGGCCGGGCCAGTTGTTGGGGCGCAGCCTGTAGAGCGCCGGCCAGGGCCAGCAGCATCAGCAGCACAACCGCCCACGGAAATGCGCCGACACCCCACCCCTGGAGCAACACGCCGCCTGCCAAACCGCCGCCCGCGATGCCCAGGTTCCAAACGGTCACCAGCATCGACTGCGCGGCATCCGCCGACTCGCCTGCCGACTTGGCCAGCGCTGTTTGCAGGAGCGCGGGCAGTCCGCCGAAGGCCAGGCCCCATAGCGCGACGGCGGTGTAGATGACCGCTGGCAGGTCAATCCAGAACGCCAGCGCAAAGGCGATCAGGCCAAACAGCGCGCAACTGATCAGCAACAGTGCGCGCAACCACCGATCAATCAATACGCCGGCCAGCCAGATGCTCAATAATGCGGCGAGGCCGAACACCAGCAGCAGCCGGTCGATATCCGCAACAATTCCCGCCGGTACCAACAGCGGGGCGATATAGGTATAGAGAATGTTATGGGCCAGCACGTAGGTGAAGGTCACCCACAGCACCGGACGAATGCCCGGCAATGTCAGCACTTGATGCAGCCCCAAACGTTTTCCGCCGCGTTCGCCGGCAAAATCCGGAAGCTGCCAGCGCGCCCAGATCAGTAGCACCAGGGTCAGCCCGGTCATGATCGCAAAACTCAGGCGCCAGCCAACCGCGGCGCCCAGAAAGGTGCCGGCGGGTACACCCAATGACAGCGCCAACGGGGCGCCCAGCATTGCCACCGCAATCGCCCGGCCCTGCAGATGTGGCGCAACCATTCTGCTGGCATAACCCGCCAGTAACGCCCAGAGCAGCCCGGCGAATACGCCGGCGAAGAAGCGCGCCACCAAGGTCAGCCCATAGTGGCTGGAAAGGGCGGTCACGCTGTTGACCAGCGCAAAGCCACCAATGGCCACCAGCAACAAGGGCCGCCGTCGCCAGCCTCGCGTCAACAGCGTCAACGGGATGGCCGCCAGCAGTGACCCCAGGGCGTAAAGCGTAACCAATTGGCCAACCAGCGCGGGCGAAACGCCCAGGCCTTCGCCCATCTGCGGCAGGAGCCCGGCAGGCATGGCTTCGGTGAGGATGGTGATAAAGCCGGCACTGGCCAGGGCCAGCAAGCCTGCCATCGGCAGTGTTTCAGGCCGGGTTGTGACGGGGGAATCGGTGAGGGAGGTCATCGCGCTCTGTCCATGCAAAAGGTCGAGCACGCAGAGTAGGGGGCTGTGGTCGGCGGAAAAACAGGCTAAGGTTCCGAACTTATCGGACCTTAGTGTCCGCAATCTTCAAAGGCCCATCATGGACAGTCTTGGCAGACTCTCGGTATTCGTGCAGGTGGCGGAGACTCGCAGTTTCACCGCCGCCGGGCGTGCGCTGGGGGTGTCGTCTTCGGCCGTAGGCAAAAGCATCGCGCGGATGGAAGAGCGCTTGGGTGTGCGGCTGTTTCACCGCAGCACCCGCAGCATCACCTTGACCAGCGAGGGCGCGCTGTTCCTTGAGCGTTCGCGGCGTATCCTTGCCGAAGTCGAGGCCGCTGAGCGCGAGCTGACCGAAGCCAGCGCCACGCCTCGGGGCAAGCTGCGCATCAGCGTGCCGCAAGTGCGCGGTTTGTTGATGCCGGTGCTCAGCGATTTTATGCGGGCCTACCCGGATATCGAGCTGGATGTGGATTTTTCCGACCGCATGGTGGACGTGATCGAGGAAGGTTTCGACGCGGTTATTCGCACTGGCAAACCGGAAGATTCGCGCCTGATGGCCCGTCATCTGGGGCATTACCAATTGGTGCTGGTCGGTACACCGGCTTATTTTCGCCAGCATGGCACGCCGAAAGAGCCGCAGCAGTTGAGCGAGCATGCCTGCCTGCGCCACAAGTTCTGTACCACAGGCAAACTGGAACCTTGGCCGCTGCGCATCGCCCCCGGCGCCTCGGAACCCTTTTTACGCGCGCCTCTGGTCAGTACCACCATCGAGTCCCTCAACCATGTGGTGCACGAAGGGTTGGGTATCGCTTGCCTGCCGGACTATATGGTCAACCGCGCTGTGCGCGAGGGGCGCCTGCAAAGGGTACTGGATGACTACCTTGAACACCGGGGCAGTTTCTGGATGTTGTGGCCATCAAGTCGCCATGCGTCGGTTAAATTGCGCGTATTTGTTGATCACATGTGCGCCGGGCTTTTTCCTACAGGTGGCGTCTCATAGGGCTGTGACGTTTTACCGACAGGAATGCGCGCGCCAAGGCCTCGTTCTGTTGCACAATACGGCCCTGACTGTTTTCCTCGGGATTTTCAATGTCGACATCATTTTACTTGCGTGGCCTTGGGGTGGCGCTGGTGTTGGCGGGCGCCGCGGGCTGCTCGTCACCCAAGACCGCTATCTATGAACATGAGAGCTTCGACGACTCCGGCACGTTTTCACGGGATTACCCGGTCAGTGATGTCGCCGCGTGCGAAGCTGCGCGGCGTGCCCTGCTGAGCCAGGGCTACATCATCACCAGTAACGATTCGAAAGTGGTCGTGGGTAACAAGAGCTTTCAGCAGACGGGCGAGAGCCACCTGCAGATCAGCTTCAACGTGGTGTGTGCCGATGATGGCAAAGGCACCAACCATTCAACGATGTTTGCCAACGCCTTGCAGGATCGCTACGCGCTGAAGAAGGTCAACAACTCCGCGAGTGTGGGGGTGGGTGTGCTGGGGTCCGTGTCGATGCCAATCGGCTCTACCGATGACTCGATGGTGAAGGTGGCCAGTGAGACCGTGTCCGCGCCGAAGTTCTATGATCGTTACTTTGCGCTGGTGGATGTGTTCCTGCCGCAAGAGGTGAAGAAGGCCGAGAATATCCCTGAGAAGCCGAAGGCTGACCTGGGGGTGCCGGAACCTAAAGCCGCCCCGGCTGCCGAGAAGGTCGAGCCGCCGAAGGACGCGCCTGCCGCTTCACAACCCGTCACGCCGCCTGCCGAGGCCGCGCCGATTGCCCCGCAAGCAGAGCCTGCACCGGCTGCCACCAACCCGGAGTTGCCTGCGCCGACCGAAGCGATTCCGCCCCTGCCGACGCCTGCACAGTAACTCAGACCGCTACGGGGTTCGTCTTGTCGACGTTGATCCCGTAGCGGCTGATTGCCTCACTGACTTTATCGCGACCGATCACACCGTCATCCGCCAGCGCCTTCAAGGCCGCCAGCACGATGAAGTGCCGGTCCACTTCGAAAAATGCCCGCAGGGTTTCTCGGGTATCCGATTGCCCGAAGCCATCCGTACCCAGTGCCACAAAGCGCCGGCCAGGCACGAAAGGGCGGATCTGATCGGCGAATAGCTTCATGTAGTCCGTCGCCACCACCACGGGTCCCGTTTCACCGGCCAGGCATTGCTCCACATAACTTGGCCGTGGCTCGCTCTCCGGGTGCAGCAGGTTCCAGCGCTCGGCCTCATGGCCATCGCGACGCAATTCGGTAAGGCTGGTTGCGCTCCACACGTTGCTTTGCACGCCAAAGTCTTTCTCCAGCAATTCAGCCGCCGCCATGACTTCCCGCAGGATTGAGCCACTGCCCATCAGTTGCACCTGGGCCTGCTCGCTGGCATTCAGTCGGTACATACCCTTGAGAATTCCATCTTCCACGCCATCAGGCATCGCCGGGTGCGGGTAGTTTTCGTTGAGCAGGGTGATGTAGTAGTAAATGTCCTCTTGGTCGACATACATCCGCCGCATGCCTTCGCGAATGATCACCGCCAGCTCGTAGGCAAACGTCGGGTCGTAAGACACACAGCACGGAATCACCGACGACAGGATATGGCTGTGCCCATCGTCATGTTGCAAGCCTTCGCCCATCAGCGTGGTGCGGCCGGCCGTGGCGCCGAGCAGGAAGCCGCGCGCCCTTGCATCGCCTGCCGCCCAGGCAAGGTCACCGACGCGCTGGAAGCCGAACATGGAGTAGAAAATATAGAACGGAACGGTCATCAGGCCGTGGTTGCTGTAGGACGTACTCGCCGCGATCCATGAGGAAATGGCGCCGGATTCATTCAGGCCTTCCTGCATGATCTGTCCGTCCTTGCTCTCCTTGTAGTAGCTCAGTTGCCCGGCGTCCTGTGGGGTATAGAGCTGGCCGACGGCGGAATGGATACCGATCTGACGGAACAGGCTTTCCATGCCGAAGGTGCGCGATTCATCTGGCACGATGGGCACGATCAGTTTGCCCAGGTGCGGGTCCTTGAGCAGGGTGCCAAGGATGCGCACGAAGGCCATGGTAGTGGAGATCGCGCGTTCGCCGGTGTCTTTAAGCTGGGTGGCAAAGGCGCTCAGTTCAGGGATTTGCAACGATTCGACCGCACTGTGTCGCGCCGGTACGTAGCCGCCGAGGGCCTGGCGGCGTGCAGCGAAGTAGCGGGCTTCTTCGCTATCCGCGGCAGGCTTGATGTATGGGATTTCGGCGAGTTGGTCGTCGGCCACTTCCAGGCCGAAGCGGTCGCGGAAGGCTCTTACAGCGTCGGCGCCCATTTTCTTGAGTTGGTGGTTGATGTTCTGGCCTTCGCCAGCTTCGCCCATGCCAAAGCCCTTGACGGTTTTCGCCAGGATCACGGTAGGTCGGCCGTTGTGGCGCACGGCGGCGGCGTAGGCGTTGTAGACCTTGTCCGGGTCATGCCCGCCCCGTGAAAGTTTCCAGATATCGTCGTCGGACATGTCCGCAACCAACGCCAGCAATTCCGGATATTTGCCGAAGAAATGTTCGCGCACATAAGCGCCGTTCTGGGACTTGTAGTTCTGATAGTCGCCGTCCACGCATTCCATCATGCGCTGGCGCAGCAGGCCGCTTTGATCTTTTTCCAGCAGCGCGTCCCAGCCACCGCCCCAGATCACTTTGATCACGTTCCAGCCAGCGGCGCGGTACAGGCTTTCGAACTCCTGGATCACCTTGGCGTTGCCGCGCACGGGGCCGTCCAGGCGTTGCAGGTTGCAGTTGACCACGAAGATCAGGTTGTCGAGTTTCTCGCGACCCGCCAGGGAGATGGCGGCCAGGGATTCCGGCTGGTCCATTTCGCCATCACCGAGGAAGGCCCAGACTTTGCGCCCTTGGTGCTGCTTGAGGCCGCGCAATTCCAGATAGCGCATAAAGCGCGCCTGGTAAGCGGCGGTGATCGGGCCGAGGCCCATGGACACGGTGGGGAATTGCCAGAAGTCCGGCATCAGCCGTGGGTGCGGATAGGACGAAATGCCCTCGCCACCGGCCTCGCGGCGGAAGTTGTCGAGTTGCGCTTCGCTGATGCGGCCTTCCAGGTAGGCGCGGCCGTAAATGCCAGGGGAGGAGTGGCCCTGGATGTACACCAGGTCGCCGTCAAAGGTATCGGTGCGCCCACGGAAGAAGTGATCGAAGCCTACGTCATACAGCACAGCAGCTGACGCATAGGTCGCAATATGCCCACCAACGCCGGAGTGTTTGCCTGCACGCAATACCATCGCCATGGCGTTCCAGCGAATAAACGCATTGGTCCGGCGTTCGATGGCCAGGTTGCCAGGGTAGGGCAGTTGGCGGTCCACCGGGATGGTGTTGACGTAGGGGGTGGTCACCCGCCCATAGAAGTCGCCATGCCGCGCCACGTCGAAATCCAGCAACTGATCGATCAAGTAGTGCGCGCGCGGTCGGCCTTCGGTGGACAACACCGATTCGATGGACTCCAGCCACTCGCGGGTTTCCTGTGGATCGTCGTCGCGTCTGACTGCGTTGTTCGGGGTCATGTGGAGCTCCAGGGTAGGCGGAATTCAAGTGGCGGGCTCTTTGTGGGAGTGCCGTCAATGTAATTGCAATTGCAACTACATAGCCGAATCTAGCGCGGGATGAGCTACTATTGCAACCTTCTTGAAATCCCTCGGATGGTGTTGCATGTCGTCGAAAGAGCCTGATGTATGGTTCCGTTTTGTCAGGGCCCACAGGACGGTCATCCGTGAAATCGAACGCCGCCTGGCCGAGGCGAACCTGCCGCCCTATGCCTGGTACGACGCATTGTGGGGCCTGGAAAGCGGCCCCGATGGCACCCGCCGCATGCACGAGCTGGCGGATGTGCTGGCCATCGAGCGCTACAACCTCACGCGCCTGGTCGACCGCCTGGAAAAGGATGGCCTAGTCGTGCGTTCGCGCTCCGATGGCGACGGCCGCGCGGCGTTTGCCTCGATCACCGATGCCGGCCGGGTGTTGCGTAAAAAAATGTGGAAGATCTACGAAAGCACGGTGGATGAGTTGTTCCTGTCGCAGATCGAACCGGAGCAGCGCCAGGGGTTTGCGGATGCGTTGGAGCGCACGGCGGGGCTGGCGATGGAGGCCGGGGTACAGACCCGCAGCCGGCGCAAAACCTGAAACTCAGTGGAGATCCAATGTGGGAGCAGGCAAGCCAGCTCCCACAGTTGACGGCGTTCCAATTCATTTGAGCGGGTACCGGGCCATCGCTGTTTCCACCTGCTGAAGATCAATACGCCCCTCATCCGCCAGCGCCCTGAGCGCCATCACCACAATCCAATACCGACTCGGCGCCCCGGCCTGCACCGACCCGGCCCCCAGCGCCACAAACCGCGCATCCGTATGAGCGGCCAACTGATCGACAATCGCCTGCGGATATCCGGTGACAGCAATCACCGGCGCCGCAGTTGCGGCCAGGCATTCACGCAGATGGCAACTGCGCTTGGGCGCTGTGGGGTGCAGCCGATTCCAGCGTTCAGCCGCTGCAGCCTCACGCGCCAGTCGCGTGTAACTGGGGCAACTCCACACCTGCGCCGTGATGTCCCAGTCCTGCTTCAATAACCGTGCGGCATGCAGCACGTCTTCCAGTGCCCGGCCCGCACCGAGCAAACGTACGTCGCCCGTGTGGTCACGCTTGATCGGGTACATGCCCTTGAGCGCGTCCTCGCGATCCTGCGCGCTCAGCACCCCTGCGCTTTGCTGATCATGTAACGCCAGGTAATAAAACCCCGGTTCACCGTCGACATACAGCGTGTGCAAGCCTGCCAGCACAATCGCCCGGGCTTCTTCACCGGAAGCCGGGTCGTACGGCGTGCAACGTGGATGGGTAGCGAGCCACAGCGGCAGGGAAGGTTGTGCACCTTTGGGCCAGGGCGAAGGCTGGTTTTCGATGTCGTTGCACAGGATGCCGCGCTGCTGGGTCACGTCCGCCAGCGCACTCAACTGTGCCGATGATTGCGCACTGTGCAGGTACAGCAAGGGTTTTTCGACGGTATTGCGCGCAAACCAGCTGGGCCAGTTCCCCACGCGCCGGGAGCGTGACTGGCCGCGAATCACCCACGCCTGTCGGCTGGATTCGAGCGTGTTGGCCATGGTCATCACGGTGTACAGCGGTGAGTTGGGAGCGTCTTCTGCGGCGCTCAAAACGTCGATGCAGCGTTGCGCGCAGTCGAGGGTGGAGGTGGGCATGGGCGAGTCACCTGGTCACGGATGCGCCTACCCTAATCGAATCCATTATGTGATTGCAATTGCAATGATTGCAATCGCACCTCAAGTCCTGGCGGCTAAATCCATAAAGCGCTGCTACGTTTAATCCTGGAGTGCAGGAACGTCATGGCGCAGACATTTTTTCGTCATCACGGCACTTTAGGCTGTTGATGAATGTCATTTGTTTGCAACCGCTGTTAATTCAAAAAAGGAGTCCCCCATGGACGATTACCAGGAAGAGCTGCTCGAGTACCAGGCCTTTGAATGGGACCCGCTGGAACCCGCAGACGATGCAACCGAGCTGTAAGACCGACTTCAGGCGGAATGCCGCTGACTGCGGCGAAATTCCCCTGGGGTCTGGTTGTTCCACCGCCTGAACGCCCGCTGGAAGGCTTGGGCGGAGGCAAAACCGAGCAAGTAGGCGATCTCGCCGAACGCCAGTTCCGTATCGCGAATATAGGTCATGGCCAGGTCGCGGCGGGTATCGTTGAGAATGGCGCGGAACTGAGTGCCTTCTTCGGCCAGTTTGCGGCGTAGCGTCCAGGTCGGCAGCTTCAAGCGTGCCGCCACTTCTTCCAGGTCGGGTTCCCGGCCACCATTGAGCATCGGCCCGAGCAACCGGGTAATGCGCTCGCGCAGGCTGCGGGTGCGAGTCAATTGCTCCAACTCTCTCTCACAAAGTTGTAACAACAGGTTCCAGGTACTTGGGCAGTGCTGCGGGTTGCGCAGGGCCAGGGTTTGCTGGTTGAGGCGCAATTGGTTGGCCTCGGCGCTGAAGTGAATGTCTCCGAGCGCGTTGTAGTGATCGGCATACACCGGTGTTTCAAATTCGATGTCGATGCGTTGTGCCTGCACCCGGTGTTGGGCCAGGCTCGACAATTGATGCAGCCAGCCGGCGATGATCGAGTCGACCACAAAGCGGTTGAAGGCGTTGTAGGGGCTGATGGAGTAGAAGCGCAGCCAGGCGCCTTCGGCATCTTCGACAAAACTCGACTGCCCGCGATAATTGGAGCCGTACAGTGCTTCGAAGCGCGTCAATGTGCGCGCAGCCTCGCGTACGTTGGGCGCCTGGGCGGCGGTGACGCCCGCGAGCCCTGCCTGGCTCAGGCGGCTGAACTGGCCCATGCGCAAACCCAGGCCCGGGTCGCCGGTGAGCTGGATGGCCGCATGGCCAAGGCGCATGTAACGCGGGATCGACAAGCGTGCACCGGCCTCGGCGAGGCGCGCCGGGTCGAGGCCGTATTGCAGCAGCAGCGGCTGCGGGTCCAGGCCGTGGCTGTGGATGGCATCCGCCAGGGTGTGCACGAAGCCCACCGACAGGTCCCCCAGCCGTACGGGCTTCACAGCCAGATATTCAACAAGCGCGCACCACGGGCGTCGCTATCTGCGCTGATTTGCCCGTTGCTGCTGAGGAAGCTATGCCCAGCGGTGCCCAGGTCCCAGAATTGTCCACGCAGGAACACGCTCATGCCGGCGCTTGCCTGACTGACGGGGGGCTGGCTGATCAGCGTGAGACGGCGCCAGGCTTCGCCTTCACTGAGTTCTTCGGGCTTGAGGCTGATTTCAGTCGGGGTGGACACGCTTTTGAAACCGCGCCATGGGCCGTCCCAGGTGTCACGTCCCAGCACAAAGGCCGGCACTGCGATCAACTGCGCGCCGTGTTCGTTGAGTTTGCGGTAGTTTTCCGGGTACCAGCTGTCGCTGCCCACCAGCACGCCCAGGCGACCGGCCGGGGTGTCGACCACGCTGACGACGTTTTCATCACCTGGTTCGATAAAGCCACGTTCATCGTAGATCGGGTAGAGCTGACGCTGCGGCTCGCCGACGGGCAAACCGTCGGCGCTGAAGACCACGCTGGCGTTATACAGCGCACCATGGCCGACCTGCAGCTGTCCCTGACTGACGCTTGGGTTGGGCAGGGTGATGGAGCCGGCCACCAAGGTCACGCCAAACTCCTTGGCCAGGCCGCCAAACAACACCTGATAGTCCCGCGCCATGCCATCGGCTTTCATGCGCAGGTAGGCGTCGTCGGTGCGGTTGTCGCCCGTGGCGCTGATCCACGCGCGCGCAAACATCAGTGGGTTGCTGACCGACAGCCAATTCATCGCATCTTTCGCGTGGAGAGCCTGGTAGACCTCGTTCTTCTCGCCTATGAGCATCAGCCAGGTGCCAATATGTTCGGGCAGTACCACGATGGTCTTGTCGTTGATCAGCCCTTGGTCGCGGGCTTTTTGCAGGTAGGCCGACAGCTTCAGGTGCAGGCGTTCCAGGCTCTGGTAGTCGGCCGGAAACAGCTCCGGCTGGATGCCCAGCAAGTTGCCACGGTCAGCCGGCAGGCCTTCGTTGACGGCAAGGGTGATGCGCAGGTCCGACAGGTAATGCGCCACGGGGCGCTCCTGGGTCCAGACCAGATACGCGGCGACGGCGGCAACCAGGGCCATGGTGACGGTAAAAGCGAGAAGTTTACGCATGGGGCAACAGACAACAGACCGTGTGCAGGGCGTGGGTAATCACTC
The DNA here is from genome assembly GCF_900005865.1 of Pseudomonas sp. 58 R 12. Lineage (NCBI taxonomy): Bacteria > Pseudomonadati > Pseudomonadota > Gammaproteobacteria > Pseudomonadales > Pseudomonadaceae > Pseudomonas > Pseudomonas sp. 58 R 12. Next base: position 504,277 of record NZ_CVTP01000028.1, read on the forward strand.
ATTATGAGATTTTGCCCGACGGCATATCAATCAGTTACGGCTAATCTTTCAGATTAAGTGAGTTTTTTTTTGCAGCTACTCTGACTTTCTCGCCGAACTTGAGCTTCACTTATGGAATTCGCAGTGATTACGGGATCTCAAATGACACAAGCTCCAGAAGTCCTCGCACGCAGTTGTTGCCTAAGGCTCATCGCCTCTCGATAGGCCGACTTTTCGGTCCAGTGCCTCACGCAACCAAAGTCGCCGGTTGCTTTTTGAAGTGGCAAAGGCGCTACAGCCAAAACAACCGATGCTCAGTACGGGAAATATTCAGCGCCCAGTTCTGTGCCCAAACGCTCTTTCAAAGCTGAAGAAAGTTTGTTTACCGCGCTCAACGGACCGTGGTGAACGCCAACGGCGACGATTTCTCCTTCCAAGCCTCGTGTCAGTGTCACTACACCGTGCACGGCGACGTTGCCGAACGCCTGCGCCTCATATTCGAACAGTTCCCGATTCCCGAAGCTGGCACTGAAGGTAACCGAGTGAGTCTCATACAGCGCGCCAGCGGCCTGTATGACTTTGATGATCGCATCCCTCCCTACGACCTTACGTTCGAGTACTGACGAAATCATGGTCGCGTCGGTCGCTAACTGGTTTAACCACGGGGGGAGTTAGCGACGGGGTGGATGGCGCGCTCATGGTGTGACCCTCAGCACGACCTTGCCCGATGTGCTTCCTTGCTCCACCAGCGCATGCGCCTGTGCGCCTTCGCTAAGTAGCAATTCGTGGCTAACGTGTGGCGTCAATTGGCCGGACCCCACCCACGCCGCCAACTGTTGCAGACCCGCTCCATCTGGCTCTACCGCAACGCTAGAAAAGCGCAATCCGGAAGCAGCCGCCAACGCGGGCATGTGAGAATGACTGAGGCCCATTGACGTCACTACGATGCCGTTCGGCTTGAGCACCGACAACGAACGCTCGGCATACCCATTGCCAGCGGTATCGAACACCAAAGCATGCCCTCAGATGTGCCCCCAATGTAGCAATCCACTGGAAGTGAATGGAGCTCCATGGTTTGTGGAGGGGCAAAAATGATCAGATGAACAGCCAGCCCGACGAGGCCTAAAGACTCCCAGGATAGCCAAAAAACATTTTTACTAGGCTCTAAAGCGGTATTTACAGCCAGAAAAAATAGAATTATGCCCCCATTTTTGCCCCCATTTGCACTGGGTGTGCGAGCGATCGCGAGTGGCGATTTATGACATGGATCTGGGTGGCAGTGGCTGGTATTCAGTGCGCCTCCGGATACTGGATGAGCAACCCGAATGTGGCAGGTCCGTGGTCGTTCGGAAACTGCCGACACAGCGGGCAAGTGAGATTGGGGAGTTGTTGCCACACGATTGGAGCCACCCTTGATAGCCCAGATATGTAAGGATGCTTTCATCACACGGATGGAAAAAAGGAAGATGCCATGGACGCAGTAATCCGGCTTGCCAAACTTGCCGATATCGATGCGATTTTTAAGATTCGAACCAGTGTTCGGGAAAATCACTTATCTCAAGATCAGTTAACGGAGATAGGCATAACGCCTGAAGCTATAAGTCAGGCAATTTCAGAGAATCCGTGCGCTTGGGTCGCGGAGGTCAGTGGCGTTCCAGTCGGTTTTTCGATGGTCGATATTGAAGATGGTTGCGTATTCGCGGTCTTCGTCTTGCCGGAATTCGAAGGGTACGGGTTGGGGCGCAATCTGATGCACAAAGCAGAGTCTTTTCTATTTCAAATCCATCAGAAGATATGGTTAGAAACCGCTGAAGCAAGCCGTGCGAGCGGATTCTATAGAAGCCTTGGCTGGCAGCCCGTGAAGAACCTACCGGAAGGTGACATTCGTTTTGAGAAGCAACTGAAGTAAAGCGAGAATAAAGGTATCGAGACGGTTAGATGGGCGCCCGGCCAATTGCGCAAGGTGTGTTTGGCGGACGCTTACGAAGCAGCAACAGGCCATCGCCCAATCGACCCTGGTAATCCACCGTCCCACGGCTGGGCGTAAAGGTGCAGGCCATCGACGACGTGCTTTACGACGCCTTCGGTCAGCGACAGATTGCGATAATTTTTACCCAGCTTGATCAGAACCACGTGTTCCTTGAACTCGACCCGAGCTGGTAAACATCCGCCGCCACTCTTGAACATTTGTTTGTCCGCGCAAGTTCCGGCGCCATGGTGCCGGAACTTGCTGGCCAGCGTCAAGACCCAATAAGTGCCGATCATCATCAATCATCAGGGCGTGTTCCCGGCCATTACCCTGTCGTTCGACCTCGCGCCCGGCCATGCCCTGAGTGAAGCGGTCACGGCGATCAATCAGGCGTCCCTGGCCGTCGCAATGCCCGATACCGTGCTGGGTAGTTTCCAGGGCGCCGCTCAGGCCTTCCAGGATTCATTAAAGTCACAACCCTGGCTGATTCTCGAGGCGATCCTCACGGTTTACATCGTATTGGGTGTGCTGTACGAGAATGCTATTCACCCGTTAACCATCATATCTACCTTGCCGTCAGCTGGTTTCGGGGCACTGCTGGTATTGATGCTCTGTGGTCAGGATCTATCGGTGCTGGGGATGATCGGCATGATTTTGCTGATTGGTATCGTCAAAAAGAACGCGATCATGATCGTCGACTTCACGTTGCAGGCCCAGCAGCAGGGCCTGTCGCCCCGAGATGCGGTGCGCGAAGGTTACCTGTTGCGCTTGCGGCCGATTCTGATGACCTCACTGTCTGCCTTGCTGGGTGCCTTGCCGCTGGCGTTCGGGCACGGTGCCGGCTCCGAGTTGCGCCAGCCATTGGGCATCGCAATTGCCGGTGGCCTGGCGGTGTCACAGATTCTGACGCTGTACACTACGCCGGTGGTTTATCTATGGTTTGAACGCTGGCGTCGAAAAACACTGCTCGACCGCGCTGAGGTTACGTTTTGAAACCCTCAACTGCCCAAAAAACTCTGCACCCGGTCGGGGTTTTGCAATTAAAGCCATTCTGACTTGTAACAACCAACCCATAGTTAGCGGTGACGAAAGGCAGAAATCGGCCAGAAGCGGTCATTCATACGCGTCTACCAAGTTGGCATTCAGAACGGCGCGACAGGCTAGCACCCACTATTCAGTGCAGTCGTCCTGTAAATCGCTCTTCAGGGAATCCGGCAGCTAAAACGGCTTCGGCTTTTATCAGCGTGCCATCGAAATCTGTCGGCTTATCCAGCCCTATCCGTGCGCTGGTGCTGTACAGCGTTGCATAACCGGGGCCCCCTAATACTGGGCAAGTGGTCTGAACACACGGGGATTCGATCACACGGTCAACTCTGCCGTCTGGCGCGTAACGCACCACCCTGCTGCCGCCCCATTCGGCATTCCAGAGAAAACCCTGCGCATCAATACAAGAACCGTCTGGAGCACCCTGACCGTTGACTGTAGTGAATACACGCTGGTTTTCTAGCGACGGGTAATCGCAGCAGAAAATGCATCCTTGCAGGGAGTCCGCGTAATACATGGTGGAACCGTCCGGGCTAAAACAGATGCTGTTCGGGATCGCCACTGCGGGAAGGTCCAGAGTTTCTGTCTCGAGCGCTGCCGCGTTGAGCCGATGAAATCTGCCTATGGTTTGCACCTGCTCACCGGCGTCCATTGTGCTGAATACAAAGTTGCCCATGCGGTCGCAGCGGCCATCATTGATCCGGGTTCCGGGCACGCCAGGGGTGGCTGTGATTTTGCTGAAACGACCGGTGCTCAGGTTATAGTAGCCCAGGCAGGATGCCAGTCCCATCAGCAATACGTCCTCGTCTGCCGTGAGGGCAAATGACCCTAGCGGCTCTGGCAGGGACCAACGCTGTACTTCGCCTCTTTCGGGGTCCAGAGCACGCAACTCGCAGCCGGGGATGTCGGTCCAGAACAGGCGTTCGGTTCTTTCACACCAGACAGGGCACTCGCCAAGAAGACTGGTGGTGTCGGTTAGGGCATCAAACATGGTTGCGTCCTACGAAACAGGATGGGCAAACAAGGCAGTCAGTTGGAGAAAAGCGCTGACCACCTGTCACCGAACAGGGCGATGGCCAGTCCTGCGAGCATCACCATCGACCCGGCCAACTTGATGAGAGACACCGGCCTTTCCGATGCCCCCATCAATCCGAAATGATCGATAACCAGTGAGGAGATAATCTGACCTGCGATAGCGAGGCCCAGCAGGGCTGACAGGCCGATTTTTGGCGCAAGCACCACATAACTAAGCAAGGCACCGGCACCCAGCAGACCGCCCAGCAGGCTCCACCAGGGCTGGGCAGGTATAGCCGCCAGTGAGGCCACTATCCCGCCACGCATCAATGAAAAGACGCCCAGGCACACCGCTCCGGCAGTAAATGAGAACAGCGCCGCCGCTACGGAATCTCCACCCACACCTTTAGCGAGTTGACCATTCAGCGTGGTCTGCAGGGTAATGCCAAGCCCCGCGGCGATGGCCAGCAGGTAGTAAGCTGCGTTCATTTCGCGCCTCCTTACTTGGCTGACTCAAGCGGCATGAATGTCTCGGCAAAAATATCCGGCTGGTAGCCTGCGGCAGCAAACAGATGCTCACGGGATTCGTCGATTGCTGCACGCAGCCTTTCGCTGTCCACGCCCAGCACCTTGCCGCCGCGCTTGACGATGCGCCCGCCAATCATGACCGTGTCGACATTGCTGCGTTCGGCCGCGTGTACCACGGTGCCGAATGCGTTACCCGACGGGTAAAGGTTGATGTCCTGCGCATTGATAAGGATCAGGTCGGCCTGTTTGCCGGGGGTCAGGGTGCCGACTTTGTCCTGCAATCCTGCACAGGTGGCGCCGTCAAGAGTGGCGGCTTTGAGCAGGCCATGAGCCGGCAGGGTCACCGGATGATGCTCTGCGCCGCAGCAGCGCTGCTGGTGCATGCCCATGACGCGTTGCAGGTAGAACGCCACCCGCATCTCCATGAACATGTCACCGCTATAGGAGGTTTCGTTATCGACACTCAGCCCCGGGCTGATGCCGTGACGCTGGGCCGACTGCATGGCGAACATTCCATCTTCAATGCCGTAGTGGGCATCTGAACGCGGGCATACGTTGACCCGCACGCCAGCCTCGCGAATGATTTTCCAGCCGGCGTCCGGCAGCGCTGTGCAGTGGTTGAAGATGTTATCGGGGCGCAGCAGACCCTCGCGATGCAAACCCTCCAACTCAGCTGCCATGTCCCCGCCGAAGAATTCGGTAATGATAGGCAGCCCCAAGCGCCGGGCCTCAGCCCATAGCTCAGGCTCCAGCTGCGCCATTACCGCCAGCGAGAGCAGCGGGTTGTCACCGTTCTTGACGTATTTCCCCTGGAGACGCTCCAGGTTGCCGGGCCAGTGGGCTTTGTCCCACTCACCAGAAACTGGCGCACCGGAGGCGTGTACAGACCGGATACCAGCATCGAGCAGCGCCTCGACCGCGGCGTCGGAGTGCGCGCCGGTGCGGCTGTTGTGCGAGTTATCGACCACGGTCGTGATGCCCGCATCGATGCACCCCAATGCAGTCAGTAGATTGCCAATATACATGTCAGCCGGGCGATAGTATTTGGCGAACGAGAAGTGCGTTGCGTTGCAGTAGTCTTCCAGGGTTTCGGCATTCGGATTGATTCGACGCAGTTGGCCCTCCCAGGAGTGACGATGCGTATCGACCATGCCGGGCATGGCAATCATGCCGGATGCCTCGATAACCATAGCGTCGCCGGCCTCGATGTTTTCACCTATGGCCGTGATGGTGCTGCCTTCGATAAGGATATCGCCGCGCGCCAGATTGCCGATATCACCGTCCATGCTCAGCACAGTGGCGCCGCGGATAAGGGTGCGGGCGGCCTGAGCGGTCGGGGCCTGCACAATGCTGCGGTTATATTCAGCCATTTTCTGTACACCTCTTCAAATTTCGTTGGAAGCAATGTACGCAATGCGATACTGCGGGAAAAAGATGGTTAAACTGTTTTTATTATTCAATATCTACGAATAATAACGACTTTACCCGATCACTGCTTTGAGGCTGCTAACAGTCATGGACCGTATTCAAGCGATGCAGGTTTTCGTACGTGTGGCTGAAGCAGGAAGCTTTATCCAGGCGGCGCAGACGCTCTCTCTGCCGGCCTCCACAGTTACCAGCAGCGTTAAAAATCTTGAGAAGTACTTGCAGGTACGCCTGCTGAACAGAACAACGCGTCGGGTCAGCCTGACCTCTGAGGGCGCACAATATCTGGCGCAATGCCGGGAAATATTGGAGCTGATCGAACACACAGAGACCAGCCTGACGGATTCCGTAAAACGGCCACAGGGGCGTTTGCGTGTCGATATGCCGGGTGGCATTGCACACTTCATCGTCATGCCAAACCTGCAAGACTTCTACAGGCGCTACCCGGATATCTACCTGATGATAGGCGTCAACGATCGGCAGGTTGATCTGGTTCAAGAGGGTGTCGATTGCGTTATTCGTACAGGCGAGCTCGATGACTCAACGCTCGTTGCGCGCCCACTCGGTCGGTTTCGCTGGGTAACCTGTGCGTCTGCCGCCTATCTCGAAGAGAACGGCACTCCGCAAAATCCGCAAGATTTGTCTCACCACCGGGCCATCCATTACTTCTCGGGCCGCGCAAGGCAAGCAGGTGAAATGCGCTTTGCCCGTGGTACCGAAAAAATCTCAGTCCCGGTGAACGGCACAGCGGCCGTCAACGAGACTGGGCTTTACATCAAAATGTGCCTTGAAGGCTTCGGGCTGGTGCAGCTCGCTGAGAACGTGGTCAGCGAGCATCTGCGAGAAGGGCGACTGGTCGAAGTGCTTGCTGACTGGCAGCCCGCATCGGTTCCTGTTCACCTGCTATACCCGCATCAGCGCTTTTTATCGCCAGCTGTGAGCGCATTCGCTGACTGGATTGCTGGGCTTGTTCGCGACGATGATTCAGCAGATTCAAGTTGAACGTTGCGCCCGGCCAGCATGCCGGTGAATGCTCCGGCTACGGAGATTGCGGCTGTGATCAGCAGCGGTCCTGTCCAGCCACCGGTCCAGTCGTGCAGTTGGCCCAGCAGCAAGGGGCCTGCGGCTGCCATCAGGTAGCCGACGCACTGCGCCATTCCTGAAAGTGCCGCCGTGTCACCGGCATTTTTTGTGCGCAAGCCGATGAAGGTCAGGCCGAGCATCATGCTGGCACCAGAGCCGAAGCCCAGGACCGCGGCCCACAACATGGCGTAGTCTGGCGCGTAAATGAGCCCGATCAGGGATGAGGCGGTTAACAGGCTGACGGTAGCGGCTGCCAGTTTCTGGTCTTTGAGACGACGAAGCGTGGCCGCCAGAATCAAGCCGGGAATGGCCGTCGTCAGTTGAAGCGTGCCGTGTACCGTGCCTGCTTGCTCCGGGGATATGCCATGGTCCATCAGAATGGTCGGCAGCCAGCCGACGGCGACATAAAAAGGCATCGCGTTCAGCCCCATGAACAGTGTGACCTGCCATGCCAGCGGCGAACGCCAGACGGCCACGGTTGGCGCTTGTTTCGGACCTGACAGATTTACGTGTTCGTGTTTTTTCAACTGCGGCAGCCACACCACCAGCGCCAACAACGGGGCTGCGACCAACAAACTCAGGGCAATCGGCCATCCCCATGATTGGGTCAGCGGAACTATTACGGCTGAACCGACAGCGCCCGCTGCACCCATGGTGATGGAATAAGCGCCGGTCATGGACGCCATTTTTGTCGAGAAGTCGCGTTTGATCAGGCCGGGCAGCAGCACGTTGCCCAGGGCGATCCCAGTGCCTATCAATATCGTACCGGCGTACAACACCCATGCGCTGCCTGCGGAGCGGAGCAGGATGCCCGCTGAAATGACCAACAGTGCACCGAAAAGCGTGCGCTCGATGCCGAACCTGCGGGCGACCGATGCGCTGAGCGGGGAGAAGGCTGCAAAGGCAAGTAATGGCAGTGAAGTAAGCAGGCCTAGAGCTGAGGCGCTCAAGCCAAAATCATTCTGGATCAGCGGCAAAACGGGCGCGATGCTGGTAAAGGGAACGCGCAGGTTCACGGCGATAAGCAGAATGCCTGCGACGAGCGCGATGGCATGCCACTTGTTTTTTGTATCTGACATATTCTTTATCTGTCCTCTTAAAAGAAGACAACTGTAGAGAACTTCAGAACCGGCTAATATAGATATCAAGACACCTGATATCTAAATTATGCCAAGCTCAAAAAATGTCGTTTCCTCGCCGGAAGATTTCGATTCAGACCTTTTCGCCCAGGCAGCGATTGCCCTCAAGGTTGCGCCTGACCTCAATGATTCGGGTGCCCGTCCGCATGATCATCGCAAAGGCCAGCTCATCCTGTCTTTGCATGGCGCAGTGAGCTGTGAGGTGCAAAATGCACTCTGGCTTGTCCCTCCCCAGCACGCCGTATGGATCCCGGGCGGCACGCCGCACAGTTGCCGAGTGACCGAAAACGCCCGGACCTGCTTTCTGTTCGTTGAGCCCGGTGCGGCAGCCATGCCTGAAGAATGCTGCACGGTTGCCATTACGCCCCTTGTTCGGGAGATGGTCCTGCATCTCGCTGAACAGGAACCTGCTTACCATTCCGAGGGCAAGACAGCTCGGCTGGTTGCAGTGCTGCTTGAGCAGCTTTCCGATGCCCCGCTGAAAGAGCTGCATTTGCCGATATCAGACCACCCCAAGATCAAACAAATCGCGGATACGCTCTTCTCAGATCCAGGCGACCGAACCACGTTGCGCGAGTGGGCCACTCGGCTTGCAACCAGTGAACGAACGCTGGCCAGGCTTGTAGAAAGCACGACCGGGCTGAGCTTCGGACGCTGGCGTCAACAATTGCATTTGATGATCGCACTGAGTCATTTGGCGGAGGGGGTATCCGTGCAACGTGTGGCGGGCATCCTGGGATATGACTCTGTTAATGCATTCATCACTATGTTCAAGAAAGCACTGGGTAAACCGCCTACTCAGTATTTTTCCTCTCTGCGCTAGTGCTCTGCTGGCTGATACAAAGCGCCGAGGCTGTAGAACGATCTGTCTGCTATTGGCCGATGTGGGACCTTCGTGAGAGGCAGCAGTCGATGCGTTCAATGTGAAGGACCTTGGAGCCATTTTTTGACGATAGCGTGATATGTGCCATCTTGCTTGATCCGATCCAATTCTGCCCTAAACCGTTCTACGGTTGCGTCTGGCGTAGCTGGACTGAAGGCCATGTACAGTCCTTCTTCACTTGATAGCTCGGGTAACGGCAGTGAACGCACCATCGTCATTTCAGGATCATCCCCATTCTTGCGCATAAGGTGAATGGCGTTGAGCTCATTGGAGATCCACAGCTCAACGTGATCGACCTTAAGCTTGCGGTAAGTGTTCTCGTACATGCTGCTAGACAGTAACTCTTTGCCCACCTGGAACCCGTGGGCCATCATGTACTGCTCACCAACGTCCTGTTTGACAGTCGCGATGTGATACTGACGTGCATCGTCGAGTGAATTCAGCCAAATAGGTCTTTCGGACAGACTGAACAGAAACCACCTCGTCGGTGCGATGGCTCCGACCCATTTGAAGAGATGTTCCCGCTCTTGGGTTCTTGCCATCGAATAGATCAGGACGTTGTCGGAATGTTGCGCTAAATCATAGGCGCGAGCCCAAGGCAGAATCTCAATCTTGGAGTTGAGCCCGAGACCGGCCATAACTGCTTGCACGATTTCCGTACTCAGGCCTGTGACCACTCCGTTTTCTGCCATGTTGTATGGCGGCAATTCCTCAGTGACAACCCGAATCGGCGCTGTAGCCGGATCTGAGGCGACGGAGATGCCTGAGGCAGCGAGTAAGAGGAAAGCGCACAACTGCCTTAAAAGCGGGGAGAACATTTTGCACCTGTGTAAGCACCGAATCCTGTGGGTAAGTCGGACTTCATGAACCTTAGGTATTGTCTGTCTTATAGGCATTAAGACTCGTTCTCACCTTAGGAGTTCATCCACATGAAACCTGAGTGTTGGCTTGCACTTCCTTTGAAGGCTGTCGCTGTATGTACGCAAGGGGAGTAACAAAAACGTATATGCTTGTTTTCATGTGTGCTGCTACCCCATCGCGAGAGAGCGTTGTTACGAGCACCCCATCCCTTGTTGAAAATATCACAAGTCGCGCGGGTTGAGCACCTACGCGCAAGATTATGCACCGTTACTCGCGGGATGAGCTAGAGGAGTGAGCTAAGTAAGCACGCCAATAACCGCACTCACCAGCGCTGCCGCCATGTTGTCTTTGTTGACTATGGCGTCGGGATGGTCTCGCTGAATGATACTGTTAGGCACGCTGGCTACAACTGCATCCTGTGGTTCCTGAACCAAGCACTTACCACCAGCTGCTGCCACTGTGTTGGTGTCCCTGGACGCCGCCGCAGTCTCCGCCTGAAAGAACAACGCAAATAACGCGTGGCCCAAATACCTCCGCCGCCGTAGTGGTCGCGGTAGGGACGGCAGTTACCTGCCGCCCCCCGCTCAGATCCGTACGTGCGGAACTACCGCATACGGCTCCTGCCTTGGGTACGTGACGCGAAGCGATCCTCAGGGTAAGGATGTGCACTCTTAGCGATCCCGCGCTCAACACTGGCCCAATGGGTCGGACAGACCGGTGTACAGCTTCAGGCACTGGTTGATGCTTTGCGAGAAGCGGTTCTAGCGCAACGAGTGCATCACACGGATAGAAAAAAGGAAGATGCCATGGACGCAGTAATCCGGCTTGCCAAACTTGCCGATATCGATGCGATTTTAAGATTCGAACCAGTGTTCGGGAAAATCACTTATTGAATCGCCCCTGATTTTCTAGACGCCTTTGACTGGCTCCTTTTGGCTGATCTCTGCCCTTCGCGAAGGGCAGCAATCGGCCGATTTTGTTGAAAAAGTCGGCGTCCCCAAGTGGTCGGAACATTTCGACCCGCGCAGCGAGGCCGTCGATGGATTTTCAAAAGTCCACCGGTTTGGGGTAGGGGTACATTTTTTCGACTTTTGCGTCGGGTCGCATCATGGCGGGGCTGGCTCCGGAAAGAGAGCGGGAGCGCAGCATACATAACGGAGCGAAATAACTACTGCGCGAAGCAGATGGCTTTAATAGAAGTGCATTCTGCTAACAAAGTTTTCCTTGAGTATACGGTTTTTATAGTCCAGCGGAGTTACACTGACCAAACGTTTGAATTCTCTTAAAAAATGAGGTTGATCACTGAAACCCAAGTCAAATGCTAAATCGCTAAACCCAATATTATTATGATGAATTTTATAAATCGCGGACTGGCAGCGAATGATGCGACAGAACATTTTTGGTGTCATTCCCAGATCATCGTGAAATGAGCGCTGTAAAGTTCTAATGGTATAGCCCGTTAGCGACTCCAGATTTTTAATACACACATTCCCTTGGGCTTGGCAAATCATATTTACGACTGGAAGAGTCAGCTTTAATGATTTTCGCGGAGCTGTATTCGTCAAGAAAAATTGCTTGAGAAAAGTGAGTTGCGTTATAAAGCTTTTCTCACGCACTACCTGCTCAAAGACACGTTCGGCATTATCGCTAACGTCAAGAAGGTCGAAAGAGCCTTCAATCAACTCTTCCGCAGAAAGATTTAAAAAATCAGGAACAAAGCCAGGTGAAAACCGCACGCCAACATAGCGGCGCCCCTTGCAAAATTCCACAGAACCGGCTTGCAGCATTGTTCCATGTACGCTTACAGAAGGATTGGTGTCATCACAGTCAAATATTATATCGATACAGCCGTCCGGAACCGACAGCATGAATGCCGAGGATAGTTTTGTTTCAAAACTATAAAAGTGTGAAATTAACGGACTGTCCGATATCGAAACTGAAAATTCTTTAGCGGCTTGCAACACAAACCATGGTTGGTGGGAGTGCATGCTTAAATAGGGACAAGCCAATGAAGATACTGACATAACCTGCACCTGCTTATTAAAATGATCACCTGAGTCCAAGCAGGTATCGTGCCATGTCGGTTGATAATAAATTTTGCAAATGTCGTGAAAATTCAATACTTAAAAATATCAGAGTTATAGGTTTGTTCCAGCCGAAAAATCGCTACAGCGCCTAGGCTTGATCACTAAGGGGGCTCTAAAAATTCCTGATCTTGGCAAGCAATCAGGATCCTGAAAGCGGAGCCTTCCTGTGAGGCAGGTTACCTTCGTTGATGCCGAGCACTCCGGCAGGCGCAAACAGATCCGTAACGAGTTGTTCTTGATCGGGCTCGATCAAGTGCCTCCCTGGAAGGGCTTGATTGGCTTGATGCGAGCCGCACTGTCGTAAAGGGCGGAGGCGGCCGTCAGGCCTACTGGTTTGGAAAAGCTTCCAGAAAATGATGGCGGTAAGGTTATCTGGCAGATGGTGGCACATCGCAGCACCAACAAAGGCTCTACAATTGGGGTGTTCTGTAACAAAGCCATACTGGGGTCGAGGATCCATTGTGGGTGTTCACGCACCAGTTCAGTGCGCCTTGTTCAAGATATATATCGTGTAAGTGGCATTGGCGCTATTCAGTAATGCATCGATTACAACTGGTTTTCAGACGTAACATAGTTGTTACGCTACATGCAGAAGACGTTCGTGAAAATTTTGAAATTGACGAAGCTTTTCTTGGGAAATCCGACTCGGATTTATGGTTGTCTCAATATAAAAACGGTTAACGATATGACGATTTCAAGTTCTTGTTCTGTTCAGGGCGTCACTGATCAGCGCGTATTTAATTATATTGATACGAACCTGGGCCAACTTCATTACGCGGAGTCGGGTGCAGGTGATGTGATGATTTTATTGCATCAAACACCGCGCTCACTGGATGAGTTCGCTGAAGTCCAACCGCTGTTGGCAACTCGCTGGCGTACAATAGCTATGGATATGTACGGTTTTGGGCAGTCTGCAAAATTTGCTGCTCCACAGACGGTTGAACACTATGCCCAAGGTGTTTTGGCACTGGTTAATGCGTTAAATATAGAGAGGTTTTCTATACTTGGGCATCACACAGGTATGTTTGTTGCTTCAGAGGTGGCGGCTATCGCTCCAGAGCGTGTGACCGCTGTGGTTCTTTCTGCTGGTGATATTGTTGATGCAGAGTTTCGAGAAGCAATGGAGGCGCTGGACGTAGATGTAGCTGAAACGAGAGAGGATGGCTCACACCTCATGGAACTTTGGCGAAAACGTTTGAATTTATACCCAGCAGGGCACACTGATGTGTTAAATCGATTTATTCGAGATGCGCTTGCTCCTGGGGTAACTCCTTTAGAGGGGCATCTTGCAGTTGCAAGATATGATATGGAAAATAGAGTTGGCCTTGTCAAGGCGCCGGTGTTGGTTCTGGCAGCTACAGAGGATCCTGTAACATACTCTCGGGCTCAGGTAGTAGTTGATGCTTATTGTAATTCCTGTTTCGTGTCCCGGGCAGAAATAAAGGGAGGTGGGATACCTTTAATGGAATTAAAATTTAAAGAAGTTGCAGGTGCAGTGCATGGTTTTTTTGATTATCTTGAATGTAATGTTATAGGCAAGAAACGCGACTGATTTCTTGAATCGACTTTATACGTGGCAGTTGCGGGAGCTGAGTGCAATACGGTTATTGAATTGAGGGTTGAACGTCATACCGCATCGCCATGGCGTCCTGCATCACCTTGCCCATAACTTCGCTTGGCATCTGAAGTCAAAGCGCTTACGTGGGCCCATTGGTCAGTTGCAGTGCGATCGGATCCAGTTCTTCCTGACGGTGTGTTGGGCCACGCGGGCCGAGTAGCCGTCACGGGCTCTCGATTGCGGCGCAACTCCCGGCTGATGGTCGAAGGGGATCGGATGATCAAGCAGGCAATCCTACGCAGGCTGAAGCCTGGGCATGACCGATTTGATGTCGCAAAAATTCAATATCCCGGCAAATAATAACTTTAGGATTGTTTGAGACGTTAAATACGCCAGGGTCATTTTTCATCGCCCTGCGCCGGAAAATTCAAAGCAAGTCCGTTTAAGAATTTTTCTTGATCCTGAAGGGGTGGGTAGTGATGGGGAAGATTTAGATTTCCTTGAGCGACAAAATGGCCGCCTAGTGCGAAGGCAGCTGTCAGCCTTATATGAATAGCTACTCGCTTGGAATGACCAGGTGCACTACGAAACTGGAAATGGAATTTGCGTCTTTGAGTGGGTGAATGACACGTCGATAAAGTGCGGGAGATGTGACCCACATCCCTTAGACGTAAGCCTGGAAGAAAATCCGAACAGATTTTCAATTAATGCCAATTACAACATAATAATATTGCGGATAAAAACTATGTCAAAACATAATGCCAAGATCGATTTCATTTATCTCTCCGAGCAGGACATGATCAAAGCCGGAGTGATGGACATGGCTGAGTGCGTGAACACCATGGAGCAAATGTTTATTCTGCTTCAGCAAGGTGATTATCGCATGGCAGGTGCTAATAATGACTCTCATGGCTCACAAATTACATTTCCCGCAGATTCTCCCTTTCCCAACATGCCGAAGCCTACACCTGATCGTCGCTTAATGGCTATGCCCGCCTACCTTGGCGGGGACTTCCAGGCCTGTGGTGTGAAATGGTACGGCTCTAACGTTACGAATCGCGAAAAAGGTTTACCACGTTCAATTTTGACGTTCATTTTAAACGATGTCGATACCGGCGCGCCACTGGCTTATATGTCAGCCAATCTGTTGTCGGCTTATCGAACTGGGGCGGTTCCTGGCGTAGGTGCTCGTCACCTTGCGCGGAAAAATTCAAAAGTTATTGGCTTGTTAGGCCCGGGCGTCATGGGCAAAACATCGGTCACTGCATTTATGTCGACGTGCCCAGAAATTGACACAATCAATATAAAAGGCCGTGGAGAAAACAACTTAAATAGGTTCGTTAAGTGGGTTAACGAAGTATTTCCTCAAATCAGAAATGTCAATGTGGTCGATACAGTTGAAGACGTAGTCCGCGGTGCTGACATCATTACTTACTGTAACTCCGGTGATGTCGGCGATCCATCGACGTATCCCTTGGTCAAGCGCGAGTGGGTTAAGCCGGGTGCTTTCCTTGCGATGCCTGCCTTTTGCCGTTTGGACGACGGCATGGAGCAAGCAGATGTACGCAAAGTACTTGATAACACAGGGCTTTACGATGCGTGGTATGAAGAACTACCCAAGCCGGCCCATAACCTGATCCCGTTAGTGGGTATGCGATTTATGGATCTGGTCGGGGAAGGAAAACTTTCCCGCGATGCGCTGGAGGACTTGGGTGACATCTGTGCAGGCATAACACCCGCGCGCCAAAACGATGAGGAAATCATCATTTTGTCTGTTGGCGGTATGCCGGTTGAGGACGTAGCTTGGGCGACAGTGATTTACCGCAATGCAGTTCAAAAAGGCATTGGGGTAAAACTTAATCTATGGGATGAGCCAGTACTTCGTTAAATATAATTTATTATTTAATGTCATAGGCGTTTCTCATGATGAAAGATATTATAAAAGTAAATGCCGGCTCAAAATTTTAAGTGCTAGGCAGCTACTCTCGAGCGGTGACGGTAGATAACTGGATTTATGTATCTCTCACTGCGGGGCGTAATCCAGATACTAAGGAAATTCCTGAAGATGCCGTTGAGCAGGCTGTGCAAGTTTTTCGGATTATTGAAAAGATCCTGGCTTCACTGGGCTCTTTTCTGGCTGACGTCGTGATGTCTCGTGTCTTTGTCCAATCACCCGAGCATGTAAATGCTGTGATGGGATTCATCGCGCAGAAATTCAAAGGCATCAATCCGGCCACGACGATCACTTGCCCACCATTAGGCTCAACCGTATACAAAGTAGAGGTGGAGGTTACAGCGTACCGTGGTGCGTCAAATCTAAATAAAGTTAACGTAGAACTAGAGTAACGACGGTTGAGCATTTCAGATACTCTCGCGGGCACCTCAGGAAATTGTCATGACGAAAACTCTCGAGTCAGTGAGGACTACTGATCAATTACCAAAATCCACCACTGTCGTCATTATCGGAGGTGGCATTATTGGTGTGACAGCGGCATTGACCTTAGCCGAGCGAAATATTCCAGTTGTCCTCCTGGAAAAAGGGCATATTGCAGGCGAGCAATCCTCGCGAAATCTTGGATGGGTGCGCAAGACTAATCGGCACGCAGCTGATGTGCCATTAGCTCTGGCGGCAGATCGCCTATGGGCAGGTATGCCTGAGCGCATTGGCCGCGAAGTGGGTTATCAGCAATCCGGTATTATGTTTCTTGCAGCAAATCAAGAGCACTTAGCGTTACATGAACGCTGGTTGAAGTCGGTGGAGTCTTTATCCTTAGACTCCCAAATGCTTAGCGCACGCGAGATTAATGAGCGTGTACCTAGAGGCAAAGGTGAGTGGGCGGGTGCTCTCTACACACCTTCAGACGGCAAAGCAGAGCCCCATCTGGCCACCTCTGCGCTTGCACAGGCAGCCATCGAAAAAGGGGCAGTCTTAATTCAGCACTGTGCCGTTAGAACACTATCAACGACGGGTGGGAAAGTTAGCGGTGTCGTTACCGAGCACGGTGAGATTCGCTGTGATCAGGTGCTATTAGCCGGTGGCGCCTGGTCTCGCCGTTTTCTAGGTAATGTTGGAGTTAGTTACCCAACTCTTCCTCTCACATGCTCCGTGCTTCGCACTACCCCAATGGAGGGTCCCACTGATATTGCCGTTGGAGGCCCTGATTTTTCATTTCGAAAACACATAGAGGGTGGTTACATCATCACCCAGCGCGCGGCCTTGGACGCTAATCTAACCTTGGATCACTTATTAATTGGCCACCGGTACCTCAGTCTGCTTCGTGGGCAAGGTTCCTTTTTACGCGTTTCTTTAGGCAAACCTTTCCTCCAGGACCTTGCCCTAAAGCGCCGCTGGCGTGCAGACCAAACCTCACCGTTTGAGCGCGTTCGAACACTCGACCCGTCTGTCAACGAAAGCCTTATCCAGGAAGCCTTGAGCAACCTTCGCAAGGCCTGGCCGATTTTTGAAAACGCAAGCATTTGCGAAGCTTGGGCGGGGCAGATTGATATAACCCCAGACTCAAACCCTGTCATTGACCATATTAAGTCCATTCCTGGGCTGACGATTGCCACTGGCTTCTCAGGTCATGGTTTTGGTACCGGCCCCGCTGCTGGGCAACTGGCAGCAGACCTCGTAACCCATATGACCCCACTCGTTGACCCAGCTCCATACCGGTTTGATCGCCTCTGAAGTAATCGAGTATTGGCCCTTAAATAATAAATGGACACTACACATGAGCGAATCTACGAAGATATCCAGTTCCAATCTCACGGCTGCTGGTGCGAATCCGCAACTATCCAAAAAGTTCGGATTACTCACGATGATGTCAATTTGTATCGGCTTGGTTGTTGCTCAAGGCGCAATGATATCGACGGCACAGGGCGTTGGTTTTGGTGCCATGACATTTCTGGCTGCCATGGTGGCAGCGTTGGCAATTTCACAATGTAATGCGATGAGTTTTGCCGAGCTTTCTCTGATGTTTCCTCAAAAAGGAACACTGGCTACCTATACCCAAAAAGCAATAGGTCATGTCCCAGCTATTGTTGCCGTTTTTGCCGGTTACATTGTTGTATCCGTGCTGGCGGTGCCGGTTGAGATGTTTATGATTGATATTATTGTGTCCAAACTGCTGCCTGGCTTCGTGCCAACTAAGTCAATATCTCTACTTATTCTGGTCGGCCTTACCATTACTAATTTAATGGGGACAGACGTATTTGCACGAGTACAAAACCTGCTTGTTGTAGTCATGGTGAGCGCAATTGCACTGGTGTCATGTGTTGCTATCACGGGAACAGCACAACCACACCCAGAGTTGGCGGGTACTCCGGTTGACTGGAGTTTTGCTAGCGTGACTAACTTCGGTTTTATCGGATTCATTGCACTCTCGATGTGGTGTTTTGTCGGCATAGAGTACATTTGCTCGCTGATAGGCGAGGTAAAAGATCCACATAAAAATGTTCCTCGCTCCATGCATCTTTCCTTGTTCTTAATATTTTTCTTATTCGTCGGGTTTGGCTATGGTATAACCTTTTATATGGACTCGGAAACCTTGGTTAGTGCTAAAATGCCATATGTTGACTTTATCATGGCTGTATTTGGTAGCTCTACCGGCTTGGTGATTACAGCCGTTGTTGCACTTACTGCGACTTCCAGTTCTGTTAATACTGTACTGGCAGCCGTTCCAAGAATGATGCATGGGATGGCTGAACAAAATCAGTTGCTACCCATTTTCAAAAAAGTTAATCGTTATAATGTGCCTTGGGTAGCCACCGTAGTGCTGAGCATTTCGATAGTTATTCCTTACTTATCGCTTGATATTGACTCGATCATCCTATTTGTTATCGCGGCCAGCACCAGTTACCTTATCGCCTACTTGATTGCGCATCTGAATGTGATTGTCTTGCGTAAGCGGATGCCGGATCACCCACGTCCATACCGCTCTCCGTTCTTCCCTTTACCGCAAATCTTTGCAATTGTTGCCATACTGTATGTGGCCATCAATAATTCCCCCTCGCCGGCGTTGACGAGTTCTGTTTATGCCATTACTGGCGGCATGCTTTCGTTCATCACCATCTGTAGCGTTATCTGGGTTAAATTTTATATGAAACGGGGTATTTTTGAGCCTGATATGGACTAATAAAACTGGGCGCAAGGTAGGCGTTCATTGGTAAGCGCCTACCCGCTACGCTCAATCGATTAACTTGGCCATCGGTATTTCCACTCTTGCAGCGTTGATCGCTGGCAGCATACAAACCAGCGCCTACGAACTTTACTCAGATGAAGATACTCACCTCAGCGCTAACCTCGAAGCCACGTGCGGTGTCTTTAACAGCCAGCAGAACTACTCGAACTCCGGCAGTAAGTCTAAGGGTTCGTCTACCAGGCGCGAAGGTTATATCAAGTACGGAATCAGTGGTGATCAGTGCCTGGCTTGCGCTCTGGCGAACGGTTCGAGGCACTGGGTAAAGACGGGCCAGACGTGTCCTTCGGCCGCCAGAGGGTTACGGTCGGCGATGGTTTTCTAATTTGCGGCGACGGCACGAACTTCGATAACGGTTTGGCCGATAGCGAGTATAAACGGGGTGGCAGTACCTACTTGGTTGGGAGCATGCAAGAACTTCGACAAAACGGCCGTGCTGCGTCTCGATGGTCAGGAGGGTTGGCGCAGAGAAACGTGAACCACCTAAGCGATGAGACGTGTCCGGGATTCAAAATGCGTCTTAGTCGGACAGAAAGTAGCCTGATGAGCGGTGACAGTAATGAGATCCAATGTCCTACTGGACTTCCAGGACCAACAACTCAAATATCTCTTCTTCAGCCATCAACTCGGATCGATGCGTGCAGCGGCTGACGAGCTAGGCATTGCCCCCTCGTCGATCAGTCGACAGATTGCCAAGTTAGAGGCGGAACTAGACATTGATCTGGTAGAGCAGGGCACTCATCGGATTCGCCTGACTGAGGCTGGGCAGGTTGCGATTGATTATTACCGTGCCAGGGCTAGCCAGCATGAAGCGTTGCTGGATCAGCTCAGCGAGTTGCGAGGGCGTTTTCTAGGTACGACTATCATTGCCATCGGAGAAGGATTGCTGGGCTCCCAGGCAATCGTGGAACTGCAAAACTTTTTCAAGCAATACCCCGATGCTCATATCGAAATCATCATCGCGCCGTCTTTTGAGGTACAGCGGATGATCCAAGATGACGAAGCGCACATTGGCCTTGCTTTTGCGCCAGCAAGCACAGCCACCCTCCGCAGTTTGTATGCGTTCGAGCAGCCGCTCCGTGCGATTGTGTCCAGGGAAAGTCCGTTGGCAAAAAAGCATGTGCTGACGTTAACAGATCTTGCCAATACCCCGTTGGTTTTGCCTGGCCCCAAATACCGCGTTAGGGAGCTGGTTACTCAAGCTTGCAAGGATGAGCCGTTTACGATTGAGCCGGTGGTTACCGCCAACTCACTACAGGTCATCCTGGACCTGGTCCGCGCAGGGATAGCCAGTACCGTGCTGCCAGAACTGCCCTTGGTTTCCGAGCTGACATCAGGGTTGTTCAAGGCGATCCCGTTAGCATGTGAGGCAATGAGCAGTACCGAAATGCGAATCATCGTTCGCCCATCCCGCAAGCTTTCCCCAGTGAGCCACGCGTTGATACGCCATCTTGCCAGAGCTATTTCATTGATGCGTAGAGGCGATGGCCGTACTGCAAAGAGTATGCTTGTCTGAGTGTGTTTCTCATTAAAAAGGCAGCACGGGAGGCGGGCAAGGGAGCAAGGCGGATGATAGCGTTTAGATGTTTTTGCAAAATTTGAATGGTTGATTTATCCATGCGCCACCTTCCCCACAGCCAGAGACAGCGAATCACCAAGAATGCGCCACAAAGCGGTAAGACGCCGACAGTAGGTGCCTTCACTACAGTAAATCAACTCGACATGAAGGCTGTCGACAACCGCTATATAAGCATCCTGAAACATTGAAATCTCGTTCGCCGACAGGGCTGGATACCTGTTCTCAAGGCTTGCGCCAAAGCGTTCATGAAGACGGTCCAGATAGGCTTCAAAGCCACTTGTCACCGATGCCTTTAACTCCGAAGGCGGAAAGAATGCCGTTCGCAGCAGGAAACGCAGGGCAGCGGAAGACTCGTAGCGGTTTGAAAGATTGTCCGTGTACAGCTTGCCGGGCTCGTCATCATTCGCCGGGACGCTTGCAAACATCTCTTCGATATAGTGCCTCTCCGTCGCCAGCGCCAGATTCAGCACGGCGTTGAACAGATCATCCTTGCTCTTGAAGTGCGCGTATAACGAGGGCTTGCGCATACCTGCCACGACAGCGATTTCATTGAGCGACGAGGCGTCGTATCCCCGCTCAGCGAAATGCACCAGAGCGATATCACAGATTCTGCTTGCGGAAGGGCTCAGCACTTTCATCGGGATGACCTTTTAATTCAGTGATTTAACGCGGTGATGTGCTCGGCCCTGCCTTCGCGCACACTGACCCAGGTCAGCGCACCCACCATAACGGCGCAGACTATCAGGAATGCGCACCAGGCAATGGCGCCATAGCTGCTCGCCCAACCGGTCAACGGTGTGGCGAAGGCCGAGATGCCAAGCTGAAACGCGCCGAGCAATGCAGCCGTTGAACCCAGGGCAGTGGTTTGCGAAGACATCACCAGCGTCATCAGTGAGGTTTCTGCAATCCCCAATCCAAGCAGTGCTACCGCGACACCGGCAGCCAGCCAGTACAAACTAGAACCAGATACTGCTGCGCCGTAGGCCATGACAGAACCTGCAAAGATGCAAAAAGCTCCAGCCGTTGCCATGCGGGCCAAACCGTACTTGCCCACCAGTCTGGTAGCCACGACGGCCCCTATGAGAATCGCGATGCCGGTTGCGCCAAACAGCGTACCGAACTGGGCAGCAGGCAGTCCGTATTCCTTCTGATAAACAAATGTAGCGCCGCCCACATAGGCAAAGAGAAAGAAGAACACGGCTGACAGCGCTAAAGCTGGCCTTAGAAAACGACCGTCTTTTGCGAGGCGCGCATACGTGCGTATCGCAAGGCTCATATTCAATGGCTCGCGCTTTTGCATTGGTAGTGTTTCAGGCAAAACAGCCATCGAATTCACCGCCACCAGCGCACCGAGAACAGCCAGTACCAGCATGACGGCCCGCCATCCGAAATGCGCCTCAATGTAACCACCCAACCCCGGGGCGATGATGGGAGCAACACCTTGAATGGTCAGCAGCAGGCCAAAAAGTTTTGCTGCCTGAACGCCCTGAGTGACGTCACGCACCATGCTCATGATGACCACCAACGTCAAAGCACTGCCTATCCCTTGGGCAAATCGTGCCACGAGTAGCCACTCAAGGGTTGGTGCCGCTCCTGCAGCCAGCGCACTCAAACTGAACAGCAACAAGCCTGCTATCAGTGGACGTCGACGGCCCAAGGCGTCGACTACCGGCCCGAACAGCAATTGTCCAAGCCCCATTGCCAATAAAAAGACCGTGAGCGTCAGCTGAATGCTGGCAACACTGGTCGAATAATCAACCGCCATTTCGGGCAGGCTTGGCAAATACATATCGACGGCTGAGGGCCCCAGTGCGGCGATGGCCCCCAAGGCAATGGCAAACTTCAGTGAAGGATTGCCGAAATGACTCTTTTCCATAACAAACTCATGATTGACTTCCTACCGGAAGGTAGGAAAGTGGCGTGAAGTTAACGAGAACCGAGAGGCAAGGTCAAGCGGTTATTTTCTTAGTGGCCAGGCAGCACCTGCCAGCGCTCCGCGCAATGCATGCGCACGAAAGTGTTTTAGGCTTCAGTTCAAAGTGTTTTTTCAAGAAGCGGCTGAAATGAGCGGAATCTGTGAAACATCATTTTTAAGCGATCGAGGTAAGCGACTCAGTGCGCAGCAACGGGTTGGCCAAATCGATCACGCTGCGTTCGAGCCTGGCGCGCTGGATGTATCGACAGACGCCGTCACCTTCCGCACCAGCGATGGGGCGGAGAGGGTGGCCATCTCGTTGTAGTCGGGGCAATTTTGAGGCAACACAGAGGACCACCTGGCGCCGTTATCCAGCGCCACGGTTGGCCCACACGCCAACGGGACACTTAGCGCCAATGGCCGTAACTTTGTGGGCGGGATCAGGGTTCAAATTGAACTCTATGAGAGCCAGACTTGCCTGCGAACTAGGCGCCTTGGTGTATCAGGCAGACCTCTTCATCGTACGCGCGGGCAAGCCTCGCTCCAACAGATGGCCTCCGATACCTCTTACAAGCGAAACCTCGACACCATGCTGTTCAGGTCAACCGCCAGGCGGGTCAACTCGCCGCTGGCGGCGCTGGTCTGGGCGGCGCCGTTGGAAGATTGCGTCGACAGGTCTCGGATGTTGACCAAGTTGCGGTCCACTTCACGGGCGACTGCAGCCTGTTCTTCCGCAGCGGCGGCGATGACCAGGTTACGCTCGTTGATCTCGATCACTGCGGTGTTGATGGTTTCCAGCGCCAAGCCTGCGCCTTTCGCGATGCTCAGGGTAGATTCAGCACGGTCAGTGCTGTTACGCATTGAACTGACCGCTTTTTGGGTGCCGCCTTGAATGCTGCCAACCATACGTTCAATTTCGCTTGTGGACTGTTGGGTGCGATGGGCCAAAGCGCGTACTTCATCGGCGACAACCGCAAAACCGCGACCGGCTTCACCGGCCCGGGCCGCTTCGATAGCTGCGTTCAGCGCCAGCAGGTTGGTCTGATCCGCCAAGCCACGAATCACGTCCAGAACCTTGCCGATGTCGCGGGACTCCTCCGCAAGATTACCAATCAGATCGGCGGTGCTTTGCACATCCCCGCTCATGCGTTCGATAGCGTTGACGGTTTCGTGAACTAGATCCCGGCCATCGCCTGCTGACGCCGTCGCGTTTTTTGACGCCTCTGAAGTGCTCACTGCGTTACGCGCCACTTCTTCGACGGCGCTGGTCATTTCGTTGACTGCAGTCGCGGCTTGTTCTATTTCGTTGTCCTGCTGCGCAAGGCCGCGGGCGCTTTCATCGGTAACTACGTTCAGCTCCTCGGCAGCGGAAGCCAGTTGTGTTGCGGATCCGGAAATACGCATCAAGGTATCGCGCAGTTTCTCCTGCATTTTTTGCATGGCGAGCAGCAACCTGCCCGCTTCGTCAGTGCCATCAACCTTTATCGGTCGGGTCAGATTACCTTCGGCTATGGTTTCAGCCGCTTCAAGTGCCAACGCTATAGGTTGGGTGATGCTCTTGGTCAGCAGCCAGGCAAACAGCATGGTCAGCAGCGAGGCAATAATGAGGAGGCCGACAACACAGTTGAACGCAGAGCTGTACTGGTCAGCAGCGGATTGATTGATGATAGCCAGCTGGGCGTTATTGAAGTCAGTAAGCTTACCCAACGCCACGTTTATCTGCTCAGCGTTAGCCGCAGACTCGGCGTTCAGCACGCGCGTTAGCTCCTGCAGATCGCCAGCCCGACTGAGGGTAACAAGGCGCGTTTCAATCTTGCGATATTCACCCATCAGCCGCATATAGTCGTTGTAGTCGGATTGCTCTACAGGGGATGAAATCAGTTTGGCGTATGCTGCCTGCGACTGGTTAAGTTGTTGGTTTTGTTCCGCAAGTAATTCGATGGTCCTGTTCTGAATATTTGGTTCGCGATCAGTTAACAGCCGATGCGATAAAACCCGCATTCGGACGCCCGTCACCGTTAGAGCATTCAGGGTCTGAAAGCTAGGGACGCCATTTATCGCGATGTCGTCGCCAGCTGCTCGGATCTTGCTCATCTGAGACAGGGCGAAGAGGCCGAGAATCAGCATGAGCGCGCCTATCAGGGAGAACCCCAGAAATGCGCGCGGAGCAATGTTCATTGTTCTTATTGTCATGGTTTTCCCAGAGCGTGGAATGTGCTCCCCGCAAGCAGCGGCGGATGGCCCAGCGCATAAGTTTTTATCGGTCGCTTGATGACACACTTGAGCGAAAACAGCTGTGTGCCGCATATTAAAACTGATATTGCCCACTTACCAACTTACATACGACTGATGTCGGCCCGATGCAGCCCGATTGCGACAATCTTCAACCCAGACGGCCTGGACGCGATTTTCGTTCAGTTGGTAGAGACTCGCTAACAAGGTTGCATATTTCTCTTACAGAATCAGCTCTAGAGACTGCAGCAGCGTGACAGAAGCTGCTGTGCATAGTGGTGCTCAAGGATAGGGGATGGTCGGTTCGATGCCCGCGAACACCGCGCCAGCGCCGTCGTAAGTCGCTTCGCCGAGGAAAGCATGCTGTGTCACTACCATGGAGTCGCGTACGATCCATTGCATACGATTGTCATTGAAGATGGCTGCAGTCCCCGCCAGTCGATAAGCCTTCATGACTACGTCCGCTCCGGTATGAGCGGCATGGGTGGCGCTGAGACGTAATAAGTTAGTCTGCTGCAGGGTCACCGGATTACCGGCGATGAGCGAGGCCCATACAGCTTCGGCGGATTCGTAGAAAAACGCCTGGGCGCTTCGCAGCATCGCCTCTGCCTTACCCAGTTCGCTGCGGTAATAAGCGCGATCACCCAAACGCGGGGCACCGGTGACAGTCTTGGTGCTGCCCGACATTGCGATCACCAAGTCCAGTGCTGCGCGTGCCAGCCCGAGGTTAACGGCGGCGTGAACTTGCGCCTGGTAGGAAACAGACGGGTAATGATAGAGGGGCTCGTCAATTGTGGAGGCACTGCCCCGCACGAAAGTCCACTCGCGTTGGACGTTCTTTTGGTGCAATTTGAGGTCATGGCTCCCCGTGCCTTGCATCCCGACAACATTCCAGTTGTCGACGATCTGCACTTCGCTTGCCGGGAACACAGCGGTCAGCGGTTTGCCTGCCGTCGGTCCTCCACCGTTGGCCGATGTGCCACCGATGCCTACACCAATCCAGTTGGCACCTTTGCACCCACTAGCAAACCGCCAGTGCCCGCTGACTTCCCAGCCATTTTCAGTCTCTTTGGCAGGTTGTAGAGGGTAAAGGCCGCCAGCATAGACCTGGTCTGGCCCGTTGGCATAAATCAATGCTTGGGTTGCCGGGGGGAGTGCCGCCAGGTAGATGTTGGCTGAGCCGAACGCGGTCACCCAACCGACCGAACCGTCGGCTTCGGAAACCCGCTCTACGATGCGCAGGAACTCGGCTGGAGGCAGCGCATCGCCACCGAAACATTTGGGAGTACTGGCGCGGAAGATACCCACTGCTTTCATTTTTTCAATCATGTCTAAAGGGACATGGGAGCGTTGGTTAAACTCGCTGCGACGCTCGGCAATCTCCGCAATCACATCATCCAGGGAAATCGCCTTGATGCTGATTGGAGCGCCTTCACGTGTGTCACGATCATCGAAATTGTTTTTGCTGTTCATGTTTATTGTTCTCTGGCTAGGGTGATTGCATACACGTTCAGAATGCGTGGGATGATAAGAAAAAATCAAATTCGGAATATGAATAAGCTAAATAATCCGTGGGAATTAACTGTCGTGCCATGCGCCTCTAAAGGGGAGGGCGTTTAAGGGCGATGGCTATTCCTGCTGTCAATAGTGCGTATGAGTAAAGCGAATTTGACCGAATGAACAATCCCTCTCAACATGGATTCACCAAGTCAATAATTAAAAGGTGAAGGTTATGGTTAGCGATCAATCAAAACAACATTTTCGGCAAGCGCTGTCATTGTTGTCTGCGGCGGTGAATATCATTACTACCGATGGCCCCCATGGTCGCTTCGGATTAACTGCGAGTGCGGTCTGTTCGGTCACTGATACGCCCCCAACATTATTGGTTTGCATCAACCGTAACAGTTCAATTCATGAAGCGTTGCTGGGCAACAGGGCGTTGTGCGTAAATATACTGACCGGTGATCTGGAGGGTGTTGCGCGACAGTTTGCTGGCATGACCGACCTGCCGCCTGCTGAACGTTTTGCCGGCCAGGATTGGCGGACAGGCTCCTCGGGCTTACCGGTGTTGAACGACGCCCTAGCAAGCCTCGAAGGAAACATAGTAGATATCAAGGAAGTCGGATCGCATTCGGTATTATTTGTCGAAATTAACCAAATTCAGGTCCGTGAAGAGGGGGAGAGTCTGATCTACTTTGGGAGAAACTTTCACCGTCTGGGGCGGGCTGCAGCCGTCAACGTACAGACGTCGGCATCCTGAATAATTGCAGTTCCCCATTCGTGGGTTGCAGGGTTTATAAAGAATGCTCGCACGCCTCATTTGATATGAAATCCGGTATGGCTGCCGGAGGCAAACAGACTAATGATTAACCCGCGCAGCCAGGTTATCCCGGCATCCGATAGGAAACGGCTATGGCAATAAAGTCCCACCGAGATGGCTGGCAATTCGATGGGCAGACTCAGCAGCCGATAGCGCTGGTCGTGGTTTAGCTGCATGGCAATGGCACGCGGCAGAATCAATGCCAGATCAGTGTTGGCAACGATTTTCGGGGCAATCGTGAAGTTAGGCACTTTCAGAGCGATTTCGCGCGCAATGCCGGCCTTTCCGAATGCTGCATCGGCGGTTACGCCATGGCCGGTAATATTGCTCGAAACGTCAACATAGCGCAGGGCGAGTATGTCCTGAACGCTCAATTCATCTTCCTGAAAAGGATGGCCGTCGCGCAACAGACAAATGAATTCGTCGTCTAGCAAGTTTTCGTGGATGCACTCTTCACCAAGTTCTACCAGATAGCCTATCGCGATATCTACATCACCTTTGCGCAATGCCATAGCCAGTTGCTCTATAGGCATTTGACGCACATCCAGGCGTACTTTCGGCGCCTCGCGCGCTAGCACTTCCATCACCGTCGGTAGCACATAAAGTTGCGACATATCCGACATGGAGATGCGAAAAGTACGATCCGCTGTTTTCGGTTCAAAGTTCGAAAACATCATTAATGCGCTTTGAATAATAATCAGCGCATGTTCAATGGGTCCGTGCAGGCGAATAGCTGCGTCAGTCGGCTCCATCGACGTTGCTGTTCGTACGAACAGCGGATCGTCAAACACATCGCGTAGTCGACGCAGTGCGTGACTGACGGCGGGCTGGCTGAGGTGTAGGCGTTCGGCCGCGATTGTCAGGCTGCGGTGTTCCCAAATAGCCACAAAAGTCCTGAGAAGATTCAGATCGATCGTGGCCATGTTGATGTGCGTCATTTATTTACCACGAGCCTTACGCGTGATGCTGGAAAAGACGCCGTCGCGGTATATCCAAGCATGTATCAGCGCTGCGCAAAGATGTCCTAACACAAGCAGAAACAGAGCCCAGGCGAATAACCCATGTGCGGCCCGAAACCAAGCGTAAAGCGCGGAGCTGACAGGAGCAATGGGTGGAAGGTTCCAGCCCGCGAACATGGTGACAGGCCAATTTCCGGCAGAGAGCGTCGCCCAACCGAGCAGTGGCAGGCAGAGCATCAGCAAGTAGAGCAATAGATGCGAAACATGCGCCGCCATTGCCTGCCAGTACGGTACGCTGGCAGGCAATGGCGGCGTGGTGCTTAAAAGCCGATTGCCTAGACGCAGGATAGCCAAAAGAAGAATGGCGATTCCCAGAGGCCTATGAAGATCAATGAGCCAGGGACGCAGGCTCAGAGAAGCCATCATGCCTACACCTATAAATAGCATAGCCAGGATAAGGACAGCCATGAGCCAATGGAGAAGCCGTGCCGCGAAGTTGAAACTTTGCACACCGGTGTGCTTCTGCTGGGTATGCATTATTTGATTTCCTTTTTGCCAACCGCGTCAGTGGCTTTACCAAAACCGACTTCTCGTAATCGGGCGTTATAGGACTGGGAGTAAATACCCGCACGGGCTGCAAGCACCGGATCGTCTGAAAGCGCTATTCCTGAAGGTACAAGCGTCGGGTCAAAGTTAATGTCACGACATGCCCCATGAGTTTGCTCTACCACCTGGTTGACCTCTAACGTCCCAGCGATTACCTCCTTGCGGTTGCTCGGCCATGGTTGAGAAGGGTCGTTCACCGGATCTCCCGCCTCGGCCAGTTGGAATACCAGATCCCAGTACAAGGGTGCTACACCCACACGCTGAGTTATTTCATTAAACAGGAAGTCATGACTGGCTTGCGCATGAGCCTCTTTGCTCAACATCTCTACCGCCGCATGAGGGCGCATGGACCAGCGCACAGGTTGACGTTTTCCATCCGCTGCAATGAGTACGAAGGCGTTGATGGAATTATATTCGGTTCCTGCAAAACTGGCCGGCCAAGTCGCGTTCGCCTCTCGCTCTACAGACTTGCGAGCCTCTGGATATTTTTGAAAAAACGCGGCCACCTTGTCCGGGGCTGGTTGTCCAGTGGCAGCCACCGGTTCAAAGGCCTCGACCTGCGCCAGGAAACCCTCGGCATCCCGAGTCGCGAAGTAGGGTTCGTTGTTGAGCTTCATTCGCCACTGTGACTTGTCGTCGCCTACCAGCATGAGTGCCATGCTGACGGTCGCCGTCGAATTGTCCGCCGCATGCGGGTCCACGGTGCCGATTGAAAAACGCCCGACGGCGGGGATGTTGGCCGGTAGAAAAATACGTGAGGTCGACAGAGGGACGGCCTCGCCGCTCGCATGAAAAGTCCCACTGAAACACATACCCTTACCGTGGGCCCGTCGATAGCCTGGTGGAAAATTATCTAGGGAGTCACCCAGAAACTCTTTTGTGGTAACGCCGGTGCCTAAGAATCCTCCTGCCCAGGCAAAAGCCAGCACAAGAGCAGTCGCGATACTGAATATGCCCAACAACGGCACTCGATATTTCCATAAACCCTGAAGGTTATTCTTAAGCATAAAATTCTCAGCTGCACGTTGTCAGGCAGCGCTGGATTGAAACTGCCGAATGGCTAGCGCCAACACTAACCGGCGCAGAGCAGTAGTCATGTGTAAGACAGGGGGATTTGAATCGCCGATACGGCAAGAAAAAATCCCGGTGGGCTCAATGGGTTTGCTTGAGCGGCAACGCATGACAATCCCTGCGCCATAGCCTGTGTGTCATTACATTGCTGAGGACGGCCAAGGCAAATGACGCCGGCGATGCACCGCTTTTGACGTTATATGTCCAGCACCAATCGTGGAGATTTTGATCGTGAACAGCATACCAATATCGTATCGTTCGCCGCTTTTTCATCAGCAGTGAGATACACATCGCGATGGTCTGGTTCACCCTCTAAAACATCACAGAGGCATGTGCCACAAACACCCTGCTCGCAGGATATTTCGATATCAATACCTACTTCAGCCAGTGCTTGATAAATGGTCTGCCCGGTCATGACATTGACGGTTTTACCGCTGCGCGCCGCCACAACCTCAAAACCAGACCCATTGGTATCAATGTCGGCCTGAAAGTATTCGCGGTGAATGTGTGCATCAGGGTAGCCGAGTTCGAGAGCATTATTGATAACCCACTTCATAAAACCTCCCGGTCCACATGTATAGATGTGAGCCGTGTCCTGGCTGCCTCCTAATACGCGTTTGAGGTCCAGTTGGCTTTCAGGTTCATCGTCGAAGTGCAGCTGGACAGCTTGGGAAAATCCGGATAGCTCCAACTCTTCAAGAAACGCACTTCGGCTACGTGAGCGTGCGCAATAATGCATTTCAAACGCCTTGCCCCTGGCTTCAAGCGCATAGGCCATGGCCAGCATCGGTGTGATGCCAATACCCCCTCCGAGCAGGATTGAACGTTCGGCATTCAAGTCCAGCGGGAAATGGTTACGAGGCAGGCTTATGTTTACCTTTACGCCTTCAAGTAATTCCTGATGGACTGCAATGGACCCGCCCCTGGATTGAGGATCTCTCAATACCCCAAGGCGATAAATGCCTGCGTCAGCGGGATCGCCGCACAACGAATATTGGCGGATCACATTTGAGGGTAGGTGCACATCAATATGGGCACCGGCCTCAAAGGTCGGTAAATTGCCGCGGTCTGCCCGCGCCAGCTCGATGACGACCACATCATCACCTTGCAGCACTCGTTTAAGCACGACTACGTTTAGGAGTTCATTCATCGGGTAATACCTGTACGCACGCGGGAAGACAATTCATATTGATGGTTTAAAAAAGGTCGCCAATCTTCATTCAGCCTGATCAAAAACACGCATAACACCGGCCTTGAGTGACGTATGGGCGAGTAAGCCTTCTTCACCCAATTCATGACCTGCGCCTGAATCCTTCATGCCGCCGAAGGGGAGACTGAGATCCAGCACATTGTGGTTATTGATCCAGATAGTGCCTGCTTTCACGCCGCCGAAGAAGCTCGTGATCCGATCAACGTTTTTGGTCCAGATACTGGCCCCCAAACCAAATGAGGTCGCATTGGCGCGCTGGATAACCTCACGGTCGTCCTTGAAGGAAAAGGCTGTTAGCACCGGCCCAAAAATCTCCTTTTGGGATGTGATGCTGTTGTTTGTAAGGTCGGTCAAAATGGTAGGCTGAATATAAGCGCCAGGGCTGTTGATCGTTTCGCCCCCACACAGTAATTCTGCACCGGACTCAAGGCCCTGGTGGATCATGCTCATCACCTTGTCGCGGTGGGCGTGATGAACGAGTGGACCCATCTGCGAACTTAAATCCAGACCCGGGCCAATTTTGATGGTCCGTGCGATTTCAGCGACTCCAGCAGTGACTTCGGCGTAGTGGCGTTCGTGGACGTACAGCCGAGAACCTGCGCAGCAGTTTTGACCATGATTGCCGAAAATAGCCCAGGCAGCGCCGGGAATAGCGATGTTCAGATCGGCATCTTCGGCGATGACGACCGGTGACTTACCGCCGAGTTCAAGCGTGTATTTTTTCATCAGGGGCGCTGCTATTGCGGCGATTCGTTTCCCTGTCTCAGTCGAGCCTGTAAAACTTATCTTGTCCACGCCAGGGTGCTCAACAAGCGCCGCACCTACTTCATGACCTAGGCCGGTAATGACATTGACAACTCCAGGTGGAATGCCAGCTTCATTACACAGCTCCGCCAGGCGCAAAGTAGTGAACGGGGTTTGCTCAGCGGGCTTGAGAACAACAGTGCACCCTGTTGCAAGAACAGGTGCCAATTTCCAGACCGCTTGGCAAAGCGGAACGTTCCACGGGGTAATTGCTGCGACGACACCCAGTGGCGATCGTTTTGTGAAACCAAAGAATTTTTGATCCGGCAGGTAAGGAACGGACAGATCCAGGGTTTTTCCAGAGATTTTGGTGGACCACCCGGCCATATAACGCAGCGTATAAACCGACAGGTCCGCATCGAATGCGCGAGTGTTTCGAATAAGGCGGCCACTGCTGAGCGTCTCGAGTTCAGAAAGCTCCTGAGCATTTTCCGCAATCAAATCAGCGAGCCGCAGCATCAAAGCTTCACGTTGATAGGGTCTCATTCTGGACCAGGCGCTGTCTTCAAATGCCTTGCGTGCAGCGGCCACTGCCAGGTCGACGTCAAATTGGTCTGCCTGTGCGATTTGACCTAATTCAAGACCGTTACTAGGATCGGCGATAGAAAAGTATTTTTCTGAATGCGGGTCCCTGAACTCACCATTAATGAAGATTTGGGTACGTTTGCCGATCCTGGATTTAGCCCCAGAGGTGAGGTGTTCGTAGTTATTTGCCAATGTCATGATCGAATGCCCATTGTTATTGTTTCAGGGGCCGCTATCGTACTAGCGGAATATAAAGGAAATTAATATCCCGCACCGTCACGAGTTGGACAATGACAGCAGAGGTACCTATTGTTGCCCTTGCTGCAACAAAGGCGAATCATCCAGGTGGTGCGTCCAATGTATCACTTGCGTGTAGGGCGGATTGGTTTTTGCTGATCGTGCCCTAGGTCGTGGACCATGACTGCACTAAGCTGAGACGATGACGATATCGGGTAAAACAGTAGTTCATCTGACCGGGCAGGTATATCTGGCCTGTATGGAATACAAGCAAGTATGGTCTTTAAGGCGAATTAAGAGTGTTGTATAATTTCTGCAAAATTTTTAGGTAAAAAGGAAATTCTCAATGAGGGTTGCTAAAAACAATCAAAAGACTGAAGAGAAACGTACGGCTATTTTGGTCGAGGCAAGGATGGTATTTCTCGACTCGGGAAATGCTGGATTCAGTATGAGAAGCGTGGCTAAAAAAGTCGATATGTCGCTGAGTCATCTTCAATATTTTTTTCCGACCAAAGATCAACTATTTTTGGAGATGGTCAGGTATACCGTAAATGACTATCTGAAAAATTATAAACTCATCATGATGGAGTCCTATAATAGTCCCGAACAACAGATGTGTGCTGTGTTGGATTATTTGTTTAGCGATCTCATGCGACTGGATGTTACAGCTATCTTCGTCGAGCTCTGGGGGATGGCACTCCGGGATGTAGAGGCGCGCCTTTTTCAGCGTAAACTGTACAGAGTCAATAGGCGAAAATTTTCGACAATCCTTACCAGGGTTTACCCTGATGCATCGCGTGAGACCATCAAGCGGGTCGCAACCCAGGTGCTGTTACACATCGATGGCATTATGGTGCTTTACATGGTGGATTGGCCGGATGCGCAGAATTATGAGCGAATAGTTCAAGACGCTAAATCCATCATATGGAGAATCATGGAAAACATCGCTCAGAAAAAAGAGGCTAGTCAACTGCCGTAGCTATGGCATTTTTCCGAACCAAGAAAATCTTATTGGGATTTCTGCTGGTGCAGTCACGAATGCGCCGAATCTGTGCGTTTATCGCCATTGCCAAGTAATGCACCAAATCACGCGAAAGAGGGGACAGCTTCCTGGATTGGCGCGAAATAATTTGTACTTGTGTTACATTCAATGCGTGATAATCGATAGGAATAGCTTTTAATGTGCCGTTGCATAACTCATCAATGACGGGAAAGTCACTGAGTATTGTCGAGGCTATGCCATTGCGCGTGAGGTCCAACATTATCTTCAGTGAGTTTGAAGTAATGTAAGGCTGGAAGTGAGCGCTGCTTTCACTTTGCAACTGATCAATAATTCCTCTGATCCGGTACTCAGGCGGGGGTAGAACAATATCTTCGTCAGCCAGGTCTTGAAGACTGAGTATCGATCTGCCCGCCAGCGAATGGTCGGGGTGGACAATAGCTCTCATGGGTTGATCGAAAGAATGGAGCCTATTGATGTTGGTGGTCTTGGTAGGGGAAAACACCAATCCTATGTCTGCTTCGTCTTCAGCGACCATTCGCTCAACTTCGTGAGAGGGCGCAATCAACAGCTCAGTGTGCGATTGTCGGTTAGCTTTGAAAAATTGATAAAGCTCACCTATGGCCTGAGTACTAAGTAGTCCTTCGCCCACCGCAATGCTGGTTCTATTTAAATATCCTTCTTTGAGTTGGCCGAGTTTTTTCAAAAGTTGATTGTGATGACCCATACGCTCAACATAATAATCAACTGCAGCCTGACCTGCGGCGGTCAGGCAGATCCTGTGAGTACCTTCTTGTATGAGCTGAATACCTAGATCGGACTCCAGTTTCGCAATCTGGCGACTGATGGAGGAGACGGCGAGCTCCAGCTCTTCGGCCGCCGCGCGCATGGTTCCCAGTCTGGAGCTCAAATACAGATACTTGAAGCGTTGATCTTGAAGCTCAGTTTGGGAATTCATCATGGGTGCCTCGCACGGTTCGCATCATCAAGTTTTTTATTATGTTGATGAATCTATGCTAGTGAATGCCGGGAAGCAATACTGTGGGCTAGTTTTTTTGGTCAGTGACCTACAATATTTTTATAGCTTTTTGATCTAAGAAGGTTTTTCTGTCTGCGCCGAAATTTGCGGTTCTAGGTTGGATAGTTAGCTTTCTATAGAACTCTTGATTGCTGAGGTACCCCTGATTTTCTGGCTTGATCAGCTGTGCTGGCGCTTGAGGTGATACGGTGCGGGATTAACTATGGGGGTGTCGCCAGTGACGAGATCAGCGACCAGTTGTCCGGCTGCTGGAGAGGTGCCAAAACCATGCCCTGAGAATCCGGAAGCAAGCGTCAAACCCGGAATTTTATCTACGGGGGATATCACTGGGAGGCCGTCCGGCGTTACATCGATCATGCCAGCCCATTCGAGTTCTATGGTGGCTTTTTTAAAAGCGGGCCAAGCTTCAGTGAGATTGCGTAATGCAGCCCGATTCAGTCCGTGATTGACGTTTGGGTCTATTGTCCGTCTCTGCTCGAAAGCAGAGGTACCTTGGTCAGAACTGCGTCGCGACAGGGCCAGTTCTGTCATGAACTCTCGTCCCAGGGAAAGATTCATGTTTTTCCATTGAGAACGCAGTGTGGAAAAGTAGTGATGCCCGATCAGCAAGCTGTCAGGTACGATCGGCACCATGAAAGCTCCCCGGTTCGTAATGATGTATCCGCCGTCCTGGTGTTTGCGAAAAGAGATATCTGGAGTGCCTACTGCGACTTCAGTCATTCCCTCTATCGTCAGAGGAGCCGTTCGAAGGACTGAGGCGACTACCGGTAACGTCAAGAGGGGAACACCGCAGGTAGCGAGAAAGCGTCTCGACCACATGCCGCCGGAAAGGATTACGTTATCGCAACGCACTTCCCCCCGCTCGGTTACAACACCGCTTACTCTGCCTGCCGACATGGATAGCGTTCGCACCGCGCAGTTCTCCACGATGATAACGCCTTTAGCGATAGCCGCCCGTGCGATGGCACTGCTGGCAAGAGTAGGTTCTGCTCGGCCATCAGAGGCTGTATAAATTCCGCCTGCCCAATCGACGGTGCACCCTGGAGAAATATCAGCGATTTCTCTCGCCGTGACCAGGCGTGAGTCGAGCGAGGCATCAGCGACTGAGTTCAACCATTCTTGATGTGAAGCCATTTCCCCGGCTGAGCTGGCGGTATACAAAATACCGGTCTGTCTGTAGCCAACATCGGCATTGAGCCGTTGTGCCATGGTGCTCCATAGTTTTTCTGCGGCGATTGAAAGAGGGAGGTCCAGTTTGGCCCGCCCCATTTTCCTGATCCACCCCAGATTTCGCGAGGATTGTTCGCCAGCAATTCGGCCCTTTTCAAGTACTGTGACGGGGATGCCACGTTCTGCCAGCGACAATGCCGCAGTGAGTCCGATAATGCCCCCTCCGATCACCACCACTGTCGTGGCGGCAGGAAGAACGACAGAAGTCTGAACGGGAGAGAGAGAGGGGGCCAAGTTTCTTGTCCTTGATACTGTATACGTTATCGAAAGTGCACTGAATCGCTACGCCCTGAGGCTGCTAAGTGTCACGTATTGTTATGAGTAATCGTGATTTCTTTGACATTGGCCTTTGAGACCCCGCGATAGGCGGTGACTTCAATTTCAACTTTGTATATCTCAGATCCCAGAGGAGGGCTGGTCAGCGTCAGCGTTGGATTAATACCGCGCATTTTTTCTGCGTATGTAGCCATTACGATATCTATGTCCTTCGCAAACGGTATGAATACGCGCGCGGCAACGATATCGCCAAGCGAAGCGTCAACGGCCGAAAGGGCATGTTCTATATTGGCCAAGACTTGAAGGGTCTGCTCAGCCGGGTCTTCGGGCATTTCCTTTGTGGCGGGATTGCGGCCGGCGGTATTGGATACGAAAATCAGATCGCCGACGGCGATGAGGCGCGAATAGCTACCCAGCTCCTCAAACTTGGATCCGGTTTTAACTTTAATAACGTCGATAACTTCTTTCATGTGGAGTGTCCGATATTCAATGAAAACTCAGAAGGCGCGGTGGCCGTGCGGGATCAACTTAGCGTTGGGGTTTCCCAGAGATTAAGTTTGACGCCTATGCCTTTTTCGCAGGCGTTGCGATAAATCACGGTGCCCCACGCAACGTCTTCTACCGGCATACCGCCGACCGACATGATGATGATTTCATCGTCGTTTTTGCGTCCAGGTGCTTCACCGACAACAATCTTGCCCAGATCCTCGAGCTGGTCAGGTGACATTTTTCCTTCGTCTATCAGATCCAGGAATTGGATGCCCACTACTGGCACGATGTTGTGCACTGGCTTGGGATTTTCTTCATGCCATGCCTGGTAGAGAGAAGGATTGTCCAGAACCTTGCGGATGTCGGGTGACTGCATGCCTTCATCGATACTCGTCAAGGCGGGCATGGACAGAAACGTACCAGGGCTTACCCATTCACGCTTCACCACAGGGTAGGCAGAGGCATCACCAATTGCTCCGGAATTGCAGAATGTGACGATGTCACAGTCGCGTACCACAGCTTCGTTGGTGTCAACCACATGAATGTTGACAATCTGCGGAAAAGTCTCACGAACCCACGATGTAAACGCATCGATATTTTTTTGGCCGCGTCCCTTGACTTTAACTGTGTCAATCTCAGGACATTCGGCAACGAATGCCGAAAGTGAGGTCTTCGCCATCACACCTGGACCCAGGATGCCAACCACCTTCGAATTCTTTTTGGCC
Organism: Pseudomonas sp. 58 R 12; assembly: GCF_900005865.1. Classification (NCBI taxonomy): domain Bacteria; kingdom Pseudomonadati; phylum Pseudomonadota; class Gammaproteobacteria; order Pseudomonadales; family Pseudomonadaceae; genus Pseudomonas; species Pseudomonas sp. 58 R 12. Next base: position 541,262 of record NZ_CVTP01000028.1, read on the forward strand.
AGATGGCGGGCGCCTACGCCAGGCACGGCGCCTGTTCGATAAGCAGAAAGAAGATTCGCTGACATGATTGCCAGAGGAGCGCCCGTATCGGCATCGTTGAGTACGAACAGAAGGATGGAGCGGGGGAGGCCCTTCTCTCTATTCGCGATGTTGGATCCGTACCATTTCATCCCGGCTGTTCGAAATTGACCGCCAAGGTACGCAGGCATCGCCATGAAGCGTCGATCGGGGGTAGGTTTGGGCATGTCCGGAAAAGGTGAGTCTTCGGGAAATACCACCACAGATCCGTGGGAATTGTTATTGGGACCTGCCATCCGGTAGTCGCCGTGGTACATCAGGGAAAACATTTCTTCCATCGTGTCAACGCAGGCTGCCATATTGGTGACGCCCGCCTGAATCATGTCCGGTTCGGAGAGGTAAATGAAATCAATATTTGGTAAGTTGTGCATAGTCGTTGATGCTCATTTTGAAATACTGCTCTTGCCGCTGATACGAACCTTTCTCAGCGGGGACGTGATCTGACCGGTTGCGCTCTAACCTTCAACGCCGTTGTCATTCTGAATCGAACGGTCCAAATGGCAGGGCCTTCGAATAATCGGGTGAGCCATGACGGTTATGCGCTTTTTTCGGCGCTTAACTGCTCCAAATCAGCCTTGGAGCATTCGGCATGAGTTCTGGCGCTCAAGCTAAACTAGGTAACAGACCACGCTTATCCTACAGTTCGTTTTTTTGAACTCGATGACATTCGAGGCGACACTTGTTGTGGTAATGACAACGCTTGCGCTAGCAGGGTATAGCGGCTATTCCGGTCAAGCACCGATCAACATCATTGCCTAAAAAGCAACATGATCCCTGGTTGCTGTGATTGTGGCCCGATTTCTATGTCAGTAATTTCCTTGTCTTGTTTTTGCAGATTCGACAGGAGCCTTTTCATGATTTCCCCCATTTCTGACATTTCCCTGCTGGAAGAGCGTATTCGGGTACTTGAGGCCGAATCTGCGGTTCGCCATTTACTGAATCGGTATATGTTTTTGTGCGACGTTCCCGGGCCTGAAACACGTGAAAGCGAGCTGGGCCAATTGTTCTGCCAGAACGCAGTTTGGCAGGGGGTCGGATCTCGGTATGCCCTTAAGTTTGGTCGTGTAGGCGGACGCAAAGCGATAGTGGCGATGCTCATGAGTTACCTGCCACCGGCTCCACACTTTCTGTCAAATATGCACTTTCTTTCCGGTGAGCAGATATCTGTCGATGGTTTTCAAGCCAAAGGCCGATGGGTAATGCAGCAACTCAGTCGCTACGAGTCTGGCCAATCAGGATCAGTTGTCGCCGCCCTCAGCGTGGAATTTCTCTGGGAGGCAGACGCCTGGCGCATCTCCTCTTTTTCAACTGAACGCGTTGATGCCTTTCGTCTCGAGAATGTCCAGGGGGCGTCACTGTGATCCCGCTGGTCATTGAAGGTTGCATCGGGGGGCCAGGTCGGACGGTCGCCATCAAGGATTCTTTGGATGTGGCAGGTTGGCCAACACGGTGTGGGAGTCGTGCTTTCGAACACGCCCCGCCAGCCCAAAACCATGCAACTGTTGTGAAGGCGCTTCTCGACGATGGTTGGCAAATCATTGGCAAGACTGTGCTGCATGAGCTGGCTTTCGGTGTGACCGGTATCAACGAGTGGGCTGGAACGCCAATTAATCCACAGGCACCGGGTCGGATACCTGGTGGCTCTTCCAGTGGCTCAGCGGTCATCGTTGCTCAGGGAAATGTTGATGTGGCATTGGGTACTGATACAGGAGGTTCTGTGCGCATGCCGGCTGCCTGCTGTGGGGTCTTGGGTCTCAAGCCATCGTTCGGTCGTTTGAGTCGTCACGGTGTGTATCCGGCTTCCAGTTCTCTTGATGTTGTAGGACCCATGGCTCGTGATCTCGAGACGCTCGTGGCTGCGATGACTTCAATGGACTCAACTTTCTCGGCGCATAAGCCTCTCGGGAAATTCCGGGTAGGTTTAGTCAATGTCTCTTGCGATCCTGCGATTGAGCAAGCCATAAGGGACGAGATGAACCGTCGCGGCTGGGCCTGGGAAGTCGTCACGCTGCCGCTTCTTGATCAGGCATTCGAGGCTGCATTGACCGTCATTAATGCTGAAACGTGGGCTGCTTATGGTCATTACACCGGCCAGGCTTTACTGGGTGCCGATATTGAGGCGAGGTTACTGCGTGCGGCCAACACTGATGCCGTAGCCGTACAAGCTGCGCATGCGGTGCGCATGGCATTCAGCGAACAAGTAGACCATTTGCTGGAACGCTTCGATACACTCGTCCTTCCGAGTTTGCCTCGTCTGCCACCGCTATTGGTTGATGTATGCAAGGGTGAATCGGTGATCGATCTGACGCGCTTCCTCAGGCCGTTCAACTTGAGCGGGCACCCGGCATTGAGTGTGCCAATTCCCTATCCGGGTTCCTCCATTAAAACCAGCCTGCAACTCATCGGGGCAAAGGGTGACGACGCACGTCTGTGTGCCATTGCTGGCGCGTTCCTTTGAATAAATCAGCGTTCGTCATCGAGCGCAGCAAGCACGCGGGTCAGGCGGTGCAATCAGCAGGCGGTGCAAGCAAAAAGTGACTCAGTTCCTTCTCGGGCGACCAAGGACCTGATCAGGGATGTCACTCAAAAGGTTGCAGCGTTGCAATCTGTACAACGAATGTCGCTTACGGTGTCATCGTTTTCGCGACGAAGTACTGCAAGGATACCGGTAGGCCGTATACCCCTATGAAGCCGGCTACGTGTGATGCGCAATCTACATCGCGCCGACAATTAGAAGGATACGCTTGAACCAGATTCAATCCGCTTGCCAAGGCCAGGAATATACACTGCACATTGATGCCTCGTTGAATAGGCGTCATGAATCGTGTCATCGAAGACAAGTGATTGGTTTGAGTTTCTGAGTACACGCCTTTTGGCAAGATAAGAGTTTGATGAACTCGGCAACGAGTGAAGGGCGATATAAAGAATGGCCAGGCTGCGGTTTTCAGGGGCAGCGGGCAGGTATCGCTTGCGCTTGAGGAGCGCTCGCGTTGGTCCGCAAGGACGCTGCTGCATCGATTTATTTCCGTTATTCATAAAATAATTAGAGTGGAGAATTGGGATGACAGAGCTATCCGAGCCCCTATCTGCAGATGTGCCTGCAGGCGGCCAGCAATTAGAAGGTAATCTAAGTGCTTATAAAATCGCGTTATTGGTGATTGCAGCCGCAGGACCGTTAGGGGCCGTTCTTACAGCAGCCCCCATTGCTTTTGAGCACGGTAATGGCGCTGGCCTTGCCGGAGCATTCCTGCTGGCAGGAATTCTGATGATTTTTTTCTCGATAGGGTATGGCGAGTTAATCCGGGCGATCCCGGGGGCCGGCGCATTTTACAAGTACCTCACGGTGATCTTTGGACGGGGCGTAGGCACGGGGGCGGCATGGGTCGCCTTAGCCTCTTATCTGGCGATTACCACGGCGATTGCCGTGGCGTCCGGGTATTACACGAATATGACCATGCAAGGGTTTGGTATTGATATCGGTTGGGCAGCATGGACCGTCTTATACGTGGGGGCGATCTGTTACCTGGGTCGGGCGAATATTGATTTTGCCGCAAAGATCCTCGTGCCTTTGGTGCTTGCAGAGTTCTTTGTGCTTTTTCTACTGGGTATTTCAATATTCTTGGATAAAGGTCTTAACGCCTTCCCGGTTCAAGCCATCTCGGTAGACGCAATAATGCTGCCGGGGCTGGGGGTTGGGCTCATGGTGGCGCTGGCATCATTCCTCGGTGTTGAGTCCGCCGCGCTTTATGCGATGGAAGCCAGGAAGCCAGCAAAAACCATTCCGCATGCCACTCGTTTGGCGGTCGTTTTGGTAGGCGTCGCCTATTTGATCATTATCTGGCTGATCATCGGTGAGGTTGGGTTTGACTCCATCAAGGACGAGGCAGCAATAGCGAAGGGTGGGTTGGTCATTAATTTGTTCACGACTCGTTTGGGTAGCACGATGGCGACAATTGTTTCTCTCATGCTGTGCACCAGCAACTTTTGCTGTTTGTTGTCACTGCATAATGCTGCGACGCGGTATGTTCAAGTTTTGGCCAAAGACAGGCACTTGCCGAATGTTCTTTCACATGTTCATGAAACGAAAAAATCTCCAGCCAATGCAAGTCTGCTTGTGACCGTGCTCGTTGCACTGACCATTATCGTCTCTTCCTCCCTGGGCTATGACGCTTTTGTATTTTTGTTTCCCGTAACGGTGGCATTGTCGACGCTTGGATTGATAGGGCTTCAGACATTTGTCACATTGGGGGTCGTTGTTCACTTCAAAAAAGCCAACGATAAACGGTATTTTAAAACGTTACTCAGCCCACTCATCGCACTGGCTGGGCTTAGTACTGCCGTTTATCTCATCTACGACAATTACGGCATGCTGACGGGCAGTGAATCTGCCTGGGTCAATGGCACTCCATTACTTCTAGTTGTCTTGTTTCTCTACGGGATAATCAAGGGACGCTTCAGGAAATCCGACTCGTCCGGAATCAAATGATATAGGCCATGCCTACACCACCGTTAAGCTTGATCCAGGTGGGCTGACGCTTGTTGTCTTTAAAACAATAAACCTCTCGCGGTCGGCGGTTGATGAGCTGTGGGTGCGGGCTTAAGGTTATTTCAAAATAACTCTCGTGACATTGCGATAGAAAGGTAACTAATTGTGAGCGATTTAATTAACGTTGTCGGGCTTGATATGGAACCCGCAAGCTTGATCAAGCACGACCGCGTGCACACCTCGTTGTACACCGACGCCAAGCTGTTTGACATGGAACTGGAAAAGATTTTCTACAGTACTTGGGTCTGGGTCGCGCACGTCAGCGAGATCCCGGAGGCGGGCAGCTACAAAAGCACCTACATCGGTAAGCAGCCGGTGATCGTGGTGCGCGACCGCAAGAAACAGGTCCATGTGCACCTCAACCGCTGCCGCCATCGCGGCGCTACGGTATGCGAACACAAGAAGGGCAAGACCAACAGCTTTGTCTGCCCATATCACGGCTGGAGTTACGCGCTGGATGGTTCACTGCGTGGTGTGCCGAGCCCTGAAAGCTACGGTGATTGCCTGGATAAGGGCGAGCTGCCTCTGGTCAGCCTGCGTGTTGAAGAATATGCGGGCATGCTGTTTGCCACTCTCAAGGATGACATCGAACCACTGGCCGACTTCCTCGGGCCTGCCAAGAAATGGATCGACCTGTTCATGAAACAGGGCGCCGGTTACCCGATCAAGGTCCCAGGCGAGCACCGTTTCCGCTTTCCGGGCAACTGGAAAATCCAGTTGGAAAATACCACAGACGCTTACCACTTCCCGCTGGTGCACAAGTCATTCCTGGCATCGGTTGATGAGCAAACCCTCAAACTGTTCGACTTCGTTGAAGGGCCGGGTTACGTCGAAGACCTTGGTAACGGGCACAGCGTAATGGTGATGATCCCCGACCTGGTGGATCTTGAAGCCGATCTCGACAAACCGATTCCGGAGCGCTTCGAGGAGCTTGCTGCGCAATTGCGCGAAGACGGTATCGAAGAGCAGCAAGTGCGCCGTATTGTTCGTGCTGTCGGTGGCTCGGGTTTCAATCTTAACCTGTTCCCCAACGTTGCCTGTTCCATGGCGTTTTTCCGCGCGCTGCAACCGATATCGGTGACAGAGACAGAAATTCATCACTCGGTAATCACCATGGACGGCGGCCCTGCTATAGCCAACCGCTACCGCCTGCGTTTGCATGAGCACTTCCAGGGTCCGATGGGCTTTGGTACTCCGGACGATTCCGAAGCCTGGGAGCGTGTGCAGAAAGGCGCCAGTGCTGGCGAAGACCTGTGGATCATGTTGAACCGTGGCCTGCCGGGTGAGATACCGACCGAAGACGGGCTGGTCAGCGACGTAAGCGCCGAGACCGGCATGCGCGCTGCTTACCAGCAGTGGAAAAAGATGATGACGGCAGAGACTAAGTAAATGAACCTGCAATTACTGAACCAAGTCACCGCTTTTATCTGGGCTGAAGGCGACATGCTCGACCATGGCGAATTCGACACCTGGTTGAGCCTGTGGAACGAAAAGGGTACTTACATTATCCCGATCAATCCCAAGGAAGAAGACTTCGAAAACACCCTCAACTACGCCTATGACGATCATCACATGCGTCAGTTACGAATCAAGCGTCTGACCGGAGGTGATTCGATTTCCACCAGCCCGCAGCCGCGTACCGTGCGCACCCTGTCACGTTTTCGTGTGCTGTTCGAAAGCGATGAAAAAGTGAGGGTCCGTTGCGCGCAAAACGTGCGCGAGTTCCGTAAGGACTCGCTCAAACATTACAGCGCGGACATCGTCTACGAGCTTGAGCGCGTTAGTGACACTTTCAAAATTCAGCGTAAGTTGATTCGTTTGATCAACGCTGACGACGCACTCGCCGGGATAGGTTATATACTTTAAGTTAACAGTTCGGGTGCCGGAGACGAGGAGTGCCCGCACTGTTTCTGCCGGCTATAAGAGCGGTGCCTTCTGACACTCGCCAAGCGTTTTGATCGGAAGGCAATTTGTCGGGGTTGAACAGGGTCTACTGAGGGTGTCGGTTATAGATTTAAATATCAGTCTCTGTAGAAGCGGGTGTTTTCTGTTGGGTCAGCATACTTAAATCTTTAGCCCTTCTTATACGTGGCACAGGCTCTACAGAAAAAGCACGTCAGACTCGATTGTTGTAAAGATAATAATGCTCATGTTAGGCCTGCTAGAGAGGTATTCAAGCAAGCTATCGCGAGGAGGTGAAGATTTAAAAAAACGCAACAGATGTTTAAAACTTAAACTACGCAACTATTAATCGGTAGCTCCCATTGACTACCCCAACGACTGCAGAATCCTGGCGGCATTTAAATGCAGGTGAGGAATAGCCCATTTAATGTATCGCTTAACCCAATAAAAAAAATGGAAATGCAACCATGCGTCGATATTCCCTGCTTCACTTTTGTACCCTCGCTGCACTGTTCAATGCAACAACTCCCGCGGGCGCTTATGAGCTTTTTTCCCGAGATGACACCCATCTCAATGCTAACCTGGATGCGGTTTTTGGCGTTTTCCACAGTCGTGAAAGTTATCCAGCCTCTGGCCGGTTAACACAGGGGGCGTCCTCATGGCGAGAGGGCTACATCAAGTACGGCGTGAGCGGCGATCAGGGATTGCGAGGCGCAGGGACGGCCTATGGTGCCTTCTCACTGGTCAGTTCGGCCACTTGGGGGGACGGGGACGCTGCTGGCTACACTGATGGATCTGAGCGCACCACCAAGATTGAAGATGCTTATTTGGGATGGCGCTCGGGCAACCTAGTTGAAGTCCTTGGCAAAGACGGCATCGACTTTTCATTCGGTCGACAGAATATTGCAGTGGGCGACGGCTTCCTTATTCAGGGCGATGCCTTCAGTGCAGGTCGCGGCCTCGGCGACGGACAGTACAATCGTGGAGGTGCTTTCTACGTGGCTGCCCGCAAAGCGTTCGATAAGACAGCCGTGTTGCGCATTGGCGGTAAAGAGGGCTGGCGTGGCGATCTGATGTGGCTTAAATCCGATAACCCGTCTCAGGCCAATACCGAGATGTACGTCGGTACGCTGGAACACGTGGCTGCAGCCGGTACGGTTGGCCTGACGTACATCAACACCACGAAAATCGCTGAACAGTACGCTTCGCCCCTGCAGCTTGAGCGTGAAGGCATGAAGACCTACAGCGTGCGCGCAGTGGGGAATGCGGGCGTGGAAAACCTGTTTTTGTCGGGTGAATACGCCAGGCAAAACAAACCGAATGCGGCGAATGAGGACGCTTGGTATCTGGAAGCAGGGTGGACCTTTGCTGATGCTCCGTGGAAGCCGAGCGCCAGCTATCGCTACAGCCGCTTTTCAGAGGGTTATGACACCTTGTTTTATGGGACGGGTCGTGGCTACGGCACATGGTTCCAGGGTGAAGTGGCCAGTAACTATGCCGGCCCCTTTAACAATAACGCTCGTATCCAGAATGTTACGTTCAAGGTCAATCCTTTGGAAAGCCTGACCCTCGGAGCCATGTACTTTAATTACGACACCATCGATCGTAACGTGAGTAACACCGATGGTCATGAAATCGACTTGTATGCCGAGTGGCGCGTTAATCAGCACTTGACCGTTTTGCCATTGTTAGGCATCTACCAGCCAGAAAAGAGTACAGAGAAGGGGGGGACGCAGTTGGGTAACAACGATACAAATGTGTACACCCAGTTGGTGTTTGCTACGACATTTTGATACCTGGCAGGTGACTGATGTCACCTGTTTTTGTTCCTCGCCGTTTATATAAAGTTGTATCCCTGCACACGCCATAGCCCACCGTCGGATCGCCGAGTTTTGCCTGGCAAACGTTCTGTACTTCTTGCGAGATCTAGCTTGATCAAAGAAAAGCATGACGTAAATAACGCAGTCAGTACTAGAAACCGGCAGAGCGTTTCATCCGTGCGCCTGGAATAGTTTCCACTTTTGCTCCTTGGTGGAGGTGCCCTCGTTCCCGAGGGCACCCTTTTTAGACAGCCACTCTTTTTGAGCGGTTCTTGGCCGCTTTATTCTGGCGTTGCGTTTCCCAAGACTATTTCGTCTGGAGCACTCACGATTTTAGCCCAATCGACTTTCCTGACAGCGTCGCCGCGACATCGAGCATCATGCCCCAGAAGAAAAATCCCACGGTGCTGGAGTATATCAAGTGGCGCAGCGGGCATATCGTCGGTCTGCTGATGGGGAGGCGAGCATCAGCATCAAGGGAAGCAATTTCTCCCATACCTGCGACGGCGACCGGGAGGGCGCCCGTGGGTTCTGGTAGGTGGTGGAAGAAAGCCTGCGCTGCCTGAAACTCCTCTACCTGGTGTTGCGCAGCGCGGCGCCGAACATCGAGCTGGCACACTTGATATTGCAGGAAGCGGATCTGTCGTTTCGCGAGGCCTATCACATGGTACGTGTGGTGGTGCGCAGAGCCATGGACGCAGGCCTGCTGACGCACCAGATCGACGCCGGCTGTGCTAAAGCTCATTCATGTTCCAGAGCTGCTTTCGCAAGCACCAGACCCTTGGTGGGCTCCGTTTCAAGCGATATCTAACGAGGCGTTGGCATCCTGCGCCAACGCCTTCCTGGTTCATAGCATGCGACGCAGCACGTCTTTGCGCGGGTCCTTGTCGAAAAACCGGTGCTTGAGCGCACCCACCACATGCAGCACGATCAGCGCCAGCAGGGTGTAGGCGAGGACTTTGTGCAGCCATTGGAACACGGCGAACCAATCGTCATTCTTGGGCAGCAGCTCCGGCAAATTAACCCCGAAAAAGAACACGCCGTCGCTCATCGTGTAGGTGCTCGACATGGAGTACCCCATCAAGGGCACGATCACTACCAGCGCATACATTGCACGTTGCGTCAGTCTGGAAAGGATCCGCTCGTACGGTGCCAGTGTCTCCAGCGGTTGCGGAATGCTCGGTGCCCGCCAGCGCAGGGTGATCTGGGTCAGCACCAGCAGAAACGTCAGTAACCCGAAGGATTTGTGCCAGGGGTAATACAGCTCGTATTTGCTCGGCACTTCATCGTTCAGGCCGGTCATGTGCCACCCTGCCCAGAGCAGGCCCAGGACCAGTACGGCACGTACCCAGTGCAATACGCGCAGGGCGGTTGGGTACCGATCTATTGTCGGTTGATCTAATGGGGTCATATAAGGCTCTCCACGGTTCTATGCACGTTTGAAGGGCCACCCTTGTCGAGGGTGGCGCGGTCAGTGCGGAAAGTACGCTCAGGCAGGCAGCAGCACGGTAATCACTTTTTCCTCGGTGTAGGCCAGCGCGCCGCTGAACCCGCCTTCACGGCCGATACCGCTGGTCTTGAGGCCGCCCCAGGGCAGGTTGGCGTCCAGCGGGCTCCAGCAGTTGATGCCCACGGCGCCGGCCTTCACCGCCGCCGCGACGCGGTGCGCGCGCGACAGGTCGGTCGTCCATACCGTGGCCGCCAGGCCGTAGCTGGAGTCGTTGGCCAGGGCGATCGCTTCCTCTTCGCTGTCGAAGGCGATCAGCGTGCCCACGGGGCCGAATATTTCGTCCTGGGCAATCGCCATGTCATTGCGCGCATGGGCGAAGATCGTCGGCCGCACAAACCAGCCCCGTTCAGGACTCGATACCCCGCCGGCGAGTAGCACGGCGCCCTCGTCGATGCCGAGCTGGATGTAGCGGTTGACGCGCTCGAACTGGGCTTTCTTGGCCACCGGGCCCATCTGGACGCCGGGCTGGCGCGGGTCGCCCACGTTCACCGCCTGAGCAGCCTCGGCCAGCGCCGCACCGAAACGCTCGGCGATGCTGCGCTGCACCAGAATGCGCGAACCGGCGGCGCAGACCTGGCCCTGGTTGGCGAACAGGCCGAGTGCACAGCCGCGCAAGGCGTCGTCGAAGGACGCGTCGTCGAACACGATCTGCGGGCTCTTGCCACCCAGCTCCAGGGCCACGCGCTTGAACAGCACGCCGGCGGTGCGCTGGATCTCGCGTCCGGCCTCGGGGCTGCCGGTGAAGCTGATCTTGGCGATGCGCGGGTGTTCGCACAGGGCCCGGCCTACTTCGTTGCCGTAGCCGGTGACCACGTTGATTACGCCGTCCGGGAAACCCGCCTCCTGCGCCAGCGCCGCCAGGTGCAGCGCCGATTGCGGGGTTTCTTCCGAAGGCTTGATGACCACCGTACAGCCTGCCGCCAGCAAGGCGGCGAGCTTCCACACCGTTATCATCAGCGGCGAATTCCAGGGCACGATGGCACCCACCACGCCCACCGGCTCGCGTACCGTGTACGACAGGGTCCGGGTGCCGAAGTAGCCGCCGCTGGGAATGGTCCGGCCTTCAAGCTGGTTGGCCCAGCCGGCCGCGGCGCGCAGATTGGCGATCGCGTTGGGCAGGTCCATCCGGCGTGGTTCGATGGGCGAGCGGCCGATGGCGTTGGCGTCCAGGTCGGCGAGTAATTCGCTGTCGCGCTCTACCAGGTCGGCCAGCTTCGACAGCAGCCGGCCACGCTGTGCGCCGTCGAGCTGGCTCCAGGCGCCGCCCTCGAGCTGGCTGTACGCGGCTGCCACGGCGCGGTCCACGTCCTCGGCCGTGCCGCGCGCGGAGCTGGCGTACACCTGTTCGGTCACCGGGTTTATCAGGTCGAGGCGACGGCCGTCGGAACTGTCGACGGCCAAGCCAGCGATGAAATGCTTCAAGTGCTCAGTCATTTTTTGTGTTCCATAAGAGGGCAGGATCAGGCCTTGAGGGACGCCAGGGCGTCGCCGAAGATATCCAGGGCCTTGAAGAACAGCTCGCGGGAAATGGTCAGCGAAGGCATCACGCGCATCACGTTGCTGTAGCGGCCACAGGGGATCATCAGGACGCCGTGGTTGAGCAGGTAGCCCATCAACTGACCGATCTTCTCGCCCGCCAGGGGCGCTTTGCTGACGGAGTCTTCGACCAGTTCGATACCGATCATCAGGCCGCGCCCGCGCACTTCCCCCACGAGCGGGCTGTTGAAGCCACGGATACGTTCCTGGGCTTCCAGCCCCAGCGCGTGGGCACGGTTGAGCAGGTCGAGATCGGGGTCCTGGAGGATGCTGATGTTGGTCAGCGCCACGGCCGCGGACAGCGAGTTGGCGGCGAAGGTATTGGGCATAGAGCCGTCGGGAATCTTCGCCGCCAGGTCCGAGCGCATAATCAGGCCGGCCATCGGCAGGTCGCTGCCGATGCCTTTGCCGAAGGTGAGCATGTCGGGCTTCACGCCGGAATGTTCGACCGCCCACATCTTGCCGGTGCGACCCGCGCCGGATTGCACTTCATCGACAATCAGCAAGGTGCCGCTGCGGTCGCAGGCCTGGCGCAACCGTTGCAGGAACTCCGGCGAGGGCGGCACGTAGCCGCCTTCGCCCTGTACCGGTTCCACGATCACGGCCGCCACGTCATCGGCGGCGGTGTACGGGGTATTGAGCAGATAGTCGATGTAGTCGCCGGCGATCTGTTCGGCGCTTTTGTGGGTGGTGTCGAAGGGAAAGCGGTAGGCGTAAGGGTAGGGCGCGTGAATCACGCCGCCCATCTGTGCGCCAAAGCCCTTGCGGTAGGCCGTGCCGGTTGTCAGCGAGCCCGAGGCGTTCCAGACACCGTGGTAGCCGCCATGGAAGGCGATGATCTGGTGCCGCCCGGTGATGCGCTTGGCGAACTTGATGGCGGCTTCCAATGCGTCGCTGCCGCTTTGCGTGAAGAAGGTAATGCAATCGCCACGCAGGCCGTCAGGGGCGATTTCGGACAGTTTGGCGGCCAGCTCGGTGCGGCGGGTGCTGTTGATTTCCAGGGCATGCATCAGCACTTCGGACTGTTCGCGAATGGCCTGCACCACTTTGGGGTGGCAACGGCCCACGCTGCTCACGCCGACCCCGGCGGACAGGTCGATGTAAGTGTTGCCGTCGGGATCCTTGAAGGTGGCGCCGAAGGCGCGGTCCATGGCGATCGGCATGCGCCCGCCGCCGCGTGCCATGGACTCGGTGCGCGCCGACAGTGCCAGGGCCTCGCACGTCTTGGGCCCGGGAAGCGCGCTGGAGGTGATTCGCGGTGCATCGGCAAAATGGAGGGCTGCAAGCTGGGCTTCACTCATGACGGATTCTCTGCAAGGGTGTTTTATGTGGGGTTGATCATCTCCGTAGCGGGCGCCAGGCAGGTAGCCCGAATCGGCACATGGGCGTGCTGGCGCAGGTCATTCGGCGTGCCCTTTAAATGGCGCTGGAATTTGCATAAATTGCTTTATGTGAGAATATAAAGAAATAAAAACGCCTTAAAAGAATAAATAATTAGTAGGTGTCGCTCATTATGAGAAATAATAGCACCGGTCATTTTAAGGACGTGCACGTTCATGCCGCCAACGTGCAGCAGTGGAACCAGGACTACAACCAGTTAACCGCCGGCTCGACCGAGAGTACGCTGATGCAGCTGACCACGGGCGGTTGCCACGTTTTCCTCGAACAGATCAACCAGCGTGTCGTGCAACACGGCGTCGCGCCGCGCGGCAAGATGTGCTTCGCGGTGCCGATCAACGTGCCGGGTTCGATGCGCATGCAGGGGCGTGAGGTGGACGACAGCAGCCTGTTCTTTCTGCACGGCGGCGAGGAGTTCATGTTCCATATGCCGATGGGCATGCAGCTGCTGTCGATTACCTTCGAGCGAGAATTGTTCGAGCAGGCACTGGCGCAAACGGCATCGGCGAAGGACGTCAGCCTGTTGCTGCGCCAGCCGGTTATCAGGGTGTCCAGCCAGCGTTTCTCCGAGGCCCGTCGGCGCTTGCTCGCGCTGTTCGCCCAGGCCATGGCCGATGGGACTCACGACAGCGTGCAGGAGCGGCAACATGAACAGGCGCTGGAACAGGCCATGCTCGATGAGCTGGTGCAACTGATGGCCGACCCGGCCTGCGACAAGCAGCAGCGCACGCCCAGTTCCACACGCAGTTTTATCGTCGAGAAATGCCACCGTATGGCGGCTGCCGGGCAGTTCGACGTGCCCAGTGTGTTCGAACTGTGCGAACGCCTACAGGTGAGCCGGCGCACCGTGCAGAACAGTTTTCGCGCCGTGGCCGAGACCACGCCCCTGAACTACCTGCGTTGCGTGCGGCTCAATGGCGTGCGCCGCAGCTTGATGTCCACCCAGACCGCGGGCCTCTCGATTGGCGACGCAGCGGCCCAATGGGGGTTTTACCACCTCAGCCATTTCGCGGCCGAGTACCATGCGCTGTTCGCCGAGTTGCCGTCCCAGACGTCACGCGCCACCCTGGCGCCGTGCGCTATACGCGGAACTGGTCCATCAGTGTCATCTGTTGATTGGCCCGTGCGTTGAGCTGACTGCTGATCTGCGCCGACTCGGCGGCCTGCTCGGTAAGGGTCTCGGTCACCCCGCGGATGGTCGAGACGTTTCGGTTGACCTCTTCGGCCACCGCGCTTTGTTCTTCCGCCGCGCTGGCGATCTGCATGTTCATGTCGCTGATTACCGTGACCGCCTCGCTGATTTTGCTCAGGGCCTGCACGGCCTGGTGGATCTGCCCGGCGTTGTCCTGGGCCAGTGTCTGGCTGGAATACATGGTGGCGACCACGCCGCGCGTACTGGTCTGGATGCGCTCGATCACCAGGCGGATTTCTTCTACTGAATCCTGGGTGCGCTTGGCCAGGTTGCGCACTTCATCGGCTACCACCGCAAACCCCCGGCCGCTTTCCCCGGCGCGCGCCGCTTCAATCGCCGCGTTGAGTGCCAACAGGTTGGTTTGCTCGGCAATGCTGCGGATCACTTCCAGCACCGAACCGATCTGCTCGCTGTTGACCGCCAGGGCCTCGACTTCATTCACCGCCTTACTGACCTCGCTGGCCAGGGCGGTGATGTCGCGGGTGCTGCGCTCGATAAGGCTGATGCCGTCCCTCGACGCCTGGTCGGCACCGTGTGCCGCCTGGGCCGCATTCGAGGCGCTGTGGGCGACTTCATGGGCGGTGGCGCTCATTTCGTTGGACGCGGTTGCCAACTGGTCGATCTCGCGAAATTGCACCTGCATGCCTTCACTGGTCTGCCGCGAGATTTCCGAGGATTGGTCGGCGGTGCCGCGCGCATCGGTGATGCTCTGCTTGATCTGCGCGATGGTCGGTTGCAGTTTGTCGAGGAAACGGTTGAACCAGTTCACCAGTTCGCCCAGTTCATCTTTCTTGCTGTAGTGCAGGCGTTGGGTCAGGTCGCCGTCGCCGCTGGCAATTGCCTTGAGCATCTGCGCGACACTGTTGATCGGGCGCGTCACGCCGGAGGCGGTGAGCCAGATAAGCAGCAGGCCCAGCAACCCGGCGCCGATGGCCACCAGCAGCGACTCCAGCGTGTCGCGGGTTTGGGTCTGGTCAAGCAAGGCCTGAAGCGCGATCGAGTCGGCCAGCAAGACTTGTTTGGGCAAATCGATGACCACGCCCCACGCCGCCGCGTCGGGGATGGGCGCGACGGGGTAGACGGCACGGATCAAGTCATTCTCGGCCAGCACCGCCGGTTTTTTTTGCGCCACAGCCGCGAGTATCGTCTTGCCTTGCTCGCCCAACGTGACGTTGACCGGTTTGGCGACCTGGCCTGCGTCCTTGCTGTAGGCCGCGAGCACGCCGCTGTCGGACACAATCAGCATGCTGCCCGAGCCGTTGAACAGCGTCCGCTGGGCATCGCTCGCCGCCGCTTGCAGGGCGCCGAGTGCGAGGTCCACACCGAGGGTGCCGATGACCTTGCTATCGGCAATCAGCGGTGTCGACAGCGTGGTCATCAGTTGCACTTGCCCGGCCTGGGTATCGGCGTAAGGCGACAACAGGCAGGTGCGTCCTGTGTCTCGCGGACAGGTGTACCAACTGTTATAGGGGGTGCCGCTGATGCTCAGCTCGGTCTTGTGCAAATCGGCTTCGGGAATAAGGATGTTCAACGATTCGCCGCCACCGCGGTTCCAGGCGCTGGAAAAGCGGCCCTTTTCATTGGAGGCGCGCGCCGCGTCATTGACGAACTCGCTGTCCTGGCCTTCCAGCGCGTTCGGTTCGAAAACCAGCCACAGCCCCAATATCTGCGGGTTGTGCTCGAAGGTTGTCTTCAGGCTCTGGTTCACTTCCTCGCGCAACGTCGCGGCCGGCAAGCCGCGTTGGGCGGCCATGTTCCGTAATTGGATCGTCTGGTCGGAGAGGGCGGTTATCAGCAACAGGTTGTTGCCAAAGGCGCGCTGCAAATTGCCCGCCTGTTCCGCGGCCTTGGCCAGCAGCAGGTTCTCGCCGCTGTCGGTCAGCATCTTGCTGCTGGACGTACCGATCAACCGGCTGTTCTGGTTGCCCTGGTAGAGGTTCATGCTGACGATCAGGCCGATCACGCCCAGAAGGCACAAGCCGGACAGCAAGATGATTTTCAAGCGGATGGAGAGCGTGTCGAGCATCGGAGTATCTCGCTAGTGAACAGCGTGCCGGTTGACCAGTCATTGGCCTGGGCCACTGGCTTTTTATTGGGTATGTCATATATCGGCCGGCCTTGGGGTTTTAACGAGCCCGGTTCGGTCATTTTTCTACGCTCGCGGCATGACCGCTGCTTGCCGGCCGGGCCGGACCCGCAGCGCCGCGATCAACAGCAGGGCTGCCAGTACCGCGAGTACGGCCACGAAGCCCGTATCGAACGCCGAACGGGCCAGCCCTGTCAGGAGCGCCGCGTCATCGCTCGATAACGTTGCCGACACCAGCAGCGCGTCGTCCAGGCTCTCGAACGTCAGGGGATTGAGGCTCAACCGGGCTGGCATGCTCAAACTGGCGGACCAGGCATATATCGCCGACAACAGGCTGCCTGCCAGTGTCACGCCGGCGGCACCGCCCAGTTCGAAGGAGACTTCCTCGATGGACGCGGCCATGCCGGCCTTGTCCGTGGACACGCTGAGCATGATGGTGCTGGACGCCGCCGTCAGCGCCGCGCCCATGGCCATGCCCAGCAGGGCGAGGCTGACAATTTGCAGCGGTACCGCCGCGTTGTGCAGCAACAGGTACGCCAGCATGGCGGCCGCCGAGAACAGCAAGGTCCAGAACAGCATGCGCCGGTTGCCCAGGCGCGACAGGTAGTAGCCGGCCAGTGGCCCGGCCACGAAGGAACCCAGGGGCAGCGGCAGGATAAACAGTGCCGCTTGCAACGGTGACATCCCCAGTACCAATTGCAGACGCTGGCTGAACACCAGTTCCATGCCGATAAACGCGACGGCTGAAGCGACGGCCGCAATCACCGCATTCCTGAACAGCGGCATGGCGAACAGTGACAGTTCCAGCATCGGCTGTGCGACCCGGCGCTGACGTCGAATGAACAGCGTCAGGAACAACGCACCCAGCAGCAGCGCCACCAGCATGGCCGCGAAGGAGGGCGACCGCTTGCCGAGTTCCTTGACGGCATAGGCCAGGCTTATCAAACCGATCATCACCTGCAGCGACCCCAGCCAGTCCCAGTGCCGCTGCGCATTGCCCGGATGGTCGTGGATCAACAGCGTTCCGAGCAGCAGCGCCGCCAGCACAATCGGCACGTTTATCAGAAACACCGAGCCCCACCAGAAATGCTCCAGCAGCAAGCCGCCCACGACCGGACCGAGCGCCGCGCCGCCGGAGGCCACCGACGCCCACACACCAAAGGCCATGGCCTGTTCGCGTGCGTCGCTGAACGTCAGCCGGATCAGCGCCAGGGTGGCGGGCATCATCATCGCCGCGCCGACGGCCAGGCCACCTCGGGCGCCGATCAAGACATTGGCCGAGGGCGAGAAGGCCGCGATGAGCGAGAACAGGCCGAACACAACCAGCCCGCCGAGGAACAGACGCTTGTGCCCCAGGCGATCCCCGAGTGTGCCCATGCCCAGCAACAGGCCGGCGGCAATCAACGCGTAGATATTCAGGATCCAGAGCTTTTGCGAGGCTGTCGCGCCAAGCTCGCGGGTCAGGGTGGGTAAGGCGGTGTACAACACGGTCATGTCAATGACGATGAGTAGCAATGCGCTGGAAATAATGCCGAGGATCAGCCAGCGGCGCTTGGCGGACATAGGGTGCACTCGATAATTGAATGGCCGACGCCGGCAACTTCAGGCTCAGGCAGGCGTAGGGTGGGTGATGCTAGCTTGCACGACTGCAGGCCCGTAGCGTTATCCCAAATCGGCGGGGAGTGAATCGGGCCCTGACCTGTTTTGGGGCGCCGCCCGCGATGTTACCGATTTGGGATAGCGAGGTGTTCGTGGGCGGGCATAGCATCGAATACAGCGCCCAACCTCAACAATAAAAGCGCTACCCGGCACCGATAGCGCCTGGATCGGGGCTACCCCACAGCGACTGCCTCATACAATAAGGTCAAGAACATGAGCGTAACTCTCCCGGTCAACAGCTCCACGGAGCTCAAGCGTGGCGCCCTGGGTGTCGGCTTCATCATCTTCTTCGTTATTTCCGCGGCGAGTCCGCTCAGTGTGATCGCCGGCGGCTTCCCGATCGGCATCATGCTGGGCAACGGCGCGGGCACCCCGGCATTGCTGATCCTGGCCTTGCTGGTGCTGATGGCGTTCTCGGTGGGTTACACCACCATGTCGCGTCACGTTACCAACGCCGGCGGTTTCTACGCCTTTACCTCCCGGGGCCTGGGTGGCCTGGCCGGCGGTTCGGCGGCGGTGCTGGCGATGTTCGCCTACAACATCCTGCAGATCGCCTTGTATGGCATGTTCGGTGGCGTGGTCGCCGGCACCATGGAGAGCGTGGCGGGCGTGGTCTTGCCCTGGTGGGCCTATTCGCTGATGGCGATGGCCAGCATTGCGTTTCTCGGCTATCGCAAGATCGACCTCTCGGCGCGGGTCCTGTCGTTGGTGGTGATCGCCGAATACCTGGCGATCCTGATTCTCGACTTCGCCATCCTGAAGACCGGCGGCGACAGCGGCGTCAATCTCGACTCGTTCACCAGCCAGCATGTGTTCAGCGGCACTCCGTCCATCGGCCTGCTGTTCTGCTTTGCCGCCTTCATCGGCTTCGAGGCCACGACCATCTACGGCGAAGAGGCGAAAGACCCGCAGCGCACCATCCCGATTGCCACCTACAGCTCGGTGCTGCTGATCGGCGGGTTCTACGCGCTGTCGGTATGGTCGATGGTGGTGGGCGTGGGCGCGGACAAAATCGTGCCGATGCTGCTGGCCTTGCAAGACCCCACCACCTTTATCTACGGCATGTCCGATCACTTTGTCGGCCCGCAGCTGACCCAGGTCATCCGCGTGCTGTTCATGGTCAGCATCTACGCCGGACTGCTGGCGTTCCATAACGCCGCGGCGCGCTATTTCTACGCCATCGGCCGTGACGGCCTGCTGCACAGCGTGCTCGGCACCACCCACCGCGTGCACCAGAGCCCGCACATGGGGTCGGCCTTACAGAGCCTGATCGCGGCGGTGGTGGTGTTGATCTTCGCCGCGATGGACGCCGACCCGATTCTGCAACTGTTCGCCTGGTTCTCCAACCTGGCAACCCTGTGCGTGATCCTGCTGATGGCGATGACCTCAGTGGCGATCTGCGTGTATTTCCATCGGCATCCCGAGCACAAGGTCGGCTTGCTGCGCGGGCGCATTCTGCCAGTGCTCTCGTGCCTGGCGTTGCTGGGCGTGCTGGTGCTGGCGGTGGCGCATTTCGATGTGCTCACGGGAGCCAGCCAGCTCTTGTCCTACAGCTTGTGCGCAGTGATTCCCGCAGCCCTGCTGAGCGGCCTGTACCTCGCCATGCGCCTGCGCAAGGTGTCGCCGCAGCGGTTTATGGCCCTGGGCAGCCACAAGCTCTAAGGTCTGGATCGATACCTCTCTACTGTGAATTGTTCGCTTGCCACTGTCCGGCAAGGCTCGTCTGCGTTAAAGGAAATTGCATATGCACCCTTACAAGATGTTCATCAATGGCGTTGCGGTTGGCGGTGAAAGCGGCCAGTTCGACGTGATAAACCCGGCGACCGGCGCCGTATTCGCGCAATGCCCGGCCGGTTCGCTGTCGCAGCTGGACGAGGCGGTAGCCGCCGCCCAGGCGGCTTTCAAGACCTGGCGCCACAGCGCCCACGCTCTGCGCTGCGAGCGCCTCAATGCGATCGCCGATGACATCGAGCAGGACGCCGACGCCCTGGCTCGGCTGATCGTGCAGGAACAAGGCAAGCCCCTTGAACTGGCGTTTTCCGAAGTCATGGGCGCCGCCGCCTGGACCCGCTACGCGGCCGGGCAAGAGATTGCCGTGGAATTGGTGGAAGAGACCCCGACCCAGCGCGTCGAGCTGCATCGCAAGCCCCTGGGCGTGGTGGCTTCCATCACGCCGTGGAACTGGCCGTTCATGATTGCCGTGTGGCACATCATGCCGGCGCTGCGCGCGGGTAACTGCGTGATCAGCAAGCCGTCGAGCCTGACGCCGCTGAGTACGTTGCGCCTGGTTGAAATCATCGGGCGGCATGTGCCCCACGGCGTCATCAACTCCGTGACCGGCGAGCAGGGTTTCGGCAGCGCGATCACCTCGCACCCGGGGATCCAGAAGATTGTGTTCACGGGCTCCACCGCCACCGGCCAGAGCGTGATGCGCGGGGCCGCCACCAACCTCAAGCGCCTGACGCTCGAACTGGGTGGCAACGACGCGGCGATTGTCTTGCCTGGCACGCCGGTGGAGGAGGTGGTCGAAGAGATCTTCCAGGCCGCCTTCCTCAACATGGGCCAGACCTGCGCCGCCCTCAAGCGGTTGTACATTCACGAATCCCAGTACAAGGCGTTTGCCGAGGCACTGACAAAAATTGCCGAGCGCCAGGTGGTCGGTGATGGCCTGGAGCCCGGCGTCAACTTCGGCCCGGTGCAGAACCTCGATCAACTGCGCCTGGTGGACGCCCTGATTGCCGATGCGCGGGCACACGGTGCGCGGGTGCTGTGTGGCGGCGCACGCCTGGATCGTCCTGGTTTCTTCTACCCGCCCACACTGGTGGCGGATGTGACCGATGGCCAGCGTCTGGTCGACGAGGAACAGTTCGGGCCGGTATTGCCGCTGATCGCTTATCAGGATGTCGAGGATGTGTTGCGCCGCGCCAATGCCGGCGACATGGGCCTGGGCGGTTCGGTCTGGGGCCCGGACGTTGAGCAAGCGCAGGCATTGGCCAGCCGTCTGGAGAGTGGCGTGGCCTGGGTCAACTGCCACGCGCGCATTCAGCCGAACACGCCGTTCGGCGGTAGCAAGATGTCCGGCTTCGGCGTCGAGTTCGGCCTGGAAGGGTTGCTGGAATTTACCGGCCAGCAGTTGCTGTTCGTCAACAACCGCGCAGCCGAATAACGCCTCAACAACTAAGACAGCCTCTCAAAAGGCGCACCCAAGGAGCTTCGATCATGCGGTATCCCTCCACGTCATTTCTCAGCGGTACGTTGGCCTGTACGTTGACGCTTTGCGCCATCAGTCAGGCTCAGGCCTATGAGTTGTACAGCGATGAGAGTCGGCATCTGAATGCCGACATGACCGCCGTGTTCGGCATGTTCAACAGCCGCAACAACTATGACGGCACGCCGGGCGGTTCGACCTGGCGCGAAGGTTTCATCAAGTATGGCTTGAGCGGCGACCAGTCCCTGGCCGGAAATGGCACCGCCTATGGCGCCTTCGCGCTGGTCAGTTCCGCGACCTGGGGTGACGGTGACCCGGCCGGCAATACCCTGGGCAGCGAACGCACCACCAAAATCGAAGATGCGTACCTGGGCTGGCGCTCCGGCGACCTGTTTCCGGCCCTGGGCAAGGACGGCGTGGACATTTCCGGCGGTCGCCAGGTGGTCAAGCTCGGCAGTGGCTTCCTGATCAACGACGACGGTCCGAACCTGGGCAAGGGGCCGGCCAATGGCACGATGAACCGTGGCGGTGCGTATTACCTGGCCGCGCGGCACGCCTTCGATCAAACCGCGTTCCTGCGGCTGGGCGGCAAGGATGGTCTGCACGGCAGCCTGTTGTGGCTCAAGTCCGATAACCGCGCCCAGGCTGAAACCGAAGTGGCCGCCGGTACCCTTGATTACACCACCAAGCCGGGCACTCTGGGCTTGACCTGGGTGCACGGCATCGATGTGAACGAACGCTGGGCCAGTGATTTTCAACGCCAGCGCAAGGGCATGAATGTCTACAGCGTACGCGGCGAAGGCGACGCAGGCCTGCCGAATGTCAGCCTCGCGTTCGAATATGCCTGGCAGGACAAGGATACCGGCCCCGAAAAAGCCTGGTACGGCGAAGCCGGCTACACCTTTGCCGATGTCGCCTGGGCGCCAAAGGTAAGCTACCGCTACACCCGCTACTCACAGCAGTGGGATTCGCTGTTCACCGGCTTGAGCACTGGCTATGGCACCTGGCTGCAGGGCGAAGTCGCGGGCAACTATGCCGGGCCGTTCAACAGCAACACCAGCATCCAGCACGTGGCCCTCAAGGCCACGCCTCTGGAAAACCTGACTCTGGGTGCGCTGTACTTCGACTTCGACACCGTGCGCAAGAGCAATGCGCTGAACCTCAATGCTCGGGAGCTGGATGTATACGCCGAGTGGGCCGTCAACCCGCACCTGATCGTCACGCCGCTGATCGGCCTCTACAAGCCCAAGCAGGACGCCACCACGGGCGGCAACCAGGTCGCCGGCAACGGCACCAATGTTTACAGCCAG
The DNA here is from genome assembly GCF_900005865.1 of Pseudomonas sp. 58 R 12. Taxonomy (NCBI): domain Bacteria; kingdom Pseudomonadati; phylum Pseudomonadota; class Gammaproteobacteria; order Pseudomonadales; family Pseudomonadaceae; genus Pseudomonas; species Pseudomonas sp. 58 R 12. The sequence goes on from NZ_CVTP01000028.1 coordinate 563,507, forward strand.
TTGACCATCGCCGTGCCGTTCTAGCCCACCGCAGCCGCCGCGCCTGAACCTCAGGATGCGGCGGCGCCCGGCGGATTGCGCAGGTTCTCGGCAATCCGGCGGGTGGTGTCCATGACCATTTCAATCACGGTTTCCTGGCGCAGCAGCTTGAAGTTCTGGGTGCTGCCGACGGCGGACAGGCTGCCGATCACCTCGTCGATATCCGGCTGGATGATGGGCGCGGCGATGCCGGTCAGGCCGAGGTTGAGTTCATCATGGGTCATGCAGTACCCATCCTTGCGAATCTTCTTTGTGGCCTTGGCAAAGCTGGCCCAGTCGTACGGGCTTTCCGGGTCGCTGGCCATATGCTCTTCGAACAGACGCTGCAGGCGTCGACCTTTCTGGAAAGCGATCAATACCTTGGACTGCGCGCCGCGAAAAAAGGGCAGCGGATGCCCGCGCCCGAAGGAGAAGTGATACGTGTCGGTGGGTTCGGCAATGTAGGTGTTGATGATGCGTCCGTCGTAGAAGACGCTGGCGAACACCGCCAGGCCGGTCTGCGCCGACAGCTCGTGCATCAGCTCGCGCCCCGCCAGAAGTATGGGGTCGTACTGGCGCATCATCCAGTCCAGCTCGATCACGCGCGGCCCCAGGCCGTAGTGGCCGGCGTCCACGCGGGTCAGCAGGCCGGCGTCGCACAATTCCTTGACATAGCGATACGCGGTGGCGCGCGACAGGCCCATGCGCTCGGCGATGGTGTCCGGGTCGATCTTCAACGTCGCCGGACCGAACAGGTCCAGGACATTCAGCAATTTACTCAGGCTGCTCATTTCGTTCCTAGAGAAGGGATGGCATGCGGGTAAGCACTATAGGCGAAAACAGCGCAGATCCAATGTGGGAGCGGTCTTGCGCGTGAAAGCGGTGGGCCAGTGATGGAAGTTACTGACAAACCGCATTCTCGAGCAAGCCCGACCCTGCAGGTCGAAAGACTAAGCTTTTCAGATTATAAATTCACCTAAATCTCAAATAAAGAGATTATATTCATAAAATACTTGTTTGTTACTCTATATTGTGTGATAAATCTCAACAAAGAAAACGCTCAAGCGAGAGGGCTGACAATGAATGGCGCGCAACTGATAGTGAATGCGGCAGCGGCAAGCGGTATCGAGTACTGCTTTGCCAACCCGGGCACCACCGAGATTCCGCTGGTGGCGGCCATGGCCAGCGCACCTGCCCTCAAGCCGGTGTTGTCATTGTTCGAAGGGGTATGTACCGGCGCCGCGGACGGCTATGGCCGCATCGCCGGCAAACCGGCGATGACCCTGACGCACCTGGGCCCGGGCTTTGCCAATGGCATCGCCAACCTGCATAACGCGCGTCGGGCCAATACACCCATCGTTAACGTCATCGGCGATCACGCCTCCTGGCATGTCAACTACGATCCGCCCTTGGCGAGTGACATCCAGGCCTTAGCCGGCACCGTTTCTGGTTGGGTGCGTACCTCGCGCACGGCGGCGGGTATCGGTGAAGACTTGCAGGAAGCCGTGCGTGCGGCATGGCAGGCCAAAGGCCAGATCGCCAGTTTGATCCTGCCTATGGACCTGCAAGCCCACGCGGTGACGCACAACGGTGTATTCGCCCCGTTGCGCGCACCGGTTCGCCGGTTTGCCGGTGACCGGATCGAAACCGTGGCGCAGGCATTGCGTGACGGCAAGCGGCTGGTGTTCATCGTCGGCGATGAGGGCTTATCAGTCGCGGGACTGGAAGCAGCGGGGCGCCTGGCGCAACAGCCCGGCGTGCGCCTGTTTGCCGAGACCTTTCCGCGCCTGAGTTACCGTGGCGGTGGCTTGCCGGACCTGGATCGCCTGCCGTATTTCCCGGAAGTGGCGATTGAAATTCTTGAGCAGTACGACCTGGTCATTTGTGCTGGCGTGCCCGAGCCCATTAGCTACTTTGGCTACGAAGGCATCCCGTCGCGCCTCGCCGAACGTGAACGTCTGCTGACGCTGGCCGAAGTCGGTGACGATGTTTCCGCCGCGCTGACGGCGTTGGCCGATGCCCTGAATGCACCGGCCTATGTGCCGACCCCGGAGGGTATCGAACTGCCACCCGGCCACGCCGAGCTGACGCCACAATCCATCGGCCAAGTGCTGGCCGCGTCACTGCCCGACGACAGCATCGTCTCGGTTGAGGGCGGCACCTGCGGCTATCCCTTTTTTACCGCCTCCGCCCGCGCCGCGCGGCATCGGGTATTGACTAATACCGGTGGCGCGATTGGCCAGGGGATTCCGGTGGGGTTCGGTGCCGCCTTGGCGGAACGCGGCAATAGCGTGTTCTGCCTGCAATCGGACGGCAGCGCCCAGTACACCATTCAAACCCTGTGGAGCATCGCCCGCGAGCAGTTGCCGGTGGTGATCCTGATTGCCGCCAACCATCGCTACGCGATTTTGCAGAACGAGCTGCGTCGTTTCGGCATGACCGAAATGGACCCACAAGCCCTGCGCCTGACCGTGCTCGACAGCCCGCGTATTGACTGGAAGGCCCTGGCCAAAGGCTACGGGGTACCGGCCTGCACGGTACAGACCAATGCCGAACTGCAACGGGCGCTGGCCAATGCCAAGGCCGACCGTGGTCCTTGCCTGATCGAAATGGCGCTGTGAAGGAGTCGACCATGAACCTGCCCCCATTATTGCCTGCCGTCCAGGCGTTCCTGGATCAGCCCGGTCGCCTGTTCATCGGCGGCACCTGGCAGGACGCCGCCAGCGGTCGGCGCTTTGCCGTGCAAAACCCGGCCACCGAGCAGACCCTCACCGAAGTCGCCCAAGGCGATGCGCGCGATGTGGATGCAGCCGTCGCGGCTGCCCGCGCGGCCTTTAGCGGTGCCTGGGCCTTGCAGTCGCCGGCACAGCGCGGCCTGTTGCTGTTTCGCCTAGCCGATCTGCTGGACCAGCACCGCGAGGAACTGGCGCAGTTAATCACCCTGGAGAACGGCAAGCCGATTGCCAACGCGCGCGGTGAAGCGGCCAGCGCGGCGAACATCATTCGCTACTTCGCCGGCTGGCCAACCAAGATCGAGGGCAGCACGCTGCCCGTCTCGCCGGCCAGCGGCGCGCCGATGCTCAACTACACCTTGCGTGAACCGGTGGGTATCTGCGCGCTGATCGTGCCGTGGAATTTCCCGTTGACCATGTGCGTGTGGAAGCTCGGCCCGGCGCTGGCCACCGGTTGCGTGGCGGTGCTCAAGCCCGCCGAGCAGACACCGCTGATCGCGATCCGCCTGGTGCAACTGATCGAGGCCGCCGGCTTCCCGGCCGGGGTGGTCAACCTGATTACCGGCCTGGGCGCCGACACTGGCGCACCGCTGGCACAGCACCCGGACGTGGACAAGATCGCCTTTACCGGCTCGACCCAGGTCGGGCGGCTGATCGCCCAGGCGGCCACCAGCAACATGAAAAAGGTCTCGTTGGAACTGGGCGGCAAGTCCCCCAACATCATCTTGCCCGACGCCGACATCGTGCGTGCCGCCAAGGGCGCCGCCGATGGGATCTTCTACAACCAGGGCCAGGTGTGTACCGCCGGCTCGCGCCTGTATGTGCACGCCAGTGTGCTCGACCAGGTGCTCGAAGAGCTGCAGCGTCATGCCGCCGCGCATGTGCTCGGCAATGGCCTGGACCCGGCGAGCAGCATGGGCCCGCTGGTGTCCGCGCGGCAGTTGAACACCGTCAAGGGCTACCTGCAGCGGGGCCAGGAAGAGGGCGCCGAACTGATCTGCGGTGGCGGCCGTCCCGCGCACCTGGAGCATGGGCATTTCATTCAACCGAGCGTGTTCCTCGACCGTGCCGAACGCGCCTGCGTGGCCCGCGAAGAAATCTTCGGCCCGGTACTGACCGTCATGAGCTGGACCGAAATCGATGAACTGGTGTTGCGCGCCAACGATTCGCCGTATGGCCTCGCCGCTGGCCTGTGGACCCGCGACTTGCGTTCGGCGCACCGCGTGGCTGCACAGCTCAAGGCCGGCTCGGTATGGATCAACTGCTGGAACGTGGTCGATCCCTCTTCACCGTTCGGTGGCTACAAACAATCCGGCTGGGGTCGGGAAATGGGCAAGAACGTGATCGACGCCTACACCGAGACCAAAAGCGTGTTTGTCGATCTCGCCTGAACTGAATAATCACAAGAGGAAATGGCAATGGATCTGGAATTGAAAGGCCGCGTGGCGATCGTCACCGGCGGCGGCATGGGCATCGGCAAGGAAGTCGCGCGTTTTCTGTCCGAGGAAGGCTGCAAGGTTGTGATCTGCGCGCGCCGCATGGCGTTCCTGCAGCTGGCTGCCGAAGAAATCACGGCACAGACCGGCAACGAAGTGCTGCCGCTGTTCTGTGACACCAATGACATGAAGGCCGTGTCGGAGATGGTCGATGCTGCGTACAAGCATTTCGGCCGTATCGACATCCTCGTCAACGGTGCCGCGGCCCCGTCCGGCGTGGTGCGTAATGACATCGAACACGCCGGCGACGATGAACTGCTGTCGGACCTCAACACCAAGGTGATCGGCTATTTCCGTTGTGCCAAGGCCGTGACGCCGCACATGAAGGCCGCCGGCTTCGGTCGCATCATCAACATCGGCGGGCTTACCGGGCGCAGCAGCAAAGTGCTTTCGGGCATGCGCAACCTGGCAATCGCGCACATGACCAAGACCCTGTCCGACCAGTTGGGCCCATTGGGCATCACGGTCAACCTGATTCACCCCGGCGTCGTCGATACCCCGCATATCCAGGAGTTGTACGAGCGCGAAGCGGTCAAGCAAGGCAAGACCGCCGAACAGGTCGAGCAAGCCTATATCGACGCCACGCCGATTCGCCGCACCCTGGCACCGATTGAAATGGGCTGGCTGATCGGTTTCCTGGCCTCGCCGAAGGCCGGCGCGGTGACCGGTGAGTCCATCGGCATCGACGGCGGTTTGACCCGTGGCATCTATATCTGAGGAGGATCACAGATGAGTAACGGAACCCTTTTGGTGGCCACCGTCGGGCAGGCGGTGATCCGCAGCGCCGACGACGGCAAGACCTGGCATCGCCTGGGCCTGGGGCAGGACCTCGAGTTCGATGCGATCACCCGCTCCCTCAGCGTGCACCCCGACACGCCCGAGCGCATCTATGCCGGCACCGACGTGGGCTTGTGTGTCAGCCACGACACCGGTGGCCATTGGCAGCGTGTCGATTCGCCGTTCAACGGGCAGACGGTGTGGAAAGTCGCCGTCGACCCGCAGGACGCGCAACGGATTTTCGTCGGCACCGGCGCGCCTTCGCGCGCCGTGTTGTGGCGTACCCTGGACGGCGGCCTGAGCTGGGATCGCGCGCCGGTGGAAATCCCCGAGTTCTGCGACGGCGTCAGTCGCCCACGCCTGCTGGCCTTCGCCTATGACCCCAGCGACCGCAACCAGTTGTGGTTCGGCCTGGAGGAGGGCGGGTTGTTCCATTCCCGTGACGGCGGTGACACCTGGACCCGTGTCGATGACCGCCTGTTGTGGGACTACAACTCGGACATCCACAACATCGTGGTCCTGCCCAATCACGGCGAGAAAGTCATCGTGGTGGTGTGCGTGAACGCGGTCTACCGCAGCCTGGATGAAGGCCTGACCTGGACCGGTATCATCGGCCGCGAAGCCTTCGATTTGTACTACCTGCGCGCCATGAACGCGCCGCTGGGCACGCAAAACGAGCTGTACCTGAGCATTTCCGACGGTACGCCAGGCACCACCAGCAAGATCCTCGTTTCCCGCGATGCCGCGCTCAGCTGGAACGTCTTGCCCCTGCCACAGCAGCCCAACTCCTGCGTCTGGGCGCTTGCCTTCAACCCGGCCAACCCGCGCCAGATCGTGGCGGGCACCAAGTACGGGCACTTGTTCACGTCCGACAACGGCGGTGATGGCTGGCAGAAGCACTGGCGTGAATTCAGTGAGATCGCCGATGTGCTGTGGACGCCCGCCGTGGCGCAGATCAAGGCCGGGCATCAATCCATCGTCAAGAAGAACTGAGGTAACCGGTGATGAAAGTCAAAATCCTTCGGACCCACATATCGCTGTTTGTGAGTGATCCTGATGTGTCGGCGCGCTGGTATGCCGACATCCTGGGCATGCACGAAAGTGCCCGGGGCGAAAGCTGGGTCATGATGGCGTTTGGCACCAAGCACCACGATATCGCCTTGATTCGTGCAGAACCCGGCGCCCACCAGGGCGGCCTGGGCCTGCAGCACTACGGATTGGAAATCGACGGTGATATGACCACCTTGCGCCAGCTCTACGGCATGTTGCTGGAGAAGGGCGTCGAGGTGGTGAAAATCACCGATCACGAAATCGGCAACGGCCTGTATTTCAACGACCCCGATTGCAATCGCATGGAATTCTTTCTCGAGACCGAGCATGACGATGCGTGCGGCAAGGCCCGCTTCAAGGCCGCCGGCGCGCCGAGTCGCAACATCACGCTTGACCCCCTTGACCCGCTTTGAACCGAGGTTTACCTGATGAAAACTGCAAATTTCGCCAGCTATCACATCCGCAAATGGTACAGCTTCGTTGAAGAAACCCTGGCCAACGAGACCGGTCAACTGGCCGATGGCGAGCCGTTGTTCAAGTATGCCGTGGCCGCGGTGATCGACAACCCGTATGCCGGGCGCTTCAGCCAGGACCTGGCGCAATTGGTCGAGCCGTCGCCGCTGTTGGGCGAAGAATTCGGCCGGCGCATCCAGGCACTCGCCGGCAGCCGTGAAATCATCAGCTACGGCAAGGCTATCCTGGTGGGCAGCGCAGGCGAGTACGAGCACGGTAACGCGCTGCTGACCAACCCGGCCGCCGATCCCATCCGCGTGGCCCTGGGCGGTGGCAAGTCGTGGGTGCCGTCCACCGGCAAGCGTGGCGGCCCAGGTTCGACCATCGACGTGCCGCTGGCGCACAAGGACGCGTTGTATGTGCGTTCGCACTATGACAGTTTCTCCCTGACCTTCGGCGACGGCCCTTCGCCGGATGAAATCGTCGTGATCTGGGCCTTCGCCACGCGCGGGCGTTTGCATGCGCGGTTGGGCGGCCTGAAAGCCGAAGAGGTCAAGGGCCTGGACGGCCTGCACTGAAAACACCCATGTAGGAGCGAGCTTGCTCGCGAAGAACGTTAACGATCACGCGTTCGTTCTGGATAAATGCAGTGCCTATGCGTTCTTCGCGAGCAAGCTCGCTCCAACAGAAATGCGCATGCCCGGACTCAACTCACAACAAGAAAAGCGGTGAATAGCGATGAAGCAGGAGAAGACCCAGGTTGTCATCGTGGGCGGTGGCCCCAACGGGATCACCGCCGCGCACTATATGGGGACATACGGCATCGACTGCGTCGTCCTCGAACTGGCCGACGGCATCCTGCCGTATCCCCGTGCCGTGGGCATGGACGATGAGGCGCTGCGCGTGCTGCAGGGCATCGGCATCGCCGACCTGGCGGTGCGCGACATGATCTGCGATGTACCGCTGCGTTATTACAATGCGCGCGGCGTGTGCTTCGCCGAGGTCAAGCCGAGCACCGCGCATTATGGCTGGCCGATGCGCAATATCTTCATGCAGCAGCTGCTTGAAGGCACCCTGCGCGAACACCTCGGCCAGCACCCCTGCGTCGAGTTGCGCCAGGGCCACGAATTGTTCGAACTCGAGCAGGACGCAGAGGGCGTGACCCTGCAGGTGCGCGATGCCCACGGTGAGCTTTACCAGCTCCGGGCGGACTACGTGATCGGTGCCGATGGCGGGCGCTCCACGGTGCGCAAGCAACTCGGCGTCGAGCTGCTCGGGCTGACCCATCCGCGTAAATGGGTGGTGGTCGACACCGCCAACGACACCCTCGATGCGCCCTTTACCGCGCTGCATGCCGACCCGCAGCGGCCCTTCGTGTGCATCTACCTGCCATACCAGCAGCGCCGCTGGGAATTCATGCTGATGGAAGGCGAGGACGAAGCGAAAATGTGCGAAGAAGCGACGATTCGCCAGTTGATCCACGGGCATATCGGCGATGCCGTGAACGACCTCAATATCATCCGTATCCGTGCCTATACCCACCACTCGCGGGTCGCGGCGCGGTTTGTCGAAGGGCGTGTGGCGCTGGTGGGCGACGCCGCGCATATTTCCCCGCCGTGGGCCGGGCAGGGCCTCAACTCCGGCCTGCGCGACGTGGCCAACGTGGCCTGGAAACTGGCGGCGATCATCCAGGGTCGCGCGGCGCCGTCGATCCTCGCCAGTTACGACCAGGAGCGGCGTGGTCACGCAACCGAGCTGGTGTCCCTGGCCGACAACATGGGCGCGGTACTCGGCCTGACCAACCCGTTGATGGCCGGTGTGCGCGACTGGCTGTTCCAGGCCGTCAACACTGTGGATAACCTGCGCTCGCACTTGCTGGAATTCAAGTTCAAACCCAAGGCCACCATCACCAAGGGCCTGGTCCACCATGAACGGGCCGAGTTGCGTGAGGATGATCTGGTCGGGCAGTTGTTCATCCAGCCGAATATCGAAGACGCCCAGGGCCAGCGTCGGCGCCTCGATGAGGTGCTCGGCAATGGCTACGCCGTACTGGGTTATCGGGTGAACCCGCGCGACCACCTCAGTGAGCCGATGGCCGAGTATTGGGCGCGGTGGGAGACACGTTTCATCCAGGTCAATCGCTCGCGCAGCGGCGTGGGGCGCAACCAGCCGTTGACAGCCAACGCGGCCTTGAGTGTGGAGGACGTGGATAACCGCCTCGGCCAATGGTTCTCCAAGGTGCGCGACTGCATCGTTGTAGTGCGTCCGGACCGTTTCGTCGCGGCGATCACCACCCCTGAGCGGCTTGACGGCGTGCTGCGCAAGCTGGCGGCGCAACTGTCATGAGCAGCGCTGACGAGTTAACCGGCCAACTGCACGAGGCCGGGCGCAGCGCCCGGGCCATCGCGCCGTTGTCGCCCGAGGCGCTGGACAAACAGCAAGGCTATGCGCTGCTGCGCCAGGGTTTGGCGCAGCGCCTGGCAGGCGGCGAGCACCTGAGCGGCTGGAAGGTGGCCTTCGCCGGGCGCGCGGCGCAGGCGCGTTTTGGCCTCGACGAACCGGTATATGGCGCGCTTACGTCGGCCATGGTGGTCGCGCCGGGCAGCACGGTGTCGTTGGCGCGGCTGATCCAGCCCAAGCTCGAGGTTGAACTGGCGCTGGTGTTCGGGCGCACGCTGGTGCCGGGCGACTACAGTGATGCGCAGATTCTGGCGGCGATTGCCGAGGTGGCCCTGGCCTTTGAAATCGCCGATTGCCGCTGGCAGGGTTGGACATTCGGGCTGGGCGCGTTCCTGGCCGATAACGCTGCCGCCGGGCTTTACTGTGTCGGGCCGCGGGTGCCATTCGATGCGGCGCGGCATGCCTGCGTGGAATATCGCCTGGAGCATGCGGGCGCGCTGCTGGGCAGCGGCAATACCCAGGCACGCGAGGACAGCCCGCTGTTCAATCTCTGCTGGCTGGTGCGGCGCCTGTTGGCGGACGGTCATCCCGTGGCGGCCGGGCAGGTTGTGCTGTCCGGCGCGTTACTGGCACCGCTGGAGATACAAACGGGCGCTTATCGTCTGCAGATGCTTGGCACGGAACTGGCTTTGGATTTCCACGCCGGCCCCGCGCCTGCGCAAACGCCCGCTACCGTTATGGATGACTGAGCCCCCTTCAGGCCAAAAAACAAGCATCAGGCCGCCGAGGAATGACCAACATGCTCGCCGAAGTCCGCACCTTCAATGACTCTCAACAGCACGCCGGCTCGATCCAGGGCTGGCAGCAGGTCTATGACCAGCTCGGTCGCGGCTGCCTGACCAGTGAGCTGCGCCAGCTGTCCGGCGATCGCTTCCAGATCTTCCAGGAAGTGCTGGACAAGCGTGTGGTGCAGCATGGCCGCTCGCCCAAGGGCCGCTTGTGCGCGGCCATGTCACTGGGCAGCCCGCCGGTGGTGCAGGGCCAGCAGGTGGGGGCCGAGAGCGTGGTGCTGTTGCGGGACGGCGAGGAATTTGTGCTGCATGCACCGCAGGGCACACATTTCTTCGCCTTGAATGTGGACGCGTTGCGCTTTGCCAGACTGGCGGCGGTCGAGTTGTCCGGCGAGCAGCTCAAGCGTTTGACCAGCGTCTCGGCGCTCAGCGTGGATGAAGCGTTACTGTTGCGCATTCGCCAGCGTATCCATCCACTGTTTCGTCACTTTTTGGAACACGCCGACACGATCAGCCCGGCGGCGGAGAAGATGCTCGAGGATGAATTGCTCGGTGCGTTCCTTGATCTGTTCACCCACGCCGGCGATGAAGTGCGTGGCCGGCGTGGCAACTTCGCGGTCAGTGCGTATCTGGTCAGGCGCAGCCAGGAATTAATCATCGCCAGTGGCGATACCCCGTTGAGCATTCTTGACCTGTGCGAGCAACTGCGCGTGAGCCGCAGGACCTTGCAGAACAGTTTCCAGGCGGTGACCGACATGCGCCCGGTCGAGTACTTGCGCAATTTGCGCCTGAATGCGGTGCGCCGTCGACTGATCGCGACGTCCGCGAGCGAAAAAAACGTCGGCGAGATTGCTGTGGCCATGGGTTTTTTCCACCTGAGCCACTTCGCGACGCATTATCGCGAGCTGTTTGGCGAGTCGCCTTCGGAAACGCGCAGGGCGTCTTGCTGATGCTCCAAGGATCTGATGCACTGCAATCCAAATGTGGGTTCGGCGTGAGTTATCGGTCCAGGCCGGGGTCCACGCGTTTGCCGATGTCCTTGAGCCGCGCCAGTTGATCGATCATCGAGGGCGCTTCGTCCAGGCAACTGACGAAGGTCCACAAATAGGTCATCACCGCGTAGATGTGCCCGGCTTTTATCTGCGGTGCCAGGGCCAGTTGCGTAATCGCGACGACGAACAGCAGCGCCGCCAGCAGGCCAATGGACAGGAAGGCAATGGCCTCGCGGTCGGATAAGCCGATGCGCAGGCGCGACAGCAGGTGATAGTGACGGCGCAGGGTGTGTGCGCCGACTTTTTCCACCAGGCCGATCTCTTTTTCCAGGCGATTGTTCAAGCGCTCGTGCAAGCGCTGGTTGCGCCGCGCAAAGCCAGGCATGAACGTGACGCACAGCAACAGCGCGAGCAGGCACGCCAGGCCGACCCAGGGCTCGATCACCAGCAGCATCGCCGCCGCGCCGACGATCGACACCAGTGCGGTGGCGATGGTTGGTACGTGCTTTTCGAAAAAATCGACGAAATCCCGCGCCAGCATCACGCGCGCCGCTGCCCTGGAGGTGCTGTGGCGTTGCAGGCGCTGGTTGAGAATCACCGGTACCGCAAGGTCGGCGTAGATGCGCGTGAAGGTGCGCGTATCCAGGGCCCGGCGGGCCGCGCCGACCACCCAGAAACCGAGCACGACGGCGGCGTACCACACGGCACTGCCGGCATCGCCACGAATGATCGAGTCGACGGCAAACCCGGCGAACAGCGGATAGGCCAGCAGCAAGGCGTTTTCCAGCGCGACCAGCGACAAGGTGCCGGACAGTTTGCCGGGGTAGGCCCTGGCGATAGCCTTGAGGGTCTGGCTGGCGGATTGCTGCCCCAGCTTTTTACTTTCTTCGAGCAGAATCGGCGGCGTTACGGCTGGCATGGGGCGCCTGTGGGGTACGTGTTGCGTTGATAAATGTCACGGGTGACGTCGAGCAGGTAACGCACTTCGTCGGTCATCAGTAACAGATCAATCTGGACTTCTTCGACAATGATTTCCGCGGTAATCAATATACAAATAGCCGGGGCGATGACCAGCCAGTGGTAGTACGACAGTGTCACTAATGAAACGCACACGCCGATTAACCATAACGCCAAGACACTTTGCGGGGCGTACTTCTGCAGGGGAATCCAGAAGCGTTGCAACTTTCTCAATTTAAACTTGTAGAGCGAAAGTGACGCTTCCAGTTGTTTAAGGTCGATAGCGTTGCGAGCTGAATGCTGTGTCGGCATAACAGTTATCCACGTGAGAACGTTAAACATCAGAGCCAAGCAGGCGACAATGCGGCTATTCTCTGTCCCGGCGCTCATGGCCTGGCAGCGTTTGGCTGAGCCAGGCGAGATTGACTTCACTGACTTCCATCCATTCGCCCCTGGCGGGAATCCTTTCGCAACTCATGAAAGCAATACAACGTCCGTGTGTGTCCAGTAAGGCAAAGTGGCGGTATTTTCTTGCCCGCTTGAACAGGCCAATACACAAACGCATGCCATCACCTTGGTGGGTATTCATATACAGCGGGTTTGTTTCAGCGGGTATCAGGTCTGGGCAGTGAAACGTGATGCTGCGGGCCAACTGAGTTCAAACAATGTGCCGCTGTTTATCAATGTTCGACACGTCACCGCGCCGCCGTGGGCGATGGCTATCGCGCGCACCACCGCAAGACCCAGTCCACTGCCGCCCTGGGCGCGCGAGCGTGAACTCTCGCCACGCTGGAACGCCTCGAAAATATGCTCGGCGAACGCCGCATCGATCCCCGGACCTTCATCCGCGACCCTCAGGAAGTGACCGCGCTCGTCACTGCCCAATTCAATGCTGACAGTGCCCGGCGTGGCATGCCGGCGAATATTGTCGAGCAGCGCCAGCAAGCCCTGGCGGATGCGACCGGGGTCGCAGTAGACGGGGCCCTTGCGCAGGTTCAGCTGCAGGCTAAAGCCGGCGCTGTTCAAGCTCGGCTCGAACAGCCGCGCTTCGGCTTCCAGTGCGTCGGCCAGTTCCACCTCACTGAGTGCCAGGACCAGGTGGCCGTTATCGCCCATGCCTACCACGCGCAGGTCTTCGACCAGGCGGGTCAAGCCTTCGACCTGGCCGAGCAGGCTGTAGAACTGCGCGGTGTCCGGCTCGAAAACGCCCTCGGCCAACCCCTGCAGGCGGCCGCGCAGGATCGTCAGCGGGGTGCGCAGTTCATGGGCAATGGCGGCATTCCAGAAGGCTTGCTCCTCGGCCATGTGTTTGAGTCGATTCGCCATGCTATTAAAGTCATCCACCAACAGAGCGGCTTCGCCCAGGGAAAGATCGGGCGCCACGGCGCGTGCATCCAGGTCGCCGGCAGCCAGGCTGCGCAGGCTCGTTGCCACCGAATTGAGCGGCATCAGAATGCGCTTGGACAACTTGACCGCCATCGCCACGCCCAAGCTCAGGCTGACGCAGGTAATCAGGCTCATCCACAGCCATTCCACGCCACTGGGCAGCCATTCATCCGCTTCCAATTCCAGCTGCGTGGGCGGCGACAGGCTCCAGAGCACGGCGTAGAACACATAGGAGCCCACGACCGCGAGCGCAATCACGCACAGGACCACAGCCGACATCGACAAAATGATCTGCCGGCTCAAACTGTTGGGCACTCTCATGCCTGGCTCCCGAACCGGTAGCCGACGCCACGGATGCTGGTTGGTACGCCGTGCAGGCCGAGGTCTTCGATCTTGCGGCGCAACTTGCTGATATGGCTGTCGACGGTACGTTCCAGGCTGTCGCTCTCCGGCGAGCAGAGCACCAGCAGTTCGGCACGGCTGAACACGCGGCGCGGTGCCTTGGCCAGCTGTGCGAGCAGGTTGAATTCGGTCACCGTGAGGTGCAACGGCTGTTTTCGCGTGCCGATGTAGACGTTCACTTCATGGCTGTCGATGTCGATTTCAAAGGCGTCGACGCGCACCACGCTGTGGCCGGCGCCGCGGTCACCGCAACGGCGCAGCACCGCCTGGATCCTGGCGATGACTTCCGCCGGGTTGAAGGGTTTGACGATGTAATCGTCCGCGCCGATGCGCAGGCCCATCAGCTTGTCCATGTCCTGGTCGTGTGCCGTCAGCATGATTACCGGTGTATTGCCGCGATGACGCAATTCCGCCAGCACCATCCAGCCGTCCAGCTTGGGCATCATCACGTCGAGCAGCACCAGGTCGGGCTTGAGCTGTTGATGCAGTTCCAGCGCGCGCCGTCCGTCCTGCGCATGCGCGGTGCGAAAACCGGCGCGCTTGAGGTAGGCCGTGAGGATATCGGCGATTTCCGGCTCGTCTTCGGCGATCAGCACCAGCGCCTGGTTGGCGGGCGATGCGAGGAGTGATTCAGTCATGGTCTGCTCGTTCGATGTGCGGTGTTGCGGGTCAATGCGCTAAACATGCACTGTTTTCCAGCAACGGAGTGAATGATGCACCGCAAGCATGCACGTTCAGCGAAGGGTTTGTGGAGAATTGATGGAGAGGCGAATTATTGTTTTCGCAGCCCGGGGGGGCGGGCGCTCAGGCGAAGCGGATGCGCTCGTTGTAGGCGCTCTGCAGCATTTTGCGCTGGTAATCGCAGGGCGTGGTACTGACCAGCTTCTTGAAGTCGCGCAGGAAGTGCGACTGATCGGAAAAGCCCAGGTCCAGGGCCAGTTCCGAGAACGATACATCGTGCCGGGTATTCAGGCTTTCCAGCGCCGCCTGGCAGCGAATGATCCGGCAGAACGTCTTGGGCGAGAGGCCGGTGTCCTGGCTGAACTGGCGGTGAATGGTACGGCTGGTGTAGCCGCTGAGGTCTTCCAGGTGCTGGATGCGCAGGTCGCCGCGATGGGCCAGCGTCTGCTGGATGACCATCGCGGTGAGCTTCGAGGTACGGCCCATCAGGCGCGGGGCGAGATAGTCGTTGAACAGCTTGATCTGGTCCTGCAGCAACGGGGCGTTGACGATGCTTTCGAAAATGCGCTGGGCGAACGCCGACACTTGCAGCAGGTCCCATTCCTGTTCGGTCAGGTCCTCGGCCATCACATTGATGAAGCCCGGAATCACCCCCGGCGCAAAGCGCACGCCGAAATAATGATGGCCCTGCAGCAGTTCGACCCGCTGGGCCTCCAGCGGGGTGCCGCAGATCCTCACGCTGGGACGCGTTGCGTCGCAGTCGAACACGATGTCCACGCAGCCGTCCGGCACCGCCAGCAGGTCAGCCGAGTGGACGACATCGAAGGCGTAGAAATGCGAAATCGCCGGGTGTTCGGAGGGCATGACCGAATACCGAGATGAGTTGAGTACGAACCAGGGTTGTTCGTAAGCAGTGTGCTGCCGCAGGGTCGGTGAACACAGGTTGAGCATGACCGGACCTTCAGGTGGATATATGCGGGAATATTCACGCATTTTTCACGCCAACTCCGAGGGCCCGCTCGAAACTTGATGTCCGAAATTTACAATACCGTCACCCACCGCACGCCGATACTCGACCTCGATAGCGTGGGAGCAGCGCCTACCGCTGCGATATCCCTTTCAGTCGAGAATAATAATGTCCAGTACTACAAACATAGACTTCATCTACTTGTCCGAGCAGGACATGATTCGGGCTGGCGTCACTGACATGCTCGCCTGTGTTAATACCATGGAGGAAATGTTCGGCCTGCTCTACAGCGGCGACTACCGCATGGCCGGGCCGAACAACGATTCCCACGGCGCAATGGTGGTGTTCCCGAAGGATTCGCCGTTCCCGAACATGCCCAAGCCGACAGCCGACCGCCGCATGATGGCGATGCCGGCCTATCTGGGCGGCAGCTTCTGCACCGCGGGCGTCAAATGGTATGGCTCCAACATCGCCAACCGCGACAAAGGCCTGCCCCGTTCGATCCTGATGTTTACCCTCAATGACCCTGACACCGGCGCCCCGTTGGCGCATATGTCGGCCAACCTGTTGTCGGCGTATCGCACCGGTGCGATACCCGGTGTTGGCGCGCGCCACCTGGCCCGCAAGGACTCGAAAGTGGTCGGTCTGCTCGGCCCGGGCGTGATGGGCAAGACCACGCTCGCCGCGTTTATCGCCGTGTGCCCGCAGATCGACACCTTGAAGATCAAGGGGCGGGGTGAGAAAAGCCTGAATGACTTCCTGGGCTGGGTGAAGGAAACCTACCCGCAGATCACCACGATCAACGTGGTCGACAGCCTCGAAGAAGTGGTCCGTGATTCCGACCTTGTTACTTATTGTAGCTCCGGTGAGACCGGCGACCCCTCGATCTACCCAATTGTGAAGCGCGAGTGGGTCAAGCCAGGGTGCTTCATGGCAATGCCGGCGTCCTGCTCGCTTGATGAAGGCATGGAGCTCGGCGACGTACGCAAAGTGCTCGATAACACCGGTCTGTACGAAGCCTGGTTCGAAGAGCTGCCCAAGCCTGCGCACCACTGCGTGCCGGTAATCGGCGTGCGCTTCATGGACATGATTGCCGAAGGCAAGATGCAGGCCGATGAGCTCGAAGACATTGGCAAGATAGTCGCCGGCGATGCCCAGGGCCGCCGCAACGATGAAGAGATCATCATCATGTCGGTCGGCGGCATGCCGGTTGAAGACGTGGCGTGGGGCACCGTGGTGTACCGCAATGCCATCGAAAAAGGCATCGGCGTGAAATTGAACCTGTGGGAAACCCCGGTACTGCGCTGAGCCATTCCTTACCCAACTGACGAGGCCTTCGACATGACAAAAATCATCAAGCTCAAGACCGGTTCGCCGTTTGAAGACCAGGCCAGCTATTCGCGCCTGGTGGTGGTGGACAACTGGATCTATGTGTCCAATACCGCCGGCCGTAATCCGCAGACCAAACTGATCCCCGAAGATATCCTGGAGCAGACGCACCAGGTGTTCGCCAACATCGAAAGCGCCCTGGCTGCCGTGGATGCCAGCCTGGCCGATGTGGTGTGTTCGCGGGTGTTCATCCAGGACCCCAAGGACGTGCCGACGGTGATGGCCCTGATCGGCGAGAAGTTTCGCGGCGTCGACCCGGCCAGTACCGTGACGTGCCCGCCGTTGGGCTCGACGGTCTACAAGGTTGAACTGGAAGTGACGGCTTACCGCAACGCCTCCAAGGCGCAGGTCGAAGTGATTCGCCTGACGCAGTAATCCGCTACGCAGCCGTGCGCCCGCGCGGCCGACCTTTATTGTTTTGCGAGTCTTGACCATGGCCCCGACTATTGCGCCCGTGAATACCTGCACCGAATGTCCCACCGCCACCTCCGTCGTCATCATTGGCGGCGGAATCATCGGCCTGACGGCTGCGCTGACTCTGGCCGAACGCAACATCCCGGTGGTGGTGCTGGAAAAAGGCCGTATCGCTGGCGAACAGTCCTCACGCAACCTTGGCTGGGTGCGCAAGACCAGCCGCCACGCCTATGATATTCCGCTGGCCCTGGCCGCAGATCGCTTATGGGCGCAGATGCCCGAGCGGGTGGGCGCGGACGTGGGCTACCGGCAAGAGGGCATCATGTTCGTCGCGCGTAACGAAGCGCAAATGGCGATGCATGAAGGCTGGCTCAAATCGGTCGAGCACCTGTCCCTGGATTCGCGCTTGCTGAGCAATAGCGAGATCGCGCAGCGGGTACCGGGCGGGGCGGGCGCGTGGGCCGGCGGGATCTATACGCCGTCCGATGCGCGTGCCGAACCGACCCTTGCCAGCAGCGCGATTGCCAAGGCCGCCATGGCCCTGGGCGTGGTTATCATCGAACAGTGCGCGGTGCGTACGCTGCAGATGTCCGCCGGCAAGGTCAGCGGCGTGGTCACGGAAAAGGGCGAGATCCGCTGCGACCAGGTGTTGCTGGCCGGTGGCATGTGGTCGCGGCGCTTCCTGGGCAACCTCGGTGTGTCCTTGCCGACCCTGGCCTTGACCTGTTCGGTGTTGCGTACCCATCCCATGCAAGGCCCCACTGAAATTGCCGTGGGCGCTCCGGACTTTTCCTTTCGCAAACACAAGGACGGCGGTTTCATCATCACCCAGCGCGGCAAGCTGGACGCCTTCCTGACCTTGGACCACCTGTTGCTGGCCAAGCAATACATGCCTCAATTCCGTGCGCAGCGTAGTGTGTTGAATGTGTCGCTGGGGCGGTATTTTTTCAAGGACCTGGCCTTGTCCCGACGCTGGTCGGCCGACAGTGTCAGCCCGTTCGAACGCGTGCGCGTGCAGGACCCGGCCGCCAACCCGCAGCTCAATAACGACGCTATGAACAACCTCATCGCGGCCTGGCCGGTGTTCGAGCAAGCCAAAATAGCCCAGGCCTGGGCCGGCACGATCGACGTGACCCCGGACTCCAACCCGGTGATCGGCCCGGTCGCGCAGATCCCAGGCCTGACCGTGGCCACCGGTTTCTCCGGGCACGGTTTCGGCACCTCGCCGGCGGCCGGCCAGTTGGCGGCCGATATTGTCAGCGGGCACACCCCGATCATTGATCCGAGCCCGTATCGCTTCGATCGTTTCTGATCCGATCCAGGCCCATGCCCCTGTAGGAGCGAGCTTGCTCGCGAAGAACGTCAACGAAAACGCAGGCAGTCTGTATGACCGCGGCGCACTTGAGTTTTTCGCGAGCAAGCTCGCTCCTACGCAGATTAGCGGAGCGAAGTTATGCACTCAGTCAGTAGTTTCTTCACCAACCGTTCAGGCCTGAACCTGCATGTCCTGCGCTGGGGCAACCCGAGCGGCGTGCCTCTGGTCCTGCTGCACGGCTTGCGTGCCTACGCACAGACCTGGGAGTCGCTGGTTGCGGCGCTCGGCCCGGGCTTCTGCGTGTACGCCCTGGACCAGCGCGGTCGCGGCCTGAGCGATTGGGCGCCGTCCGCCAGCTACCACACGCAGTCCTATGTGGACGACCTGCAGGACTTCGTCGCCCACGCCGGTCTGCAGCGCTTCGTCTTGCTCGGGCACTCGCTGGGCGGCGCCAACGCCCTGGAATACGCACGGCAAAACCCGGGCCGCCTGTTGGGCCTTATCATCGAAGACATCGGCCCCGGCTCCTCGATCCAGGGTGACGGCGCCGCGCGCATTCGCCGCGAGATGAACCAGACCCCACTGCAATTCGACAATTGGGACGCCGCCCGCGCGTTCTGGCAGACCTCACGCCCCGGCTTGTCGGAGCAGGGCCTGGCTTCCCGGCTGGCACACTCGATGAAGGAAAGTGCCGGCGTGATTACCTGGCGTCACGATCAGCAAGGCATCGCCGAGGCGCGCCTGAGTATCGAGCCGACCGACCTGTGGCCGGCGGTGCGCGCCCTGGATTGCCCGACTCTGTTCATTCGCGGCACGCGCTCGGATTTCTTGCCGGCGGCGACGCTGCAAGCCATGCGCGACAGCAATGCTCTGGTGCGCACCGCCGAAGTCGCGGACGCCAGCCACTATGTGCATGACGACCAGGGCGAGACGTTCAACCGGCTGGTCATCGCGTTCCTTGACAGCCTTGCGATTGCTGCTCGATGAAACCGCGGGCCCGCTTGATCGTGCTGCTTTCATCGCTGACGGCCTTCGGGCCGTTTTCGATTGACACTTACCTGCCCAGCTTTCCGCAAATCGCCGAGGACCTGGGGACCAGCACCGCGCAAGTGCAGCACACCATCAGCGCGTTTCTTGCCGGGCTGTGCCTGGGCATGCTGTGCTACGGGCCATTGTCCGACCGCTATGGCCGGCGCCCGTTGCTGCTCGGCAGCCTGGTGTTGTACGTGGCCGCGACCCTGGGCTGCCTGTTTGCCGGCAGCGTCGAGCAACTGATTGCCTGGCGCTTTTTCCAGGCTTTGGGTGGCGCGGGCGCGCTGGTGCTGGCCCGTGCCGTCGCCAGGGATCTGGTCGGCCTGGTGGAGGCGGCCAAAGTGCTGTCGTGGATGCACGTGCTGACGATGATGGCGACCCTGGTCGCGCCGATGATCGGCACCTGGCTGGTGCTGATCCAGGGCTGGCGCACCATCTTCGCGGCGTTGTTCATCCTGTCCAGCCTGTGCCTGTTGCTGGTTGCCTTGACCCTGAAGGAAAGTTTGCCCGTGCAGCAGCGCGGTGCGTCCGTGCCGGCGGCCTTCGCGGCGTACCTTGCCATTGCCCGGCAACCCAGGGCAGTGGCGCTGATCCTGTGCATGGCCTTGGGGTTTGGCGGCATGTTCGCCTTTATCACCGCGTCGCCTTTTGTCTACGTGGTGTACTTCGACGTCTCGCCACGGGTGTTCAGCGCATTGTTCGCCCTGAACATCCTCGGCATCATCCTGGTGACCTTCATCAACGCCCGTTGGGTGGGCCGTTTCGGACCGCAACGCATGCTCGGGGTGGGCACGGTACTGGCGAGCGGGGCAGGGCTGGCGATGATGCTGGTCGGCTATACCGGATGGGGTGGGCTGGCGAGCATCGTGTGTTGCATGGTGCTGTACATGGGTGTGACCGGTTTGATCGGCGCCAACTGCATGGCCAGCCTGATGACGCTGTTTCCACGCCAGGCCGGCGCGAGCGTGGCGCTGGGGATTTCGGTGCAATTCGCTACCGGGGCGCTGGCCAGTCTGTGGGTCAGCCATTTGGCTGATGGCACCGCATGGCCGATGTGCCTGGTGGTGGGGTGTTGCGGGTTGGGCGCGTTGGTTGCTTATGGGGTGACCCTCCGCCTGCCTGCCCGGGCGGTCGCCGTGAGGACCGTCGTCAAGCAAATGTGAACCTCTGTTCAAAAACCAGGATACATACATGAAAACTATAAAAATAAATCCGATCGATAGAACTTCCGTCTATGTGTGTGCAGGGCTGGTCTCCGGCGCGGGGGCCTTGTTATTGAATGTGCTCCCCGTACTGTTTGGTGCGCTTGCCGAACGTTTCGGGCTTGGCGAGCACCAATTGGGCAACCTAGCGATGGCCATGAACCTGGGGTTTGGCGCGTTCGGGCTGGCGTCCCTGCTGTGGATCCACCGGCTCAGCTGGCGGCTCATTTCGGCGCTGTCGTCGGCTGTGGTGGTGGGCGCGGTGCTGACGGTTATGCGCGACCCGTCCTATGAAATGCTGCTGCTGATAATGGCCCTGGCGGGCGCCGGCACAGGAGCGTTGTATGCCCTGGCCATGACGATTTTCGGTGACAGCTCCCAGCCTGAGCGTGCGTTCGGGTTCAAGCTGGGTATCGAGACCGTGCCGGGGGCTCTCCTGCTGATCGTGCTGCCGGTAGCGGTGGCGCCGGTGTGGGGCTTTGAAGGTATGTTGATAACCATCGCCCTGGCCATGGTGGCGATGGGAATCCTGCCGCTGCCCTGGGTACCGCGCCGCAGCGAACGCCAACTGGATGCGTCCGAGGCCGCCGTGCGGATAGCCAGCACTGAAAGCCGCGCCATTGTGTGGTTGAGTCTGTTGGCCAGCCTGGTGTTCCTGACCGGCATTATGTCGGTGTGGGCGTTCCTGGAACTGATGGGCAAAAAGACCGGCTTGACCTCGGATACGATCGGGCTGGTCCTGGCGCTGGGCTTTTTAATCAATGCCGGCGGGGGCTTCATCGCCTCGGCGATCGGCCTGAAAATGGGACGCTTCCTGCCGGTGGCGGCGGTCATCCTCGCGGAGTTGCTGGGCCTGGTGGCCCTGGCGCAATTCTCCTCGCTGACGAGCTACGTGACCGGGGTTATCTGCTTTCTGTTCTCGATCAGCTTCGTGCTGGCCTACACCTTTGGCGTCATGGCCGAATTCGACCTGTCGGGCAAGCTCGTCGCGCTGGGCGCGTTGTGCCTGTCTCTGGGTGCGGCGTTCGGGCCGGCCGCGGGTGGGTTCCTGATCGAGGCGTTTGGCTACTGGGCGGTGTTGGTGTTCTCCGGGGCCTGTTCGGTGGCGGTCCTGGTCATCTATGGGGTGGCGGTGTTGCGGGCTCGGTTGGCGTTCAATCGTGTCCAGGTCTCATGCGCCGCCGTTATGCCGGGTGTGTGACGCAAGCGAGCAGGGAGGTTACCCATGAACGGTCAAGCCTTGTCGGCCTGGAACGAGCGTGTGCACGCGGCCTGCGGTCGTTTCGACACGCGCTATGACCACTGCCAGAGCCTTTTCATCGGTGAAATGCAACAAACACTGATGGGCAGTACGGCGGTGGCGCACATTCGCAGCAATGCCAGTGTGATTGCCAAGGCTGCCCGCTCAGGCGAGCGTGATTCCTCGGGGCGTTGTTTCCTTGTGCTGCAACAGCAAGGCTCAATGGCCATCGAACTCGGGGACCGAGTGGTCGACCTGCGCCATGGTGACCTGGCGTTGCTGGACTTTTCCGGCGCGGTGAAAATGACCCCCAACGGCTTGTTTTCCCACGTGTCGATCCCTCTGCCGCGTGAGTTGTTCAAGGGCCTGGAGCGTAGCCGCTTCGGCAAGCTGTCGACCACCGGTGTCTGTGGTCAACTGCTTTGTACGCTGGTGCGGCAGGTCGCTGGCGGCGAGTTGGCCCAATGGTCTTGCCCGCAGGATGGCGATGGCGTGCAGAGGGCGTTGGTGGCCTTGCTTGAATCGGTGCTGGAGTATCAAGTCGGCGCCGACTCCCCGGGCTGGCAGTTGCATGAAGTGCAATCCGTCATCCGGCAGCGGCTTGACTCACCGAGGCTTTCGCCGGCGTCGCTGGCCGAGGAACTGGGCACTTCCAGCCGCCAGCTTTACAGGCTGTTCGAAGCCAGCGGCGACAGTGTCTGTCGCTATATCCTGCGTGAGCGGCTGTTGAAGGCGGCGCAGGACCTGCGCGATCCGGTTTGCGCGCAACGCTCGATCACCGATATCGGCAGCTATTGGGGGTTTACTGATTCGGCGCACTTTTCCAAGACGTTCAAGAAGCAGACCGGGATGACCCCGAGTCGCTATCGAAGCCTTGGGCACTGAACCACGGATTGCCCTAATGCTGTTCAGTCAGGGTGGGCGTTCGCCATTTTCTCATCTAGCACAAAACCACTGTGGGAGCGGGCTTGCTCGCGAATGCGGTGGTTCAATTGATGCAGTGTTGCCTGGCCGCCCGCTATCGCAGGCAAGCCAGCTCTCACCCATTTCTCATCTAGAATGCTGCGAAGAATTCACAGGCGCCGCGTTCAGCCAGGAAACACGCGTTATCGTTGACGTTTTTCGCGAGCAAGCTCGCTCCTACAGAGAGCGTGTTCAGTAGCGGATGATTACCGATTTCAGCTCGGTGTAATCGTCGATAAACGCACTGCCGAACTCACGCCCGACACCCGATGCCTTCATCCCGCCAAACGGCACGCTGGGGTCGACGAAGGTGTGCATGTTGACCCACACCGTGCCCGCTTCGATTTGCGGGATCAGGCGCAAGGCCTTGGACAGGTCGTTGGTCCAGATACTGGCGGTGAGGCCGAACGGGCTCTCGTTCATCAGCTCGACCAATTCTTCTTCATCATCGAACGCCAATACACACACCACCGGGCCGAAGGTTTCCTCGTGCAGCAGTGGGTCGTCCTTGCCGGTGGCCACGATCAGCGTCGGCTCCACGTAGTAACCGGCGCGGTCCACGGCCCGCGCGCCGCATGCCACCTGGTTGCTCTGCAGGGCACGCTCGAAAAAGCCGAGGATTTTGTCGAAGTGCGGCTTGTTCGACAGTGGGCCGAACTGGGCGTGTTCATCCAGGGGCGAACCGATGACCATCTGCGACAGCATCGCCGCCATCTTTTGCGTCACTTGCTCGACGATTGAGCGGTGCACGAACAAGCGCTCGGGTGATGCGCACACCTGGCCCTGGTGCACATAAGCCGCTTGCACGAAGCGAGCCACAGCGTCATCCACGTTGGCGTCGGCCAGCAGCGCGGCGGCGTTCTTGCCGCCCAGTTCCAGGGTCACGCGGGTCAGGTCGGCGCCCATGGCGGCCTTGCCCACGGCAATGCCGGTGGGCACCGAGCCGGTGAACGACACCTTGCGTACCTGCGGGTGTGCGATCAGTTGCTGACCGACCTGGCCGCGGCCGTTGACCACGTTGATTACGCCAGCCGGAATCCCGGCCTCGATCGCCAGTTCCGCCAGGCGCAGCAGGGACAGCGGCGTGTATTCGCTGGGTTTGAGCACGACGGTGCAGCCGGTGGTCAGCGCGGCGCCGAGTTTCCACACGCCGATCATCAACGAGAAGTTCCAAGGCACGATGGCTGCCACCACGCCCACCGGCTCGCGCAGGGTGTAGGCGCTGTAGTGCTCGCCGTCCATGGAGGGAAACGACGGGGTCATGGTCTGGCCGCCGATTTTGGTGGCCCAGCCGGCGAAGTAACGCAGGAACACCGCGCTCTGGCCCACCTCGATATGCCGCGACAGGTTGATCGATTTGCCGGAACTCACGGTTTCCAGTTGTGCCAGTTCTTCGCCGTTGGCCTCGATCAGATCGGCCAGGCGGTTGAGCAGGACGCCGCGCTGGTAGGGCGTGACCTGTGCCCAGGCGCCCTTGAAGGCTCTGGCCGCGCTGTCGACGGCCAGGTTCACATCTTCGGCCTGGGCGTCACGCAACTGCGCGACGGTCTCGCCGGTACCGGGGTCGACGATGCCGATGCGTTGTGTCGACGCGCTGGTGTGCACGGCGCCATCGATGAAATTGGAATGGTCACGGCCCAGGAAAGCAACGACTGAGGGCAATACGGCAATGTGCATGGCGGCGCTCCAATGAAGGGTTCGTCGCGCCCGATGGGCGCTCGAAAGACCTCTGCATTAAAAGCCGATACACAGCCTGGCTGCTTGTTCGAGCCTGCCAGAAAGTTGGTTATGCGTGACAGGCTGTGTTGCCGCCGGCCTAGGGTTCGCCGAGGTTGTCGAACACCGTTTCGAGCATGCGGTTCAGGCGCTGGATCTGTGCTTCGGTCATGCCGTTGAAACTGCGCTTGAACACATCACCGGTGGCCACTTGGATGCGTTCAATCGCTTCGCGCCCCTGCGCGGTGATGCGCACCTGAGTGACGCGGCCGTCGTCCTCGCAGGGCGCGGTGTCCACCAGGCCGTCTTCCTTCATGCGATACACCGTTTTGGTGATGGTCGAAAGCTTGGCGATGGCGTGGGTGGAGATTTCGGAAATACTCGACTGGCCGTTCTCCTTGAGGATGAACAGCACCCGCCAGCGCGGGATGTCCAGGCCGATTTTCTTCAGGGCCTTTTCCATGTACTGGCTGTAGCGGCCATGCACCATTGCGAGCCAGTAGAACGGGAAATCTTCTTTGTGAAAGTCTTCACTGCCGGGGTCGTAGCGGCCTGCGTGTTTTTTTGGTGGGCTCATGATGTGCTCATGTCGAGGGAGGCGAGCAATCATAGACTTTTCTCGTGAATTGGGCACGGTTATTGAACCGTGCGATCCAGGCCGACATTCAGAAATATAATTGACAATTCACGTAATATTCGGTGAGTGTGAAAAAAGGAAAGGGCGCATCGGGCGCCCCCATTCCGCAATTCGTACTGAAGGTAACGTGACATGACCCTGGTGATTGAACAGCTTTCCCTTGGCGGCGATGGGCCGACCGTAATGGTCAAGGACACCCTCGATATCGCCGGCCTGCCTACCCGGGCATCGAGCCACGCACTGGACGACGCGGCGCCGGCCAGTGCCCACGCCGATGTGGTGCAGGCCCTGCTGGACAAGGGCTGCCGCCTGGTGGCCAAGACCAGCCTGCACGAGCTGGCCTTTGGCACCACAGGGATCAATCACTGGGCCGGCACCGCGCCGAACCCGCGTTTCCCCGGGCGTATTCCAGGCGGATCCTCCAGCGGTTCAGCCGCCGCCGTGGCCGCCGGGCTGGCGGATTTTTCCCTGGGCACGGACACGGGCGGCTCGGTACGTATTCCCGCTTGCTGTTGTGGCGTGTTCGGTTTTAAACCGACGTTCGGCCGGATCAGCCGCCGTGGCGTGATGCCAACGCACAGTAGCCTTGATTGCGTCGGCCCGTTTGCCGCGAGCCTGCCGATGCTGGTCACGGCTATGCAGGCGATCGACCCTACTTTCCAGCCCGTAGCTGCACCGGCCGCGCCGCGCCTGGGCATTGTGAGCGTGCAGGCCAGCGCAGCGGTACAGCGCGTGATCGACGCTGCCATCGCCGACAGCCGGCTGCCCACCGAAACCCTCACATTGCCGAGCCTCAAGGCGGCCTATGAGGCCGGCATGGTGGTGATAAACCGCGAGACCTTCGATGCCTGCGGGCACTTGCTGGAAACCGGCAAGGTCGGCGCCGACATCGCCGCGCGCCTGGCGGCCGCCGGTAACACCACGCCTGCGGCACTGGCGCAGGCCGAGCAGGTGCGCGCGCAGTTCAGCGCCGAAGTCGATGCCGCACTGCAGCAGGTCGACGTGCTGGTGCTGCCAACCATGCCGGACTTTCCCTTGACCCTGGCCGAAGCGACCGACACTCAGGCAGTTCTGGGCATGACCGCTTTCGTGCGCCCGTTCAACCTGTCGGGGCACCCGGCGTTGAGCATTCCGTTGGCCAGCGCCGAAGGCTTGCCGGTAGGCCTGCAACTGGTGGCGGCCAAGGGCGCCGATGAACGACTGCTGGCCATCGCTGGCCGCCTGCTTGAACGCCTGTACGCCGGACATGAGGTGTGAGATGAGTACAACCATTCCCCGCGCAGACCTGGAACAACGCCTGCGCCGCTTTGAGGTCCAGGACAGCGTCCGTGCCTGCATGAACCGCTACATGGTGTTGTGTGACGCCCTGGATGCCCGCACGCCGCTTGACGAACTGGCGGGCCTGTTCACCGAGGATGCGGTGTGGGAGGGCAAGGGCGCCAAGTACGCCCAGAGCTTCGGCGGTTATCGCGGGCGCGCAGCCATTGCCGCGATGTTCGCCGGCTACATGAAAGCCCCGGCGCACTTTGCCCTCAACGTGCACTTTCTCACCAGCGAGCTGATTGAGGTGCGGGACGACGCCGTGCGCGGCAGTTGGGTGATGCTGCAGACTTCCACCTTCGCCAGCGGCGCCTCCCATCTCAACGCTGCGCGCCTGAGCGTGCGCTTTGCCGAGGAAGACGGGCAGTGGCGCATGGCGCATTTCCAGACCGAAAACCTGTTCAGTCGCCCGGTGCTGGCATGGAACAGCGACGCCGAGCTGCCGGTACCCAAGCCTGCCGCTCAGTGAGCGATAACGCGCACTGATTAACCCCACCCTTTTTTATTTCCAGGACTGCCCGGCAAGGGCGGTCGTGCCGTGCGCGTAGCGCTGGAGACTGCCATGAAACACTTCGAACTGTTGACCTTCACTTTACGGGTACGCACCGTGCCGCAAGCCTTGCCGCGTCTGGAGCAGAGCTTGCGCGAGACGGGCGAGGGCGTGCATTTGATGGGCTGCTGGGTCTCGGAAATCGGCTCGCAGAACCGTATCGTGGTGCTGCGCGGGTTCGACGATGGCGAGTGTCGTGAACGTGAACGCCAGCGCTATCTGGTGGCGTCCGATGGCTTTGCGATTGGTGAATTTCTGCTTGAGCAACAGGTGGATGACTACAGCGCCTTCGCCTTTGTCGAACCGCTGCCGCCCGGCGTTCATGGCCCGTTCTATGAGTTGCGCGAATACAACCTCGTGCCCAGTGGGCTGATGCCAACGTTGCGCGGTTGGGGCAAGGCCGTGGATCGGCGCACCGGGCCGGATTATTCCCAGGTGTATGGAGCGTTCTACGCCACCAGCGGGAAGATTCCGCGCTACCTGCACATCTGGCCCTACAGCTCGCTGGAGCAGCGCCTTGAAGTGCGCACCCGTGCCGTGGCCGAAGGCGCCTGGCCGCCGGAAAACTCCGCGCCGCAGCTGTTGCAGATGCACTCCACGGTGTACCTGCCGGCGCCGTTCTCGCCGTTACGCTGAGACTCCCACATTGATTTTTTGGTCTAAAAAATAAATAAAAATTGAAGGTATTCTTGAGAAATTCAAGACTATTAATTTTATTTAAATTAAATAAAAACAAATACATAAGTATGTTTTTCAGTGTATTTTCCATTTTATTTTACGTGATTAGTGGTGTTAGTAATGATGATAAATCAATTGACAGTTCACGTATTAGAGCTCAGATTTATCCCAACGGCACCCACAAAAACAAAGGTAATCACTATGCCGATCCATCGCCCTCTTTCCGTCCCGCGTCCCCCCTCGACGCTGACTTCCCGCCCAGCCCAATACCGTTCCTGACAACGGAGTCAATCCTATGCACTCGCTTAAAAAACCAGCGGTTGAGACGGTGAGCTCGCTTGCCAGTGGTCCCGCCTTCGAAGCCTTGATGGTCGACGTGCGTGAGCGTGCCCGCACCGGTGAGTTCGACCGTCAGCGCCACATTTCCCAGGACGTGATCGAGGCCTTCAAACAGCACGGCGTTTACCGTGCGCTGGTGCCCAAGCGCTTCGGTGGCCTGGAATGTTCGCCCGCCGAGTTCTGCCAGGTGATAGAGCGCATTGCCCAGGCCGACGGTTCGGCCGGCTGGGTCGCCAGTTTCGGCATGAGCCCGGTCTACCTCGCGGCATTGCCACTTGAGAGCATCGCCAAGGTGTATGCCAACGGGCCGGACGTGGTGTTCGCAGGCGGCATCTTCCCGCCTCAACCGGCTGGAGTGGTCGAGGGCGGTTTTGTGGTCAGTGGCCGCTGGAAGTACTCCAGCGGTTCCCTGGGCTCCGACATCGTCGGTGTCGGCATCGCCCCGATAAGCGGCGACACCTTCGGCCTGCCGCGCATTGCAGTCAT
Source organism: Pseudomonas sp. 58 R 12 (assembly GCF_900005865.1). Taxonomy (NCBI): domain Bacteria; kingdom Pseudomonadati; phylum Pseudomonadota; class Gammaproteobacteria; order Pseudomonadales; family Pseudomonadaceae; genus Pseudomonas; species Pseudomonas sp. 58 R 12. The sequence goes on from NZ_CVTP01000028.1 coordinate 591,890, forward strand.
GCCGCGCAGTGCGATCCGCATCGACGAAACCTGGGACACCGTCGGCCTGCTGGGTACCGGCAGCCACGACCTGGTCGCCGACAATGTGCGGGTCAGCGAGGAGTGGACCTTCGTGCGCGGCGGCCTGCCCAACCTGGACGAACCGTTCTTCCGCTACCCGTCGCTGTCATTCGCCACCCAGGTGCTCTCGGTGGTTGGCCTAGGCGTGGCGCGTGCCGCACTCGATGCCCTGGCTGACATGGCCAGCGGGCGTGTCTCGGTCACCGGTGCCCCGGCGATTGCCGATCGGCCCCTGGCCCAGGTCGACATTGCTCGGGCGGAAGCCGAGCTGCGTGCCGCACGGGCGTTCTTCTACGAATCCATCGAACACGCCTGGGATTACGTGCTGGCCGGCGATGCGGTGCCCGTGGCCGCGACCAACCTGCTGCGGTTGTCGTCGACCCATGCCACCCGTGTCGCCGCCGATGTGGCGCGTACCGCGCAGATGCTCTCGGGCATGAGCGGCGTGTACAACGACAGCCCGCTGGCGCGCTGTGTCAACGACGCCCAAGTGGTGACCCAGCACGCATTCATGGGCGACATCACCTATCAAAACGCCGGAGCCATGTTCTTCGGCAAACAGCCTTTGCCTGGCTACCTCTAACCGTCGAGGAAATAAAATGAGCGATAAAAAGACCTTGCGCGTGCTGTTTTGCATGGGCATCAACCAGAATTTTTTCGATGCCGCGCGCGATGAGCAATTGCAGGTGTGGGCAGCGTTCAGTGCAATGTGGAACGGTATCCACGACCTCGCCGGCGTCAAGGTGCTGGGCAACATGGATGACGACCAGAGCATGGTCGGGCCTTCCGATGGCTTCCCATGGACCACGTACCTGCTGGCCGACGTGCCGGACATCGAGACCGTGCACGCCGCCTGCAACCTGTTTCGCACAACGCCGGTGGGCGATGGCCCGTACAAGCTGTGGCGCTACACCAAGGTTGAAGCCCGGGTTGGGCGCGAGCTGATTATTCAGCGCACTTGATGCCGACGAGGACATTCCCATGAGCAAGCTGATTCCCGCTGTAAACCTTGACGTCGACCCCGCCGACCTGGTGCAGGCTGACCGCGTCCACACCTCGATGTACACCGACGCACAATTGTTCGACGCCGAGCTGGAAAAGATTTTCTACAGCACCTGGATCTGGGTCGCCCACGCCAGCGAGATTCCCGACAACGGCAGCTACAAGACCACCTATATCGGCAAGCAGCCAGTGATCGTGGTGCGTGACCGCAAGAAAGACGTGCACGTGCTGCTCAACCGCTGCCGCCACCGTGGCGCCACTGTGTGTGAACACAAGAAAGGCAAGACCAACAGCTTCGTCTGCCCGTACCACGGCTGGGGCTATGCGCTCGATGGCTCGCTGCGCGGTATTCCGCACCCGGAAAGCTACGGCGACTGCATCGACAAGGCCGAGCTGCCGCTGGTCAGCCTGCGCACCGAAAGTTATGCCGGCATGATCTTCGCCACCTTCAAGGACGACATCGAGCCGCTGGAAGACTACCTCGGCGCCGCGAAAAAATGGATGGACCTGTTCATGAAACAGGGCGCCGGCTACGGCATAAAGGTTCCGGGCGAGCACCGTTTCCGTTTTCCCGGCAACTGGAAGATCCAGCTGGAAAACACCACGGACGCCTACCATTTTCCGCTGGTGCACAAGAGCTTTCTGTCGTCGGTGGATGAACAGACCCTTGAGCTGTTCGACTTCGTCAAGGGCCCCGGCTACGTTGAGGACCTGGGCAACGGCCACAGCGTGATGGTGATGATCCCGGACCTGATCGACCTCGAAGCCGACCTGGACAAACCGATCCCCGAGCGCTTCGAAGGCCTCGCGGCCGAGTTGCGTGAGGAAGGTATCGAAGAGCAACAGGTGCGGCTAATCGTGCGTGCGGTCGGCGGCACCGGCTTCAACCTCAACCTGTTCCCCAACGTCGCCTGCTCGATGGCGTTCTTTCGGGTGCTGCAACCGATCTCGGTGACCGAGACCGAAATTCACCACTCGGTGATCACCATGGACGGCGGTCCGGCCGTGGCCAACCGTTATCGTCTGCGTCTGCATGAGCACTTCCAGGGCCCGATGGGTTTCGGCACGCCGGACGATTCCGAGGCCTGGGAGCGGGTACAGAAGGGCGCCAGCGCCGGTGAAGACCTGTGGATCATGCTCAACCGCGGCTTGCCCGGCGAGCAGGCCAGTGCAGACGGGCTGGTGTCCGATGTGAGTGCCGAAACCGGCATGCGCGCCGCCTATCAGCAGTGGAAAAAGATGATGTCGGTCTGATCCGTGGAGAACCTTATGAACCTGCAATTACTGCAAGAAGTGACCGCTTTCATCTGGCAGGAAGGCGACATGCTGGACCACGGTGAATACGACGGGTGGTTGACGATGTGGACCGACAAGGGCACCTACATCATTCCCATTGACCCCAGGGAAACCGATTTCGAGAACACGCTCAACTACGCCTACGACGACCATCATATGCGTGAGCTGCGGGTGCAGCGCTTGACCGGCGGCGAATCGATTTCCACCAGCCCGCAACCGCGCACGGTGCGCATGCAGTCGCGGTTCCGGGTGTTGGCCGATGACGGGGTGCAGGTGACGGTGCGCTGCGCGCAGAACATCCGTGAGTTCCGCAAGGAAAGCCTGAAGTTCTACAGCGCCGACCTCACCTACCAACTGATCCGCAGCGAGGGTGGTTTCAAGATCCAGCGCAAAGTGGTCAGCCTGATCAACAGTGACGATGCCCTTGCCGGTATCGGCTACATCCTTTAAGGAGCGCCGACATGAACCAGATCGCATTGGTGACGGGCGCGGGGCAGGGCCTGGGGCAGCATTTTTGCGCTAGCCTGCTGCGGGCGGGGTACTCGGTGGTGATCACCGACCTCAACCTTGAAGCCGCGCAAGCCTGCGCCAAACAGCTGGACCCGGCCGGTGAGCGCACGCTCGCGCTGCAACTGGACGCCGGCAGCAAGGCCGATTTCGAAGCGGGGCTGGAGCAAGTGCTGGTGCGTTTCGGCGCGTTGCACGTGGTGGTCAATAACGCTGCCGTGACCAAGACCACGCCGCTGATGCAGATCAGCCCCGAGGAGTTCGACGCTGTGGTCGGCCTGAACCTGCGCAGTGTGTTCCTCGGTTGCCAGGTGCTGGGCGCGTACATGGCCGAGACCGGCTATGGACGCATCATCAACATGGCGTCCCTAGCCGGGCAGAACGGCGGCACTGCGACCGGCGCGCATTATGCCGCGAGCAAGGGCGGCATCGTCACGCTGACCAAGATCTTCGCCAAGGAATTTGCCGCGCGCGGGGTAACGGTCAACGCCATCGCCCCGGGCCCTATCGAATCGGCGGCGGTGCGCGCGGCGATTCCGGCCGAACGCTTGCCGAGCCTGCTGGCCAATATTCCGGTGCAGCGCCTGGGCGATGCGGATTTTCTCGGTGACTTGATTGTGCAGCTGGCACGCCCCGAGGCCTATTTCGCTACCGGAGCTACCTGGGATGTGAATGGCGGCCTGTTCATGCGCTGACTGATAGCGGCCGCTACGGCGGTCTTTGCGAACTCCATGGAATAACGGCCATGACTGAAGAACTGTTGGACGTAATCGTGCGCAAGCGCGAGCTGCAAGGGGGCGGTGTTGTCGTCCTGGACCTGACCCGCCGTGACGGCGCGCCGCTGCCGATGTTCGATGCCGGTGCGCACGTCGATATCCATATCGGGCCGGGGCTGGTGCGCCAGTACTCGTTGTGCAGCAACCCTGCCGACCCGAGCCTGTATCGCCTGGGTGTGCTCAGGGACCCGGCCTCGCGCGGTGGTTCGGTCGGGGTGCATGACATCCTGCTCGAAGGTCACGAGGTGCAGATCAGCCTGCCGCGCAACCTGTTTGCGCTGGCGGCCGAGGCGCGGCGTTCAGTGCTGTTGGGTGGCGGTATCGGTGTCACGCCGATGATTGCCATGGCCTATGCGTTGCACGCGGCCGGCCAGACCTTCGAACTGCACTACTGCGGGCGTGAGCGTGAACGCAGTGCGTTCCTCGCGGAACTGGTCAGCGCACCGTTTGCCGCGCAGGTGTTCACCCACTTCGATGACGAAGGGCCAGAGCAGAAGCTCGATCTGGCCAAGGTGCTGGGCAAGGGCGAGGCCGGCGTGCACATGTATACCTGCGGCCCCGCAGGCTTCATGGACTGGGTGATCCAGGGCGCGCGCAGGCAGGGCTACAGCGAGTCGCACATCCACAAGGAATATTTCCAGGTGGACGTGGATAGCTCGGGTGGCAGTTTTGAAGTGGTGGCCGCGCGCAGTGGCAAGACCGTGAAGGTGGCCGAAGGGCAAAGCATTCTCGCCGCGCTGGCGCAGGTGGGCATCAAAATCGAGATTTCCTGCGAGCAGGGGGTGTGCGGGACCTGCCTGTGCGACGTGCTCGAAGGCGAGCCGGACCATCGCGACGTGTACCTCACGGACGATGAAAAGGCCGGCAATGACCAAGTTCTAGTGTGCTGTTCACGAGCCAAATCCAAAAAACTCGTGCTGGATATCTGAGGGGAACGACCATGGTAGACATAGGCAGCTTTCGCAATGCAATGGCCATGCTCGGCGGCGCCGTGACGGTCATCACCACCGATGGCGAGGCGGGCCGGTTCGGCTTTACCGCCTCGGCGGTGTGCAGCGTCACCGACTCACCGCCCACGCTGTTGGTGTGTATGAATCGATCGTCGCATTCCAACGAGCACTTCAAGCGTAATGGCGCGGTGTGCGTGAACATTCTGCGTGGCGATCACCAGGACATGTCCGGGGCGTTCGCGAACCGGGCGCTGAGCATGGATGAGCGCTTTGCCGTGACGCAGTGGATCACCCTGGAAAGCGGTGCGCCAGTGATGCTCGACGCGCTGGTCAACTTCGATTGTCGTATCGCGCAGGTACACGAAGTGGGGTCCCACAGTATTTTCTACTGCGAGATCCAGACCATCCGCCAGGGTGAGGCAGAAGAGGGCCTGGTATATTTCAACCGCGCCTATCACCGCCTGGGTGAAGCCTCCAAGGCTTGCTGAATGCCATGTTCGCTGGAGGGGCGAACGGCAGCCGAATTCAGACAAGCCCGGCCAGAGGAACTCAGATCAATTCTTCCACCAAGTGCAAGCAATGTGTAAGCCCCGGCGACTGGTCATTCACCCGCCGGCTCAGAATGATCGGCGAGGTCGCGGTGGTTTCCACAACCGGCGTGTAGCCGATGTCCGCGCGGTGCAGCACCTGCACCGAGGCCGGCACCAGCGTTACGCCCATGCCCGCGCCGACCAGGCCGATGGCGGTCTGCAATTCGTTGGTCCATTGCGCCACCTTGAGGCTCAGGCCATGGGCGTCGAACAGCGCGATCACATGGTCGGCATAACTGGGGCGCGGGTTGCCGGGGTACAGCACAAACGGTTCGGCGGACAATTGCGCAAGGGTGGCGGGCGCGTCGAGCAAAGGGTGGCCGGAGGGCAGTACCGCCACCAGACGGTCCTCTACCAGGACGCGCTGGACGATGGCCGTATCGTCAATACGGATCCGCCCGAAGCCCACATCGATGCGCCCGGCCTTGAGGGCTTCGACCTGCTGCAGGGTGGTCATCTCCGACAGCCCCAATTCCAGCTCCAGCGCCTCGTGGCTGCGCAACCGCCGAATCAGTTCCGGCAACACGCCGTACAGGGTCGACGGCGCAAAGCCGATGCCCAGCCAGGTCTTCTCGCCCTGGCCGATGCGCCGGGTGTTGGCGCACACCGTGTTCAGTTGTTCTAGCAGCACATTGGCGTGCTCATAGAAAAACCGCCCGGCCTCGGTCAGCCGCAGCGGCCGGCCGCGTTCGAGCAGAATCACCCCCAGCTCATCCTCCAGTTGCTGGATCTGCCGGCTCAAGGGCGGCTGGGCAATGTGCAGGCGTTCGGCGGCGCGGGTGAAGTTAAGGGTTGCCCCCAGCACCTGGAAATAACGCAGGTGACGTAATTCCATGATCACTCCTTTCATACCCTAAAGGTATTATTTGAGACCCATTCTATATTGGATGCCATGAAAAATAGGGAACAGAATCAGCTTAAATCTAAAAAGAACTCAACAGGTATCACCATGCCCATTTGCGCCATAGAGTCGATCGAGACGATCATCGTCGACCTTCCCACCATTCGCCCGCACAAGCTGGCGATGCACACGATGCAGAACCAGACCCTGGTGATCATCCGCGTGCGCTGCGCCGACGGTATCGAAGGCATTGGCGAGTCCACCACCATTGGTGGCTTGAGCTACGGCAATGAAAGCCCCGACAGCATCAAGGTCAACATCGATCGCCATTTTGCGCCGCTGCTGATCGGCCAGGACGCCAGCAATATCAATGCGGCCATGTTGCGCCTGGAGCGCAGCATTCGCGGCAACACCTTCGCCAAGTCCGGTGTTGAAAGCGCCTTGCTCGATGCGTTGGGCAAACGTCTGAACCTGCCGGTCAGCGAACTGCTCGGCGGCCGCGTGCGTGACGCATTGCCGGTGGCCTGGACCCTGGCCAGCGGCAACACTGAAAAGGACATTGCCGAGGCCGAGAAGATGCTCGACCTGCGCCGTCACCGTATCTTCAAATTGAAGATCGGTGGCGGTGAGGTCGACCACGACCTGGCCCACGTGATCGCAATCAAAAAGGTGCTGGGCGACCGCGCCAGTGTGCGCGTTGACGTTAACCAGGCGTGGGACGAAGCGGTGGCAGTGCGCGCGTGCAAGGAGCTGGGCGACAACGGTATCGACCTGATCGAGCAACCAATTTCACGCTATAACCGCGGCGGTATGGTCCGGCTCAATCTGTCGAGCCCGGCGCCGATCATGGCGGATGAATCCATCGAATGTGTGGAGGACGCCTTCAACCTGGCCCGTGAAGGCGCGGCGTCGGTGTTCGCCCTCAAAATCGCCAAGAACGGCGGCCCCCGCGCGGTGTTGCGTACGGCTGCGATAGCAGAAGCCGCGGGCATCGCCCTGTACGGCGGCACCATGCTCGAGGGCGGTATCGGCACCCTGGCTTCGGCGCATGCCTTCCTCACGCTGAACAAGCTGGCGTGGGACACCGAGCTGTTCGGCCCGCTGCTGCTGACCGAGGACATTCTTGCCGAACCGCTGGTGTATCGGGATTTCCACCTGCATGTCTCAACCGCCCCGGGCCTGGGCCTGGCCATCGATGAAGAGCGTCTGGCGTTCTTCCGTCGTGACAAACACTAAGAGGCACCTGCCATGTTGTTCAACGTAAAAATGACCGTGAACCTGCCCCTCGATATGAACCCCGAGCGCGCCGCTGGCCTCAAGGCCGAGGAAAAAGCCTTGGCGCAGCGCCTGCAACAGGAAGGCAAATGGCGCCACCTGTGGCGCATCGCCGGGCACTACGCCAACTACAGCGTGTTCGATGTCGACAGCGTGCAGGACCTGCACGATTTGCTGATGCAACTGCCGCTCTTTCCCTACATGGCCATCGAAGTGAACGCCTTGTGCCGGCACCCTTCGTCGATCCATGAAGATGACCGCTAAGCCTGCCATTCACTCAATAATTACAAGATGAGGAAAGCACCATGTCCATCCGACTTTCACAGACCGACCACGCTCAACAGTTTCTTGAAGAGGCCAGCGGCAACCTTAACGATGGCGGCAACCCGCGCACCAAGGCGTTGGTGTACCGGATTCTGCGCGACACCGTGAACATCATCGAAGACCTGGAGGTGACCCCCGAAGAATTCTGGAAGGCGGTCAACTACCTCAACGAACTGGGCAAGAATCAGGAAGCCGGGCTGCTCGTCGCGGGGCTGGGGCTGGAGCATTACCTGGACATGTTGATGGACGCCGCCGATGTCGAGGCCGGCAAGACCGGTGGCACCCCGCGTACCATCGAAGGCCCGCTTTACGTGGCCGGTGCGCCGTTGTCCAAGTACGAAGCGCGGCTGGATGATGGGACCGATGCCGCCGCGCCTCTGTTCATGCGTGGTCAGGTGCGCGACACCGACGGCAATCCCCTGGCTGGCGCGATTGTCGATGTGTGGCAGGCCAACACCGGCGGCACGTATTCCTGGTTCGACAGCAGCCAATCGGCGTTCAATCTGCGCAGGCGCATCGAGACTGATGCCCAGGGCAATTACCGTTTTCGCAGCATCGTGCCGTCCGGCTATGGCTGCCCGCCGACCGGACCGACTCAGCAGTTGCTTGATCAACTTGGGCGTCATGGGCAGCGGCCGGCGCATATCCATTTCTTTATCTCGGCCCCGGGTTATCGTCACCTGACCACGCAGATCAATCTGTCGGATGACCCCTACCTGCACGACGACTTTGCGTATGCGACACGCGATGAGCTAATCGCCGAAATCCGCTTTAGCGATGATCCACAGCTGGCGCGGGAGTTGGGTGTGCAAGGTCGCTTTGCGCAGATTGATTTCGACTTTGAGCTCCAGGTAGCCGCTGCACCGGTAGAACAACAGCGCATGCAGCGCGTTCGTGCGCTCGAGGACTGAGCGCGGTAGGGCAGGTGAGTACCGGAGTATCCGGGATCACGGTGTGTCGGTCGGCCCATCTATCGACCGACCCACTGCAACGGGGAGCAAGCAGGCTTTAGTTGCATTTCCTGGTCAGCGGATGCTGACCAGGCTTGGCACAGAGGCTATTTGGAGAAGCTCAGCCGAATTGATTTGCCGATTCAACTATTGCATTAGACTTACTGCTACGTGTTAGCTGATAAGAAAAAATTGCCAGCCATATGAACCAGCCTGGCATCACCATCAAGACGACACTCAGCCATTTCGCGGCTGAGTACCATGCACTGTTCGCCAAATTACCGTCCCTGAGTCACTCACTGCAAGGGCCGTTTGTTATATGCGGAATTGGTCGATCAACTTCATCTGTAGATTGGCCCGTGCGTTGAGCTGACTGCTGATCTGCGCGGAATCCGCGGCCTGCTCAGTCAAGGATTTCGGTCACACCCCGGATGGTCGAGACACTGCGATTGCCGCATTGCGCTTTCTGGACGACCTGGGCTTTGAACGGTTTGGGATAAGAGCTACGTTGGCGCATGGAAATCCTAGCGATAAGGGTGATCGCGTTCGCTAAAAAATACGCGGACACCATCGCCCTTAATGCTGGAGTTCGGTAGGTGTGTTCGCCGCCCGCTTACGGCTATTCAGTCTCCGTCCTAGGTTAAAGTTATATCGTGTCGGAGAGCTTGATAATGGTCTGCGTCCGGCCAAGTCATCTACCAGTGCCGGGAGTTGATCGGTATCCAGCTCCATTTCGCTGGATTGGGCACACTCCTGAATGACCTGGGCTTTGAAGGAGTTGGAGTCGGAATAGCGTGTTGGCTGCATGAAATACCCGCTTAAAAGGCTAGAACTGGTGTCCACTTAAACTTAAGTGCATACCATGTCTGGGCTTTGCGGGGTTGGGTACCCCCTCTGCTCTGAATATCGTCTGGATGTCTGATGAACCTGCGCGCGATCATTATTCTCGGTGCCTTGAGCGCCTTCGGCCCCTTGGCCGTCGACTTTTATCTGCCTGGCTTCCCTGCCATTGCCCTCGCGTTTGGCACTGACGAGAAGCATGTCCAGTTGACCCTGGCGTCATATTTTCTGGGCTTGTCCATCGGTCAACTGGCTTACGGGGCGGTGGCGGATCGCTTCGGCCGACGTGTCCCGCTGCTGTTCGGGGCTTCGCTGTTCACCCTCGCATCGCTGGCGTGTGCCTTCGCGCCGAATCTGGAATGGCTGATCGGCGCGCGCTTCGTTCAGGCGCTCGGCGGCTGTGCGGGGATGGTGATTGCCCGAGCCATTGTCAGCGACAGGTGCGATGCCGTTCAGTCGGCCAAAGTATTCTCGCAATTAATGCTGGTTATGGGCTTGGCGCCGATTCTGGCGCCCATGCTCGGCGGCTTGCTGGTCAACCTCTATGGGTGGCAGTCGATCTTCATCAGCCTGACGGCGTTCAGTGCGCTGGCTTCAATAGCCGTGGCGCTGGGCCTGCCGGAAAGCATGCCCGCCACTCATCCTCGCCAGCCTTTATCAGGCGCACTGACGCAGTACCGCCGCTTGTTGGGCGATCGTATTTTTCTAGGCCACGCGCTCACTGGCGGGATCGCCATGGCTGGGATGTTTTCTTACATCGCCGGTTCGCCGTTCGTGTTCATCAAGCTCTACGGAGTGCCGCCTGAGCACTATGGCTGGCTGTTCGGTACCAATGCGGCGGGTTTCATTCTGGTCTCGCAGCTCAATGCCCGGTTGGTGGGCAAAAAGGGGCCTGCGTTCCTGCTGTCGCGGGTTATCTGGATGTACCTCGCTGCTGCACTGGCATTGTTGGCGATTGCCGGTCTGCGCACCGAACAGCTCTGGCCCCTGCTGGTGCCCTTGTTTGTCTGCATTGCCTGCCTGGGCTCCATCACCCCCAATGCCTCAGCCTGCGCCATGAACGGGCAATGGGCGCGTGCGGGCAGCGCGTCGGCATTGCTCGGTTGCCTGCAGTTCAGTGTGGCGGCAGCAGCGGCCGCGCTGGTGGGTGTGCTTCACGATGGTACGGCGTTGCCAATGGCGCTGGTTATCTGCTCATGCGGTGCGTTGGCCGTGACGCTTGCAATGCTGACCCGCCGTTTGCAGCACAAACGTGATGTAGCGCTCCAGGGCTCATAGGAGATTACTCGATGCTTCACCGCCGAGTAACGAAACAGGTACATACGGCAATGATCAGCAAGGCCAGAAACATGCCGCCGAAGCCTTGGGACAGGCCCAGGTTCCAGCCGGAATACTGCCCCGCCACCACCGCACCGACGCCGAAAATCAGCAGGGTGAAGAAGCCTGCATGACGCTGCAGGCGACGTTGCTCAAAGTAAAGCACCCAGAGGTCAGCGGCTTTGATGGCTCGGTTGATTGCTGCCAGTAGCGAGCCTCCGAACATGCCAAGGAGGAAACCAATCCCGGCGACGATCTTGGGCTCGGTGACACTCAGGTAGGCGCTGACCATGCTCGTCAGGTACAGCGAGCAGGCAGCACCCGTAACCAAGAACACCATCCAGGCGCGCCAGTCGGGCAAGTCGTCCTTGTGCCACCAGCTCGCAACTACGGCCCCAATGAGGCCCGCAATCAAAAATTCGAACCTGTCGATCTTGTCGAGCAGGCGCTGTAGATACTCCATGCGCTCGATTCCGTGGGGCATGTTTTTTGGAATTGAATCGGCTCACACAGCACTCCCAGCTCGGAGCAATGGGTGTGGTGGGTCGGAAACGAAAAAGCAGCGGGAGGTGTCAAGTCTCGGAAAGGCGCCTAACTGGTAGCACAAGTTTTCACGCTATTGATTCGAAAGCACTGGACCCATTAATCGCTGGTTAATCCCGACCTCTGAGAATGGCAAACGGAAGCGTGGCAGCAGTAGCTTCCATGACCATTATCAGAGAGATGCAAAATGAACCTTCGCAAGCTTGCCATTATTTCACTGCTCAGCATCAGTGCCACTAGCGCGCTCGCTGAAGGCGGTGCTGACCGTTTGATACAACGAAATTTGGAACAGCAGCAGGCCCATCTGGCCGCTCAAAAGTCCGCAGAGACAAAGTCAGAAATCGCAAAAAAACAGCCGAGTGTTGATGCCCCTAAAACTCAGTCGAGTTCAAACGATAGCTGACATCTGGCCGCTGGTAGGTCGCCCTTAGGTGGCTTGCCACAAGCATATGAGACAACCGCTACCCAATCGCTGGAGCCCAGCTTCGCTCCCCTAACAGCTAGTGCTCCCAAAGGCTGCCCTGGCTGCAGTGAAACTCAGGCAATAAAATCTATGGTCACCCCCATTTTTGCAATACTGGGTGACGTGGTTGGCTTGCTTAAATCTATCCGGCGTCTGTTTGGGGCAGGCCCCAGCGCCACGATGAGAGTCGCGCCTGACGATCTTTAAAAAACCGTCGGCTTCTGAAGCTGATTTTTATGTCAGGATTTTCGTCAGGCCGGTGCGCCGTTCACATCATCTGTTGTTCAGCTATCGCAAAACCTGAAGGTGAATCGTTCTACTGCAACAACCGCAGGGTCAGGCGTTCAAGGCGTCTGGCCCTGTTTCATATTGCGTATGGTGAGCGGCTATTGCCCGAGCGATACGCGCCAGTTTGTTAGCCAGTGCACAAGCCACGTAAGCGCCTGGGCATCACACCTTGCGTGATGAAACCGGCTGCCACCATGCGGCAGCAACTGATCGATTTCACTCGCCCGCTGCGTCGGCAGGCGCGTAAGCACATCCTTCAGATAAGCATACGGATCATGACCATTCAGCCGCGCAGACTGGATCAAGCTCATGATCGCCGCCGCCCGTTTTCCGCTGCGTAGCGAGCCTGCAAAGAGCCAGTTCTTGCGCCCAAGAGCCCATGGCCTGATTTGGTTCTCAGCCCAATTATTGTCTATGGGCACGGCCCCGTCATCGAGGTAGCGCGACAGCGCTGCCCAGCGTTTTAGGCTGTAATCGAGTGCATCTGCTGATGCCTGAACCTTCGGGTACAAGCTCGCGCTGGGCGCTCATCCAGGCATGTAGCGTGTCCATTACCGGGACGGCTTTTTCTTGCCGTATTCGGCGCCGTAAATCCGGTTCCAGGTCGCGGACTTCGCTCTCGATTTCGTACAGCAACTGGATATAGCGCAAGGCTTGCTCAGCAAGCGTGCTTTTATTCGTAGCATGCAGCTCGAAGAATTTGCGCCGCGCATGGGCCATGCACCCGATCTCGGTCACGCCGAGTTCGAAACTGGCTTTGTAACCGCCAAAATCATCGCAGACCAGTTTGCCCTTCCAGTCTTTCAGGAAGTTGCGAGCGTGCTCACCGGCGCGGCTGGGGCTGAAATCGTAAACCACCGCTGACAGATCCGAGAATTGGCTGGTGGCGTAGGCCCAAACATAGGAGTGATGGGTTTTCTTTGTTCCCGGCATGAGCATCTGCACCGGTGTTTCATCGGCATGAATAACCTGCTGCCCGAGTACCGCTTCGTGTAGCGCATCGACCAGCGGCTGCAACTGAACCCCAGTAACGCCAACCCATTGAGCCAAGGTTGAACGGGGAATCGCCAGGCCCGCTCGACCGAAGATCGATTCCTGACGGTAAAGCGGCAGATGGTCAGCAAACTTGGCAATCATGAAGTGGGCCAGCAGCCCGGCGGTTGGGATACCCTTGTCGATGATCTGAGCCGGAACCGGTGCCTGGATAAGCGTTTCGCAGTCAGCGCAGACCCATTTGCCACGTATATGACGCTCGACGGTGAACACGCCCGGTGTGTAATCCAACTTCTCACTGACATCTTCACCGATGCGTTTGAGCGCGCAGCCGCATGGGCAGTGAGTGTTGTCGGGTTCGTGATGGATCAGTGTGCGTGGAAACTCAGCCGGCAATGCAGTGCGCTTGGGCTTCTGCTTTTTCTCGGTCGATGCGGGTACTGTTTGCAAGGCTTGAAGCTCGGCTTCAATTGCGGCGATATCGGTATCGATCAGGTCATCGAGCAAGCTGGCCTGCTCAGGGTTCATCTGCTCGCTGCGCTTGGCAAATTTCAAGCGTTTGAGCTGCGCGATCTCGAAGGTCAGCTTCTCGATCACCGTCTGATCGCGGTTGATCTTCTTGCCCATGGTTTCGACCGTCTTACCCATTGCTTCGACTTGCAAGAGCAACTGCGCAGCTAAGGCACGCAGTTGGTCGGGGGACATTTGGTTGAGGTTGGGTGAAGAAGTCATGCTGCGGATTTTGCCAGAGCAGGCCGTTCGCAGCGATACACCGATAGGCTAATAGCCGCCGTTAAAGCAGTGTGATCACACCGCCAGCCCCAGCGCGCTGCCAAGGCAAGCCCAGCACTAAAGCCTGAAGTTGCTCGGTATCCAACTCAAGTTCAGAGCCTTGACGAATTCCTGGCCAGTGAAACTTTCCTTGATTCAATCGGCGGGCAGCCAGCCAGATGCCAAACCCATCATGCACCAGGACTTTCATGCGAGTGGCGCGGCGGTTGGCGAATAGATAAGCACAGTGCAGCTTCGCCGCACCGACACCGCGATCACCCTGGCCAACGCCGTGTCGGTGCCAGCACGCATGTCCATGGGTTCGGTGGAGAGCCAGATGGCATCGATGCGGATCATTGGGTGAGCCCTCGAATGAGTCGGGCGCATCCTTCGGGATCGTAAATTGGCCACTTCACCGTAAGCGTTTGCTGGCCAATCGGTAATTCAATGATCGCCGACGCTTGAGCTACTGGTTTCGATTCGACTTTCAAAGGAATGAACGCTGGCAAGGTGGCGACCGGCTGATCGCGGTAAAGCGGTAGCCAACGGCGCACGACATTAGCGTTGATACCATGACTCATCGCGATGGCTGCCACGGAAACGCCAGGTTGCAGGCATTCCTGGACGACTTGGGCCTTGAAGGATTTTGTGTAGGAATTACGTTGGCGCATGGCGATCCTGACATTAAGGGTAGTTGTGTCCGCATAAAATTACGCGGACACAATTGCCCTTATTGGTTGGCCGGGGTCGGAAGGTGGGTTTGCCGGTCCCTTACTGATAATGATCAAGAACCGTAGGGCACGTTCTTAGCCCTTTCCAGTACGTTATGAGCGGAGGGAGAAGCAGCAGGTGCGAACGATTACATCGAGCTGCTCAGGGGTACTCAGAGAGGTCTTAAAGTCAGGACGTCTCGCGGTCACATAAGGAGGAGTGGGTCTCCGAACCTCCCTGAATTTCTTGTTACAATGTTCCGTAACAAACTGCTTGGCCTCATTGGCTTTGAAAAGCATCAGTCCCTTGACAGCATCTGCGTGCTCTGGTGTCAGCGGAATAAGTAATTTTTTTTCGAGGAACGAATTTAAAGCTCCTACCCCCATTCCCGTCATCGAGCAGAGATCGCTCCAAGTAATATACAAGTTTAAGTGCTTTTCGATAATTTTTGCAGAATCGACGTGCATGAAATAGGCATTAAGCTTAATGAACGGAATCGCACCGGTATCCAGATATCTCATGTGAATAGTTCGCGTACTATATCCAGTTATTTTTGATAACTCAGATACGGACAGATGCTGTTTGCGCCATTCGGTTGCGAGCTGTACTCCCTCAGCAGTGCAGCGTTCGCTTCTCGCCCCCCTGTTGCCAATACAGGGAGCCGTCAATAAAATCCCAGCTTCCCGAAGTTCCCTGACATCCTTAGTATCGAGATTGAGATTTTTTTCCACTGTTTTAAATGACAACAAGCCATCCGCAGGTAGCAGCGGCTGCAAAAAAGCGAGGTCTTTTTTATCCAGTCGCAATCTCATTTCTTCTGAAAGGTGCTTGCGCTGGTAAATCAGTAGCCTGCTTCCAAATCGAGTGATGTTGATTGACATGGGGGCAAGTCCCGTAAGTAACTTTTTCAGGCTCCCACCTTCGAGACCACTCCTGCGTACTATTTCAGATCTCAGCGCGTATTTTTGGCCGAACTTCTGCAGAGACTCTAGTGAAGTCCTCCATCCATTGGGATGAGATACTGAATGACCTTTCAGTAGTCCTGAAGTGATGAGCGCGCGAACAATGCTTGTGGTGGTGTCCAAGAAAACTGCAGCCGACTTTAAACCGAGCAGATCAAAGCTTTCACCTGGTTCGCCAGGGAGGTCCTCATTATCCCACTGAAGATCCCTCTGGCTATGAAGAAGTTTGCACAATTCATGGCATTGGTAGCGTTGCTGAGACGCCGGTTCATTTTCGGCAAGGGCCACAGCATTCAGCGACAAATCCCGCCCCTTCGTTTGAACAATGTTGTGGGTGTTTAGGATAAAGCTCAGCTCCTTTCCAGTGTAACTTAACTGCCCACATAGGCACTGAAATGGATGGCTCATAGGCTGAGTTTGGGAACTCCGGAACAAATACTCCATGGCATACTCGCCGAGTATCAAATTGTCACTCAGGATGAGCGGCGCCAGAATGGCTCGTCTGTGCAAGCAGGGAAAATGTTCTTGAATTCTATCCATTTCTCGGAAGAATAGGGTTTTGTTTCCGGTGGCTATTCGTGCGCAGTGATCTATGATCAAAGGACGATTATCAACGGTATGCAAGAATCGCATGGCAGCGATCGCTGCTAATAGCAGAGTAAAGAAATGCTCATTTTTTGCTTCTACGGCGTTGCTGATGAGCCTCGACGTTTGAGTGTTAAATTCGGTTGTCGGTGTTTCTCTCAGATCGAACTTGCATGGGCAGATATAGTCGCTGAGTTCGGGCCAGTTTAATGGTTTTTTGCAATTAGGACATTGAGTTATGTAGCGTTCACCATGAGCTGGACAGGTTTCATTGAAGGTAAATATGTGCATATGGTTCAGGTAGCCATCCCTTGCACAGCCAGGACAGAGCGCAAGATGCTGTCTCAGTAGGGGCGATGGGAAGGCTATACCTGCTACTTCCACATAAGGATACTTATCGTGGCGTACGGATCTGTAGAAGCATGATCTGATTGCTTCCGCCTCCTCACTAGAGAGGCCGTCATAACTTGTTAGGAGCTCACATGGGCCAAAGCCTTGCCACAGTGCGCGCGCCTTTTTAACGGCGCGCCCATCCGTGCTCGCTTCCACAAGCAGGTGCGCCGTTGAAATACCATTACCCGCTGCACAACGGAAAATCAGCGATATAGCGCTTTCTTGAGGTTTGGGCAAAGGATAATAGTTCAGCTGATTCATTGCATCTTACCTTTGGACTTTTGTGCGATAATTTTTTTAAGCTCGCCAATGCCTAGTGTAAAAGAGTTCTTAGTTGTAAGCCGTGATTTGACCTCGACCGCGCCGCATCCAACGATCAAGTCGTCCATGGAGAAAATGCTATTGTCCCGGCGCAAAGCTGTTATGACGGATTCTTTGAGGATGTTGAAGAGTCCGCGAAAGTTTCCGCCAGTGGCTGTATAGAATGCGAGGACCAACTTTTCGTCAGTCATCTCCGGCACCTCTTCAAACCCTAGCTCTCGTCTTAGGAGTCGCTCATAGGCCCTGATAATTTTTGTAAATGTTTTTTGGCTTTCTAGTGTTGCTAGGGTAAAAGGGTAGAGGTGTGCTCTATAGGGGCAGCGATCGGCTAAAGCGCTATGGCAGTTGAAGGCATATTCATACCGTTGTTCGCCAACGAATAAAATAGGTCGACCAAAAGCGTCCATAAGCGTTTTGGCGAACTCGGCCGCATATTTTATGGCTCTGTCCGTTTCAGTCCGATAGAGGTGCTGCCATTCATCCATTATCACCAACTGAGTCTGGCAACTCTTGAGATTATGCAAGAGGCAATGCTCAAGAGCTTCGTGAGACCGATACTCCCTGTGGTCGCTAAATTCCCTGAGCGCGCTAGTCATGAGCGATTTGACCGTAGAGTCGTTAGGCACCCTGCAGTAAAAAACCGGTATGATTCTCTGCTTGTCGCCGTCCAGGTCGACAAAATGCTTCCGGGGATATTCTGATATAAGCTGGTCGCAAATCCGGCTTTTACCAGTTCCTGGATCCCCCAGCAGGATTGACCCGCAGCTATCCCCAATTGCTTCGCCTAGATCAATGGCACGATGGATAGTCTCGAGTGCTGCACTGTACCCGGGATGTAGGATAGTGAGGCTAGCCAACATTTTCAGCTTAGTCCTGGTTTCAGGGGTCATCACCGGTATCCCCTCGTTGGGTGTATACGCTCTCAAAGTCCTCTTCATCCTTCAGTCCAGCGGCGTCACGAGGCTGGCGGATGTCTGTGGTATTTGATCGTTCATCCGAATCAGTAAAGACAGACGATGATGCGGTGGTTTTGTGTTTCTTATTGGTGGCTTTTTTGCAGTCCTCTATGTAGTCGGCCAGTTCATACAAGGCAATTAATGCATCGTCGGTATTAAAAGCTTTCTTCTCCGCCAGCAGTTTTGCCACGACCAACTCGTGATCACCCAAAGTAAGATCATTTTGATACTCGGGCCTGTCGGCGATCGCCTCGCGCCAGTCCTCGGGTGTGTCTGGATGGGCGACCCAGACTTTCCCCAAGTCGCAGGGGTTGTAGCGCACGATCGCTTTCTGATTTTTTTTGAGCCGCTGCCTGATTTCGGGCAAACCTACGCCGTGCCAAGAAAGATGATGGCTGACGACACGGCCACCCGTGAGCCGGTACTCCCATCGGCTCAGGCAGTGTTGCTTGAGCTCTTCTTCGTCATAGCGCTCGGCAGGCAGGGCGCTGGTGCTTAGCTGTTCTTTTTTCAGCGCAGGGCTCGCGCATAGGTCGTCCTGCCAAGTGTTGTGATACGCCTTCAACCACATTTCGAAGGATGTACGAAGCTGTTCAAGGTCCAAGCAGGCGTATTCTTCAGAGGCATAATCCCCGCGTTCGGTCGGCGAGGATTTTGTGGTGCCCGGCAAGTTGTTTGAAAAGCCGACGCTAACGGTACCGTTAAACCGCTCGATCAATTTAGCGTCTGGTTCTCCCACCGGAACGAAGTCCGGATCGATGCCCAGTTTGTCGAAGGTGGTAATCCCCCACACGTTCAAAATTTCCGAACCGTGATCAGACACGATGCCGGCCATTTTGCCGTTAGCAAGAATTGCCCGGATGGTGGCGCGCATCATCTTTTCTGCACTGGGTGTTCCGAGCGAGATATCCCAACCCGAAACTTCCCTGGTGGCCGGAACCAGATGCGCCGACAGGACCGCGCGGCCCACCGTTCCGGTCTTTTTATCCTTGATCATGACATTGAGATCATGGCTGTCAAAAACGGTGCAAGCGTAAGGGTCATCATCAATGAACAGCTTCCCGCTAGCCTTGTTCAACCGCCTGGCAGCCTTCTTGCCCTCTCTTCGTGATGTGACGTAGTAACGATCCATCGCGAGCGCCCTGCGACGAAAAGTGGCGTATGAGGGAGGCTTCTGGGGGTTGCCTCCGGAGCGAAGGCGTTCCTTGTTGTCGTGGAGGATGTGACCCAGAAGCAGCTTGTAGGCGTGTGTCAGCGATGGCCGCTCAGGTTTGAGGTACACCGTGTCGATGTAATGGTCGATTAACTCCTCGGCCCCAGCCGCTAGCCTCTTGCGCCGTCGTCTGGGTTTTTGTCGAGCGAGAGCAATTGGTTCTAGGTCACCGACGAGATAGCGCCTTTTCCACCGCCATACGCTGGACACCCCCGGTGGATGTTGATCGCCGATCCGGGCTGCGACTTGCGCAATCATCTCTTTTGCGGCTTCCTGAGGAAGGCTGCCACCCAGTTCAGTCAGGCAGGCATCCACATAGGCTCGATGGCGCGTAGCTCGTTGCTGCTCATGTTCAGGCAGTGAGGTCCATCGAGCGCAGGGACCGATATCAATGGCGGCCTGTCGATGCAGCACCAGTCTGCCCTTCAGCTCCATATCTGCAAAATGTATCCGTGTGATGAATCGGCGGTACTTATGAATGAGCGAGCACATCGCGATATCGTCATCATTGATGCTGATGATCTCGTAGACTTGTCCATCCAGCCTGTACTGCGCCCCGGGCTTGGGGTTGCTAAAGGGCATGCCGCTCTCCAACGATGCACGAGTCCAGCGTCAGACGCTCACCTAGGTCGTATTCCACCAACCGCTCGAACATCGCTCGATAAATTGCACGTTCACGTACTTCGGCAGGGTGGCTTAGGAGAGCCCGCAGGGACACGGGATAGTCCAATACAGACAGGAGCCGCTGGCAGCCGCCGAATTCGTCCGCGGATACATTGAAGGAGTGGAAGTATAGGAACTTCAGATTTCTCAGCTTCGTCCCCGCTCGGATACTGTCTATATCTGCGAATATCAGCTCACTCCCTAGCGCCTCGATCGAAGATTTAGCAGCCTGCAGTTTCGATCTGACCCGTGTGGAAAGCTCGTTGAAATCGACCTTCACTTCGGTATAGGTAGTCTGATCCACGGTTTCAATGCAAAAGTCTGGCTGATACTTGCGCTCGCGACCGTTCACCGTGACCAGCAGCGGCTCAGGCTTGCAGTAGCTGACAACGTTTGGATCGTATTCAAGAAAGACGCAGTAATCGGCCTCTAAAACGCTGTGGCAGATGACCTGCGAGTGAGTTTTTCGTGAAGGAAAAAATAGCAGGTGTTTGCCATAGCCATTTTTTGCTGCGACTTTCCTGACTTCGATTGGCTTGCCCATGACCATTCTCCTGATCCTAGATCAGTCATCTTTAATACGTTGCCGTCCAACAATCGGCCTGTTCACCGCCACATGTAGTTCTCTCAGAGGGGCGTAACCGCCACACTCCTTGTGTTGCTTACCGCATTTCAAGCCTGAGTAATTCTCTCCCATACCCATGAACTGCCTTGGCGCCTGAATGATCGCTGCCAGGTAGTTTGGCCGCTTCAATCCGGCACGCTGTCCGATCGCTTTGCTTTTGCGGCTTTCAATACGTCCTGCGGGGCAATTTGAATGCGGTCTTTAGGGCGCTGACCACCGAGTGCGCTACAGGGCGTGTCGAACCAGAAGGCCAATCGCCAGTTATCCTCGATAGGGATCAGCGCCGTGATCACCGGAGCAAGTCCCGTGAGAGGTCGATAGGAGTTCTTGGCATCGAGAACGTATCTAGGGAAATAATCAGTGCCCAAATGACGCAGATAGAAAATCAGTCCGGAGGATTTCCACTTCTCCACCTGAAGATGGACAGTTTCCGATGGCAGCTCAGCCAAAGTGCCCAGCTCGCGGTCGGATATCCAGTCACCATTATTCAGCAGATTGATCTGTGCTTGCGCCAACGCTACACGCTCCCATAACGCCAGGGAGGACTCCGGCGTCTTGTAAATTGATCCTTGGGACATCAGGCACCTGGCCTCGTCAATGGCCAGTTCCAAGATGTCGAGAGTCGCCTGGCCGAGCCCGTCCGTGATCCTTACTGAAATTTTCTGCATGACTCTGCCCGGGGCTTTGAAGGTAATGACTGCTGTCACGTCATTGATCACAGATTGCACTGCTTTTAGTGGCGGGGCTTCCAGAGATGAGCTGAAAATCGGTCCAGCAATTTCCAGAATCGATCCGCCTTCCTCTTCAAGCCTGCCCGCCAGGAGAACGACGAAACGGCTCGGGTAATGACGCAGCAGGAATTTTGCGTTTTGCCGGACTCGGTAGGGAAGTGCCTGGTCCTGCGCTAGCTCGGCCAAGAATTCCCCCGTCTGGACTACAGTTCTGGTGCGCTCATGTGGCATCGTCATGTCCACGACCTCCGTCGGTAGGGATGCTTAAGCGCAGCCCCAGTCGTTATCGGTGTTAGTGCGAGCATGCTCACGTCTGACGCTATGCTTTGTTGAGCCCGCTTGACGTGTGCTCCGGTTGTGGCGCCATTTCGTGACGCCGATGAATGGTGGTTACTCCTCAGCATGGCTCTAGCGGCCCGTGCATATTTCACGTCCGACGCATTGGCCACGAGACGTGCCAAGTCGTCCCACGGTCCACGCGACGCTGAAGTTGCCGGCACTAGCCACTTTCATCGGCGTGAATATTGGGGAACTTTTAACCCGTGCTGGACATTATCGTCGCTGATGGTTACGCCGAACTCCAGACCATCGAGAATGCAAAATCTATCAATTCAGATGATATTGTTTTCAACAAAATCAATTAGTTAATAAATATATAAATCTTCGCATGTGTTATCTGCCCCATTGAAAATTTTCTGCTATCGGCCTCGCTTGCAGAGAGGTGTAGACGGACTACATTATTTGTAGTGCTGCTACATGCTGGACGGATCGCAAGCGGATGTAGTCGCCTAACCATCCTGTTTCTAAGAGGAGGCTGCTCATGAGGGATAGCCGTCTGGATACCTCCGAGATCAGACGCGCGCGTGCGATCGCGTTCTCGATTTCGGTCGCCGAGGCGTATGGCTGCGCTAGCGATTCTCGGGAAGTGGCTGGCTGTGAGGCTACATTGGACAGGACCGTTCTCCCTGGTGAGGCAACCCCTCCTGAACTACTCAGGTTGTGGAGACGCCGGTTCATCGGGGCCGTCGCCTCTGAGCCTTCTCGAACTCTGCTGTATGAGCGATTTTCAGGACTGCGAGCAGTTTTCGATTCATCGCTGTGGTCGCTGTTGAAGCCTTCGTGCGGGCAGAGATCCATTGAAGAGATCGTCAGCGGCACGCGCATGGACGGCGAGGGGCTGGAGATATTTCGCTCGAACTCGCTCGCTCTGCTCTGCAGTTGTCCAGACTGGCATAACCTAGCTCCACTCTTGGCGATTCTACGGTCTCAGTCTCCACAATGGCTATTTGAAAGAAGCTGGTTACGCAAGAACTTCGCGGCTTGTTGCGAATTGATGTGCCTACGGCCTTCAGACAGAAAGCTGGCAGTGCCGCTCTGGAGCGCAGTCAAGATCCTGGTGGATCAAGGGCTGTTGGGAGATATCAAATATTGGCTGGACAGTGAACAGTCCTTTGACTACCTGCTGCAGGGGCAAATCCGTTTAGGTGAATGTCTTATCCGCCAAGGATGGGTATCTGGTTGGACCGACGACTGTATCGTGTGGCTGTGGTACTTGGGCGAGCGCTCTTGTTCTTGCACCGTAGATGCCTTGCGTTCGGCGGCGGAGGGCACTTCCGTCGAAAAACCTGCCGATTTGTATATGCGGGTCAGGCGCGCATCGGCGAAATTGGCGAGCACGGTCATCAGTATTCCGGCGTGAAGCTACGCAAGCAATAGCAGGGGTAGATCCAAAAGCTCATGGAGTCTTCCGCTGAGATTTGCCCGGTGTCTTCATTGATTGGCTAGGTTCGTGGAAGGGTGAATTAATGATGTTACTTCGCAGAGGTGCTCCACTTCTGTCGATTAAGCGGGCGGGGAAGGAGGAGAATAACGATAGCGCGAATAACTGCACACGCTTGCGCCGACTGGCGATCAAACATTGCATCAGAATATGCGCGGAAGGGGAGAGCTCGAAGATCCGTGGCACTGAGCCTCTCTGAGATTACTCTGTACGCTACCTGTAATAGCCCCTTGCTGAGCAGCTTCTGATGGCCCTTCTCAAAACCTTCATGGGCCCGGGTGGTCAATCTGGGCCAGGTGCATGAAAGCCTGCAGACGGTTTATTTGCTTGGCCTGAGCACGAATCAGCCGCTGATCTTGACGATGCGCCAACAGGTAATACTTTGCCTTCTCGTGCTGGGCTGCGAGATCACTCGCCATGGTTTCGCCGTCCTGGCGAGACTTGGCCAGAGCGGCATCTTGGCTGACCCGTTGCTGCTGGGTGAGGGCCACTTGACGTTCGAGCTGACGCAACTGTTGTTGGAGGTGTCCGTGCGCACTATTCGTGCGCTCAAGATCCCGATATAACTGGGTCAGTTCTTCTTGGCGCACCGTCAGTTGCTCGCGCAGACCACGCATCTCTATCTGAGCTTGGCCCATCTGTTCAGCATGACGTTGCAGCTCTTCCTGACGCTGGATCTGATGCTGCTCGCGGTAGTGACTCATGGCCTCCCGGGCCTGCTGGTGCTTCATTTCCAGTGATCGGATTTGCCCTAGCCGCTCCTCGAGCAGTTGTACCTGTTGCCGGCAGGCTTCCTCCAGACGCTGCCGTTCACCTTCAATGCGCTGTAATTGGCTATTGAGTTCCACCTCGCGCTGACTCAATACGCGGTATTCGTCGCCTTGGGCGGTATGAGCGATTTGCAATTGCTCAAAGCGCGCACTGTCCACTGCGCGCTGTTGCTGATAGGCCGCCTGTTGGTGCTCGAGGCGGGCGCGATCCGCGGCCACACTATCCTGTGCCTCGCGGGCCAGCCGTGCAGCTACACTCTGAATGAATGCTTGTAGTTCCTCGGATAGGCTTACCCGTGGCGGCTGCGGCTCGGCGTCCGCCAGCTCACGCAGGTAGCGATTTATGGTGGTCTTAGAGCCGGTGTGACCCAGTTCGGTCCGCACCGCCTCAATGCTCGGTACCAAGCCGCGCGCCAGCAAGGCATCGCGCGCGCACTGAACCTGCGCTTTGTTGATTCCAGAACGGGCCATGGCTTGCTCCGATTTTTTCGTACCGTTCAAGCAGTATGGATGTACACGTGTACAACCGTGACGCCCACACCTAGAAATCGGACAGACTGGGGTTCGAGAATCCTGAATTCTCAAACGTGATAAGCGGTTTTCGCCTTTCATGCCCACGCGGCGGTATGCAATGAGAAGTGCGAGATGAGTTCTGCAACTGACCGTTATCTCAAGGCGGCGCGCCGAGCGAGCACCGAGCGTCGCTACCAGCGAGCGCTCGAACATTATGAACAGGAGTGGGGCGGACTGCTGCCGGCGTCCGGTGATAGCGTGGTGCGTTATCTGGCAGGGCACGCCGAGCAGCTGTCGGTCGGCACGCTGCGCACCCACCTGGCCGCCCTGGCCCAGTGGCACCAACAACACGGCTTTGTCGATCCTACTAAGCTGCCGCAGGTGCGCGACGTCCTGCGCGGGATCCAGGCCGAGCACCCGCAGCCGGTCAAGCAGGCCCGCGCGCTGCAACTCAATGCGCTGGAGGCTTGTATCGAGGCTTTACAGGCGCAGCGGAACAGCGAAGACGCAAGTGTTCGCCTGCGCGCCTATCGCGATCAGGCCCTGGTCCTGATGGGCTTCTGGCGCGCTTTTCGCGCGGACGACCTGTGTCGCTTGCAGGTGGAGCATGTTCGGCTGGACGCCGGGCAGGGGCTGGAGCTGTTCCTGGGCAGCGGCAAGACCGATCGCAGTCATCGTGGCCGGACCTTCACCTTGCCGGCGTTGAAACGCTTGTGTCCGGTTCAGGCTTATGAGGATTGGCTGGCGCAGAGCGGTTTCGAACAGGGGCCGGTGTTCCGGGCGATCGATCGCTGGGGCCATATCCGGGCGACGGGGCTGAACCCGAACAGCATCTCACGTCTGTTACGCCTGGCGTTCGCCCGCAACGGTCTCGACGGCGAACGCTACAGCAGCCATTCGCTGCGCCGCGGGTTCGCCACGTGGGCCAGCCGCAATGCCTGGGGGACCAAGGCACTGATGGATTATGTGGGCTGGCGCGACGTTCAGTCAGCCACCCGCTATATCGATGGACACGCGCCGTTTGGTGAGTGGCGGCGTGAGTGAGACCGCCACCGGGGCGGTAGCCGATGCGAATTTTTCTCACCGGTACTGGCGCCGCGCACCCTGATCGCCTTGATCAATCACGGCCTGTCGGCCGCGATGTATTAAGCTCGCGCCATCCGGTAAGTGCAAAGAGATGCCGGCGGTATTACTGACGAGCTCGCTTCAACGCATCGGCAGGTGCCATGGCGAGGACGTCTGGCATTCCTGCGGCCATTAACTTCAATTCCATCTCCGACCCCAGTAATCCCAACCAAGGGGACGATCTTGAATAGTGGTCTCACAATTCAGGTTCGGCCGCCAGCTTGTGCGATCTGCATTCCGCCAGTACAACAGGAATTGCCCCGACATAGCCGTACAGCAGGGCGAGCGCTTTGAACGGTAAGGTTGAGCGCTACATGCTGGCGCACGTTTACGTGCAGGATTGCTAGGATTTGCATGAGGTGGAGGACGTATAGCCAGTGGGAACAATGAGCACCTTCGGTCAAGTAGAAAAACCAGCTCGGCTCTGGTTCATGCTCGGCAAAGTGCTCAAGCGCCAGGGCAAAATCTCCTCGGGTAAGTGTGGCGAATTCGGTCGCGATGGGCGTGGCTGTGCGAAACATCGTCCTGATGGGCGACCAGATGCAATTGTCGCAGCCGGTGCAGGCGTGCATCCGGGCCGCTCGGACGTTTCCAACCTCGATGAATTTAGAGAATTAAAATTTTGCGGAAGGGTACCGTGTTTCGCGGCCTATAGCCTCTCGTGGAGGAAACGCAAAACTGTCGCAACCCGAACCGACGCGGTCTTAACGTATATTCAAGCGTGCCCGCGGTTGGTGAGCGGTTGATCCCAATATCTCGCGCCGCGCTGGGAGCTCTGACTGGTTAGGGCTGTGGTTGCGGAGAAATGACGGGACTTAGAGAGGCAGCGGTCATTTCTGATCGTCATGACGTTTTGACGATCCCTCAGCAGCCCTTCGACTGCCAGCGAGTATCCCAATAGGTTCGTCAACCTCCGCTTGTGCCGCAGCGTTGATAAAACGCCCAACATTGGGTTTAGAAGCCAGGGTGGCCCTGGCAGCTTTGATGAACTGATCTTGCATCAGCCACTTATCTGTTCTGACTTTACGGCGCCCCTTCATTTTCTACCTCGCTGGTCGAATTGATGCTGCGGCATCTCGGCCCTGACGGCTACATGAACTAGTGGTCGAAATCTGGAGTAGCATTTCTGTACCGTCGTGGCCGCTGTTCGAGCACTTCGACGCCGGCAGGGTGAGTCAACAATTTCTGAATATACTGAAAATTACCCAAGGATGAGTGGGTGCATTCGTACCGGGTCAGAAGCCAGCGGCAGGCACAGTGGCTTTGTACGCTCGGCACGCCAGTGATCTCGCGGATAGGCTCTTTCCCACAGTTGGCAATAAGCGGCATAACTCAGGCAAAGGCCCACACAGCTCCATCCGGGAGATGAACATGACGGTACCATTCGCACATATTCGTACCCAGCGCGAGCCTCATGCTCCCTCAGGTACATCAGAAGGCAGTGTAGCTCTGCATGCCACTATCTCGATTGAAGCCAATTCAGATAGCACAATCGAGGCCTATTTAGCCGGCTTACAGATGTTCAACTAGCTCTTTGAGTGGCGCCTCGCAGATTATTCACAAAAGGTGCTCGATATCATCATCGACTGCTTCCTCCCGGCAGAATCAATCCCTCGATCGCTTCTGGACAAGGGTGTAGCTCAAGGCACCAGCCGCTCCGGGATCTTCGAGAGCGGGGACTGGATTTCACGAGGGCAGTGGCTTCAGCTGGCATCCGCCAGCAGTCACGAGGTGGTCGTTGATCCCGATCAGATGCTGGCTGATGGGCGGATTTTTTCACTACGGCCTGGCAAAGTCGATTTCTTCCCTATTTATGGGTTGGATGGCACGAACGGCTACCGGCCAATCGAAAGCCTTCATAAGACGCTCTCAATCCTGAGCGCCAGGATGAACGCATGGTCAATAGCTGCATGGTTTCAGTCCGAAAAATCGACGCTTGGCGGGATAGCACCAAAGGCCCTGCTCGCGCTCGCGCCAGACAGAGTGCTCGCCGCTGCTGAACGCAAACCTCGAAAGCGCACTAAGAGCAAACCAAGGCGTGGCTCCTCCCCACCCGACAGCCGTTGACCGGTCGTGCCTCAGGCGTCAAGTCGAGCACGGCTCACAAATCTCATAAAACGAGAAGATGAGGGCCTGCCCGATGAAAATCACGAGCCGCATGGGGGGCGGCGTAGTCACCGACGTACGTTGCGACCGACGTGTGCGATTGCTCCATGCGCCTAGACAGCGGCAACGTCGAGTACGGGGTTCTATTGGCCTACTGAGGTTACGGCGCGTCATACGAGGGTGCGCAGTACGAAGTGCATCTGTGCGAGGGCTGCTTCTTCGGCGCCCTCGTATACCTTAGACAGGCACGACGCATCCAAAACATGTTCCGCGATACCGCTCAGTCCGCAGAAGCCGTGTAGCATTGACAAAGAGTTAGGGCCATATCAAGTATAAAGCGCCATCACAATCCCCCCGATTGCATCTCTCACTTGGGCTTTCTGTTTTCGGGTAGTCTCGACATTTCGTCCATATCGTCCAGACGGCAGAGTTCAATATAGTGCTGAAACTTAGCCACATTCGCGAAGTCCTTCTGAGCGGCAAGATTGGTCGCGCGATTATTGATTAGCTCCTGCTCAATAACTGCCGCTGCTGCATCTATGTAAATAAGCTGATTCGCCCGACAGAGCTTAACGAGGAATTGTGCCAAACGCAGTGCGCCCGGGTCGAGGTTCATCACGTGCCTTACCTCGCCTAGGTGGCGTCCGGAGCACCCTGCCCACATGACGCTCACGGCATGCCCCTCTCTGCAAAGGGCTTGTCGCAAAACTGACATTTCTTCAGCAATTCAACATTGTGCTTAGCCCACACTTTAACCTCAGGAAGAAAGCGACGCCAATACGTGTATCCCAGATTTTGGCGAACCTCGTCGGCGCAGGCAGGGAAGTAAGCGCTCTGCTCCGACGCTCTGTCGAGCTTCTCGTATATGAATAAGTAATCACGAGCTGAAAATGAATGGTTGAATCTTGACTTAAAAGCAGCTTTCAAGGGATGGTTAGTATGTTGACGAAGTAGTCTGTTGAAAGCCAAAGCATCCGTGCCAGCCGAGATGATCAAAAATTAATTTTACCTGCCTAGAGCTCCAATTACAGCGTGATAAACTTTCTGCAACTTTGTTGTCGAGAACAAGATTTTGGATGAACGGGTTTCGTTTAGCATGCGAACGTAAAGATTCGTCGTTCTGAATTCGCGTTATCAGGCGCTCGCCAAGACAGGCAGGAAGGTCGTGGGAAGTTAGAATCAGAGGCGTGACAGGAGCCGAGGTGGGTGACCCTCGTTGACTCCTGCGACGGCCATAATTTTCTTGAGACAGCTTTAATTTTCTAAAATCATTGAAGAGTCCATTCCCATTGAAACCCCTGGACAGCACCAGTGTGTCATCGTGTCTGCAACGAGAAAGCGGCTTGCGATTTTTGAAGGGTGATTGGCGATCTCCCATTTGCATTCTTACGACGTTCAAATCGACATTACTAACATTATGTTTTGCGGGAAAGCACCATTGTGAGTTCTCTATGAGCGATCGAAGTGAAGGTACGAAATAAAGTCTGTCGGAAATAAATAAAAGCTGTCGCTGGCGCCTTCGAACCCCCCGATTGAGTAACCGGTGACACTTTTTTTCCGGGCCATCGTGCTCGGGACGCACTTCAGGGTTTTGACGAGCAAATGATCTACTGCACATCCGGCCGTATAGACAACTGGGCATAGCAGCTATTGTGGAAGATATCTTAGGCACTATTGCACCCTTTTTGCGGTGTTGCCCCTGGTTTCATCTTCTAAACCGGAGTTCGCAAGGCACGTGGTTTTCATTTTTAAGTGCAAATAATCTCATCACAAGTGAAAACCCATGCAGGGTTCGCCGACTAGGGTAGGGCCCATGGGCCGGCTTGCCAAGGGGCGCTGTGCATTTGGATCAATAACTTGTCAGTTTCAGTCATTGAGCGGTAGTCCGCCGGCTCTTAGTCTGTGGGACATAAACCGATGGCGGGCCGCATGAGCCTGTCACGCCCCCGTGATGATCCGTTGTGGAGCTTGACCATGACCGCTGTTGCCTACCCGCACCTGCTGGCCCCGTTGGACCTGGGTTTTACCACCTTGCGCAACCGTACCCTGATGGGCTCGATGCACACGGGCCTTGAAGAAAAGCCCGGCGGCTTCGAACGCATGGCCGCCTATTTTGCAGAGCGCGCCCGTGGCGGCGTTGGCCTGATGGTCACTGGCGGCATTGGCCCGAATGACGAGGGCGGGGTGTACGCCGGCGCGGCCAAGCTGACCACCGACGAAGAAGCGCAAAAACACAAGATCGTGACCAAAGCCGTGCATGAGGCGGGCGGCAAGATCTGCATGCAGATCCTCCATGCCGGTCGTTATGCCTACAGCCCTAAACAAGTTGCACCGAGCGCGATCCAGGCGCCGATCAACCCGTTCAAGCCCAAGGAGCTGGACGAAGAAGGCATCGAAAAGCAGATCCAGGATTTTGTCACCTGTTCGTTGCTGGCCCAGGTCGCCGAGTACGACGGTGTGGAAATCATGGGGTCCGAAGGCTACTTCATTAACCAGTTCCTCGCCGCCCACACCAACCATCGCACCGACCGCTGGGGCGGTAGCTACGAAAACCGCATGCGCCTGGCGGTGGATATCGTGCGCCGTGTGCGTGAGGCCGTGGGCCCGAATTTCATCATTATCTTCCGCCTGTCGATGCTCGATCTGGTGGAGGGCGGCAGCACCTGGGAAGAAATCGTGCAGTTGGCCAAGGCCATCGAAGGCGCCGGTGCGACCCTTATCAACACCGGGATTGGCTGGCACGAAGCGCGTATCCCGACCATCGCCACCAAGGTGCCGCGCGGCGCGTTCAGCAAAGTCACCGCCAAACTGCGCGGTGCGGTGCAGATTCCGCTGATTACTACCAACCGCATCAACACCCCGGAAATCGCCGAGCAGATCCTCGCCGAGGGCGATGCCGACATGGTGTCCATGGCACGCCCATTCCTGGCCGACCCGGAATTCGTCAACAAGGCTGCCGCTGGCCGTGCCGATGAAATCAACACCTGTATCGGCTGCAATCAGGCCTGCCTGGATCACACCTTCGGCGGCAAGCTGACCACCTGTTTGGTCAACCCGCGCGCGTGCTATGAGACTGAGCTCAACTACCTGCCCGTGAAGCAAATCAAGAAGATCGCCGTGGTGGGTGCCGGTCCTGCCGGTCTGGCGGCGGCAACGGTGGCTGCGGAGCGCGGCCATCAGGTGACGCTGTTTGACTCCGCCAGCGAGATCGGCGGCCAGTTCAATATCGCCAAGCGCGTGCCGGGCAAGGAGGAGTTCTTCGAAACCCTGCGCTACTTCAAGCGCAAATTGCAGACCACCCACGTGGAGCTTTGCCTCAATACCCGTGTGGACGTGGCGCAACTGGCGGCGGGTGGTTATGACGAGATCATCCTGGCCACCGGCATCGCGCCGCGTACCCCGGCGATCCCGGGGGTCGAGAGTGCCAAGGTGCTGAGCTACCTGGATGTGATCCTCGAACGCAAACCGGTAGGCAAGCGCGTAGCGGTGATCGGCGCCGGTGGTATCGGTTTCGATGTCTCGGAATTCCTCGTGCACCAAGGTGTGTCCACCAGCCTGGACCGCGAAGCGTTCTGGAAAGAGTGGGGCATCGACACCCAGCTGCAAGCCCGCGGTGGTGTTGCCGGTATCAAACCGCAACCCCATGCGCCGGCGCGTGAAGTGTTCTTGCTGCAACGCAAGACTTCCAAGGTGGGCGACGGCCTGGGCAAGACTACCGGCTGGATCCACCGTACCGGTTTGAAGAACAAGCAGGTGCAGATGCTCAACAGCGTCGAGTATTTGAAAATCGACGATGAAGGCCTGCATATCCGCATTGGCGCCGAGGGTGAACCCCAAGTGCTGGCGGTGGACAATATCGTCATCTGCGCCGGCCAGGACCCGCTGCGCGAACTGCAGGACGGCCTGGTCGCGGCGGGCCAGACCGTGCACCTGATCGGCGGCGCCGATGTGGCGGCCGAGCTGGATGCCAAGCGCGCTATCAATCAGGGTTCACGCCTCGCTGCCGAACTGTAAGAACCCAAACGGGGCGGTGTTAGACTACCGCCCCGTTTTTCACACAGATGTCCCGATGGGCCCCTTCGATTGGCTTCCCCGCGCACCGCTTGAACCCTTGCAGCTGGATTGGCTGCAAGGTGTCGAGCTGGCCGTGTTGCGCCTGGATTGTATCGACCCGCTGATCAGTGGCAACAAATGGTTCAAGCTCAGCGGGCATTTAGCGCAGGCGCAAAACGCCCGCGGCATCATCAGCCTGGGCGGCGCTTACTCCAACCATTTGCACGCGTTAGCCGCCGCCGGCAAGCGCTTTGACTTCCCCACCGTAGGCCTGCTGCGCGGGCATCCACAAGACACCCCTACTGTCCTCGACTTGAAGGCATTTGGCATGCAATTGCATTGGCTGGGGTATGGCGGTTATCGCGCGCGCCATGAACCGGACTTTTGGCTGCCGTGGCGTGAGCAGTATCCCCATCTGCATCCCGTGCCTGAAGGCGGCGGTGGTATTGCGGGTGCATCGGGTTGCTCCGTGTTGGTCGAGCAGGTGCGGGCGCAATTGCCCGCGTTGGGTTGGGCCGGTTACGACGCTTGGTGGTTAGCTGCAGGCACTGGCACCACGTTGGCCGGTCTGGTGCTGGCGGAGGCGGGTGCACACACGGTGCACGGCGCCATGGCGGTGCCGGATGATCACGGTGTGGCGCAGAACGTGGAGTCTATCGTTCAAGGTGGGTATGAGCTGGTGGACGCCAGCCGAGGTGGCTTTGCCAAGGTCGATCCGCTGCTGCTCGAGTTTATCGAAACCACAGAGCGGGCCTGCGGCTTGCCATTGGAGCCGCTCTACACCGGCAAGGCGTTACTGGCCTTGAAGGCGCAGATCGAAGCAGGGCGCTTTACTTCCGGCACCCGCCTGATCTTCGTGCACACCGGCGGCCTGCAAGGCCGCCGAGGGTTCAATGCCTGACACAGAACCCCTGTGGGAGCGGGCTTGCTCGCGAAGAGGGGTGTCAATTGGCATATCTGTAACTGGCCTACCGCATTCGCAGGCAAGCCAGCTCCCACATTTGAACCGGTTACCCTCGATCCAACCTATTTGACTGCCAGACCGTCACAGGCACGACGCAGCACGCTACCCATGCCGTAATCGCGTTCCATCATTCAGCAGTTTTCTTGGCAAACCGCCCCGGCATCATCCGCAACGCCGTGTTGTCCCGCAGGACGTAATGGTGGGCAATCCCCGCCAGTGCATGCAGCCCGATCAGCCAATAACCGACCTTGCCGAACCAGACATGCCAGCCTTCAATCTGCTTGGCGAGGTCCTTGTTCTCGCCAATCAACGGCGGCAACTCCATGCCATAGAACATCACCGAATGCCCCTCGGCACTCACAATCAGCCAGCCGGCAATCGGCATGCCGATCATTAGCGCGTACAGCGCGACATGCATCAGCGTCGCCAGCAGGCTCTGCCATTGCGGCGGTGCCGGCACGATCTTGGGGGCAACCCCCAGGCTGCGCGCAAACAACCGTAGCCACACCAGCACAAACACGGTAAGGCCAAACATAAAGTGCATTTCGACGATCAACGTTCGCGCACCGCTGCCTTTCGGAAACTGGCCACGCAGTTCAATGCAGGCGTAGACCACCGCCAGCAGCACCACCATCAACCAGTGCAACGCGATCGACATGGTGCTGTAGCGCGTATCGGAGTTTTTCCACGGCATCGCTGGGTTCCTCACTTATCAGGTACAGTTTATTCACGGAACAACATTGCGTTCTTTGGTGACGCAGTGCGTTAACTGTAAGCCGATTTTGAGCGTTTTGCCCCACGCAAATGCCGTTGTTTTGACCTCTATCAGTGGCTCTGCGGCATTTCCCCACGGGCCAGGCGCGCATTGATGTCGGCGATCACCGAAGGCAGGTCGTTGATGGTGTCGATCAGGTAGTGCGGGCGCGAGCCTTCGAACATCGCTTCGACGCGCTTGCGCTCGCTGGCCAGGGTGGCGGTGTCAAGGGCGCGGAACTGCGCGTAGGTCAATCCCAGTGCGTTGCCGGAGCAGGTCAGGGCCACGGTCCACATCCCGGCGCGGCGGCCTTCGAGGATGCCGGGCACGGTGTCGTCGACTTTCACGCACGCTGCCACATCATCGATGCCCAGCGCGATCACATTCGCCAGCGCCTGGGCCGGCCATGGGCGGCCGTTGGGCACTTCATCGGTCGCGACTACATGGTCGGCGATATAACCGTTGGTGGCCGCCAGGGCGACGACTTTATCCATCACTTGTTTGGGGTAGCCGGAGCAGGAACCGATCTTTATGCCTTGCACGCGCAGGCGTGCGATGGTGTCGAGGGCACCGGGAATCAGCGCCGAGTGTTCGGCGATCTTCTCGATCTGCAACGGCATGAAGCGTTGGTAGATGGCGGTTACGTCGTCATCGGTCGGTGTGCGACCGAAGGCCTTGCGGTAGCGTTCGGCGACCTGCGGCTGGTCGCACAGGGTGCGGATGTGGTCCCACTTGCCCATGCCCATCGGGCCGCGGGCTTCTTCGATAGAGACTTGCACATCGAACTCGGCAAAGGCTTCGACAAAAATCTGCGTGGGTGCGAAGGAGCCGAAATCGACCACGGTGCCGGCCCAGTCGAGGATCACAGCTTGCAGGGCATTGGGGTTCTGGTAGTTCATGCGTGTGCTCCGAAGGAAGAAAGGGTGATGCCCATGGCTTGCAGTGCCTCGGCAATGGCGGTGACGGCGGCGTGCATGTCGGTGGCGTCGACATGGCCGATGCAGCCCACGCGAAAGGTTTCCACCTGGGTCAACTTGCCCGGATACAGGATGAAACCCTTCGCCTTGACCCGCTCGTAAAAATCCTTGA
The DNA here is from genome assembly GCF_900005865.1 of Pseudomonas sp. 58 R 12. Taxonomy (NCBI): domain Bacteria; kingdom Pseudomonadati; phylum Pseudomonadota; class Gammaproteobacteria; order Pseudomonadales; family Pseudomonadaceae; genus Pseudomonas; species Pseudomonas sp. 58 R 12. The sequence continues at coordinate 625,990 of NZ_CVTP01000028.1, forward strand.
ATTGATAGTGCGGGTCTTGCGGAGCATGGAAGGTGACGATGATCGGCGCCTGGATCGCCGCCGGCAGGAAGCTGCGCAGGCCCAGTTCGGCCATGCCATCCAGCAGCACCTGGCAGTTGCGTGCATAGCGTCGATGGCGCGCAGGCAGGCCGCCTTCTTCAACGTATTGCAGCAGCGCTTCGTGCAGGGCCGCGACCACGTGGGTCGGCGGGGTGAAACGCCATTGGCCGGTCTTGGCCATGTAGCTGTGCTGGTCAAACAGGTCCATCGCCAGGGAGTGGCAGTTACCTTGGGCTGCGGCCAACGCGGTTTTTTCGGCGAAGACAAACCCCATCCCCGGTACGCCTTCCAGGCATTTGCCGGAGGCGGCAATCAGTGCGTCGAACGGTACCTCGCGGGCGTCGATCGGCAGCGCACCAAAGGAGCTCATGGCGTCGATGATCAAGCGCTTGCCGTGGTTTTTAATGACCTGGGCGATTTCCGGCAGTGGGTTGAGAATGCCGGTGCTGGTTTCGCAGTGGATCAGCGCGACGTGGGTGATGGCCTTGTCGGCCTGCAGCAGGCGGTCGACGTCGGCGGCGGTGGTCGGTTCGTCTTCGGCGGTTTCAAAGGTGCTGAAATCGCGGCCGAGCACGTCGCAGATCCTGGCCAGGCGCTTGCCATAGGCGCCGTTGATCAGCACCAGCACCTTGCCGTTGCGCGGTACGAGGGTGCCGATGGCGGCTTCGACGGCGAACGTGCCGCTGCCTTGCAAGGGCACGCAATGGTGAGTGTCGGCGCCGTTGAGAATCGCCAGCAGGTGTTCGCACGCGCTGGCGGTGAGCTGGTTGAAACGGTCATCCCATGAACCCCAGTCCACCATCATTGCCTGACGGGTCCGGGCGGAGGTGGTCAGGGGGCCAGGGGTCAGCAGGATCGGCGCGGTGGTCATTTCAAATTCTCGCAAGGCATCGGGGGCTGAAGCTACGGCGACTAAATTGCAGTTTGGCTTGTCATCAATCAAATTGTTTGTTGTTATGCGAGCTATCAGTGAGGCCGATAGCTATGAATCTGTTTCAATTGCGCGCATTCGATGCCGTGGCCCGCGAGGGCAGTTTTACCCGTGCGGCGGCGCGGCTGTTCATCAGCCAACCCGCGGTAACCGGGCATATCAAGGCGCTGGAAGAGCACTACCAGATCCCGTTGCTGCGGCGTACCGCACGTCGGGTAGAGGTGACGGAGGAGGGCGCGCGCCTGGCGGCGATCACGCGGGCGATCTTCGGCCTGGTAGATGAAGCGCAGGCGATGCTGGAGGCCAACCAGCAATTGCTCACCGGGCGCCTGGAAGTGGCGGCGGACGGCCCGCATCTGGTGATGCCGATGATCGCCAGCCTGCGCGCGCGTTACCCTGGGATTACCGTCAACCTGCGCTTGGGCAACGCCCAGGAAACCCTGGCCGCGTTGTTGTCAGAGCATGCGGATGTGGCGGTACTTACCGAGGTCGAGCCGCGCAACGGCCTGCATTTGCAACCTTTGAGCGAGTCGCGGATCTGCGCGCTGGTGCCTGTAAGTCACCCCTGGGCGACGCTGCCCAAGGGTATCCGCCTGGGTCAGCTTAACGACGTGATCATGGTGCTGCGCGAGCCCAGCTCCATCACCCGGCGCACCTTTGATGACGCCTGCCTGGCTGCCGGTGTACAGCCCAAGGTGCTGCTGGAACTCGACAGCCGTGAGGCGGTGACCGAGGCCGTTGCTGCCGAGTTGGGCGTAGGCGTGGTGTCGTCGATGGAAGTCAGCCCGGACCCGCGCGTGTGCGCCGTGCCGATCCAGGGCGAAGGGCTGCTGAATCGCCACATGCTTGGTTGCATGGAGCGGCGGCGCTCATTGCGCTTGATCCAGGCATTTTTCGAGTTGGCACCCTGACGGTTTTTTGGTGGAACGATGCGTTCTTGCGCTATAAACTCTGCCCCCAAAGCGCCGGCCAGTAGACGTTTCGGCGCGATGGACGAAAAGAGAGTGAGTCATGGGCGCACAGTGGAAAGTCAAACATAAAGAAGCGGCATCCAATGCCAAGGGCAAGATCTTCGGCAAGCTGGTGAAAGAAATCACCATCGCCGCCCGCAACGGCGCCGACACCGCGACCAACGCCCACCTGCGTCTGGTGGTGGAACAGGCCAAAAAGGCCTCGATGCCCAAGGAAACCCTGGAACGCGCCATCAAGAAAGGTGCCGGTCTGCTCGGCGAGACCGTGCAATACCACCGTGTGACCTACGAAGGGTTCGCCCCGCACCAGGTGCCGCTGATCGTCGAGTGCGTGACCGACAACATCAACCGCACGGTGGCTGAAATCCGTGTGGCGTTCCGCAAGGGCCAACTGGGTGCCTCCGGCTCCGTGGCTTGGGACTTCAACCACGTCGGCCTGATCGAAGCCTCGCCGGACAACCCGGACGCCGATCCGGAAATGGCCGCGATTGAAGCCGGGGCCCAGGATTTCGAAGACGGCGAGGAAGAGGGCACCACCCTGTTCATCACCGAAACCACCGACCTGGATGCTGTACAGAAGGCGCTGCCGGAGCAGGGCTTTACCGTGTTGTCGGCCAAGCTGGGTTACCTCTCGAAAAACCCGGTGAGCGGTTTGAGCGCCGAGCAGATGGCTGAAGTCGAAGCCTTCCTGGAAGGCCTGGACAACCATGATGACGTGCAGGATATGTTCGTCGGCCTGGCTGGCTAAAACGCGGTAAAAATATGGGAGCTGGCTTGCCCGCGATGGCGGTGTATCAGTCACTGGAAAGGTGAATGACACGACCTCATCGCAGGCAAGCCAGCTCCCACAGTTGGATTGGGTTTTAGCCCTGGTTCAGCAGCGCTTCGATTTCCTCGAAGCCAGGCCGTGCCATCACCTCTGGTTGACAGCAATTTCTTTGCAGCTCCATCCACTGCGCGTTCACTCCCGACTCAACCCGCTCCAACAACTCCCCCAGCAACACCCCAAACGCGCGCACTTCAATCCGTTGCAGCGCTCTGGTTTCCACGGTGTCCGCCGTGGCATGGAACGACGCTGCGCCAAAGTCCCCGAGTAAACAATCCCCGGCTTCATTCCACAAAATGTTGTGGCCATACAGATCGCCATGGGTGATGCCGTGCCGATGCAGATGCGCGCCCACCGAAGCGATACCCCGTGCCATACGCAAGGCAACGTCAAAGCTGAAGCGCACGCCCGGTTCGTAGATATCCCGGGTGCACGAGGCCAGGCTCGGCAGTGCCGCGAGGTTGCGGTAGCTCGGGTCGATCAAGTCCATCACCAGTGCGGCCTGGTTATCGGGGTGGCCGACTACCCGGCCTTGCACCTTGATCAGGTTGGGGTGCAACCCGGCGGCGACGCAGGCCTGCATTTCGTGCAGCGGCGAGCCGTCGCTGGTGATGCTGCCCTTATAGAGTTTGACAGCGACGAGTTTGCCTGACGGTTTCCACAGCGCTTTGCGGATAACGCCGGAAGCGCCTTCGCCGAGGACTTCGGCCAGTTCCAGTTCGGACCAGGGAATATGTGGTGTGGCGTCATCACCTGCCACCTCCATCGCCATTTCCACCGGGTTACCGGCATAGGCCAGCCAGGTCAGGCTTGGCAGGGCCAGTAGCCATTCCGGCAGCTGGGTGAAGCGGTTGGAGGCGATGCGCAGCAATTCGAGGTTGTGGCAGTGGGTCAGGCTTTCCGGCAGGTGCGTCAGTCGGTTGCCGGCCAGCATCAGTTTTTGCAGCAATGGCCGTTCGCCCAACTCGTCAGGCAGCTCGCTGATCTGGTTATCGGTCAGGATCAGCCAGCGCAACAACGGCGGTAACGCGGCGGCAGGCACGTGGCGGATCTGGTTGGCCTTGAAGCCGATCATGCTCAGTCTGGTGCACTCGCCCAGGCAGGCTGGCAGTTCAGTAAAGAGGTTATCCGAGCAAAACAGCACGCGCAGGTGAGGCAGGCGGTGCAGGTCGTCGGGCAGGCTGCTCAGGGCGTTACCGCTGAGGTTGAGGATCTCCAGCGAGTCGGCCAGTTCGAAAATTTCCTGGGGGAATTCGGCCAGTCCGCAGGACAGGTCCAGCCGTGTGATACCGGCCAGTTGGCCGGCCTTGAGTTGGGCGAGGGTATTCATGAACGGCGCAGTCACTCGGCAAGGGGGCGTGAATGGCGTTCATGATACCGGGTCGCGCGAGCGTTGCGGGCTGGCCTGTTGCAATTGTCCGAGACGGCTGGCGGTGCGGGCGAGGTCGATGGCTTGGCCACCCAAGGCAATGTTGAGGGGCTGCTCGCCGATCAGAACCAGTTGCTTGTCCCGGTCGTAGAGTACGTCCACCAGGTTGATGAATCGCTGCTGCACGGCAATCGGGCACTCCGCCAGTGGTGGCAAGCCGTCGATGACCCAGTAATCGTAGTCCTGGCACAGCAGCAAGTAGTCCATCACTGCCGTCAACTGTTCGCACAGGTCGTTGAAGGTGAAGGCAATGGAGCGGCCTGTATGGCGGCGACATATCAAGGTTCGAGTGCCGACGGGCAAGGGCTGAGGCGTGCAGTTTACAGGAGGCAAACCGAGTGCTTCGCGCTGGCTCGCGGTCCCCGGCCAGACATAGTGACCGCTGGTAAAGCGTTGCGCGCTCCGAGTCTGGGGCAGGCTGCGAAAATCCTGGGGCGAGCTGACTTCCAGCACCTCCATACGCGCGGCGATCAGGTCGATCACCGGCTTGAAACGCTCGTGATACAGGGGGTTGGGTAGCAAGTCTTGCGGCGCATAGTTGGACGTTACCAGCACCAGCACACCGCGTCCGAACAGCGCCTTGAACAGCCGCGATATCAGCATGGCATCGCCGATGTCGTGGACGTGGAATTCGTCGAAACACAGCACCCGGCAGTCCGTCAGCAGTTCATCCAGGGTCAAGGCCAGGGCATCGTCTTGCCCGCGATGCTTGAACATGCCGCGATGCAGTTGGGCAAAAAAGTCATGGAAGTGCACACGTTGCTTCTCGGTAATCGGCAACGCCTGAAAAAAACCATTCAGCAGCCAGCTTTTGCCGCGCCCCACCGGCCCGTGCAAATACAGGCTGCGGGTGGACTGGCCGGTGAGCAGGGTCTTGGTTTCACGGGCCAGGGCGGCAATGGCGCGGGTTTGACCAGTGCTCAGGGTAAAGCCCTGTTGCTCGGCTTTTTGCTGAAAGAATGCAGGGATGGGCGAGTCGTCGAGGCTGTCGGTTCTTTTACCGAGGAGGCGACGGATAAGGGGAAGCACGGCCAATGCAAGTCACTCTGTATTTCAGTGGTCGCTTACTGTAGGGCGCCCGCGGCGATTTGACCAATAGAGAAGGGTGCCGCTTGCCGGCACCTGTCTCGATAGCGTCGTGCTGGGCGTGGGCTTCTAGAACTTCAGCATCTGCGGGGTGGGCTGGTCCACTGGGCTGACCACCGCATAGTTGTAGCCAGCGCCGGACCAGTATTGGGCCTGCAAGCCATCGGCACTGCGACTGCCACGGGGCAGGAAGCCGTTTTCCGGGCCCGGTGGGCGGATGTAGAAACTGATGCGCCGCCCCTGTGGGTCTTCGTATAGCACCATGGCGGCGGCACCTTGCTCGGTAGTGAGCAGGCGGCCGCTGACCGGCATGAAGCCTGATGCGCTCAAGTCGGGCAGGCGGTGGGCCTGGTTGAAGTAGCGGTCGAGCCAAGCCTGCATCGTGCCGTTGCCCTGGACTTTGTAGTCGGCGGGCATGATGCCGTCCTGCGCAAACAGGCGGAAGGCTTGCATCGCATCGGCCATCGGCAACAGGGGAGGCTGAGTGGCTTCACGGGCGTGCCAGCCACCCAGGCCACCGAGGCTGACGGCGATCAATAGCATGGCTGCCGTAGCGAAATGGCGGCGCGATTGGCGCTTGATGCGCTGGCGAATCAGTGCCGGGTCCAGGTCCGGGTTAGCCGGCTGTTGCAGGGCACCGCCCAACGCGGCGCGCAGCAATTGCGCGTCGTGCTGCCAGGCGTGGACCTGGGCTGCGACGTCCGGATGGGCCGCCAGATAGGTTTCCAGGACACGGCGATCACTTTCCAGCAGTTGGTGATCGACGTAGGCATGCAAATCGCGTTCGCTGGGAGGCAGGCTGATCATTTGAGTATCCGCAGGGAAGGGCTGGCAATTTCGCCATCACTGAGTTGACGCAGGGCTTGGCGTGCCCGGGACAGGCGCGACATCACGGTGCCGATGGGCACATCGAGGATTTCGGCGACCTCCTTGTAGCTCAAGCCTTCGACCGAGACCCACAGCAGCAGGGCGCGCTGCTCGGTGTTGAGTTGATCGAAGGCTTGCAGGGTTGACTGGGCGATCACCGTACGTTCGACCGACGGCTGCGCATCGTCGCGTCCGGTGAAAAATTCGAGCATGCGAGCGTAGCGCCGGGTGCGGCGATGGGCGTCGAGGAACTGCCGATAGAGAATCGAGAACAGCCAGGCGCGCAAGTCGCCTTCGACGCGTTTGTCGGCCCAACTGATGATCGCCCGTTCCAGGGTTGACTGTACCAAGTCGTCGGCGCTGCTGGCGTTACGCGTCAGGGACACGGCAAAACGCCGCAGCCTGGGGATGAGTTCACGTAACGGTTCGTCGAGTTCATGCATGGCGAGCTGGCTGTTCACTACGCTGGGACTAGAGAGACGTGCGGCGATGAAGGTTATTCCCCCTTGCGGGGAAATAAATCCAAGGCCAGGGAATAGAGCCGATCGGCGTTCGTCTTAATGCTCCGACCTTATGTTCTCCCCTACGGCCTTGGGCCCTGGAGTTTCTTCATGGTAGATCACTCATCACCGCCCCGTCCCCCCTTGAGCACGGCGAGCCTGATCGCGCGCCTGGCGGGTATCGGAGCCGTGGTTGCGGTTGTGGCGGGGGCATTTGCCTACGTCAATGGCACCCTCGACCCACAGCGCCTGCGTCCGAAAACCCTGGTCAATGCCCTGGAAACCAACAACGGTGTCCACCCTGGCTTCCGGCGTAACCATGCCAAGGGCGTGTGCGTGGCCGGGTATTTCGAGAGCAGCCCCGAGGCGCGTGCCTATTACAGCGCCCAGGTGTTCAACGAGGCCAAGACCCCACTGATTGGCCGATTTGCGTTGCCCAGCGGCAACCCCTATGCACCGGACAGCAGTGTGCCGATCCGCAGTTTTGCCGTGCAATTCAGCCAGGCCAACGGCCAGCAGTGGCGCACCGGCATGAACAGCATGCCGGTGTTCCCGGTGGGCACGCCTGAGGCGTTCTACCAACTGCTCAAGGCCGGTGCGCCGCAGCCTTCCACCGGCAAACCGGACCCGGCGGGCATGCCGGCGTTCTTTGCCGCCCATCCCGAGACTGCACCGTTCCTGGCGTGGGTCAAGACCGCCAAGCCTTCGGCCAGTTACGCGACCGAAACCTACAACGGCATCAACGCGTTCTACCTGGTGGGGGCCGATGGCAAGCGCCAGGCCGTGCGTTGGGGCGTAGTGCCGCAGAGTCAGGATGCAGCGGGTGATACTGCGCCTGCCGGCAGCGATTTCCTGGAAAAGGACTTGGTACAGCGCCTCGCTGTCGGGCCGCTGCGCTGGCAGTTGAACATGACCCTGGCCAACCCCGGCGATCCTTTGGACGATGCAAGCAAAGCCTGGACCGGCGAGCATAAAGTCATCAACGCCGGCACCCTGGTGCTGCAAAGCAGCCAGGCTCAGGCCGATGGCGATTGCCGCGACATCAACTTCGACCCGCTGATTCTGCCCAGCGGCATCGAAGCCTCCAATGATCCGTTGCTGGCGGCACGTTCGGCGGCGTACGCCAGCTCGTACCTGCGCCGCGCCGGTGAAGTCAGCCCGTTGCACAGTGCCCCTCAGGAGTCGAAGCCATGAATGCTCAACCACGGTTTTTCGCTCCCCTGGCGCGCCTGCTGCACTGGTTGATGGCGCTGATGGTCATCGCCATGCTGTTTATCGGCGCGGGCCTGGCGGCCTCGGTCTCGGAGCGGCATGAATGGTTGATCCACCTGCACAAGCCGCTGGGGATCGCGATTCTGGCGCTGGTGATCGTGCGGCTGGTGGTGCGCTTCTCCACGCGCCAACCACCGTTGCCCGCCGACTTGCCGCTGTGGCAAGTGTTGGCGGCCAAGGCGTCTCACCTGGTGCTGTATGCCTTGATGCTGGTGTTGCCGCTGCTGGGCTGGGCGATGATTTCGGCGGCGGGCGACCCGGTGATGCTCAGCAGTTCAGTGCAGTTGCCGGCGCTGGTGGGGGCAAATGCGCCTTTGTTTGCGGTGCTGCGCAAGGCCCATGGGTTCCTGGCCTATCTGCTATTCCTCACCGTGTTGTTGCACCTGGCGGCGGCGCTGTTCCATGGGCTGATTCGCCGTGACGGCGTGCTGCAAAGCATGACCGGCAGTAAAGACTGAGACCGGTTTCGGGGGCAGTGTGGCCAGCCAGTAGATCAACGCCAGCAGGTTGATCGCCGCGCCCAGGCCGCACACCCCGATCCACCCGGCCCAGGCATACATCGCCGTGGCACTGACCGATCCCACCGCACTGCCCACTGAGTAAAACACCATGTAACCCGCCACCAGCCGACTCTGTGCATCGGGGCGTACCGCATAGATCAGGCTTTGGCTGGTGACGTGCACGGCCTGCAAGCCCAGGTCGAACACAATCACCCCCAGCGACAATGCCCACAGCGACGATTGGGTAAAACCGATGGCAACCCAGGAGAGCAGCATGAGCAGCAGTGCCGTGCCGCTGACCCATTGGGCGAAGCCCTTGTCGGCCAGGCGTCCGGCGTGCGCAGCACCCAGGGCTCCGGCGGCACCGGCGAGCCCGAAGAGGCCGATCTGCGTGTGCGAAAGCGACAGCGGTGGTGCGCTCAAGGGCAGTACCAATGGCGTCCACAGAACGGTGCCGGCGGCGAAAATCAGCATCGCCAGCACGGCGCGGTCACGCAGGACTTTTTCCTCTTTGAACAAGCTGAAAACCGAGCGGATCAACGCGCCATAGGTGCCGGTCGCCTGCGGTTGCTCGGTGCGTGGCAGCACTCGCCACAGTAGGATCGCCATCAATAACGTCAGGCCCGCCGATAGCAGGTACACCGAACGCCAACCCGCGAGGTCAGCCATGGCGCCTGAAACCGAGCGCGCCAGCAGCAACCCGACCACGATACCGCTGGTAACCAGTCCGACCACGTGCCCGCGCTGTTCAGGCGACGCCAGATGGGCCGCCAATGCCACCAGCACCTGAGCGATAACGGCCAGCAGCCCGGTGAGCGCCATGCCGGCCAGCAGCCAGAAACTGTTGGAAGACAACGCCACCACCAGCACGGCGAGCGTGGAAAGCAGCAATTGGGTGACGATCAGTTTGCGTCGGTTGAGTAGATCCCCGAGAGGCACCAGCAGCAACAGTCCTACGCCATAACCTATCTGGGTGAGGGCGATGATGATGCCAACGGTGGCGTGGTCCATGGCAAAGGTCTCGGCCATGGCGTCGAGCAGCGGCTGTGCGTAGTAGACGTTGGCCACCGACAGGCCACAGGCGATGGCGAACAGCGATACCACGGCGCCGCTCAAGGGGGATGACGACATGCGGCTTATCCTTTTCTGGTTTTAAAATGAAACCAGTTGTACGGTAAGGATTCCGGTTTTATATTGCAACTACATTGTTAGTCGAGTTCAGGCAGCCTGATGGTCAAGCTCACCCGTTTTGAAAATGCCGAATGCCCGGTGGCGCGTTCGTTGGATGCCATAGGCGATGGCTGGTCGTTGCTGATCATTCGCGACGCGTTTGATGGCATCCGTCGCTTTGGTGAGTTCCAGCGCAGCTTGGGGATGGCCAAGAATATTTTGTCCGCGCGCTTGCGCAGCCTGGTGGCCCATGGCGTGCTGGAGGTCGTGCCGGCGTCGGATGGTAGTGCGTATCAGGAGTACGCCCTCACGGAAAAGGGTCAAGGCCTGTTCAACGTGATCATCGGGTTACGGCAGTGGGGGGAAGGGTTTTTCTACGGGGCAGGCGAGGCGCATTCGGTGATGGTAGACCGCGCCCAGGGTGAGCCGCTGCGAGCGCTGGAATTGCGCTCCGCGGATGGACGCTTGCTGGGGCCCGAGGATTGTCGGCGGGTGCCCGCCGAGTCGGTTTAACGCAGCTCGTCGACGATATAGGCCACGGTGCTCAATACATCCTTGCCCAACTGCATCGAGCGTTTACCTGACCAACCGGTGTGCGGGTTGGGGGCGTCGTCGTTGTCCTTGAAGGGCATTTCAAGGGTCAGGGACAGGCAGTCGTATTGCTCGCCTACCGCGTTGCAGGCCAGGCTCATGTTGGCTTCTCCCGGCAGGTCGCGGGTGTAGCCGAAGGTGGTCTGGAAGTCGCGGGTCAGGCCACTCAAGTGGCTGCGGAAATGTTCTTCCAGCGTCTCGATGCGCGGGGTATAGCCGGGGTTGCCTTCACAGCCAGCGGTGAAGACGTAGGGGATTTCCTCGTCGCCGTGGATATCGAGGAACAGGTCAACGCCGTACTTTTCCATTTGTTGCTGCACGAACAGTACTTCCGGGCTGTTCTCTTGGCTGGCGCTCTGCCAGGCGCGGTTGAGGTCCTGGCCCATGGCGTTGGTGCGCAGGTGGCCGTGGAAGGCGCCGTCCGGGTTCATGTTGGGCACGAGGTACAGGTCGGCGACTTTCAGCAGCTTTTTCATCTCATCGTCGCCGTCCTGTTGCAGGCGTTCGATGATGCCTTCCATAAACCATTCGGCCATGTGCTCGCCGGGGTGCTGTTGAGCGATGATCCAGATGTTGCGCCGGCCTTCGCCCCCTTTACCCCGCCGTAGCAGTTGGATATCACGGCCTTCAACACTTTTACCGGTGGCCAGCAATTGGGTGCCCGTGCGGTTCAGGGCCTGTTCGATCAGCCAGTCGTGACGCTCGCGGCTATAGGGTTCGAAATAGGCGAACCAGGCATGTTTTTCGCGGGTCTCAAGGCTGATATGCAGGATTTCCCCATCAAATCGCGAAGGTACCCTAAACCAATTGGTGTGGTCGTAGGACGCCACGGCGTTGTAGCCGCTCCATGCGTTGGGGTAGGAGGACTGTCCCGCGTTGCTCAGGCGAAAGGTATGGGTGTGGCCCACATGCATGCCTTCGGCCTTGAAGTGGAACCACTGGTAATGCGCGCTGCAGGTATCGGGTTTGATTGCCAGCAACAACTGATAGGCATCGTGGGCATCCAGTACCTGGATATTGCCACTGTCGAAGTCGGTGCTTATTTTGATGGAGGTCAAGGCCACGGTCATAGTCTGGTTGCCTGAGTATGAGTGTTGTGGCGGCTATATTACACAGGAGTCTGGTAAAGACCGGATGCAAAATTGTTGCGAGAGGGAGGGGGGCGTCGTCCTTGACGCCGCGGCAGCTTAGAATCTATGAGATTGATTCTCAAGCGCTAATTCGCAAAGATGTGGGCTGGAGCTACCCGCTGGCTTTCTTTTGGCGATGGTCTTTTGCTACCATGCGCACCATCAAGTAGCACACAGTCTTCATTAGCCTGAAGCCACGCCAGGGAAACTGGCAAAAAAAAGACCCGGCCAAAGAGCCGGGTCAAAAACCGTGATTAGCCTGATGAGGAGATATTCCAAGAGTCCGACCTAAGGTCCCTTGGTCTATCGACTGATCTCGCGATCAGCTAGGTCCAATAATAATCATTATCATTTGCAAGTCAAATGTTTTTATCCGTGGGATAGAAATATTTTTTCTAGGCGCCAGTTATTTGTTCGCTTGAGCCTCTGGCACCTGCAATGATCGCTCCACCATCGCCTTCGCCATATCGATCAAATACACCACTGAAAACGCCATGTCACGATGACTGCCCTGATGGCTGCTCGCTGATTCATAGGCCGTTGCCGCGGCGCTGCGCAACAGCTCCGAGGCGTGCACCAGGGCTTCCTCCTGGCTGATGCCTGGATTGATGGCGAACAAGGCCTCGTCAGGGGTTGATGCCGACATATCTTCTTTCAAGTAAAAGTCCAACGCACGCTTGGCGGCACCGCTGCTGCGCAGATCGTGCAATTCGTTGTCTTCCGGGATTTCAGGCAGGATAAGCGGGCTTGTCGTCATAAGGGGCGGTACTCTGGGTGGATGTCGAAAACCTTATGTCCGATGATAGTACGTATCGTATTTATGTCGTTTTATGGATTACTACAAACTGTTTATTGCCCTGAAAACTACGTGACGTATTGTCAGCCCCATGGATAACTGGATCGCGTTGGTCAAGGCCAACATGGAAGACCGCAAGGTCACGCAAGGTGAGTTGGCTGAACGCTTGGGCATGTCCCAGGGCGGCGTGGGCCATTGGCTCAACAAGCGCCGTGCACCCAGCCTGGCGGACATGAACCGGGTATTGGCGGCGTTGGGCCTGGGGTATCTGGAGGTCGCGCTGGACATTCGCGAGCGGGCCGATGAAGTGCCACTGGAGAAAAACTACAACCCGTATTTCCGCTATCCGGTCAGCGATTGGAAAGGGCTGTGCGAAATCCGCGAAGAGCGAACGCCTTATGGCACCGCCCGTTTCGAGTTGACGGATTATCATGCCCACGGCGATGCCTTTTGGCTGCCGGTTACAGGCGATGCCATGACGGCACCCAGCGGGCTCAGCGTGAGTGCGGGCATGATGATTCTGGTCGATCCGGCCATTGCCGCCGAGCCCGGCAAGCTGGTGGTCGCCCAATGGGCCGAGAGCCCCCAGGCGACCTTCCGTCAGTTGCTTGAAGAGAGCGGCCAGCTCTATCTGGTACCGCTCAATCCCACTTATCCGAAACGGCAGTTCACCGGCGATTGCCGCATTCTCGGCGTCGTTGTGCAGGCCACGGCAAAGTTCTAGCCCGCTGTTTCCAGCTCCACCAACGCGCAACCTTCGGCAACCATTTCGCCTTCCTGGCAGAACAGCGCCTTGACCACTCCAGCCTCGGGCGCGCGGATGCTGTGTTCCATCTTCATGGCCTCCAGTACCACCAGTTGCGTGCCGGCCTCCACGTTGTCCCCGACCTGCACCAGCACGCGCACTATGCTGCCGTTCATCGGCGCCGTAAGGCCACCTTGATGAGCGCCGCTGGCGTCGACCGCTGCAATCGGGTCAAACAGGCTGACGGCATGCATCTCGCCGTCCCAACGCAGGTACACCGTACGGTCGTGGCGTACAGCCAGATGGCTACGGCGCACGCCCTGGTGCTCGATCAACAACTGTTCGCCGCGCATTTGCGCGGTATCGGCAGCCAGTGGCACCAGCCGATCCTGACCATTGCAGCTCAAATGCAGCGAAACCTCGGCAGGTAAACCGGTACGAAAGCCTCGCTTATCTGCCCAAGGCCCGTCACCGGCCGGCAAGGTCTGTATGAACGCCGCGCCCGCTGCCTGCCAGAACTCATTGCTCAGTTCGCCAGGTATCGGCAGCAACTCATCCTGATAGCGCGGAATAAAGCCGGTATCCAACTCGGCTGCCGCAAATGCCGGATGCCCGATAATGCGCCGCAAAAAGCCCAGGTTGGTCTTCAGGCCACCCACGGCAAACTCATCCAGCATGCCCAGCAAGCGCAGGCGCGCCTGTTCACGGTCCTCGCCCCAGGCAATCAGTTTGCCCAGCATCGGGTCGTAGTAGGGCGACACGCTATCGCCTTGCTCGACACCGCTGTCCACGCGGCGGCCAGCGCCCGGCGCGGATTCGCGGTACAGCGTCAGGTGCCCGGTGGCGGGCAGGAAATCATTGGCCGGGTCCTCGGCATACAGTCGTACTTCGATCGCATGGCCGATCAGCGGCACCTGTTCCTGAGTGATAGGCAGCGCCTCGCCCTGGGCGACACGAATCTGCCAGGCCACCAGGTCGAGGCCGGTAATCGCCTCGGTCACCGGATGCTCCACCTGCAGCCGCGTGTTCATCTCCATGAAGAAAAACTCACCGCGAGCGTCCAGCAAAAACTCCACGGTACCTGCGCCGACATACCCGATGGCCTGGGCCGCACGCACGGCGGCTTCGCCCATAGCCTTGCGTTGTTCAGCAGTCAACCCAGGTGCCGGCGCCTCCTCGACAACCTTTTGGTGGCGCCGCTGGATCGAACAATCGCGTTCATTGAGGTACAGGCAGTGCCCATGCTGATCGGCAAACACCTGGATCTCCACGTGACGCGGCTTGAGCAGGTATTTTTCCACCAGCATCTGCCCGTTGCCGAAGGACGACAGCGCCTCACGCTGTGCAGAGGCGAGGGCTTCGGCCAATTGGCTGACATCCTCGACCACCTTCATGCCTTTGCCACCGCCACCGGCCGTGGCCTTGAGCAGCACCGGATAGCCGATACGCTCGCAGGCCGCGCGGAAGGTTTCCAGGTCCTGGGCCTCGCCGTGATAACCCGGTACCAGCGGCACGCCGGCGGTTTCCATCAGCGCCTTGGCGGCCGATTTGCTGCCCATGGCGTCGATGGCCGAGGCGGGCGGCCCGAGGAAGATCAAGCCGGCGGCTTCGATCGCACGGGCAAACCCGGCGTTCTCCGACAGAAAACCATAGCCCGGATGAATTGCCTGGGCACCACTGGCCTGGGCGGCGGCGATCAGTTTATCGATTTGCAGGTAACTGTCGGTGGCTTTGCTACCGCCCAGGTCGACACGGATATCGGCCTCACGGCTGTGGCGTGCATCGCGGTCGGTGGCGCTGTGTACGGCCACGGTTTTCAGGCCCATGGCCTTGGCGGTGCGCATCACGCGGCAAGCGATCTCGCCACGATTGGCGACCAGCAGGGTCGTGAGTGGGCTCATGAACGCGGCTCCTGTGGCTGCCAGCTCGGTGGACGTTTTTGCAGGAAGGCGCGCAAACCTTCCTGGCCCTCGGCGCTGACGCGAATGCGCGCAATCGCATTTTCGCAATAGCGACGCAGGGCCGGAGTGAGGGCGCCGTTGCCGACTTCGCGCAGCAAGTCTTTGCTGGCACGCATCGCCGCCGGGCTGTTTTGCAGCAGGTTGGCGACCCACTGTTCCACCTGCTGGTCCAGCGTGTCGATTGGGTAGCTCTCCGCCAACAAACCGATCTCCCGTGCACGCTGGCCGCCGAAGCGTTCGGCGGTCAGCGCATAGCGCCGCGCCGCGCGTTCACCAATGGCCTGCACCACAAACGGGCTGATCACCGCCGGTGCCAAGCCAATGCGCACTTCCGACAGGCAGAACTGCGCATCGTCCGCGCCAATCGCCATGTCGCAGCAACTGATCAGGCCCAGTGCGCCGCCGTAGGCCGCGCCTTGTACCACCGCCAGTGTCGGGATTTTCAGCTTGGCCAAGTTGTACATCAGCTCCGCCAGTTCGCGGGCGTCGTCCAGGTTGGTGTGGTAATCCAGTTCGGCCGATTGCTGCATCCAGGCCAGGTCTGCGCCGGCACTGAAGTGCTTGCCGCGTCCGCGCAGGACTAAAAAGCGCAAGGACGGATCGCCTTGCACCTGGTCGAGGGCGATGATCAGTTCGCGGATCATCTCGGCGTTGAACGCGTTGTTCTTGGCTTCACGACTGAGCCACAGCGTGGCAAAGCCACGGCTGTCGGTGATCAGTTCGAGGGTATTGAAATCGCTCATGGGTGCAGCTCCATTTACATGCGAAACACGCCGAAGCGGCTCGGCTCGATGGGGGCGTTCAGCGAGGCGGACAAGGCCAGGGCCAGCACGTCGCGGGTCTGCAACGGGTCGATGACACCGTCGTCCCACAGGCGCGCGCTGGAATAGTAGGGGTGGCCCTGGGTTTCGTACTGGTCGAGGATTGGCTGCTTGATCGCGGCTTCTTCTTCGGCGCTGAAAGCAACGCCCGCGCGTTCAGCCTGCTCACGTTTAACCTGCACCAGCACGCCGGCCGCCTGTTCGGCCCCCATCACGCCAATGCGTGCATTCGGCCACATCCACAAGAAACGCGGGTCATAGGCACGGCCGCACATACCATAGTTACCGGCACCAAAGCTGCCACCGATGATCACTGTGAACTTCGGCACCTTGGCGCAGGCCACTGCGGTGACCAGCTTGGCGCCGTGTTTGGCAATGCCGCCAGCTTCGTATTTCTGCCCGACCATAAAGCCGGTGATGTTCTGCAGGAACAGCAGGGGAATGCCGCGCTGACAGGCCAACTCGATAAAGTGCGCGCCTTTTTGCGCTGCTTCGGCAAACAGAATCCCGTTGTTGGCCAGGATCGCCATCGGGTAGCCGTGCAGGTGCGCAAAGCCGCACACCAGCGTGGTACCAAACAATGCTTTGAACTCATCGAACACTGAGCCGTCGACCAGCCGTGCGATCACTTCGCGCACGTCAAAGGGTTGCTTGGCGTCGGCCGGAATCACACCGTAGAGCTCTTCGCAGCTGTACAGCGGTGCTACGGGCGTGCGCTGCAACAGTTCGCCCTGCTTGCGCCAGTTGAGGTTGGACACGCTGCGTCGGGCCAGCGCCAGGGCGTGTTCATCGCTGTCGGCGTAGTGGTCGGCCACACCAGAGATCTTGCAGTGCACATCGGCACCGCCGAGGTCTTCGGCGCTGACGACTTCACCGGTGGCAGCCTTCACTAAAGGCGGTCCGGCGAGGAATATCGTCGCCTGGTTGCGCACCATGATTGCCTCGTCCGCCATCGCCGGCACATAAGCACCGCCGGCGGTGCATGAGCCCATCACCACGGCAATCTGCGGGATGCCTTGGGCACTCATATTGGCTTGGTTGAAGAAGATCCGCCCGAAGTGCTCGCGGTCCGGAAACACTTCATCCTGACGTGGCAGGTTGGCGCCGCCGGAGTCCACCAGGTAAATGCACGGCAGGCGATTCTGCTCGGCGATAGTCTGTGCACGCAGGTGCTTTTTTACAGTGAGGGGGTAGTAGGAGCCACCTTTCACGGTGGCATCATTGGCGACGATCATGCATTCGACGCCTTCCACGCGGCCGATCCCGGCAATCACGCCAGCGGCGGGCACATCTTCGCCATACACCTGATAAGCGGCCAATTGGCTGAGCTCAAGAAACGGCGAGCCTGGGTCGAGAAGACGGTTGATGCGCTCGCGTGGCAGCAATTTGCCGCGCGACGTGTGCCGCTCCTGAGCCTTGGCGCCGCCGCCTTGCTGCACATCGGCGAGCAGGCTGTGCAGGGCGTCGACCTGTTGGCGCATCGCCGCGCTGTTGGCGGCGAACTCCGCCGAGCGTGGGTTGAGCTGGGTGTGCAAGGTGGCCATGGTGCGCTCCTTCAGCGGGTTTCGTTGAAGAGTTCGCGACCGATCAGCATCCGGCGGATCTCACTGGTACCGGCGCCGATTTCGTACAGCTTGGCATCGCGCAACAGCCGCCCGGCAGGGAATTCGTTGATGTAGCCGTTGCCACCGAGAATCTGGATCGCATCGAGGGCCATTTGTGTGGCGCGTTCGGCGCTGTAGAGGATCACCCCGGCCGCATCCTTGCGCGTGGTTTCGCCACGTTCGCAGGCTTGGGCTACCGCGTAGAGATAGGCGCGGCTGGCGTTGAGTTGGGTGTACATGTCGGCGACCTTGCCCTGGATCAGTTGGAATTCGCCGATGCTCTGGCCAAACTGCTTGCGGTCGTGGATGTAAGGCACGATGAGGTCCATGCAGGCCTGCATGATCCCGGTGGGGCCACCGGAGAGCACCACGCGTTCGTAGTCCAGGCCGCTCATCAGCACTTTCACGCCGCCATTGAGTACACCGAGGATGTTCTCTTCGGGCACTTCCACGTCATCGAAAAACAGTTCGCAGGTGTTGGAGCCGCGCATGCCCAGCTTGTCGAACTTGTTGCTGCGGCTGAAGCCTTTCCAATCGCGCTCGACGATAAACGCGGTGATGCCGTGGGCACCTTTTTCCAGGTCGGTCTTGGCGTAGATCACGTAGGTGCTGGCGTCGGGGCCGTTGGTGATCCAGGTCTTGCTGCCGTTGAGCACGTAATGATCGCCGTGCTTGTCCGCGCGCAGTTTCATCGAGACCACATCGGAGCCGGCGTTCGGCTCACTCATGGCTAACGCGCCGACGTGTTCGCCGCTGATGAGTTTGGGCAGGTACTTGAGTTTTTGTTCATGGCTGCCGTTGCGGTTGATCTGGTTCACGCACAGGTTGGAGTGCGCGCCATAGGACAAGGCCACCGACGCCGAACCGCGGCTGATTTCTTCCATGGCCACCACGTGCGCCAGGTAACCCAGGCCGGCGCCGCCGTACTCTTCCGGCACAGTAATGCCTAGCAGGCCCATGTCGCCGAACTTGCGCCACAGGTCGGCGGGGAACAGGTTGTCGATATCGATCTGTGCCGCACGGGGCGCGATTTCCTTGCCCACGAACGACTGCACCTGGTCGCGCAGCATGTCGATGGTTTCACCGAGGGCGAAGTTCAGGGACGGGTAACTCATGGACAGGCACCTTAATGTGAGCTTTGTTTTTGTGTGGATGGCGCGCCAGGGAAGGGCGCTCACCTTTACGTTAACGTAAGCTTGCGTTAAGGCGCTGTCAATCGTAGTTTACGTTTACGTCAACCTACAAAAAAGACAACAGGGGTCGTTATGGATCAATCGAATCAGAGCTACAGCCGTGGCGTTCAGGACAAGACCTTGCTGGCCATGACGATTGGCCAGGCCTTTGATCGCACCGTTGCACAGTTTCCCGATGGCGAGGCTCTGGTGGTGCGCCATCAACAGCAGCGCTACACCTGGCAGCAACTGGCCCACGCCGTGGATTTACATGCCCGCGCATTCCTCGCACTGGGCATGCAGATCGGTGATCGCCTGGGTATCTGGGCACCCAATTGCGCCGAGTGGTGTATCAGCCAGATCGCCAGTGCCAAGTTGGGTGTGATTCTGGTCAATATCAATCCGGCGTACCGCAGCAGTGAATTGGAGTACGTGCTCAAGCAGTCCGGTTGCCAGTGGCTGGTATGCGCCGGGTCGTTCAAGACGTCCGATTACCACGCGATGCTCCAGGAATTGAAGCCCGAGCTGCGCGGCATCATCAGCCTCGACCCCAGTCCGCCCACGGGATTCCTGCCCTGGTCGCAGTTGGCCGCGCTCGGCGCTGGCATCGCGCCCGAACAATTGCACAACCGCCAGGCCAGCCTGCACTTCGACCAAGCCGTGAATATCCAGTACACCTCCGGCACCACCGGCTTCCCCAAGGGCGCGACCCTCAGTCATCACAATATCCTCAATAACGGCTATATGGTCGGCGAAAGCCTGGGTTTAACCGCGCAGGATCGCCTGGTGATCCCGGTGCCGCTGTATCACTGCTTTGGCATGGTGATGGGCAACCTGGGCTGCATCACCCACGGCACCACCATGATCTACCCCAATGACGGCTTCGACCCGCTGCTGACCCTCACTGCCGTCGCCGAAGAGCGCGCCACCGGCTTGTACGGCGTGCCGACCATGTTTATCAGCATGCTCGATCACCCACGTCTCGGCGACTTCGAGCTGTCTACCTTGCGCACCGGCATCATGGCCGGTGCGACGTGCCCCATCGAAGTGATGCGCCGGGTCATCAACGAGATGCACATGAGTGAGGTGCAGATTGCCTACGGCATGACCGAAACCAGCCCGGTGTCCCTGCAAACCGGCGCGGATGATGACCTGGAGCGTCGCGTCACCACGGTCGGCCGCACCCAGCCGCAGCTGGAAAACAAGATCATCGACGCTGACGGCAATACCGTCGCGCGCGGTGAAATCGGCGAGTTATGCACCCGTGGCTACAGCGTGATGCTTGGCTACTGGAACAACCCCGACGCCACCCGCGAAGCCATTGATGACGCCGGCTGGATGCACACCGGCGACCTGGCGAGCATGGACGCCCACGGCTACGTGTGCATCGCCGGGCGCAACAAGGACATGATCATTCGCGGTGGAGAGAACGTGTACCCGCGTGAGTTGGAGGAGTTTTTCTTCACCCATCCGGCGGTGGCGGATGTGCAAGTGATCGGTATTCCGGATGAGCGTTACGGTGAAGCCATCGTGGCCTGGGTCAAGTTTCATCCAGGCCATGTGGCCAATGAATTGGAACTGCACACCTGGTGCAAGGGGCGCATCGCGCATTTCAAGACGCCCAAGCATTTCAAGATCGTGGAGGAGTTTCCAATGACGGTCACGGGCAAGGTTCAGAAATTCCGCATGCGCGAGATCAGCATCGAGGAGTTGCGCGACGACGCCTGAAGCGGGGTGCATGTCTACTGCTGCGCGCGCCAGCGCGGTGCCTAAAGTGGCGCACGACTTCGCCACTTGACGGCCATACCGATGACAAACCGCACGATTGATCCCCCGACGCGCCCTCTTCAGGACGAGCACAGTCCACATGGACGGCTTATCAAGGACAACACACCTGACTGGTACACCGATGCGCTGGATCAGCGCAAAACCGAACTGGCCTCGTTGGCACTGAACATCCCGGATTGGTACAAAAAGGCCCCGGCGGCTGCGCGCGATCGCATGAGCACGATCCACTCACGCAGCAGGACGTCCTTGAACCAACTCGATCAGATGTTCAGTGAACTGAAGGGACCGGCAGAGTACGCCGAGCCGTTGTTGGTGGCAGCGATCGAGAAAACGTTCGGGCAGAGGTTGGATACCAGAAAAGCGTTTTATGCCCGCAAGCTGACCCAGCTGGAATGCGAGTCCGCCCCCAGAGAAGTCTCGATTTCCCACGCCAGCACATTGGCCCCGCAATTCTATTTTTACAAAGGCATCAGCTTGCTGGAGGCTGCGCTGAACAACTTCACCTCGCAAGAGGCAAGTGATCCGGTTTGCCAGGACTGCCACTTGATCACCTATTACAACTTTTACCAATATCCAAGCGACAAGCTTCATTCGCCAGGTAACGTCCAGTCACTCCCAGTGCGTATCAAGCCTCATGAGTTCGCCAAACTGTGTCGGGAACTCGATCTGGGGAGCTCCTACTACGAGTACGTGCGCACCTTTCTCAACAATCATATTCGAACCACCACCACGCCGGCGGGAATTGGCAAGCTTTACAGCACCCTGATTACCAGCCATCGGAACCAGTTGAAACTGGCCGCTGAGATTGCCTTGATGAAGGGGGACATCGGCGCTGCTCACCACCAGTTGATCAACGATCTGTTAATAGATCAGGCAGACCGCAAATGGGACGGCGAAGTGGTGAAGTTTTCGCCGTTGCGGTTACTCAATTTTGTGATCGAGAACATCCTGGTCATCGGTCCGGTGGTGTGGCGGACAAATGTGAGGAGTGCAGAGCTCGTGCCCCGACCATGCCTGGTATACATTCCCGGCGATCCACTCCATCCACTCAAGGTCTATGACCATGTTGCGGCCTTTACCGACGAGCTGACGACGCGTTTGTGTCATGTCGAATACCGCACATTCTTCAGCCAGTTCGTGCCACTTGCCGATCAGGATGGTTTTTTTACACAGTTGAAGACACTGCTGGATCCGGGGGCGGTATACGCCCACGATCAGGATTTTGCCCCGGCGCAAAAAAGCCGGATCCATCGTCAGGGAACCTATGCGTCGCCGTGGCGAGACGTCTGGATGGACTGCGCGATGCAGCGCATACGGCTGATCATGAGCAATGCCCGCACCAGTGTGGTGTCCACCCAGGATGTCGACGATCGGGTTTACAAAGCCTGGCTCTGGTCGTTCGGCAGCAAAGCGCTGGATATTCTCAATCTTGCCTCTTTCGTGGTGCCTTTCCTGGGAGAGGTGATGCTGGTCGTTGCCGCCGCGCAAGTGCTCTACGAGGTAGGTGAAGGGATTGATGCCTGGTCCCAGGACGATGCCCAAGCGGTTTGGGCACATTTTTCGGCGGTGGGTTTCAATCTGGCGGGGCTGGCGCTGCCCAAAGTGTTGGAGACAGCTAAAAATACGGCGTTCATCAAGCGGCTGGTGCATGTGGAACTCGGAGGGCGACCGCGTTTGTATGATTTCCAGCCGAGGTCATATCTGCATCAAATTGCGTTGCCCGACGGACAACGGCCAAACGCGCTAGGGCTCTATGTGCACGAAGCAGGTCTCTACTTGCCGGCAAAGGGGGGTGGTCATTACAAGGTCAAAGCCAGCGGTACCGATAACGAATTCAGGTTTGTGCACCCTGAGGGTGATACCCGCTATGCGCCACGTGTGCGACATAACGGCGAAGGTGCTTGGGTGCATGAGTTCGAACAACCGTTGACGTGGGATCGCCAAACCCTGTTGCGTCGCATGGGGCATACGGTCGATCACCTTAGCGATAGTCAGCTCGAGCAGGCGAGGGCGATCAGTGGCGTCACAGATGACGAGTTGCGTCGGGTGTTCATCGAGCACCGGCCGCCTGCGCCACTCCTCAAAGATATGCTGCGGCGGTTTGAATGCGCCGCTAAATACCAGTCATTTATTGATCGGTTGAGCCACTCAGACCCTTGGTTTTTTAGCCAGGTCGATTGGTTCACACAAGTCCAGTTGTTGCTCGAGTGTGGGATGTGGCCCGAGTCGCGCGTGTTGGTGGCGCTGGATGCTGAGGGCAATCAGGTGTGGTGTTCAGCTGTTCCGAGTGATTCGTCCTCGGTCGTCACGCTTGGGCATGAGGAACTGAAAAGTGGCCGCCTCTTTTCGTCATTCAGGGAGCAGTTGACGGAGCCCGAAATTCGCCACTTATTGGGCGAAAAAAAGATGACGCAAGAGGCTGTATCAACGCTGTTCCTAAGGACCCGAGACGTTTCATCCGAGACTTCGTCCTCCGCGATCGAAGAACGTGACGATGGAGATACTGATCCGCTGATGCAGTATTTGCGTACACATTATGCGAGGGTGGTGAGGTACCGGGATTGCTTGCTTGAGGCGGCCTATAGCACCAAAGTCAAGCTGTTCAACCGGGAGATATCAGCCGGTGATGTATCCAGTGACGCGAACGTAAAACTGATCCAGCGCGACTTTCCGGGTCTGCCTAAACTGGCCGCCGAAGAAATAGTCAGCCATGCCACTAGTCAGGAACTGACAAGCATGCAGGCCGGGTCACGTTTGCCTTTACGCCTGGCCGAGGAAGCGCGTGTTTACTGGCAGAAGGCGCGAGTCATGCGGGCACACGCTGATCTCCTGTTCGACAACCAATTCACGTTGGACGTCGTACGGCTGGCCTTGCACAAGATGGCCTCGCTGCCCGGACTTCTGGAAGGGGTGTCTGTTGAGCTACGCGAGGGCGCTTACGATGGTCCTCTGCTGGACCGGGTGGGCGATACGAGCGCGCCCAGGCAACTGCGTCTTATCCATACCGACCTGAAGGAGTGGAAACTCTGCAGCGGCCCGGAAAAAGCAGAGTACTGGCGCAGTGATGAAGGCGCGTTCTTTAACGCGCTCTGGATGGCAAGCAGTGGCAAGTTCACAGGGTGGGCCGAATTCAATAGGGCTGCCCAACGCTTGAAGATGCAGATTGCGCAACAGCCGCTGAGCGAGCTGGCGAGCCGGCGCGCACTTGGCTTGAAAACAATCAAACCCGGTTTCAAATCACCCATGCGTCTGGCTGACGGGCGCATAGGGTATCCACTCAGCCCGGTGGGCGGCGCTGGCGAGCGTCCGTCTGTTTGTACGATGAAAGCAATGTCGCTGTACCCGTCGAAGTCCATGGCAGAGGTCGAGGTCATGCTCGACCTTCAAGGCGCTGGCGACGCTGTACTTCTGGCGAAGTTGACCCAACTCGAAGCTGAGCTTGCAGACTTGGACACGGCGCTGGCCCGTTGGCAGCAGGAGGGCGGATCGGGTTATGCAAGCGCCAGGCGCAGAGTGTCGGGCACCATCAAGGCTGCCTGGCGTAGAAGTTCTGCGCAGGCATTGGCTGGGGATCAGACGCCGATCGGCCATGTACTGGACTTGTCGCATGAAGTGATTGGCGAATTGCCTGCGATAACCGCAAATATGGATCACGTGGGCAGCCTGGTTCTACGTCGAATGGCGCTTTCAGACAGCTCACTGCCTTTTCTGAACGCATTCGGCGGCTTGCGCTGGCTGGACATGCGAGAGAACAACCTGACGCAACTGCCAGATTTCGCTAATGGCGGGTCCGGGCTGACTAAACTCTATTTGAGTGGAAACGATATCCAGTTGACCGAATCGAGCCGCCTGCGTCTGGAGAGAATGCAGAGCCTGAAGATTCTGAATCTCAGCGATAATCGTCGACTGGGATGGCAGGCCGACCTGCGCCGCCTGCGCAATTTGAACCAGCTTTATCTTTCGGATACCGGCACGGAGACCTTTCCTATCGGCGCCGAACAACTACCTCAACTGGCCCGCGTCGATCTGCACACCAATCGGATCACGACGTTACCTGAATACGCTTATCAGCATCCGGACCGCATCATCGTGCACGACAATCCATTGTCGGCGGCTACCCTGGCGCGGCTGGGTGAGCCTTTCAACGCGGCGCATTTGGGGGAGCACATCACGGTCGACGAAGCGCGCGGCTTGTGGCTGGGAGCGTTGTCGGCCAGCGAATCAGCCCGGCGCGGCGGGATCTGGGACGAACTCAGGGCCCATCCTGAGTCAGCCGCTTTTTTTACCGTGGTGTCCGATACTACTCGCAGCGCGGAATTCAGCAGTGATGTGACGCGCCCGGTACTGGCGCAGCGCGTGTGGAACATGCTCGAGGCCGCAAGCGAAAGCCAGGCTATCCGAGCGTCGTTATTTGCAGCTGCCGATGATCGAGTCACCTGTGGCGACGGCAGTTCGGTCGAATTCATGAATCTTGAGAGTGAATTGCTGGGGGCGAGGGCACTCGAGTTGGCAGGCGTTGAGAGCGAAGAGGGCGCCTTGGTATCCACGGGCAGAAAGTTGTTTCGTCTAGCGTTGGTAGACGCCATTGCCGAACGGGATGTCGCGGCGAGAGGACCCGGGTTTACCGAGCAGGTTGAAGTCATTCTGGCTTATCGCACCCGGCTTGCGGTATCGCTGGATTTGCCGGTCCAATCCCGGGACATGTTGTTTGCGCAACAGGCCGCTGTGAGTCAAACGGATATCGATAATGCGGGCGCAGAGGTGCAAAGAGAAATGCGCAATGCGGCTAAAGAGGCGGACTTTTTTATCGGGCGCCTGTTCTGGGATAAGCACCTGCGCACCCGATACCCTCAGGAACTTGAGGCGTTAATGAAGCCGGACCTGGTTCTGATAGACGAAAAGAGCACTGCGCTGTTCGATATTTCAGATTTGCAAGGCGAGCAAGACGCCGCTGTAGATCCAGCCACAAAAGCACTGTGGCAGACAAAACATGATGAGGCAGTCGACCGGTTGGCGCGCCTGTTGAGTATGCGCAGGGATCAAATCCTGGTGAACGGCTCGATGCAAAGCGTGTTTTTTGAGCGTGAACTCAAGCAGCTAGGGGCTGAGCGGCAGGCGCTGGAACAACGAACGCTGCACACCTTGACGCGGCGGGTGTTCAACAACTTCGCGGCCTCAGGTGGGACCGCCCTGTAATCGCACGGTGCAGAAAGCACAAAGGGGACCCTAGGGTCCCCTTTAATTTGTCGTTGCGTGCTCTTTTTTTATTATTGAGGGGCGGTCTATTGTTGTTTTTGGCAACCGTTACCCTTTACCGCTGTTTTTGGCGACCCCCATTCGGGGTCAAGAGCAAACGTATTTTTTTGAGCGCTGATCTGCTTCTTCGTTATCGATCCAACCAGTGGGTAGCTACCTGAGGTAGTTTTATTTTTCTCTAACCGGTTGCGGGTTTCGGCACGCCGTACCCTGCAAAGCACATCTTCTCCAAAAAAATCTGTTAGCTGCGTCTCTGCCGTGTTGTTTTTGTTATGTCAGAGTCGTTTCGTCTTATTTTTATTAGGTTTGGCGCTTTTTATTCTTGTTATGCCATAGAGATAGCAGAAGCCGTGCCAACTTTGTAAATTCCTTTAAAATCAATGGTTTGATTTTTTTGTGGGAGGTGGCCTACGGCAAATACGACAAAATATGTTCCCGTGTTACTCGTTGTGTAGGTGTGCGGTAACACATTGTCACGGCTACGCTACTCAACTGGCGTTGCCTGCCTTGGCCACGCGCGACCCTGTCGGTCGGCCCAGCACGTTGCTGATTTGCTGGCCCGCACGAATCAACGCCTCCAGGTCTATACCGGTCTCGATGCCCAATCCGTTGAGCAGGTACACCACATCTTCGGTGGCAACGTTACCGCTGGCGCCTTTGGCATAGGGGCAGCCGCCAAGGCCCGCGATAGAGCTGTCGAACACGGTGATCCCTTCCAATAGGCTGGCGTAGATATTCGCAACGGCCTGGCCATAGGTGTCATGGAAGTGCCCGGCCAACTTTTCTCGTGGCACGTGGGCGCCGACCACCTCGAACAGTCGCCGCGTCGCGCCCGCCGTACCGGTGCCGATGGTGTCGCCCAGGGACACTTCATAGCAGCCCATGGCATACAACTCGCGCGCGACCATCGCCACCTGTTCCGGCGCTATCTCGCCCTCATACGGGCAACCCAGTACGCACGAGACATAACCACGCACGCTGATCCCATGTTGCTTGGCCGCGGCCATGATCGGCGCGAAGCGTTCCAGGCTTTCGTTGATGGAGCAGTTGATATTGCGCTGGGAGAACGCCTCGGACGCCGCCGCAAACACCGCTACTTCCTTGACGCCAGCCGCCAACGCGTCCTCAAAACCGCGCAGGTTCGGCGCCAGGGCACCATAGGTCACGCCAGCTTTACGCTGAATCTGTGCAAACACCTCGGCAGAACCGGCCATCTGCGGCACCCATTTGGGCGATACAAAACTGCCGACCTCGATATAGCTCAAGCCCGCAGCGCTGAGGGCGTCCACCAGTTGAACCTTGTCCGCCACGCTGATGGGTTGGGCTTCGTTCTGCAAACCGTCGCGCGGGCCGACTTCCACCAGGCGTACGTGTAAGGGGAGGGACATGGCAGTTACCTTCTGATCAATGGCCAACCTGGCTCATGGTGTGGGCCAGGGCCTGGGTGCAGCGCTCTTCGGCGGTGTCCAGCTCCAGCTTCATTTGTTCGATATCCAGCAGTTGCTGTTCCAACTGTTCACGGCGCTCGGCGATCTTGGCCAGCATGCTGTTGAGTTGGATGTGGTTGCCGCCGGAGGGGTCGTAGAGCTCGATCAGCTCGCGGCATTCGGCCAGGGAAAACCCGATGCGCTTGCCACGCAGGATCAGCTTGAGGCTGACCTTGTCGCGCGCCGAGTAGATGCGCTCCTGGCCCCGGCGTTCCGGGGCCAGCAGGCCTTGTTCTTCGTAGAAGCGAATGGCGCGTGTGGTGATGTCGAGCTCGCGGGCGAGGTCGGAGATGCTGTAGGTCGTGCTCATGGGTGTGCCCGAGAAGATGTCTTGGGCGCTAAGCTAATGGCTGCTTGACGTTAACGTCAAGGGGCGCGCTCTTGTAGTGAGCGGGCTTGCCCCGCGCTGGGTGGCGAAGCCGCCCCAAACCGGGCGACCTGGGTGTATCTGGGACTCGGTGGTGTCTCGTCTAGGGCGGCTTCGCCACCCAGCGCGGGCGGTGCGACGATTCGACAAGCCCGCTCACTACAGTCAGGCCTGTTTGCCATCCAACTTCTTTTCATGGGCCGTCACCTGCTGGCACAACTCGATCATCTGCTCGCGCATCCAACGGTTCGCCGGGTCTTGATCGGTGCTTTCGTGCCAGTACAGGTGGGTTTCCACCGGCGGCACATCGTTGACCGGCAGGTTGAACCAGTGCAGTTCGTGGCGGCGGGCGAAGCGTTCGGGCACGGTCATGACCATGTCGGTCTGCTGCAACACTTGCGAGGCCATCAGGTAGTGCTGGGAGCGCAGGGCGATCTTGCGCTGGATGCCCATTTTGCCCAGTGCCAGGTCAACGTGGCCCAAGCCGTTGCGGCGGCTGGAGATATGGATGTGGGTCAGCGCCAGGTAGTCATCCAGCGTCAGCTTGTCTTTGCCAGCCATGGGATGACCCTTGCGCATGGCGCACACATAGCGGTCTTCCATCAGCTTGACGTGGCGCACCTGCGGGTCGGTGTTGAGCGGCGCATCCACGGCAAAGTCCAGGCGCCCGGCGGCCAATTCCTTGGTGGTCTCGCGGCGTTTGGACAGGAAACTCTCGATCACCACCGTCGGCGCCAGGCGGCGCAAGCGCTGGAACAGCGGCGGCAGAATCACCGCCTCGGTGAGGTCGGTCATGCTGATGCGGTAGGTCTTGGCCGCCTGCTGCGGGTTGAAAATCCGGCTTTCCTGCACCGACACCCGCAGCAACGACAATGCATTACGCACGGGGCCGATGATGTTCTGCGCCATCGGCGTGGGCACCATGCCTTGGGCAGTACGCACGAACAGCGGGTCGTTGAAGGTCTCGCGCAGGCGTGCCAGAGCGTTGGACACCGCCGGTTGGGTGATGCCGACAATCTGCCCGGCGCGGGTCAGGTTGGCTTCGGTGTAGATCGCGTCAAAGACGATAAACAGGTTGAGGTCGACCTTGCTCAGATTCATTGGGTTGCGCTCTTATTGTTAGGGTGCCGATAGGCCGATCATATATCGGTGATGAATGTTAATACACGCCGAGAATAGGCTAGGTAAATTATCAACGCTGTTCTAGCATCGATTGCATGACCTAAACAACCTCTCAGAGAAGTGAGCTGCTCATGGATTTCGCCTATTCGCCCAAGGTTCAGGAACTGCGTGAACGCGTCACTGCATTCATGGATGCTTACGTTTACCCGGCCGAGCCGGTGTTCGAACGCCAGGTCAGCGAAGGTGATCGCTGGCAGCCCACGGCAATCATGGAAGAGCTGAAAGCCCGCGCCAAAGCCGAAGGCCTGTGGAACCTGTTCCTGCCGGAATCCGAACTGGGCGCTGGCCTCACCAACCTTGAATACGCGCCGCTGGCCGAAATCATGGGTCGCTCACTGTTGGGCCCGGAGCCGTTCAACTGCTCCGCCCCTGATACCGGCAATATGGAAGTGTTGGTGCGCTACGCCAACGAAGCGCAAAAACAACGCTGGTTGGCGCCGCTGCTGCGTGGTGAAATTCGCTCAGCCTTCGCCATGACCGAACCGGACGTAGCGTCTTCGGACGCCACCAACATGGCTGCCCGCGCCGAGCGCCAGGGCGACGAATGGGTGATCAACGGCAAGAAATGGTGGACCTCCGGCGCCTGCGACCCGCGCTGCAAGATCCTGATCTTCATGGGCCTGAGCAACCCGGATGCGCCGCGCCATCAGCAGCACTCGATGATCCTGGTGCCGGTGGACACCCCCGGCGTGAAGATCGTGCGCCCGCTGCCAGTGTTCGGCTACGACGACGCGCCCCATGGGCATGCTGAAGTGCTGTTCGACAATGTGCGCGTGCCCTATGAAAACGTGCTGCTCGGCGAAGGCCGTGGTTTTGAGATTGCCCAAGGCCGCCTTGGCCCAGGCCGTATCCACCACTGCATGCGCTCCGTCGGCATGGCTGAGCGTGCACTGGAGTTGATGTGCAAACGCTCCGTCAGCCGCACCGCGTTCGGCAAGCCGCTGGCCCGTTTGGGCGGCAATATCGACAAGATCGCCGACTCACGCATGGAGATCGACATGGCGCGCCTGCTGACCTTGAAGGCGGCGTACATGATGGACACTGTGGGCAACAAGGTCGCGAAAAGTGAAATCGCCCAGATCAAAGTGGTCGCGCCGAATGTGGCCTTGAAGGTGATTGACCGTGCGATCCAGATCCACGGCGGCGCGGGCGTCTCCAACGACTTCCCGCTGGCCTATATGTACGCCATGCAACGTACGCTGCGATTGGCGGATGGGCCGGATGAAGTGCACCGCGCCGCGATTGGCAAGTTTGAGATTGGCAAGTATGTGCCTAAAGAGTTAATGCGCAGCGGGCAGTAACACCGCGTCGCCTGCATTCGCGAGCAAGCCCGGCTCCCACATTCGACCGAGTTTTTAAGGAGAACACGGTCTAATGTGGGAGCCGGGCTTGCCCGCGATGAGGCCAGTCTGAACAACCCAAAACCCAAGGTTCAGTACACCCAAACCTCCACCCGCCGATTCTTGATCCTGCCTTCATCCGCCGTATTTGCGGCCACCGGCATCTGTGCCCCAAACCCACGAATATCGCGCAATACCACACCGTTCTTCACCAGCTCCCGACGCACCGCCATCGCCCTCAACTTAGATAACAACGCCGCCCGTTGCGGGTCATTCTTGGCATCACCAAACCCCACCAATGTCACCTGCTTATCCAGCTTGTCGTGGCTTTTCAGATACGCCACCACCCGTTGCAAATCCTGGCGCGCCTTGTTGTCCAGGCTGGCACTGCCTTCTTCGAAGCGAAAATTCACGGTCAAACGCTGAGCGTCACGCGCGATGGCCTGATAGTCCTCGGGCATCGACGCGCGCGGCTCGACGGCGATCGCCTGTACCTGCTGCGCGATAAACCCGTTGGCCGCCACAATCGCCTGGCCCTTGCTGCTCTGGGTAAAGTCCACCAGTGCCTTGGCCCACGGGTTATGACCCGATGGCGGCAGGTAGAAAAACAACCGTCGCGACAGCGGGTAATCCTCGGTGGCAATCAGGCTGTTCAGCGGCAACATGGGGTGCGAGTCGCCATCCACAATCGCCACCGCCTTCGCCTGACGCACATAAGGCAGGCCGATAAAACCGATGCCCTGAGGGTCCTGGCTGACCGCGTCGGACAGCTGTTCGCTGGACTCGAAGCGTTTGGCACCTGCGCCGAGCGGCTTGCCACGCAAGCGCAGCACCAGTTCCTTGAAGGTGTCGTAGGTGCCGGACTGATCATCGCGCGCATACAAATGAATCGGCCCGCCGATGCCGCCTAATGCTTCCCACGTGCTGATTTCGCCATTGAAGATCTGCGCCAGTTGCTCGGTATTCAGGGTGTTCAACGGGTTTCGCGGGTTGAGGATGATGGCCAGCCCGTCGATGGCGATCACCTGTTCGGCTTCGGGGCTTTTCAGGTCGCCGAGGGGTTCGAGGTCGACCAGTTCGCTGTCCTTGATCGGACGGGACGAGGCTGCCAGGTCGGCCGTGGCTTTTTTCAGCGCCATGAAACCGGTGCTGGAGCCGTGGGCAGCGACCTCGATCGACACGGTCTTGCCTTGGCGCGTCTTGCCGGTCACGCGCTGTTCATTGGCACCTTGCGCCGGTTCAATGCGCACCGCCTGCAGGCCCTGATGTTCCATCAACCCCTTGGCCAGCGCGGGCCCCAGCGCCGCGCCAATGGTATTGGAACCCTGGATGCGTAATGCAGGGCCTTGATCGGGAGCGGGTAGGGGGGCGGAAGCAGCGTAGAGAGGAAAGAGTGCCAGCAGAAACAGAACGCGCAGCATCATGCCGGCACCTTCTTAAGCCAAAGGGAGTGCCGCGAGAATAAGTCAGGCCGGTTGCAGAAATATGACTGATAAGCCAGGGGTCCAGTTGTGGGAGCAGGCAAGCCAGCTCCCACATTGAAGGGGGGTGTCAGCTCAATTCAAGCCAGATCGGCGCATGGTCGGACGGCTTCTCCAGCCCGCGCAGATCGTAATCCACGCCCGCATCCTTGACCCTTGGCAGCAAGCCATTGGACGCCAGGATCACGTCGATGCGCAGCCCGCGCTTGGGCTCATCTTCAAACCCACGGCTGCGGTAGTCGAACCAGCTGAAGCGGTCGGCCACATCCGGGTTGAGGTGGCGGAAGCTGTCGACCAGGCCCCAGTTCTTCAGGCGGGCCATCCATTCGCGTTCTTCGGGCAGGAAACTGCACTTGCCGGTCTTGAGCCAGCGCTTGGCGTTGTCGGCGCCGATGCCGATGTCGCAGTCTTCCGGGGAAATATTCACGTCGCCCATCACTACCAGCGCCTGGTCATTGCGGAACTGGCTTTCCAGCAACTGTTGCAAGTCTTCATAGAAGCGTTGCTTGGCCGGGAACTTGGTCGGGTGGTCGCGGCTTTCGCCTTGAGGGAAGTAGCCATTCATGATGGTGACCGGTTGGCCGTTTTCGTCGGCGAAGGTGCCCCAGATAAACCGGCGCTGGGCGTCTTCTTCGTCGGTGGCAAAACCCTTGTGCAGGCTCAACGCCGGCAGGCGCGAGAGCAGCGCCACACCGTAATGGCCTTTTTGCCCGTGGTAGTACACGTGATAGCCAAGAGCTTGCACTTCGGCCAACGGGAACTGGTCGTCGTGGACTTTGGTTTCCTGCAGGCCGATCACATCCGGCTGGTGCTTCTCGATCAGCGCCGCCAGCTGATGAGGGCGGGCGCGCAGCCCGTTGATATTGAAGGAGACGATTTTCATGGTCGGCAGTCCAGTCCTGGCAAAAGGGCGATGCTAGCCGACAAGTCGGACGGGGGCCAGCGTGGCGGTAGGGCAGTTGCGCTGCTAATGTCTGGGAACGACTCGTGCTGCGTGGGTTCGTACCCATAAGAACGCCGCCTTCTGAGCGGTGCCCAGGGAGATTCACTGTATGCCAGACACTTCGACCGCCATTGGCGAAATCCGCTTGCTCAACAGCGGCTATTCCCGCGAGGCCCGTTCCCTGCTGTACCAGGCCTATCGGCATGAGCCAACATTTGCCTATATCTTTGAAGCGGAACGTTCAGGTTATGAGCAGCGAGTGCGCGCCACCGTGCGCGAACTGGTCAAGCAGCATTTCTTCCAGAAGCTTCCGGCCATCGGCCTGTTCGTCAATGACCGGCTCATCGGCATCGCCCTGATCGCTCCCCCGCAGCGGCGCCTGGGGATTACCGAGAGCTGGGCCTGGCAAATCCGTATGTGGCTGAGCACCGGCGTGCGCGGCACGCGGCGTTACCTCGACTACCACCATGCGGTGCTGGCGTGCCTGCCAAGTGAGTCGGTGCATGTGCTGCCGCTGCTGGGTATTCACCCGCAATTCCAGGGCAAACACTACGGCGAGCAGTTGCTTGAGGCGGTGCACAACTGGTGTGCCGACGACCCGCACTCATCCGGTGTGGTGCTGGACACCGGCAATTCGCGCTACTTGGATTTCTATAAGCGCCAGGGGTATGAAGAGATCGGTGAAGTCGCTGTAGGACCTGTCGTGGAGCACGTGTTTTTTCATCCCAACCCGCAGTCGTCACATGCTGCAACGGCTTGATGCAGAATTTTTCAGAATTTTCCGAGTTCTAAAGTGCTCTCCAGCTCGTGTAGCATCCGCGCCTATGAAGTTTCCAGGAAGATTTACCAGCGGCTTGATTCTGCTGTTCACAAGCTGCGGCGCGTTGGCGCAAAGCGAACTGGACGTGCGGATCAAGCCCTCAAACGATGCGTTGAAAGCCAACATCGAAGGCTACATCGGCGGGGTGGGCGATCGTGATGAAGAGGCCTTGCTGCGGTTCAGCCGTGGCGCCGAGGAGCAGGCGCGAAAAGCAGCCCAGGCCCTGGGCTTCTATCAGCCACAGATCGAAAGTGATGTGAAGGGCGGCAAGAACCCGCGCCTGATCCTCACCATCGACCCCGGCGAGCCGTTGCATTTGCGAGACGTGACCATACGGGTCGACGGCCAAGCCGCAGACCTCAAGGCCTTTCGCGTGCCCGTCAGCGACGACCTCAAATCCGGCGCCGTGCTCAACCACGGCCATTACGAAGACGCCAAGCGGCTGATCCAGAACCAGGCCTCGCGCTACGGTTTCTTCAGCGGGCGTTTTACCAAACAGAAGCTGTCGGTGGACCCGCAGGCGGGCGTCGCCGATATCGAACTCATCTATGACAGCGGCCCGCGCTACACCTTGGGCAAGGTGAGCTTTGCCGGCGACACGCCGTTTGACGAAGAGCTGCTGCAACGCATGGTGCCGTTCAAAAGCGGCACGCCCTACGATTCCGAATTGATCGCCGAACTCAACCAGAACCTGCAAGCCAGCGGCTTTTTCGAAGGCGTGCGCGTGGACGCTGCGCCGGCCGCCTCGACGGATGACATCATCCCGGTGGCTGTGCGCCTGGAGACCCGCAAGCCCCGCACCATGGGGCTGGGCCTTGGTTTTTCCACCGACGTTGGCCCGCGCGGCAAAGCCAACTGGACCCGTCACTGGGTCAACCCCCAGGGCCATAGCTATGGCTGGGAAGCCGAGCTGTCGGCGCCGCGACAGAACGTCGGCCTGTGGTACGACATTCCGCTCGACCCCCCGCTCACCGACAAACTGCGCTTCGCCGGTGGCTATCAGAACGAAGAAATCGCCAACACCGACACCGTGAGTAAATTGCTCACCCTTGGCCCCGAGTGGCATAGCAAGTTGCCCAGCGGCTGGACCCGGGTGATCTCGCTCAAGTATCAGCGTGAAGAATATCGCCTGGGCAACGACTCCGGCTTGAGTAACCTGGTGATGCCGGGGATCAGCTACTCCTACCTGCGCAGCGACAACCGCATTGACCCGCACCACGGCTACCGCCTGCAATTCGACACCAAGGTCGCCAAAGAGGGCTTGGGCTCCGACACCAACCTGCTTTACGGCACGGCCATGGTCAAGGGCCTGACTACCTTGTGGGACAACCACCGCTTTCTGGCCCGCGCCCAGGTCGGCGGCAGTGCCACCAACGGTTACAAATCGGTGCCGCCGTCGTTGCGCTTTTTTGCCGGTGGTGACCAGAGCGTGCGCGGTTATGAGTACCAGACGCTGTCGCCCGAGAACGACCGCGGCGACCGCATCGGTGGCCGCTACATGGTTGCCCTCAGCGCCGAGTATCAATATTCCATCGCCGAGAAATGGCGGATCGCGACGTTTATCGACCAGGGCAACTCGTTCAATTCCCTGGACCTGCCCAGCCTGAAAACCGGCGTCGGCGTCGGTATCCGCTGGGTCTCGCCGGTCGGCCCGATCCGCCTTGACCTGGCCCACGCCCTCGAAGATCCGGGCGGCGTTCGATTGCACTTTTCCATGGGGCCTGAGCTGTGATGCGTGGTGTGAAAAGAGCGGGGCTGGCCGTGGTTGCCATCCTCGCCGTGCTGTTATTGGCGTTGTGGGCGTTACTCGGCACCCAGGCCGGCAGCCGCTGGGCGTTGGCCCGCGTACCGGGTTTGAGCGTAGAGAATTTCCAGGGGCATTTGGGCGACCAGTGGAGCGCCGACCATCTGCTGTGGCAGCAAGACAGCAGCCGCGTCGAACTCCAGGCACCGACCGTGGATTGGTCGCCCGCCTGCCTGTTGCGCATGACGGTGTGCATCAATCGGTTGGACGTGGACCAGGTCAGCCTGCAATTTCCGCCGGGCACTGAGGAAAGCAGCGGTCCGATCCAGTTACCCGACCTGAAACTGCCGGTAGCGATCCAGTTGGGCGACGTTCGCGTCGGTCGCCTGCTGTTCAACGGCAGCGAAGAACTCAAGGGCCTGCAATTGGCGGCGCATTGGACGGCTGCCGGCCTGCAGATCGACTCTGTGCACCTGCAACGCGATGATCTGGTACTGGACCTGGCCGGTTTGCTGCAACCCACCGGCGATTGGCCGCTGACCGCGACTGGGAATGTAAGCCTGCCGTATGCGCCAGGTGGTGCACCTTGGGCGGTGGCGTTGAAGATTGATGGGGATTTGTTAAAGACGCTCAAGCTTGATGCAGACAGCAGCGGCTATCTGCCAGCCAAGCTCACGGGCGAACTGCAACCCTTGGCAGAAAACCTCCCGGCCCAATTGCACATCACCGCCGACGGTTTCAAGCCCAGCGCCGATCTACCGGACACCTTGCAACTCAACAAACTCGATCTCACCGCTAAAGGTGACTTGAAGCGCGGCTACCAATTGTTGGGCAAGGCCGTGCTCCCTGCGGAAAAAGGCCCGGTGGATGTGCTGCTGCAAGGCCGGGTTGACGCCAAGGGCGCGCAGATCGCCGGCCTGGACCTGAATGCCGGAGACAAGCAAAGCCTCAAGCTGACGGCCCAACTGGATTGGCAACAAGGCTTCAGCGCCGACGCCAGGATCGACTGGCTGGACTTCCCTTGGCATCGTCTCTATCCGGTTATCGACGAGCCGCAAGTCGCACTGCGTACCTTTAACGGTGAGGTCTCCTACAAAGACGGTAACTACCTGGGCAACCTCAAGGCCGACCTCGACGGCCCGGCGGGCAAGTTCAATGTGGTCACGCCGTTCAGTGGCGACCTCAAGCAAGTCTTCCTGCCCGAGCTGAAACTCACCGCCGGCCAAGGCAAGGCCGAAGGCCACTTGAACCTGCAATTCGCTGACGGCATCGCCTGGGACACCGCGCTCGACCTGTCGGCCCTGAACCCGGCGTACTGGGTTGCTGAACTGCCCGGCACCCTGGCCGGCCCCCTGCGCAGCAAGGGCGAGTTCAAGAACGAGCAGCTCAAGCTGAATGCCGACCTCGACCTCAAGGGTCGCCTGCGCGGGCAAACTGCCGTGCTGGCGGCCAAGGCCGAAGGCGCGGGCGAGCAGTGGACCCTGGCCAACCTGGATATCCGCCTGGGCGACAACCGCATCAACGGCAGCGGCAGCCTGCAACAACGCCTGGCTGGGCAGATCGATATCAAGCTGGCGCGCCTGGCCCAGCTGTGGCCGCAGTTGCGCGGGCAGGTTAATGGCCGACTCGACGTGGCCGGCAGCCTCAAGGCCCCCCAAGGCAAGCTCGGCCTCAAAGGCCAGCAATTGGCGTTCGCCGACAATCGCCTGCAAAGTCTTACCCTCGACGCCAGCCTCGATAACGCCCAGCGCGCCAGGATCGACCTCAAGGGCAGCGGCATTCAAAGCGGTGACACTCAGGTCGGCACCCTGACTGCCAGCGCCCAGGGCGATATCAAGAACCAGAAGGTCCAACTGGACCTGGCCGGCCCCTTGGTCAAGCTGGCCCTGGCGTTGGATGGCAACCTCGACAAAAGCAATTGGCGCGGGCGCCTCGCCAGTGGTGATGTGCAAGCGGGCGGCCAGGACTGGAAGCTGCAAGCACCAGCGAAGATCGAACGCATGGCCGATGGCAAGCTGACGTTTGCCGCACACTGCTGGGTCTCCGGCCCTGCCAGCCTGTGCGGCGAAGACCAGCGGCTGATGCCCGAGCCAAAGTTGCGCTACCACCTCAAGCAATTTCCCATCGACAGCCTGGCGGCGTTTTTGCCCAAGGATTTCGCCTGGAAGGGCAAGCTCAACGCCGACCTGCAGCTCGATCTGCCGGACAGCGGCCCCAAAGGCGTGGTTTCGGTTGACGCCAGCGGTGGCACCTTGCGCGTCAAGGACAAGGACCAGTGGCTGGATTTCCCCTATGACACGCTGAAGCTGGAAACCACGCTCAACCCCAAGCGTATCGACACCCAGCTGGACTTCCGTGGCGGCAAGCTCGGCGAGCTGATGGTGCAAGCGCAGATCAACCCGTTGCCGAAGAACAAACCGATCACGGGCACGTTCACCCTTGCCGGCCTGGACCTCGCGGTGGCGCGGCCGTTTGTGCCGATGGTGGAAACCCTCAGCGGCAAGCTCAATGGCAACGGGCGCATCTCCGGTGGCTTGTTGGCACCTCTGGTCAACGGCAGCGTGAACCTGGTGGGCGGTGAGATTTCCGGTCCGGAACTGCCCATTAGTCTGGAAGGCCTGAACGTGCAGGCGCTGATCGCCGGTGAAAGCGTGCAGCTCAACGGCGGCTGGCGCAGCGGCAAAGCCGGGCAGGGCAGCCTCAAAGGGCAGATCGACTGGGGCCAGGCCCTGGTGGTGGACCTCAGCCTGCAAGGCTCGCAGTTACCGGTCACGGTTGAACCTTATGCCGTGCTGGAAGTGGCGCCCGACCTGAAAATCACCCTCAAGAATGACAAGCTCGCCGTCGCCGGCAACGTGCACATCCCGCGAGGCGATATCATCGTGCGCGAGTTGCCACCGTCCACCGTGAAGGTCTCGGATGACACCGTGATCGTGGGCAGCCAGACCGAAGAGGGCAAGCCGCCGATGGCGATGGCCATGGACATCAACGTGGTGGTGGGTGAAGACAAGCTCAACTTCTCGGGCTTTGGCCTCACCGCCAAGGTGCAGGGCCAGGTGCACATCGGCGACAACCTCGACACCCGTGGCGAGCTGTGGCTCAACGATGGCCGCTACCGCGCCTACGGGCAGCGGCTCGATGTGCGGCGTGCACGGCTGCTGTTCGCCGGTCCGTTGGACCAGCCGTACCTCGATGTCGAAGCGATCCGCAAGACCGACGATGTCATCGCCGGTATCCGCCTGAGCGGCAGCGCCGAGCAGCCCACCACGCAAATCTTCTCCGAACCGGCCATGAGCCAGGAACAGGCGCTGTCCTACCTGGTGCTGGGCCGTCCGCTGAGCTCCACCGGTGAAGACAACAACATGCTTGCCCAGGCGGCGTTGGGCCTGGGGTTGATGGGCAGCGCCGGGGTGACCTCGGACCTTGCCACCAAGTTGGGCATCCAGGATTTCGACCTGGATACCCAGGGCAGCGGCAACAACACCGCCGTGGTCGCCAGCGGCAAAATCACCGAAAAGCTCAGCCTGCGTTACGGGGTAGGGGTGTTCGAACCGGCCAGTACCATCGCCTTGCGCTATTTGTTGAGCAAGAAGGTGTACCTGGAGGTGGCGAGTGGTGTGGCCAGTTCGTTGGATATCTTCTACAAACGCGATTTCTAAAACCCGGCACTGTTCAAAACGGTGGGAGCTGGCTTATGTGTGCGCTGGCTCCCACATTGTGTCTGCCTTCCAAACCACTCGTCGCGAAATTACAAAGCAAGCTAACTATTCCATTTGACATTCGCTGCCTAAGCAGTAATATCTCGTCACACATTCACTGCCTAGGCAGTAATAAGGTGACTTCCGATGAAACACTTCACCCCGGATAACTTCCACAACTGCCACCTCGGGCTTTTGCTTGGGCGTGCCGCAATCCTCAAAGACCGCATCATCGACACCCACATGGAACCCCACGGCATCACCGCCGCGCAGTTCAAGGTGTTGATCATCATGGCTCAGTTCGGCGTCGACACCCCGGCTGAGCTGTGCCGCCACCTGTCTCTGGACAGCGGTTCAATGACGCGCATGCTCGACCGCCTGGAGCATAAAGGGCTCCTGGGCCGCAAGCGTTCAGAGCTGGATCGACGCCAAGTGCAGCTGGTGCTCACCCCGGACGGCCAGCGCCTGGCAGACATGCTGCCGTTCATCGGCGCCGATGCGTTGAACCAGTTGGCCGGCGCACTGGAGCCGGGTGAGTTGGAAACCCTGGAAAAGATCCTCAAGAAAATTCTGATAGCTGCAGGTGATCCGATCACTATCCAGCGGGTAGGTAACCAATGAACACACGCGCCCTTTGCCTGGTGCTGGTGGCCATGAGCATGGCCGGTTGCGCCAATTACAGCGGCCTCGACACCCAGGGCAAGCGCCTTGACGCCAATACCCTGCAAACCGGCAAGTCCTTGAGTGGCGTGGCCTTGTCGAGTGCCGCCTGGCCCAGCGCCGACTGGTGGAAAAGCCTCGGCGACCCGCAGCTCGACGGCCTGATCCAGGAAGCCCTGCAAAACAGCCCCGACATGCAAGTCGCCAGCGCCCGTGCCCATCAGGCCGAAGCCGCCGCCTACGCCGCCAATGCCGAGCGCATGCCGACCCTGGATGCCAGCGCCGGTGTGAGCCGCTCGCGCCTGGCCAAAGACCAGGACCCGCGCGGCGAAGGCGATGCCTATTCGACCGTGCGCAACATCGGCGCCAGCTTCAACTACAACTTCGACCTCTGGGGCGGCCAGCGCGCTGCCTGGGAAGCCGCGCTGGGCGAGGCACGCGCCGCCCAGGTTGATCAACAGGCCGCGCGCCTGACCCTGGCCGCCAACGTCGCCAAGGCCTACAGCGACTTGGGCCAGGCGCATATCGTGCGTGACCTGGCCAATGACGACCTCAAACGCACCCGGCAGATGCTTGACCTGAGCAAACGCCGCCTGGACTCGGGCATTGACAGCCAGTACCAGTACCAACAAACCGAAAGCCTGGAAGCCAGCTCCCAGTCGCAACTGATCGATGCGGAAAAACAACTGCAGAGCGCAAAAATCGCCCTGGCGGTGTTGCTCGGCAAAGGCCCGGACCGTGGCAACGAGCTGGCCCGTCCCAACGTGCTGAAGCCCAGCGCAGTCGCCGTGCCTTCAGTGCTGCCGGCTGAACTGCTGGGCCGTCGCCCGGACCTGATCGCCGCGCGCTGGCGTGTCGAGGCGGCGGGCAAGAATATCGACGCGAGCAAAACCCGCTTCTACCCCAACCTCAACCTGAGCGCGAGCGCCGGGGCCGAGTCGTTGCTGGGGGACGCGATGTTTGGTTCGGCCAGCCGCTTCTTCAATATCGCGCCGACGATCTCGCTGCCGATCTTCGACGGCGGCCGCCTGCGCGCCGACCTCGATGCCCGCGACGCCGACTACGACCTGGCCGTGGCCCAGTACAACAAAACCCTGGTGCAAGCCCTCGGTGATATCGGCAACACCCTTTCGCAACTGCGCGACACCGGCCGGCAGATCCAGGCCCAGCAACACGCCGCGGACATTGCCCAGCAGTCCTACGACACCGGCGTTCAACGCTACAGCTCCGGCATCGGTAACTACCTGGATGTGCTCAGCATCGAGCAGCAGTTGCTGCAGGCCCAGCGTCAGTTGGCGAGCCTGAATGCTGCGCAGATCGATCTGTCGATTCAATTGATGCAGGCCCTGGGTGGCGGATACGAGGCCAACAATGTGGCCGCGACCACCCCAGCCACCCGCTCGGAATAATTTGAGGTATTTGTCATGGCCACTGCCGACAGCAACACCGCAACTGAACAAACCAAGGACAACAACCCACGCAAACGCAAAGTGATGCTGATCGGCCTGGCACTGATCGTCATCCTCGGTATCGTCGGCGTGTGGGGCTGGTATGAGCTCTACGGCCGCTTCAACGAAAGCACCGACGACGCCTATGTGAACGGCAACGTGGTGGAAATCACCCCGCTGGTGACCGGTACCGTGGTGAGCATCGGCGCCGACGATGGCGATTTGGTCCATGAAGGCCAGGTGCTGATCAACTTCGACCCGAACGACGCGGCCGTCGGCCTGCAAAGCGCCCAGGCCAACCTGGCCCGCACGGTGCGTCAGGTGCGTGGTTTGTACAGCAACGTCGATGGCATGAAGGCCCAGGTCAATGCGCAGAAAGCCGATGTGCAAACGGCCCAGGACAACTTCAACCGCCGTAAAACCCTGGCCCAGGGCGGGGCGATTTCCCAGGAAGAACTGTCCCACGCCCGTGACAGCCTGACGGCGGCGAAAAACGCCCTGACCAACCTTGAGCAGCAACTCAAGACCAGCAACGCGCTGGTGGATGACACCGTGATCTCGTCCCACCCGGACGTGCAGGCCGCCGCCGCGCAATTGCGCCAGGCGTACCTGACCAATGCACGCAGCACCCTGATTGCCCCGGTCACCGGCTACGTGGCCAAGCGCACCGTGCAACTGGGCCAGCGCGTACAACCCGGCACGGCGTTGATGGCGGTGATCCCACTCAACCAGCTGTGGATCGACGCCAACTTCAAGGAAACCCAACTGCGCGATATGCGCATTGGCCAGCCGGTGGACATCGAGTCGGACATTTACGGCAGTGACGTAAAGTACAGCGGTACCGTGGACAGCCTTGGCGCCGGTACCGGCAGCGCATTTGCCCTGCTGCCGGCGCAGAACGCCACCGGTAACTGGATCAAGATCGTGCAACGGGTGCCGGTGCGCATCCACATCAACGCCGACGAGTTGGCCAAACACCCGCTGCGCGTGGGCTTGAGCACCGTGGTCAATGTGGACCTGCACGACCAGAGCGGCCCGGTCCTGGCGCAACAGGCGCCGCAAAAGGCGTCGTTCACCACCAATGTGTATGACCGCCAATTGGCCGAGGCGGACGCCATGATCAACCAGTTGATCCATGACAACAGCACCGCCGCGCCCAAGGCTGCGCAACGCTGATGAGCAATAACGCCTCCTTCACGCCACCCAGCCTGTTGATGGCCACTATTGGCCTGTCGCTGGCGACCTTTATGCAGGTGCTCGACACCACCATCGCCAACGTGGCGCTGCCGACTATTTCCGGCAACCTCGGCGTGAGTTCGGAGCAGGGCACCTGGGTCATCACCTCGTTTGCGGTGAGCAACGCCATCGCGTTGCCACTCACCGGTTGGCTGAGCCGCCGGTTTGGCGAGGTGAAGCTGTTTTTGTGGGCGACGATGCTGTTTGTGCTGGCGTCGTTCCTCTGTGGTATTTCCACCTCGATGCCCGAGCTGATCGCCTTTCGGGTCGTGCAAGGCCTGGTGGCCGGGCCGCTGTACCCGATGACGCAGACGCTACTGATCGCGGTCTACCCACCGGCGAGGCGCGGCATGGCCCTGGCGTTATTGGCGATGGTCACGGTGGTGGCGCCGATTGCCGGTCCCATCCTCGGCGGCTGGATCACCGACAGCTACAGCTGGCCGTGGATCTTCTTTATCAACGTGCCCATCGGCATCTTTGCGGTGATGGTGGTGCGTTCGCAACTGAAGAAACGCCCGGTGGAGACCAGCTACCAACCCATGGACTACGTGGGGCTGCTGAGCCTGATCGTGGGGGTTGGCGCCTTGCAGATCATCCTCGACAAGGGCAATGACCTGGATTGGTTTGAATCCAACTTCATCATCATTGGTGCCGCGATTTCGGTGATTGCCCTGGCGGTGTTCATCATCTGGGAGATGACCGACAAGCACCCGGTGGTGAATCTGCGGCTGTTCGCCTACCGCAACTTCCGCATCGGCACCATCGTGTTGATCCTGGGTTACGCAGGCTTCTTCGGCATCAACCTGATCCTGCCGCAATGGTTGCAGACCCAGATGGGCTACACGGCCACGTGGGCGGGCCTGGCGGTGGCGCCGATCGGCATCCTGCCGGTGCTGATGTCGCCGTTTGTCGGCAAATACGCGCACAAGTTCGACCTGCGCCTGCTGGCAGGCCTGGCGTTCCTGGCGATTGGCTTGAGCTGCTTTATGCGTGCGGGTTTCACCAATGAGGTGGACTTCACGCACATCGCGATGGTGCAGCTGTTCATGGGCATCGGCGTGGCGCTGTTCTTCATGCCGACCTTGAGCATCCTGATGTCCGACCTGCCGCCCAACCAGATTGCCGACGGTGCGGGCCTGGCGACGTTCCTGCGGACCCTGGGCGGCAGCTTTGCGGCCTCGCTGACCACCTGGATCTGGATTCGCCGGGCGGACCAGCACCATGCGTACATGAGCGAAAACATGACCACCTACGACTCGGCGACCCGCGATGCGTTGCAGGCGCTGGGTGGGGCAGGTCACAAGGCGTATGCGCAACTGGACCAGATCCTCACCAGCCAGGCGTACATGATGTCCACCGTGGATTACTTCACGTTGCTGGGGTGGATGTTCATGGGGTTGAT
Organism: Pseudomonas sp. 58 R 12; assembly: GCF_900005865.1. Classification (NCBI taxonomy): domain Bacteria; kingdom Pseudomonadati; phylum Pseudomonadota; class Gammaproteobacteria; order Pseudomonadales; family Pseudomonadaceae; genus Pseudomonas; species Pseudomonas sp. 58 R 12. The sequence continues at coordinate 669,274 of NZ_CVTP01000028.1, forward strand.
GTTGCTGGTGTGGTTGGCCAAGCCGCCGTTTGGCGCCAAGGCTGGGCCGGAAGCCTCAGGCCACTAGTTCGGAGGCTGCCCATGCTTTTGTAGTGAGCGGGCTTGCCCCGCGCGAGGCAAGCTCGCTCACTACAAAAAGCCAGCCAGGTGCAGTCGGTTCAGGCGCCGGGCAACGCCAATTGCGGGTTCACAAAATCAAACGCCGTCAATTGAAACCCGTGCTCATCCACCTGCAACGCCCACCCTTGCTTATCCCAATCCCCCAGCACAATACGCTTGGCCGCCTGTTCACCAATCTGCAACTTGTGAATGGCGGGGCGGTGAGTATGGCCGTGGACCAGGGTGCGCACGCCAAATTGCTGCATCACCCGCGGCACTTCTTCGGGCGTCACATCCACAATATCGTTGGCCTTCATGCGCGTCTGCGCACGGCTTTCACTGCGCAGCTTGCGCGCCAGCTTGTGCCGGGTGCGCAACGGCAGGTGGCGCAGGATAAACAGCACAATCGGGTTACGCAGGATGCGCCGCAGCTTCATATAGCCGACGTCGCGGGTGCACAGGCTGTCGCCGTGCATCAACAGCACAGGTTCGCCATGGAGCTGCACGACACTCGGGTCCTTGAGCAAGGTGGCACCGGCTGCTGTGCAGAACGCCTTGCCGATCAGGAAGTCGCGATTGCCATGCATGATAAAAATCGGGGTGCCGCTGTCGCTTAGCTCGCGCAGGGCTGCGCAAATCGAGCGCTGGAACGGTGTCATCCCATCGTCGCCAATCCAGGCTTCAAAGAAGTCCCCCAGAATGTACAACGCCTGGGCGCCACGGGCGCGGCCATGGAGCAGATCCAGAAACGCCCGGGTGATGTCCGGGCGCTCCTCTTCCAGATGCAAGTCTGAAATCAGCAATATCACCCAACGATCTCGGCTTTCTCGACGATAACGTCTTCTACCGGCACGTCCTGGTGACCTGCTTTGCTGGTGGTCTGCACGCCTTTGATCTTGTCAACGACGTCCTGGCCTTCGGTCACTTTGCCGAATACCGCGTAGCCCCAGCCCTGCACGTTCTTGCCGCTGTGGTTCAGGAACGCGTTGTCGGCCACGTTGATGAAGAACTGCGCGGAGGCCGAATGCGGCTCCATGGTACGGGCCATGGCGACGGTGTACTTGTCGTTGGAAAGGCCGTTGTCCGCTTCGTTCTGGATGCTTGGGCGCTTGTCTTTCTTTTCTTTCATGCCAGGTTCGAAACCGCCGCCCTGGACCATGAAGTTGCCGATGACACGGTGGAAAACGGTGTTTTCGTAGTGGCCGGCTTTAACGTACTCGATGAAGTTGGCGACCGTGATCGGGGCTTTCTCGGCGTTCAGCTCGATGACGATGTCACCGTGGTTGGTGGTCAGTTTGACTTGAGTCATGTTCACTACTCTTTTCAGGGAATTCGTGGGTTTGGGTGCCTGGGCACCACGACCGGTATGGCGAAATTGCGGCCAAGACGCGCAGTTTAGCGTGCCTTGCAGGAATTTCGAGGTGGTTTTTTACCGCCTATGCAATAAATGCAGCCGTTTTCAGTGCTTCTCTGTCAGGTGCTTGACAGCATCGGCTATGATATCGCCTTTGTTTTGTCGGCCTAGCCCGGCCACGTACTTGTCTGTTCAAGGATCCTATGAGCAAGCCCACTGTCGACCCTACCTCGAATGCCAAGGCCGGACCTGCCGTCCCGGTCAATTTCCTGCGCCCGATCATCCAGGCGGACCTGGATTCGGGCAAGCACACGCAGATCGTCACCCGCTTCCCGCCAGAGCCCAACGGCTACCTGCACATCGGTCACGCCAAGTCGATCTGTGTGAACTTCGGCCTGGCCCAGGAGTTTGGTGGCGTCACGCACCTGCGTTTCGACGACACCAACCCGGCCAAGGAAGACCAGGAATACATCGACGCCATCGAAAGCGACATCAAGTGGCTGGGTTTCGAGTGGTCCGGTGAAGTGCGCTATGCGTCCAAGTATTTCGACCAGTTGTTTGACTGGGCGGTCGAGCTGATCAAGGCCGGCAAGGCCTACGTCGACGATCTGACCCCCGAACAAGCCAAGGAATACCGTGGCACCCTGACCGAACCGGGCAAGAACAGCCCGTTCCGCGACCGTTCGGTGGAAGAGAACCTCGACTGGTTCGCCCGCATGCGCGCCGGTGAGTTCCCGGACGGCGCTCGCGTACTGCGTGCCAAGATCGACATGGCCTCGCCGAACATGAACCTGCGCGACCCGATCATGTACCGCATCCGCCATGCCCATCACCACCAGACCGGTGACAAGTGGTGCATCTACCCCAACTACGACTTCACCCACGGTCAGTCCGACGCCATCGAAGGCATCACCCACTCCATCTGCACCCTGGAGTTCGAAAGCCATCGCCCATTGTATGAGTGGTTCCTCGACAGCCTGCCGGTACCGGCGCACCCGCGTCAGTACGAATTCAGCCGCCTGAACCTGAACTACACCATCACCAGCAAGCGCAAGCTCAAGCAACTGGTCGATGAAAAGCACGTGCATGGCTGGGATGACCCGCGCATGTCGACGCTGTCGGGCTTCCGCCGTCGTGGCTACACGCCTGCGTCGATCCGCAACTTCTGCGACATGGTCGGCACCAACCGTTCCGACGGCGTGGTTGACTTCGGCATGCTCGAATTCAGCATCCGCCAGGACCTCGACGCGAACGCCCCGCGCGCCATGTGCGTGCTGCGTCCGTTGAAAGTCGTGATCACCAACTACCCGGAAGACAAAGTCGAGCACCTCGAACTGCCGCGTCATCCGCAAAAAGAAGAACTCGGCGTGCGCAAGCTGCCGTTCGCCCGTGAAATCTACATCGACCGCGATGACTTCATGGAAGAACCGCCAAAAGGCTACAAGCGCCTGGAGCCAAACGGCGAAGTGCGCCTGCGTGGCAGCTACGTGATCCGTGCCGATGAAGCGATCAAGGACGCCGATGGCAACATCGTCGAACTGCGTTGCTCGTACGACCCGGAAACCCTCGGCAAGAACCCTGAAGGCCGCAAGGTCAAGGGCGTGGTCCACTGGGTGCCTGCGGCTGCCAGCATCGAGTGCGAAGTGCGCTTGTACGATCGTCTGTTCCGCTCGCCGAACCCTGAAAAGGCCGAAGACAGCGCGAGTTTCCTCGACAACATCAACCCTGACTCCCTGCAAGTCCTTACGGGTTGTCGTGCGGAGCCCTCGTTGGCCGACGCACAGCCGGAAGACCGTTTCCAGTTCGAGCGCGAAGGTTACTTCTGCGCGGATATCAAGGACTCGAAACCCGGTCAGCCGGTATTCAACCGTACCGTGACCTTGCGTGATTCGTGGGGCCAGTGAAGCCTTTGGCGGCTTTGCGTAGAAAGAAGGAAATGTCGTGCTAACGATCTACAACACACTCAGCAAGACCAAAGAAGTCTTCAAACCGCTGGATGGCAACAAGGTGCGCATGTACGTGTGCGGCATGACCGTGTACGACTACTGCCACATCGGCCACGGCCGCAGCATGGTTGCCTTCGACCTGGTGACCCGCTGGTTGCGTTTCAGCGGCTACGACTTGACGTACGTGCGCAACATCACCGACATCGACGACAAGATCATCAACCGCGCCAATGAAAACGGCGAGTCGTTCGACGCGCTGACCGAGCGCATGATCGCCGCGATGCACGAGGATGAGGCGCGCCTCAACATCCTCAAGCCGGACATGGAGCCACGCGCCACGGACCACATTCCGGGCATGCACGCGATGATCCAGACCCTGATCGACAAGGGTTACGCCTACGCCCCAGGCAATGGCGACGTGTACTACCGCGTCGCCAAATTCATGGGCTACGGCAAGCTGTCGCGCAAAAAAATCGAAGACCTGCGCATCGGCGCCCGCATCGAAGTCGACGAAGCCAAGCAAGACCCGCTCGACTTCGTGCTGTGGAAAGGCACCAAGCCCGGCGAGCCGAGCTGGGAGTCGCCGTGGGGCGCTGGGCGTCCGGGCTGGCACATCGAATGCTCGGTGATGTCCACCTGCTGCCTGGGCGAAACTTTCGACATTCATGGCGGCGGCAGCGACCTCGAGTTCCCGCACCACGAAAACGAAATCGCCCAGAGCGAAGCCGCCACCGGCAAGACCTACGCCAACGCCTGGATGCACTGCGGCATGATCCGCATCAATGGCGAGAAGATGTCCAAGTCCTTGAACAACTTCTTCACCATTCGCGACGTGCTGGAAAAGTACCACCCGGAAGTCGTGCGTTACCTGCTGGTGTCGAGCCATTACCGCAGCGCCATCAACTACTCGGAAGACAACCTCAAGGACGCCAAAGGTGCCCTGGAACGTTTCTACCACGCGTTGAAAGGCCTGCCCGCCGTGGCGCCGGCTGGCGGCGAAGCCTTCGTGGCACGGTTTACCGAAGTCATGAACGACGATTTCGGCACCCCGGAAGCCTGCGCCGTGTTGTTCGAGATGGTGCGTGAGATCAACCGCCTGCGCGAGAGCGATCTCGACGCGGCGGCGGGTCTAGCGGCACGCTTGAAAGAGCTGGCCAGCGTGCTGGGCGTGTTGCAGATGGAAGCCGATGACTTCCTGCAAGCCGGCGCCGAAGGGCGTGTGGATGCGGCTGAAGTGGATGCGCTGATCCAGGCGCGTCTGGCTGCTCGTACCAATAAAGACTGGGCGGAGTCCGACCGTATCCGTGACCAACTGACCGCGATGGGTGTGGTGTTGGAAGACGGCAAGGGTGGGACGACGTGGCGGTTGGCTGATCAGGCCTGATCGGTAAACGCTGAACAAAAACGCCCCGACTGGTTCGGGGCGTTTTTTTGCACACTGTTTAACGTTTCACTCGATCCACTGTGGGAGCTGGCTTGCCTGCGATGAGCATAGGTATCTACACATCTTGAGGGAGCCCCTCTGCGTAGCAGCTGTCGAGCCCCGGCGAGGCTGCGTTTGCGGGCTGTCTGACGCACCGCTGACGCAGCCTCGCCAGGGCTCGACAGCTGCTACGCAATTTCACGTTGAAGATGTGTAGATACTTATGCTGCGATGAGGGAGTGTCAGTCATCGAAGATGTTGACTGACCCACCGTAATCGCAGGCAAGCCAGCTCCCACATTTTTTACCGTGCCCACTTTGCGAACTCTTCAATTTCAGATTTATGTGTGAGTTGGATGGTCTTTGAGGCTTAGTGTTTTATCCACCATTAGCTGGATCCCCTCCAGCATCCGACACATTCCCAAGGCCACGCTGCGAGGATTGCCGTCGATCTCAAAAGCCAAATGGCTTGCCAGCGCTTGAACCGAGGCAAGATCCTCCGACGCGTTGACCAGCAGCGTCTCGACGTCTAATCCTTCGCGTACGGTAAATAAACTATGGTCCTCAGTAGAAGGCTCTGGTTTCTCAGGTGGGTTCAGATAGTGGTTGATTGCTCGATGAGCCGCAGTATGAAACGCGGCTGAGTCTGACGGCGGATTCGGACTGTCTTTGATCATGACGAAGCTCCTAGAGTATTGGAGCCACCACCCATCGCTGCGAAACGATACCGGGGTGGCAGCTGTACGCAGGTTCGCAGACCGGGACTCTAGGCACCCGGCATACCCGAAGGTATCCCGCGCACAGCCGCCATAACATCAGGCATAAAAAAGCGCCCGCTATCTTGAGGTGGACGCTGTGCGTCTAGAGTTTAACCGGGCTGCGAAACCCGGTCGCTGAGTTTTCAGCGACCACCGAAGATTAGGGCGTCATCTTCCGAGGGGCAACCTTAGAACGCTGTCGGAAATTTCCGGGAGCTGATGCCTGAGCATCAGCGCTTGTCAGTGACTTCGTACCGACTCTGAACAAATCCATTCTCCGACACATACGTGCCGATATGGCGAAGATCATGCTCGTTGCCGACCTGGCTGAAAAATGGAATCCCTTGCCCCAGCAGCACCGGAATACGCGTAATGATCAGCTCGTTGATCAGCCCTGAGTCTAGAAACGCCTGGATCGTTTGGCCACCATCGATATAGAGATGCTTCATGCCGCGTTCGGCTAACTGTGCCACCAGCGCGATTGGGTCCAGGGACATCACCTCGACCTTGCCCTGCAAATACGTCGGGATTTCTACGGCCTGGTGAGAAAGGGCGATGACCGGCATACCCTCATAGGGCCACTCCGCAAACGACAGGACTTTTTCCAGGGTTTTGCGGCCCATCACCAGCGCATCAACCGTCGCGATGAAGCTTTCATACGTCAGGCCGTTCAACGCTGCCAGCTCATATTCCGGCCGGTGCAGCCACTCGATATCGCCATCTGGCCGGGCGATAAAGCCGTCAATGCTTGCGGCGATAAACACGGAACACTTGATATCCATGATGGGAATTCCTTTTCCTGATGTCCGAAAGACGTCCCCGGCACACATCCGATCTCGCGCCTGGCACCCATTCAAATGTGGGAGCTGGCTTGCCTGCGATGAGGGCGTGTCAGTCACCGAAAATGTTGACTGACCCACCGCAATCGCAGGCCAGCCAGCTCCCACATTTTTACGCTGCCCACTTGAGGGATCAGCGGCGGCTGCTGACCTCGGCGGGGACGTCGTCACCGGCCATGCGCTTGCGGAACAGTCCGGTGCGGGCCAATAGCAATGTGGTCACTGGCACCGTGATCGACAACAAAATCGGAATCAACCACCCGTGCAACACCGGCCCGGATTTGAGCACCGAAAAGTAGATAATCGACGCCAATGCTACACACCACGCGCCTAATGTCGAAGCCAGTGCCGGTGGGTGCATGCGTTGAAAAAAGTCCTTCATCCGCAGTAATCCAATCGCGCCAATCAATGCAAACACACTGCTCAACACCAGCAGCACCGCCACGATCACTTCCACCCATAACGGCATCATTCAATCACCTCGCCACGCAGCAGGAATTTCGCCAGGGCAAACGAGCCGACGAAGCCGAACAGCGCGATCAACAGCGCCGCTTCAAAGTAGGTGTCACTCGCATACCGAATGCCCAGCACCAGCATCATCAGCATCGCCAGGATGTACAGGTAGTCCAGCGCCAGTACGCGGTCCTGTGCCGACGGGCCTTTGAACAGGCGCACCAGGGTCAGCACCATGGCCAGGGAGAACAGGAACAGGCTGAACAGGATCGCGTTGGAGAGCAGGGCGCTCATTCGAAGATCTCCATCAGGGGCCGCTCGTAGGTGGTCTTGAAGTGCTCGATAAACGACGCTTCGTCCTCGAGGTCAAACACGTGCAGCAGGAGGATGCTGCGGTCCAGCGCCAGTTCCGACCAGATGGTGCCGGGCACCACCGTGGTGATCATCGACAGCGCGGCCAGGCCGTTGGCGTCGCGCAGGTCCAGGGGGATCTTGATAAAGCGCGAACGCGGCGGGCGTGAACCACAGATCAATACGCCCCAGGCCACTTGCAGGTTGGAGATGATCACATCGCGACCCACCCGGAAAAACAGGCGAATGATCACACCCGGGCGGCGGATGCGAATCGGCAGCGGGCGCAGCGGTGCCATCAACAGCGGTGCAAGAAAGCCCAGTGCGGCACCCAGCAGCAGGTTGCCAGCGCTGAGTGACACGTTCAGCACCAGCCACAACAGCCACAGGGCCAGGGACAGCCACGGGGCAGGGAACAGTCGCTTCATGGCTGCACCTCCAACGCGGCGGTCTTGGCTTCAGGGCTGGGGACGGGACGTGTTGCCATGACGGCCATCACGTAGCGTTCCGGGTTGTTCAGGCTGGCGGCGGTGGCCTGGGTGTAGCGCATCAGCGGTTCTGCCTTGAAGGTCAGCAGGATGCTAAGGCCGAGCAGAAAGAAGATCGGCACGCACTCGTAGCGACGCAGCAGCGGTGAGGGGCGCTCTTCGGGGGTCCAGAAGCGCTGGATGCCCAGGCGCGCAAAGGCGATCAGCGAAGCCAGGCCGGAGAGGATCAACAGCGCCACAAGGCCCCAGGCAGCGGGACGGATTGGCTCGTCGACACTGACGCCCAGGCCCAGCGGATTGACCAGCGCACTCAACAAGCTGAGCTTGCCGATAAACCCGGACAACGGCGGCATGCCGATAATCAGCAGCGCGCAGGCGACAAAACTCAAGCCGAGGAACGCCATGGTCCACGGAATCACCTGGCCGACGACGGCTTTCTGCTCATCATCCAGGTTGACGCCGGGGCGCGGATGCAGGGATTCCATGGCCTTGGGCAGCGCATCGATTTCTTCGTCCAGCGGCAAATCGTTGGCCGAACGCGAACGCTCGATCAGCTCAGCCAGCAGGAACAGCGCGCTTAACGCCAAGGTGGAGCTGACCAGATAGAACAGCGCGCCAGCAGTCAGGCTCGGCTGGGCGAAGCCTACCGCCGACAGCAGAATGCCGGCTGACACCAGAATGCTCAGGCTGGCCATGCGCTCTAGACGCTGCGCCGCCACCATCGCCAGCGCCGCGCAGATGATGGTCGCCATGCCGCCATACACCAGCCAGTCGCCGCCAAACAGCGCTGACGCACCGGCCTGGCCGGAGAACAGCAGGGTCCACAGGCGTAGCACGGTGTACACGCCAACCTTGGTCATGATCGCAAACATCGCCGCCACCGGCGCACTGGCCGAGGAGTAGGCCGGGGCCAGCCAGAAGTTCAGCGGCCACATGCCGGCCTTGGCCAGGAACGCGGTGGCGAGGATCGCCGCACCGGCATGCAGCAGGCCGCGATCGGCTTCCGGCACCAGCGGGATTTTCAGCGCCAGGTCGGCGAAGTTCAGTGTGCCGGTGACGCCATAGATCATCGCCGCGCCAATCAGAAACAGCGACGACGCCAGCAGGTTGATTGCGATGTAATGCAGCCCCGACGACACCCGCGCGCGGCCGGAACCGTGCAGCATCAAACCGTAAGACGCCGCCAGCAACACTTCGAAGAACACGAACAGATTGAACAGGTCCGCGGTGAGAAACGCACCATACAACCCCATCATCTGGATCTGGAACAGTGCATGGAAACTGGTGCCCGCACGGTCCCAGCGGGCCATGGCGAACAGCAGCGCGCTCACGCCGATGATCCCGGTGAGCACCAGCATCAGCGCCGACAGTTGGTCCACCACCAGCACGATGCCAAACGGCACTTGCCAGTTGCCCGGCAGGTACACGCCGATCGAGCCGGGGCCGCCTTTTTGCGTCCAGTACAGCAGCAGAATGGCAACGCCCAGGCCAAGCATGCTCGAGACCAGGTTGATCTGCGCCTTCAGCGGGCGACGTTTTTCACCCAGCATCAGCATCAGCGCGGCGGTGAGCAATGGCAGCAGGATCGGTGCGACGATCAGTTGGTTGACCCAATTCATTCCTTGGGCTCCCGGCCATCAACATGGTCAGTACCGGTCAGGCCACGCGAGGCCAGCAGCACCACCAGAAACAGCGCGGTCATGGCGAAGCTGATCACGATCGCCGTGAGCACCAGCGCCTGGGGCAGCGGGTCGGTGTAGTTGAGCAGGTCCTGCGGCACGCCGTCCTTGATGATCGGCTCTTTACCGATAAACAGGCTGCCCATGCTGAAAATGAACAGGTTGACCCCATATGACAGCAGGCACAGGCCCATCACCACCTGGAACGTCCGTGGCCGCAGGATCAGCCAGACGCCGGAAGCGGCCAGGACTCCAATGGCAATTGCGATGACTTCTTCCATCAGGCGGCTCCTTCTGTTGCAGCAACGACCTTGGCCTGGTTGCTCGGTTTATGCGCTCGCACCGACTGGTGACCGAGGGCAGTGAGCATCAGCAGCGTCGAACCGACGACCATGGCGTACACGCCGACGTCGAAGAACAGCGCGCTGGCGACATGAATATCGCCCAGCACCGGCAGGCTGAAATGCCAGGTGTGCGTGGTGAGGAACGGGTACCCGGCAAACAATGCGCCCAGGCCCGTCAAGGTCGCGGCGAGCAGGCCGAAGCCCATCCAGCGCATCGGCCGCAGGCTCATCTGCGCCTCCACCCACTGCGTTCCGGCGACCATGTATTGCAGGATAAACGCCACCGACATCACCAACCCGGCGACAAACCCGCCGCCCGGCTGGTTATGGCCGCGCATGAACAGGTAGAACGACACCACCAGCGCAATCGGCAATAGCAGGCGCACCAGCACCGCCGGCACCATCATGAAGCCCAGGGCGGTATCGCTGGCCTGGCGCGGGTTGACCAGGTCGGTGGCCACGTCCGGCGCGAGTTGGCGCTGTTGCGCGGGCAGCTGCATGCTTTCCCTGGACGGGCGGAAGCGCCGCAGCAGGGCGTACACGGTCAGCGCCACGGCGCCGAGCACAGTGATTTCGCCGAGGGTATCGAAGCCACGGAAGTCCACCAGCATCACATTGACCACATTGCTGCCGCCGCCTTCGGGCAGGGCGCGGCTCAGGTAGAACGAGGAGATATCGTTGGGCGTCTGGCGCGTCAGCATCGCATAGGACAGCAATGCCATGCCGCCGCCGACAACGGTGGACAGCAGGAAGTCGCGCAGACGACGGATGCGTGCCTTGCGCAGCGAACTGGGCAGTGGCGACACTTCTTCGATCCGCCTTGGCAACCAGCGCAGCCCCAGCAGGATCAGCACCGTGGTGACCACTTCGACCACCAGTTGGGTCAACGCCAGGTCCGGCGCCGAGAACCACACAAAGGTGACGCAGGTCATCAGGCCGCACACGCTGACCATGGTCAGGGCCGCCAGCCGGTGATACTTGGCTTGCCAGGCGGCACCGAGGGCGCAGGCGATCGCCAGCAGCCACAGGGTCACAAACACGATGGAGCCCGGGATTTTCGGCCGGTCGCCCCAACTGAGGCCACTGTTGATCATCGGGATCATGCCGCCGATGACCGCCACCAGCACCAGCAGAAACAGCTGGGTCTGCAGGCGCTTGGTGCTGATGCGTTTTTCGATCTTGCGCACGCCGCGCATCATCACCACCAGGCAGCGCTCAAAGCCGCGCTTGCCATTGAAGTAGCTGATGACGGGCGGGTATTTGAAGCGGCCCAACTTGAGTTGCTTGCGCAGAAGCAGGTAAAGCACCACCCCGCCGGACATGGCCACCAGGCTCATGATCATCGGCGCGTTCCAGCCGTGCCAGATCGCGAGGCTGTACTCCGGCAGCACACCGCCCACCACGGGCAAGGCGGCGGCAGCGAGGATAGAGCCGACGACCTGAGCCGGGAAAATCCCCACCAGCAGGCAAGTAAACACCAGCAGCTCAACCGGGGCGCGCATCCAGCGCGGCGGCTCGTGAGGGGTGTGCGGCAGGTCTGTCGCGGTCGGGCCGAAGAACACATCCACGGTAAAGCGCAGGGCATAGGCCACGCTGAACGTACCGGCGATGGTCGCGATCAACGGCAGGGCGAATTCCACCCATTGAGTCGAGGAGATAAAGACGGTTTCGGCGAAGAACATCTCTTTGGACAGGAAGCCATTGAGTAACGGCACGCCGGCCATGGACGCACTGGCCACCATCGCCAGGGTCGCGGTAAACGGGATCAACCGCACCAACCCGCTGAGCTTGCGGATATCCCGCGTGCCGCTTTCGTGGTCGATGATGCCCGCCGCCATGAACAGCGACGCCTTGAAGGTCGCATGATTGAGAATATGGAACACCGCCGCGACGGCGGCCAGCGGGCTGTTAAGGCCCAGCAATAAGGTGATCAGCCCGAGGTGGCTGATGGTGGAGTAGGCCAGCAGGCCCTTGAGATCATTCTGGAACATGGCGCAGTAAGCGCCGAGGAGGAGGGTGAGGGCGCCGGCGCCGCCGACGATATAGAACCATTCTTCGCTGCCGGACAGCGACGGCCACAGGCGGGCCAGCAGGAACACGCCGGCTTTCACCATCGTCGCCGAATGCAGGTACGCCGACACCGGCGTGGGAGCCGCCATCGCATGGGGCAGCCAGAAGTGGAACGGGAACTGCGCGCTTTTGCTCAGGGCACCGATCAACACCAGGGCCAGCATGGCCGGGTACAGCGAATGCGCGCGAATCTGATCGCCTGCCGCCAATACCAGGTCCAGGTCATAGCTGCCGACGATATGCCCCAGCAACATCACGCCCGCCAGCAGGCACAAGCCGCCGGCGCCGGTGACCATCAGCGCCATATACGCGCCGCGCCTGGCATCGGCACGGTGGTGCCAATAGCCGATCAGCAGGAACGAGAACAGGCTGGTCAGTTCCCAGAAAAACACGATCTGGATCAGGTTGCCGGAAATCACCAGCCCGAGCATGGCGCCCATGAAGGCCAGGAAAAACGCGAAAAAGCGCGGCACCGGATCATCCGGCGACATGTAGTAACGCGCATACAGCGACACCAGCGAGCCGATGCCGAGCACCAGCATCGAGAACAGCCAGGCAAACCCATCCATGCGCAGCACGAAGTTCAGCCCAAGGCTGGGCAACCACATGAATTCTTCGCGTATCACGCCACCGTGGGCGATCTGGGGGTAGAGCAGGGCGACTTGAATGGTGCCAGCCAGCGCCACCAGGCCTGCCAGCAGGGATTCGGTGTTACGTGCATTGTGCGGCAGCAAGGCCGCCAGACAGCTGCCAATAAAAGGCAGAAGCAGTAGAACTATCAGGGACATAGGCTTCTAATCTGCGGGAGTTTGGGATGCATCATACGTGCCGCTTTCGCGATCACCAAACGGCAAGATGTGTAAGGATCCTACAAAGTAGGCCGAAAACTCCCATAACGCATTGTTTCGAGGGAGTGGGCTTTGAAGTGCTTACCCCTGTGGGAGCCGGGCTTGCCCGCGATAGCGATTTCCCAGTCACCACAGGGTTCGGCTTTACCCCTGCTGTTCCTGTTCCCGAGCATCTCGCAATTCAAGGGCCTTCTGCCCCTTGGTCTTCATCTCACTCACAATCACCGCCGCCACAATCAACACGGCCCCCAGCATCGCAATCGGCGGGAAGCGTTCTCCGGCAATCCGCCCCACCACGCCCGCCCACACCGGCTCACCGGCATAGATCAACGTCGCCCGCGTTGGCGAAACACTCTGCTGCGCCCAATTCATCGCGACCTGAATCACCGCACTGGTCAAGCCCAGGCCCACCGCGCTGAACAGCAGTAGCCACGAAAACCCCGGCAGCGCTTCGCCCATCGGCACCACCATCAGGAACGACAGCAGCGAAGCGGTGGCCAGTTGCACAACCGTCACCCGGCGCACATCCACTTGCCCCGCGAATGCACTGATCAGGATGATTTCCGCCGCAATGGCGATGGCGCCGATGAGCGTAGCGATTTCACCGGGACTGAAATTCAGCGAGGCCCCCGCCGGCCCCGTCAGCAGCATCAAGCCGGCAAACGCCAGCATGATGCCAATGCTCGGCATCAACCCCGGGCGACGGCCCAGCACCAGCCATTGCAGCAGTGGCACGAATGGCACATAGAGCGCGGTGATAAACGCCGACTGGCTGCTCAGGATGGTCTGCAAACCGATGGTCTGCAGGCCGTAGCCAAACATAATCGCCACCCCAATAAACACACCGGCCTTCAATTCGAACAAGGTCAAGTCACGCAGGGTACGCAAGGAAAAGCAGCCCACCACAATGGCCGCAGCGGCAAAGCGCAGGCCTACGAAAAACATCGGCCCGCTGACGGTCATCGCGTGCTGCACCAGCAAAAACGTGCCGCCCCAGATCATGGTGATCACCACCAGGATGCATTCGGCTTTGCTGAAGCGGTTGAAACGCGGGGACGCGGTCGAGGTAGTCATGGCGGCTCTGATCTTGCACAGTGAGAACGCGGCACGCACAATGCGCCGCACGCTGGGCAGTATACTGCGCACACCCACCCATTGAGCAATATAGTGCACAAAGAAAATCCACAACGGGCCTCGGTCCTGCAGCACGTCAGCCAGAACGTTCGTCGCCTGCGCCACGCCGCCGACCTCAGCCAGACCGCGCTTTCGGAAAAATCCGGAGTCAGCCGACGCATGCTGGTGGCGATCGAGGCGGGGGAGAAGAATGTCAGCCTGTCCACCCTCGACCGCGTGGCCGAAGCGTTAAACGTGGCCTTCAGCGACCTCATCCAGGCGCCGGACGCGCCCGACCACAGCCGCATCAATGAGCTGGCGTGGGCCGGTGAGATTCCGGGCAGCAAGGCGGTGCTACTGGCCAAAGCCAATGCCCGGCGCGAAGTGGAATTGTGGGAGATGCGCCTGGAACCCGGTGATCGCTACAGTCCCGAGCCCGATCCGGATGGCTGGAGCGTGCAGCTGTTCGTGTATGAGGGCGCACTGACCCTGATCCTCGACGACGAAGAAAAACACGTCGTGGCGGGTGAGTTCTATATGTTCGCCAGCCGCCAATCCCACGGCTATCGCAACGAGGGTGACGTGGCGGTGTGCTTTGTGCGGACCGTGGTGATCTAACTGTTCGCCCGGCAACAGTAGATGCACACTTTGCTGGTTTGAAACGCGCTCTACTGCGCTGATTTAACAGCAAGTCGCTGATTTTATTGGCGATTAAATTCAGGCACGACTCCTGCAATCACTCCAGCATCCCATCGGAGCCTGGAGTCGGCCCATGTCTGCCCACCCTCAACACCCTGCCCATATCATCCGCTCGGACGCGGAAGCCATCGAGGTTGCCACGCGCCTGGCCGCACGGTTTGCCGTCGACGCCAGCGAGCGCGACCGCGAGCGTCGCCTGCCCATCGCTGAGCTCGACGCGTTTTCAGCCAGTGGCCTGTGGGGCATCACCATTCCCAAGGCCTACGGCGGCGCCGAGGTGTCCTATGTGACCGTGGCCGAGGTGATCAAACTGATTTCCGCCGCGGACCCTTCACTGGGCCAGATCCCACAGAACCACCTGGGCGTGGTCGACATCCTGCTGCAAACCGCGACCGAGGAACAAAAGCGTCATTACTTCGGCAAAGTCCTGGCCGGCTACCGTTTCGGCAACGCCTTCTCCGAAGCGAAGAGCAAAAATGCCGGCACCTTTGACACGCAGATTCGCTTCCATGGCGACACCGCGCAAATCAATGGCGAGAAGTTCTACTGCACCGGTGCATTGTTCGCCCACATCGTGCCCACCGTTGGCAACAACGAAAACGATCAAGCCTTCATCGCCTTCGTCGAACGTGATGCGCCGGGTCTTAGCGTGATCGACAGTTGGGACGGTTTCGGCCAGCGCACCACGGCCAGCGGCGGTGTGACCCTCGACGGCGTCACCGTGCCGCGCAGTGCGGTGATCCCCGCCCACCAGGCCTTCGACACGCCCACCGCCAACGGCCCGATCTCGCAGATTATCCAGGCCGCCGTCGACACCGGTATCGCCCTGGGCGCTCTCGAACACGCCAAGATCTACGCACGCCAGGCGCGCCCGTGGATCGACAGCCAGCAGGATCACGGCTGGCAAGACCCGTTCACCATCGCCGCCATCGCCGACCTCGAATGGCGTGTGCACGGCACCGAAGCGATTCTCGCCAAGGCCGGCAAGGCGGTCGACCAAGCACTCGCCGAACCCAGCGAAGACAGCGTGGCCCACGCCTCGCTGGTGGTCGCCCAGGCCAAAGTGCTGTCGGCCGAAACCGCCTTGCTCGCCAGCAGCAAGCTTTTCGAACTGGCCGGAACCCGTTCGGTCACCGGCAAGCACAACCTTGACCGCTTCTGGCGCAACGCGCGCACCCACACCCTGCATGACCCGGTCCGCTGGAAATACCACCTGATCGGTAACTTCGTGCTCAACGGCGTGAAACCTGCGCGTCACGCCTGGAACTGAGGAGCCTGACCTATGACCGTACTGAATCTTGCGCGCCAACTGCTTGAAACTACCCGCCACCACGTCGAGACAAGCGATGACCCGTACGTGATCAGCCGCTTCGGCGATTTGCAGATCCGCGTCGATGTCGCCGCCGCGTTGCTGGAGCGTGCCGACACTCACCCGAGCCCGGTTGCCGCCACCGAAGCGCAGATCGCCGCTGCCGAAGCCCTGATTGCCGCCAGCAACGCCGAGTTTGAACTCACCGGCCATCGCACCGCACTGCCGTCGACACTCGATGATCCGTTGCGCCTCAAATACCAAATCGTTGGCAACTACCACCTCAACGGAGTGCTTTGATGGCCCGTGAAATCCGCTTGAATGCCTTCGACATGAACTGCGTCGGCCACCAATCCCCCGGCCTGTGGGCGCATCCGCGTGATCGCTCGTGGCAGTACAAGGACCTGGAATACTGGACCGACCTCGCCAAAATCCTTGAGCGCGGCAAGTTCGACGGCCTGTTTATCGCCGACGTGTTGGGCATTTATGACGTGTACAACGGCAATGGCGACGCAGCGATTCGCCAGGCTACCCAGGTGCCGGTCAACGACCCGTTGTCGCTGATCGCGCCGATGGCGCTGGTCACTGAACACTTGGGTTTTGGCCTGACCGCCTCGTTGTCGTTCGAGCATCCTTATCCGTTCGCCCGGCGTCTCTCCACACTTGATCACCTGACCAAGGGCCGGATCGGCTGGAACATCGTCACCTCTTACCTGGAAAGCGGCGCCAAGAACCTCGGCCAGAAAGCCCAGACCGAACACGACGCGCGCTACGACTATGCCGAGGAATACCTCGAGGTTTGCTACAAGCTTTGGGAAGGCAGTTGGGAGGAGGGCGCGGTGCTGCGCGACCGCGAGCGGCGGATATTCAGCGACCCGAGCAAGATCCACGAGATCCGCCACGTGGGCAAACACTTCCAGGTGCCCGGCATTCACCTGTGTGAACCCTCGCCGCAGCGCACGCCGGTGCTGTACCAGGCGGGTGCGTCGAGCCGTGGCAAGCAGTTCGCCGCCGAACAGGCGGAATGTGTATTTGTGGCTGCGCCGTCCAAAGTGCTGCTGAAAAAGACCGTCGCCGATATCCGTCGCCGTGCCGCCGAAGCCGGGCGTGATCCGAAGAAAATCCTGATCTTCAACCTGCAGACGGTGATCGTCGGCGAGACGGACGCACAGGCAAAAGCCAAGTTCGACGACTACAAATCCTATGTCAGCTACGAGGGCGCGATGGCGCTGATCTCCGGCTGGACCGGTATCGACTTCAGCCAGTTCAAGCCGGATGAGCCGCTCAAGCATGTGCACACCAACGCGATTCAGTCGGCGGTGGAAGCATTTTCCACGGCGGACCCAGACAAGGTCTGGACGCCGAACGAACTGGCTGATTGGGTTGGCATCGGCGGCTTTGGCCCGTTGTTTGTCGGCAGCCCGGAAACCGTGGCGGACTTGCTGCAGGAATGGGTCGAAGAAACCGATGTGGACGGCTTCAACCTGGCGTATGCACTGACCCACGAAACCTTCATCGACGCCGTCGACCTGCTGGTGCCGGAGTTGCAGAGGCGCGGTGTGTATAAGACCGAATATGCCCAAGGGACGTTGCGCGAGAAGCTGTTCGGCGACGGCCCACGACTCGGAGCGAACCACCCTGGCGCCGGCTACCGCAATCTATCGGGTGTACACAAAACGAATGTGGGAGCGGCGGTGCGACGACTCGACTTGCTCGCGAAAGCGGACTGACATTCAGCATTGATGTTGACTGACCTACCGCATTCGCGAGCAAGCCCGCTCCCACATTTTGATCTTCATTGTTTGATCTATTTCAGCCAGCGGACCACCGCACGCTTAACCACCCAATAGGAGCATCTGCCTATGAGCGTGCACGAACTCAAACGCCCGCTGACCCTGGAATGGCCCGCCGAACTGCTCGGCAACCTGCCCAAGGCGCTCGAACAACTGCATCACTGGGCGCAGATCACACCGTTGCACACCGCCCTGCGCCACAAACGCCAGGGCCAGTGGTATGCCTGGCGCTGGATCGATGCATTACGTGACGTGGAGCGCCTGGCCGACGGCCTGCGCCAGCGGGGTTTCAGCGAGCAGTCGCGGCTGGCGCTCAGCGGGTCTTTCGAGCCGAACCTGCTGCTGCTGGCGCTCGCGGCGCAGGCCATCGGCGGGCAGGTCTTGACCCTGGACGATGACCTGGAGCCCGAGGCGCTGCAGCAAGACCTGTGGCGCATCCACCCCACCCATTCTTATGCGCCGGGCCGCCAACACCTGCGGCATTGGCAGTCCGCCAACCCAGTGGATTTCACCCAACTGCTCGGTCCGGTCGAACCGGCCCAGCACCTTACGCGGTGGTGGCAAGCCACCGACGAGGCCGCGCTGTGGAGCGAAGAGGGCACCCATTGGCAGGGGGGCCTGGTCGTGGTGCTGGAGCAATGGCTCAACACCGGTCACGGCCTGGCCTTCCCGGAAAGCCAGGCCTCGGCGCGGCGTGATCGCAGTGAAATTGCGCCCACCGGCTTGCTGTTGTCGCCCATACGTTTGCAGTACCTGGCCGACGAGATTGAAAGCCGCCTCGCGCCCCACGGGACCTGGCGTCGGCGCTTGTGCGACTGGGCCATCGCCCACCCGCAAAGTGGCCTGCGTCGCCTGCTGAAAAACCGTGTGCGCAAACTGCTCGGCTTCCAGCGCCTGGCCTATATCTGGCAACCCCTCAAATCCACAGCCGAGCCGACGTGGCTGGATGAATTCAAACGGGACATCGCATGAGCCAAGCCATCCTCCAGGTGCGGGATATCTCGCTGTCGTTCAAGGGCGTCAAGGCGATCAATGCGTTGTCGTTCGACGTAGTGCGCGGCGAGATCTGCGCGCTGATCGGGCCCAACGGTGCCGGTAAAAGCTCGTTGCTCAACGTGCTCAATGGCGTTTATCGCTTCGATGCCGGCGAGATTGTTTTTGAAGACCAGCACTTCCACCGCATCGATCCGTTGGGTGCCGCGCGGCGGGGCATTGGCCGCACCTTCCAGAACAACGCGCTGTTCAAGAAGATGAGCGTGCTCGACAACATCCTCACCGGCCTGTCGCGGCATATGCGCAGCAGCGTTATCGAGCAGGCTTTAGGGCTGCCCCGCGTGCGGCGAGAAGCCGAAGCGTTCCGGCTGCGTGCCCAAGGCATCCTCGAATTTCTCGAACTGCAAGCCCATCGCGATGTATTGGTCGGCAACCTGTCTTACGGCCTGCAAAAACGCGTGGAGCTGGGTCGGGCGCTGATCGCCGGCCCCAGCCTGTTGCTGCTCGACGAACCCATGGCCGGGATGAACGCCGAGGAAAAACACGAAATGGCGCGCTTCGTCGCCGACGTCAACCGGGACCTCGGCACCACCGTGGTGTTGATCGAACACGACATGGGCGTGGTCATGGGCCTGTCCGACCATGTGGTGGTGCTCGACTACGGGCGCAAGGTCGGCGACGGCACGCCCGCCGAAGTGCAGGCCAATCCCGAAGTGATCGCGGCTTACCTGGGAGCGGTGCACTGATGACGTTCTTCCTTGAAACCCTGCTCGGCGGCCTGCTCGCCGGCACCCTGTATTCGCTGGTCGCTATCGGCTTCGTGCTGATCTACAAAGCCAGCGGCGTGTTCAATTTCGCCCAGGGCTCAATGCTGCTGTTTGCGGCGCTGACCTTTGTCAGCCTGCATGAGCAGGGCGTGCCGTTTGCCCTGGCATTGCTGCTCACGGTGATCGTGATGATCGTCGGCGCCTTGCTGATTGAGCGCCTGGTGCTGCGGCCGCTGGTGAACCGCTCGCAGATCACGCTGTTCATGGCGACGCTGGGCTTGTCGTTCATCGTCGAAGGCCTGGCCCAAGGCTTGATGGGCTCGCAAGTGCGCGCGCTGGACCTGGGCATCGACGACGTGCCGCTGTTCGTTGGCCCGCTGATGCTCAGCCAGTTCGACCTGATCGCCGCCGCTGCCGCTGTGGTGCTGGTGACGGTATTGGCGCTGCTGTTCAACAAAACCCGCATCGGCGTGTCGCTGCGTGCGGTGGCGGATGACACCACGGCGGCGCTGTCCATCGGCATCAACCTTAACCGCATCTGGCAGATCGTTTGGGCCGTGGCCGGGATTGTCGGGTTGATCGCCGGGCTGCTGTGGGGCGCGCGCCAGGGTGTGCAGTTTTCGCTGTCGCTGGTGGTGCTCAAGGCCCTGCCAGTGTTGATCATTGGCGGTTTTACCTCGATTGGCGGGGCGATTGTCGGCGGGCTGATTGTCGGCGCGGCGGAGAACCTCGCCGAGGTCTACATCGGCCCGCTGATCGGCGGCGGCATCACGCCGTGGTTCGCCTACGTATTGGCCCTGGCCTTCCTGTATATCCGTCCCGCCGGCCTGTTTGGCGAGCGCGCCATCGAGCGAGTCTGAAACCATGTCGATCCCCGTTGCTCAAGAAACCGCGCCGCTGTTGCTGATCCAGCGGCGTATCCCCTGGGGCCTGATTGGCCTGTTGGCGCTGGCGTTTATCGTGGTGCCGCTGTGGGGCAATGATTATTGGCTCAATGCGATTCTGATCCCGTTTCTGGTGCTGTCGTTGGCCGGGTTGGGCCTGAACCTGCTCACCGGCTACACCGGGCAAACCTCGGTGGGCGCTGCCGGTTTCATGGCTGTCGGCGCGTTCGCCACCTACGGGTTCCTGCTGCGCTTGCCGGAGCTTGGTTTGCCGGTGGCCTTGCTCGGCGGTGGGGTTATCAGCGCTTTGGTTGGCCTGCTGTTCGGTTTGCCCAGCTCGCGGATCAAAGGCTTCTACCTGATGGTGACCACGCTGGCCGCGCAATTTTTCCTGGAGTGGCTGTTCGTCAAATTCCCCTGGTTCTACAACTACGGCTCATCCGGGACTATCTCTGCGCCGAAGCTGGCGCTGTTCGGCCATGACCTCAACACCCCGCTGGGTCGCTACCTGCTGACCCTGGTCACGGTGCTGTTGTTGACGTGGACCGCGACCAATCTGGTGCGCAGCCAGGTCGGGCGCAACTGGATGGCGATCCGCGACATGGACACCGCCGCCGCCGTGGTCGGCATTCCCGTGGTGCGCTACAAGCGCCTGGCGTTTGCGGTCAGCTCGTTCTACTTAGGGATAGCCGGCGCGCTGTGGGCCTTTGCCTACCTGGGCACGGCCAGCGCCAGCAGTTTCGATATCAACCGCTCATTCCAGATCCTGTTCATCATCATTATCGGCGGCATGGGCAGCATCGCCGGCAACTTCGTCGGCGCGGCCTTCATCAGTTTGCTGCCGATCTTTCTCAGCCATGCCGGGCAGGCGCTGTTCGGCGGTTCGGTGGATGCAGGGCAGTTGCAGAACCTGCAGAAAATCATCTTTGGCGTGTTGATCATCGTGTTCCTGATCAAGGAACCCGACGGCTTGATTCGCCTGTTGCACAACCTGCGTGACCGTGTGCGGCAGTGGCCGCTGCGTTTCTGACATTCCTCGAAGAGAACTCCTATGCGTGCATCCTTGAAACGTTCCCTGATCGGCGCCGCTTTCGCGCTGGCCTCACTGGCCGGCGCTGTACCCCAGGCAATGGCCTCGCCGGACCAGCAATTCATTCCCCTGGCGACCTACCGTGTCGGCGCCTATGCCTCCAGCGGCGTGCAGGTGTGGGCCGGGATGATTGACTACCTGCGTTACATCAACGAGGTCGAAGGCGGTATCAACGGCGTGAAACTGGTGTGGCAGGAATGCGAGACCGAATGGACGGCGGAGAAGGGCATCGAGTGCTACGAGCGCTTCAAGAATGGCCTGGATGGCGCGCCGGTCGCGGTGTACCAGCCTAACGGTGCACCGGCAGCCTATGCGCTGAGCGAGCGTGCCGAGGTGGACAAGATCCCGCTGATCACCCTGGGCTACGGTCGCACCGAAGCCACCGACGGCACGGTGTTCCCGTACAACTTCCCGGTGATGCTGACCTTCTACAGCGAGGCATCGACGCTGGTGAACTACATCGCCGAGCGCGAGGGTGGTTTCGACAAGCTCAAGGGCAAGAAGATTGCCACGGTCTACCACGATTCGGCCTACGGTCGCGAAACCCTCGGCCCGCTGAAGTTGCTGGCGGACAAATACGGCTTTGAAAATATCCAGATTCCGGTGGCCGATCCTGGCAACGAGCAATCGGCGCAATGGCGCCAGGTGCGCCAGGCCAACCCGGACTGGGTGTTCCTGCGCACCTGGGGCGTGTCCACCCCGGTGGCGGTGAAGACCGCTGCGCGCTTCGGCTTTCCGGTGGACCATATCATCGGCGATATCTGGGCCAGCTCCAGCGAAGACGTCTTGCCCGCAGGCGCTGCCGCCAAAGGCTACCTGGCCCTCACACCGTACCCGGCGGGTGCGGACTTCGAGATCCACAAACGGCTCAAGCAATACATCCTCGACAAGGGCCACAGTGATCTCAAAGACCTGAAAAACTTCGGCAGCGTCTACTACAACTCCGGCCTGGTGAACGCCGCCGTCGCGGTGGAAGCGATCCGCACCGGCCAGGCCAAGTTTGGCAAGCGCCCGCTCAATGGCGAAGAAGGCCGTTGGGGCCTGGAACACCTGAATATCGACGATGCGCGTTTGAAGGACATGGGCTACCTGGGCCTGATGCAGAACCTCAAGCTGTCCTGCCGCGACCATGAAGGCGGCGGCTCGGCGCGGATGCAACAGTGGGACGGCGCCAATTGGACACTGATCAGTGACTGGATCGCCGCCGACCGCGCATTGCTGCGCCCGTTGATCGATGAAAAATCCGCTGCGTTCGCCAAAGAAAAAGGCCTGACGCCGCGTACCTGCACCGGGGATGAATAAACCATGAGCCAGCCTGCCACCGACTCTGCGCGCCCGTCGCTGCTGACGGTCAACGATATCGAAGTGATCTACGACGGTGCGATCCTGGCGGTGGCCGGCGTGTCGCTAGACGTGCCCAAAGGCGCCATCGTCGCGTTGCTCGGTGCCAACGGCGCGGGCAAGAGCACCACGCTCAAGGCTATTTCCGGGCTGGTGCGCGCCGAGCGAGCTGAAGTCAGCCGCGGCGTTATCGCGTACGCCGGCGGCGACCTGGCCGGTGTCGATCCCAGCCAACGCGTGCGCCAGGGCATGGTGCATGTGCTGGAAGGTCGCCACGTGTTCGGCCAGCTCACCGTGGAGGACAACCTGCGCAGCGGCGGCTTTGTGCGGCGCCTGAGCCGCAAGGACATGGCGCACGACCTGGAACGTATCTACGCCTGGTTTCCAAGGCTCAAGACCAAGCGCAATACCCGCGCCGGGCTGACGTCGGGCGGCGAGCAACAGATGGTCGCCATCGGCCGGGCGCTGATGACGCGTCCTACTTTGGTACTGCTCGACGAGCCGTCCATGGGTTTGGCGCCTATGATCGTGCAGGAGATTTTCGAGATCATCGCGCACCTCAACCGTGAGCAGCAGGTGAGCTTTTTGATCGCCGAGCAGAACATCAACGTTGCGCTGAACTATGCGTCCCACGGCTACGTGCTGGATACTGGGCGCGTGGCCCTGAGTGGCAGCGCCGCTGAACTGCTGGCGCGGGGCGACCTGCATGATATTTATCTGGGCAAACAGTAAGGGCGACTTCGCATGACTGAATCCATCCGCAACGCTGATGTGCTGATCATCGGCGGCGGCCTGAGCGGCACGATGCTGGCCGTGCAACTGCTGCGCTTGCCGGGCAAGCGGCAGATTCTGGTGATCGAGCCGCGCGCTGAACTCGGCCGGGGCGAAGCCTACAGCGCCGTCGAGCTGGGCCACACCCTGAACGGCAACGCGGCGCGCATGAGCGTCGACCCGGACAATGCCGACGACCTGACCCAATGGCTCACCGACTACATTGGCGCGGGCGGTTGGCCCGAGTCAGGCCAGCAGGCGGTGCCGATCAGCGAGCTGTTTCCGCCGCGCGGCATTTTTGGCCTGTATGCCCAGCAACGCTTGGCCGAAGCCAGGGCGCAGTCCGCTTCCAGCGTTGAGCATGTGCGCGGTGAAGGGGTCGACCTGCAAGTTGATGACGCCTCGACGCTGCTCACCCTTGATAACGGGCAGCAACTGCGCGGCGACGTTGCGGTGTTGGCCACCGGCATGTTCCCGGCGGCGCGTACACCGCAGACCGAGTCCAGCGGCTTGAACGCGGCGGCGGTCGACCCTTGGGACGTGCAGGCGATGACCTTGATTGACCCGCAAGCGCCGGTGCTGATCATCGGTTCCGGGCTGACCATGGTCGATGCCGTGGTGTCCCTGGAACAGGCCGGGCATTGTGGGCCGATCGAAGTTTTCTCGCGTCACGGCCTGCTACCTCACGTGCGCCGACAACCGCCGAGCTGGGTGGATTTTCTCGGTGAGGACCACCGCCTGCGGAGTCCTCTGCAATTGCTGCGTGAGGTGCGTCGCCAATGCCGGATTGCGCAAGCGCAGGGTATCGATTGGCAAGCGCCACTGGACACGGTGCGCGCGCATATCGCTCGCCTGTGGAGCCAGGCCAGCGAGCGTGAAAAACGTCAGTTCGTGCGTCATGTCAGGCCGTGGTGGGAAAGCCATCATCACCGCTCGCCGCCGTTGAGCGCGCAGCTGGTGGCACGGTTGCAGGAAGAGGGGCGGTTGCGGATTCGGGCGG
Source organism: Pseudomonas sp. 58 R 12 (assembly GCF_900005865.1). Lineage (NCBI taxonomy): Bacteria > Pseudomonadati > Pseudomonadota > Gammaproteobacteria > Pseudomonadales > Pseudomonadaceae > Pseudomonas > Pseudomonas sp. 58 R 12. The sequence goes on from NZ_CVTP01000028.1 coordinate 693,685, forward strand.
CGTCTTACAGAGGCCTGGAACCTTCGGTTGAAGGGGTGACCATCCGTTTGCGTCACCGCGGCGAGCAAGCGGTCGCGCAGGTTTCAGGGGCGGCGTTGATCAACTCCAGCGGCATCGAATACGACTGGCGCCGCGTGGCCCGGCCGTTGCCGCAACAGTTGCTCAAGCGTGGGTTGATTCAGCCAGGGCCATTGGCGTTGGGGATTGCGGCGGATGCTTCGGGGGCTGTGGTGGATGCCCAGGGGCAGGTCAGCTCGCGGTTGTTTGCCATGGGGCCGCCGTTGCGGGGGATGTGGTGGGAAAGTACGGCGGTAACGGATGTGGCGATTCAAGCTAAAGCCTTGGCCGCAAAGCTGACAAAAATCTAAATGGATCTTCATTTATCTTGAGACTTTCACAAGTCCAGGCCTAAGCCCAAACACCTCAACCCCCTGCGCCGTCGATTGCCCAGTCGTCACCTTCACTCGCTCCACCGGCTTATCCATCGCCTCCCGGTATTCAACCGTCATGTCCGGCTGGATCGCCTGGCTCGGAATCACAATCGCCTGCGCATTGTTGTAGGTCACGATGGTCAGCCGCGCGCTCATCCCCAGCCGCACACGCTGCAACTGTTGCGGCGTGAGCTTGGGAATCGACAAGGTCACCGGGAATTGCGCACTGCCCTGGCTGTCGGTGGCAATCGCCAAACCACTCACCACGCTTACCGACCCTGTCAGCCGCTCACCCTCAAAACCATCCCCCAGCACTTCCACCGCCTGGCCCTGGTGCAACTGGTTGATGTCCAGCTCCGACACCTTGGCAACGATTTTCAGCCGCTCGATATTTGCCAGGCCAAACAACACCTGACCCTGGCTGACCTTACTGCCGGCCTGCACCGGGGCATTGTTGTTGCCGCCGCCTTGGGAGGAGGAGCTATTGCCCGGCGGTGGCACCACGATGCCGGAGAAGGGTGCCTTGACCTCTTTGCCTTCGAGCAGTTGGTGCAGGGCGTCGTATTTCACCGTGGCGTTGGTCAGTTCCATGTCGGCGATCTGGCGGTATTCGCCCTTGCCCTGGTCGATCGCCTGTTGCAATTCGCTGCGGGCGGAGGCGAGGTCCAGTTGTTGCTGCTGGGTCTGTTGCCTGAGGTCGTCCAGCTCATTGCGCGGGATGATACCGCGCTGGAATAGGTTTTCACTTTCGGTGAGTTTGCGCTGGGTGTTACTGGCGGTCATTTCGGTGGTGCGCAGGCTGCGGCGTGCACGACTGACGGTGGGGCCGTTGTCCCAGTCCTGCATCTCTTGCACGGTGCGCCGGGCCTTGAGTTGGGCGGAGAGGGCGTCGCGCAGTTGCACCTCCAGGGTCGCCGGGTCCATGCGCAACAGCACTTGGCCGGCCTCGACCCGCTGGCCTTGCTCCACCAGATTGGCTTGCACATTGCCATCGAAAGGCGCGGTAAGGGTGATGGTGGTGTCGGGCTCGATCTTGCCCACCAAGCCGATCTGGTGCACCAGCGCGTCGGGCTTGACGGCCAGCCACTGCTCATTGGTGCTGGCCGGCGCGGACGCAGGGCTGCGCAAGGCCAGGCCCGCGCCACCCAGCAGTACGATCAATACAGCGCCCAGCAGGCGTTTTTGATTAGTAGTCATTGAGGGCGATTTCCCAACTTTCCAGCGTCATGCCCAGCGTCAAGTCGAGCTGGGTCTGGGCGTTCAAATAAGCGATCAGCGCATTGAGCTGCGCGTTTTCGGCGTTGCGCAGGTCGGTCTCGAAACTCAGCACCTGGAAGTTGGTGGAGCGCCCGGCGCTGAGTTTTTCCCGCTCGATCTCGATCTTGCGCCGCGACAATTCCACGGCGCGCTGGGAGATTTCATATTGGCGCCAGCGGGTGCCGAGGTCCCGCACCACATCGTTGACGCTGCGCTCCAGTTCCTGGCGCGCGTCGGTGATGCGGATCTCCTGGTCCTCCACGTTTACCCGTGCGCGGACTTCGGCCTGGCGCGTGCTGATATCGCCGATGGGGATTTGCACCTGCACCCCGGCGTAGCTGTCCCACGTGCGATTGTTGCTGCTGCCGGCATCGTTATTGTAGGCGTCGCGCACCTGATTCGCGCCGGCCACCAAGTCCACCTGCCAGCGCCCGGAGTCCTTGGCGATCACCAGGTTGAGGTCAGCCTGCTGGCTGCCGAGCAAGGCGGCAAGGTATTCAGGCTGCTGGGTCTGCGCCAGGTTGAAGGCCTGGCGCTTGTCGATCTGCATCGGCCGGGCCTCCAGGGCTTCGGTGGCGCGGACCGGCGTGGACAGGTCCAGGGCCAGCAGGCGCAGTAGGGAGAGACGGCTGGTGTCCAGTTGATTCTGCGCCTCTTCCACGCCGAGTTGCTGGGTGGCGATGTCGGCTTCGGTCTGCACGATTTCAAACTCGGCCATGCGCCCGGCACTGATCAGCGCCTTGTTGACTTCCAGCAAGGTGCCGGAGCGCTTGAGGGCGTCCTGCACGATGCTCAGTTGCTCCTGCGCGCGCAGCAGCTCGCGGTAGGTCGCGATGATCTGGCTGATGGTCTGCGCCACGGTGGCCTTGAGGTTCAGGCGGTTGGCCTGTTCCGACAGGCGCGACAGGCGCAGCGGTGCGGTGGTGGCGTCCCAGCCGGCGCCACGCAGCAGCGGCTGGATGATCGCCAGGTCGAGGCCATCGCTGCGGTAGCGGCCGGCGCGGTCGGCGTTGTTCAGTTGCTGGGTCCAGGCCATGCTCAGGCGCGTGCCGTATTCGCCGAGCAGGCTGGTGGCCGGCGCCACGCTGGCATTGCGCGCGTTGTCGGCGGAGCCGCGGGTATTACGGTAGTAACTGTTGAGGGTGAGCTTGGGGTTGAACACATCTTCGGCGACGCGCAGGTCGAACTTCTGCGCGACCCGTTGCAGGTAGGCGCTGCGAATCGCCGGGTTGTTGCGCAGGCCCAGGTAGACCGCATCGCCCAACGTCATGGTGGTGGCCTGGGCATTCAACGAGACGCCGCGGTCATAGCCGCTGCGCGTGGTGCTCGGCGCCGACGGTTTGATCACCACGTCGGCGGCCACGCCCGGCAGGCTGACCAATGCGAGCAGCCAGAGCCATTTACTCATCGCGCAGGGCCTCCACCGGCTGCAACCGTGAGGCCGAGACCGCCGGGTAGAGGCCGAAGAACAACCCCACCAGCAACGTGCTGCCCACCCCCAGCGGCAAGGCCGCGACGGCGAGGGCGAATTCCCAGCTCGACAGCCAGGCATACAGCCACGCGGCGGTCATGCCCAACACTGCACCGCACAAGGCCCCCACCGCCGTGAGCGTGATGGCTTCGAGCAGGAACAGGTTGCGGATGTCCCGCTGGCGCGCGCCGAGGGCCATGCGAATGCCGATCTCGCGGCGGCGTTCCGAAACGTTCATCAGCATCACATTCATTACCCCCACGCCACCGCCCACCAGGGAGATCGCACCCAGGGCCAGCAGCAGGTAGGCGAAGGTACGGCTTTGCCGGGTCATGCCGTCGATCATTTGCTGGGGCACCTGGATGTCCACATCGTGGTCGGGAAGTTGCGGTTTGAGAGCGGCGGCTACGTCCTTGGCAACGCGCTCCATGTCCTGGCCCTGCGTGGCGCGGATGATCACGTTGCCGATCTGCGGCGCTGCATAGATGCGGCGCATGCCTTCGGCGGGGATGAACAGTGATTCGTTGGCCTGCACCGGCATCAGCATCGCCCGCGGCTGGCCCTGCAAAATGCCCACAATCAGGAACAGGTAATCGTTGATGCGCACACGGTCGCCCAGTTGCAGTGGGTCACCCGGCGCGCCCAGGGCCTCTGCCACCTGCGCGCCGATCACGCCGTAGGTTTCGTTGGCATCAAAGCTCGACAGGAAACGCCCCTGTTGCAGTGCCAGGCGCATCGCGTCCTTGATACCCGGTGTACTGCCGACGAAGTTGGTGTTGACGGTGCGGCCATGGAATACGATGGGCCCGCTGAATAACGAGAGGGCGCCGATGTGCGCAACGCCGGGCACCGCTTGGCGCACAGAGTCCAGGTCCAGGCGGGCGGGCATCGGTGAACTGCTGCCGCCTTTAGGTGGGAACTGGGCGATCAGGGTGTCGGTGCCCATGTCCTTGAAGATCATCGCGGCATCCACCGCCGCGTTATGGCCGATATTGATCAATGCCACCACCGACGAGCTGCCGATCACGATACCCAGCAGGGCCAGGATCGAACGCTTGCCCAGGGTGCGCAGGCTGACAAACGCTTCATGCAGCAGTTGGCTGAGGCTTTGTTCGACCCGCAGGCGGCTCTCTCCCTGCGGGGTCATAGGCAGCCGGCCTCTTGCACCACGCCATTGCGCACCAGGATCTTGCGGTCCAGGCGCTCGGCGATGTGCGGGTCGTGAGTGACGATGATCAGCGTGACCTGTTGCTCGCGGTTCAAGGCCAGCAGCAGGTCCATGATGTCCTGGGCGGTGGTGCTGTCGAGGTTGCCGGTGGGTTCGTCGGCCAGTATCACCGAGGGTTTGCCCACCAGGGCCCGGGCAATCGCAACCCGTTGGCGCTGGCCGCCGGAAAGGTCGGCGGGGCGATGGTGGGCACGGTCGGCCAGGCCCACTTGCTCGAGCATGCGCAGGGCTTGCTCCACCGACTCGTGGCGCGATAGGCCGCGATAACTCAAGGGCAGGGCGACATTGTCCAGGGCGCTGAGGCGCGGCAGCAGGTTGAAACTCTGGAACACGAACCCGATCTGCTGGTTGCGGATGGCCGCCAGCTGATCGGGGGTGGCGTTGAAGATATCGTGGCCGGCAAAGTGGTACTGACCGCAGTTGGGCAGGTCCAGCAGGCCGAGGATATTGAGCAGGGTACTTTTGCCGGAGCCGGATGCGCCGAGGATGCCGCAGCTGTCGCCGCTGGCGATGGTCAGGCATACATCATTGAGAATGGACAGGTGTTGCCCGGCCAGCTGATAGCTTTTGCCGATGCCTTGCAGCGAGATCAAGCCTGGGTGCGCGGGGGTAGCTGTCATGAATATGCCTTCAGTCTGGGCGCCGCCCTCATCTGCTCCGGTAAAGCTTTGTAACAAGTTGGGGAGACTGAAGGAGTACACGCCATGGACTGGTTTTGTTTCTTGTTTTTAAAATATTGTTTGAATACTAACCGGCTTCCCGTCGCTTCGCCAGCCATCGATGTAGAGCGGTATTACCTTGGGAAAATGCTTACTCCCGGTGGAGAAAGGTGGCTCAACACTTTGATGAATCATCCATGGCGAGCCCGTCGTTCGAGGCTTTCGAACATATGGCGGTGTGTCACTACTTGCTTTCGAGCGACGTCCCCGGTATAAAAAAATCAAATAATTTTTTAAAACAATATTTCCCACGTGGAACTTCTATGGTCGCGAAGAAAGTCAGCGCTCCAAACATTACCAAGACTCGATTGCTGGATGCGACAGAGGCTCTCTTCATCAAGTATGGATACGACGCCGTTTTGTTGCGGCAGATTACCGAGCGCGCCCAGGTGAACCTGGCGGCGGTGAACTACCACTTCGGGGACAAGGACTCCCTGATGAAAACCCTGCTGATGCAGCGCCTGGAACCGCTCAACGAGCAGCGCCTGGAGCTGTTGGCACGCTGCGAAGCCGAGTCCGACGGCCCACTCGATTGCGACACCTTGCTTGGCGTGCTGTTTGCCCCGGCCATGGGCCTGGAACGCAGCGATCCAGCCAGCGCGAGTGGGGAAGGGCGTTCGTTTATCCGGTTCCTGGGTCGGGTCTACAGCGACACGTCGCCGTTTATCCAGGAATACCTCAAGGTGCATTACCAGCCGGTGTTCCAGCGTTTCTTCGAAGCCTTCGCCCTGGCCTTGCCGGATCTGCCGCGCAATGAACTCGGGGTGCGCCTGCAATTTGCCCTCAAGGCGATTTCCGGCGTGATGGCCGGGACCGAGCTGCGCCTGCTGATGAACTCCATGAGCCTGGGCCGTCCGGCGACGGATGCCGAGGTGATGGCCAAGTTGATCACCCTGGTGTCGGCGGCGATCCGCGTGCCACAGCAAAGCCCGGAAGCGGAGCATGCCTTGGCCAAGGTGCTGGATACCCAGCGGGCCATTCGTGAGCAGGCGGTCGCGCCCGCGAACAAGGCGGCGCGCTAGCTCAAATTCCAGGCAAAAAAAAGCCCGCTGGGGCGGCGGGCTTGATATGCAACGTTTGTAACGGATGAGGCTTCACACTACGTTCCGGGATGTGAATAAAACGTGAAAACTTTGTAAGGTAAAGTGTGAAAACCTTGAAATCTGTAATCGCATGGGGAATTTCTTTTCCTCCCGGCGAATTCAGATTTTCCAGCGCCCGGCACTCTTGGCCAGCCGCTGGCGCAGCGCATCGATGTTCTGCGCCAGTTGCAAGGTCAGCAGCCGGTAGCCATCCAACGCGCTATAGACCGGCACGTCCAACCCAGGCTCAACGCTGGCGTGGCTCGGCCGCTCCAACCGCTCCGTTACTCCAGATTTCAACGCCCGTGCCATGCCCACCAGTTGCACGCGAATTTGCCGATGCTCGGCCTTCAACATCACCTGCATCCGCGCCATCGCCGGTTTATCGCGAGGGTCGGGCCGGGTATTGCCGAGAATTTCCAGGGTGCTGATGCACATCCGTAAATGCCGCTGGATCGCGTCCAGCTCAGTCATGGAGATGCGTACCTCCTTGGACACCGACGGCATTAACGAGCGCAACTGCAACATCGCCGCATTCAGCCGATTGAGCAGCTTCAGGTGCTGATCATCCGTGACCGACTCGCCATTGATAATCCGGCTGTAGATCTCGGCGCAATCGCGCAACGCGCTGGCCAGGTTGTAGCGCCAGGAGTACACGGCATACAGCGGCAGGGCGAAGGAAAAGGCCAGGGCGAGGGCGATACCGATCAGGATATCCACGGTGCGCCATAACCCGTCCGACAGCGGGTTGTCGCCGTGACCCGCGACGATAAACACAGTGATCGCCGAGAGCAGCGCGGTGTAACCGCCCTTGCCGATGGCGTGGTAGGAAAAGAAGCCGCACACCACCGACATCAGCAGGTAGGTCAACAGCGGCTGGCCGACGTACGCCTCCTGCACCACCAGCAACAAGCCGACACTGGCGCCGATCAAGGTGCCATAGGCACGCTCCACGGCTTTCTTGCCGATATTGCCGTGGTGCTGCAAGCCGCCGATCACCACCAGCATGGTCACCGAGGCCCATTCACCGTGGGGCAGGTTGAGGCCAGTGGTCAGCATAATCGTCGCCAGCAAGCCGATGGACACGCGCACGGCGTGGATCAGCTTGGCGTGGCGATAGCGGCGGTAGGGGTCGAGCAGTGGGCGCAACAGGCGCCGGGCGAAGAGGGGCAGGTTCATCGGTATTAAAGTGGCCTCGGTGATCAGGGCAAACTCGATCACATGTGGGAGCTGGCTTGCCTGCGATGCAGGCACCTCGGTGTTTCAGGTACACCCGGTCGATGCTATCGCAGGCAAGCCAGCTCCCACATTGTGAGCGGTGGCACGCTTAAAAAATGTAATCAGTGGTCAAGAAACTCGAATCACGGTTACGCAAAATATCGCTGACCAGCGCCTTGTTGCTCTCCTGGAATTTGGTCGCCACCAAGGTGCGGATCGAGAACACGCGCAATGCGTCATGTACCGACAGCGTGCCCTCGGCCGAGTTCTTGCGCCCGTTGAAAGGGAAAGTGTCCGGCCCGCGCTGGCACTGGGCGTTGATGTTGATACGGCCGACCTGGTTAGCGAAGGTATCCACCAGGCGCCCGACTTCCACGGCATTCGTACCGAAGATGCTCAGTTGTTGACCGAAATCCGAGTCCAGCACGTAGTCGATCACCTTCTCTACATCACGGTAAGGCACGATCGGCACCACTGGGCCGAACTGTTCCTCGTGGTACACGCGCATCTGCGGGTTCACCGGGTACAGCACGGCCGGGTAGAAGAACGACCCGCGACTCTCACCGCCATGCTCATTCACCACCTTGGCACCGTGTTGCGCGGCATCGGCCACCAGGCTGTTGAGGTAATCCACCTTGCCCACTTCGGGCAATGGCGTCAGCGTCACACCGTTTTCCCACGGCATGCCGGGTTTGAGCGTGGCCAGCCTCTTATTGAATTTGTCGATAAAGCTGCCGACGACATCTTCATGCACGAACAGGATTTTCAACGCGGTGCAGCGCTGGCCATTGAACGACAACGAGCCGGTGACGGCTTCACTGACGGCATTGTCCAGGTCTACCTCAGGCAGCACGATGCCGGGATTCTTCGCATCCAGGCCCAGCGCCGCACGCAGGCGGTGCGGCTTGGGGTGCAGTTTCTTCAAGTCACTGGCGGCCTTGTTGGTGCCGATAAACGCGAAGATATCGATCCTCCCGCTGGCCATCAGCGCGCTGACGGTTTCGCGGCCACTGCCGTAGATCACGTTGATCACCCCGGCTGGGAAGCTGTCGCGAAACGCCTCCAGCAATGGGCGGATCAGCAGCACGCCGAGCTTGGCTGGCTTGAACACCACGGTGTTGCCCATGATCAGCGCCGGGATCAGCGTGGTGAACGTTTCGTTCAGTGGGTAGTTATAAGGGCCCATGCACAAGGCCACGCCCAGCGGGACGCGGCGGATTTGGCCGAGGGTGTCCTGTTCCAGCTCGAAACGGCTGGAGCGACGGTCGAGTTCCTTGAGGGCATTAATGGTGTCGGTGATGTAGTCGCAGGTACGGTCGAATTCTTTCTGCGAGTCCTTGAGGTTCTTGCCGATTTCCCACATCAGCAACTTCACCACCGCGTCGCGTTGTTCACGCATGCGTCGCAAGAACGCTTCGACATGCTGGATGCGGTCGGCCACACGCATCGTCGGCCATTCGCCCTGGCCCCGGTCATAGGCGCGCACGGCGGCGTCGAGGGCGGTCAGTGCGGTGTCGGCATCCAGCAGCGGCGTGCTGCCGATATGCACACGCTCGTCGCCCAGTTGCACCGGGCTTTGCACCTTGGCTAACGGGCCGTTCCATACTTGCAACTGGCCGTCGACCAGGTAATCGCGCTGTTCGATGGGCGCTGCCAGGCGGAATTCTTCGGGAATGTCGGCGGCGGAGGCGGGAAACAGCTGGGCGAGCAGGTTGCTGGTGGTCATGTCGCTACCCCTGTAATAGTTGCAAAACATGACTAGAGAGTCACCCATCCAAGGGCTGCGTGGCAAGGGCCAGGCGCGTCAGAGCAGCCCGCCGGCCAGCGCTACGCCCAGCGCCGCGCCGATTTGCCGGGCGGTGTTGAGGATGCCGGCGGCCACCCCAGCCTGTTCCTTTTGCACCCCATTCATCAGCGCGGCAGTGGCGGCGGGGGTGATCAGCCCCGCGGCGAGGCCGATCAGCGGCATGGGCACGACGATCAACGCGTAATCGGGTGTTGAGACGCTGATCAGCAGCAGGGCGAAACCCACGGTGTATGAAAACAAGGCGCCACCGATCAGCCAGCGGCTGCCAAAGGCGCGAACCAGTTCGCCGGCCATCAGGCTGCCAAGGCTGACCATGACCGTCAGTGGCAGGAAGGCGGCGCCGGTCCTCAGCGGTGAGAAACCCAACGTCCGCTGGAAATACAGGCTGAGTAAAAACATCAGGCCATACAACAGCAGCGCCGACACCAGGGACACTGCCACGCAGGCGCTGAACACGCGGTTGCCAAACAGTTGCACCGCGCGCCACACCGACGCTCGAGGCTGTGGTGCACTGGCGGCAAGGCGCGCGCTCAAGCCGATGGCGATCAGGCCCAGTGGCAGGTTGGCGAGGAAAATGCTGCGCCAGCCCAGGGTCTCGATCAGCACGCCGCCTACCAGAGGCCCGGCAGCCATGGCGATACCGCCACAACCGGCCCAAATGCCGATTGCTTTCGCGCGCCCGACCGGGTCGTCGAGATACGCCTGGTTGATCAACGCCAGTGACGCCGGCACCAGCATCGCTGCACCCATGCCTTGCAGTACCCGAGCGGCAACCAGTGTCATGCCATTCCCGGCCAAACCACACAGCAACGACGCCAGGGTAAACAGCAGCAATCCATGCAGATAGAGACGGCGCGCGCCAAACCGGTCCGCCAGTGCACCGCCGCCGAGCAGCAGGCAACCAAAGCTCAATGTGTAGGCGCTGACCACCCACTGTAGCCCTGTATTGTTGCTGTGCAAGGCGAGGGCGATGGGCTCCAGCGCGACGTTGACGATGGACGTGTCGAGGATCACCAGTACGTAGCTGAGGCTGGTTGCGGCCACTGCCTGTCGTTGTTGCATCGCGGGTCATCCTTGAAAGGGGCAGGCGGCGAATCTAGCCGAACGGTTGACGTGGATGCTTCGACAGCGGCCGAAGCATGCACGCGGTCGGCGCGCCTATACTGCGCCGGTCCTGATGGAGAGCTGCCATGTCAAACCCGTCCACCTTCACTGAAGTTGCCGCCCTGATTGCCGAGCCTGCCCGCGCCGCGATCCTGCTGGCGTTATTCGACGGGCGTGCGCTGCCGGCCGGCGAACTGGCCTTTGCCGCCAGCATCACCCCGCAGACGGCCAGTACCCACCTGGCCAAGCTGGTCGCCGGTGGGTTGCTCGCCTGCGAAACCCAGGGCCGGCATCGTTATTACCGCTTGGCCGGTGCGCATGTGGCACAGGCCATTGAATACCTCAGCGCAATTGCCCCGATGTCGGCGATAGTGCTCAAACCCCAGAGCCGCGAAGCCCAAGGGCTGCGTTTTGCGCGTTGCTGCTACAACCATCTGGCCGGGCAATTGGGCGTCGCCGTGACCCAGGCGTTGGAGAAAAACGGCTACCTGCGCGCCATCGACGATAAACACTTCGAGGTGCTGCCTGCAGGCGAAATATGGTTGCGCACCCTGGGCATCGACTCTCCTACCGTGAAGCCCGCCCGCCAATGCCTGGACTGGACCGAGCGCACTCATCACGTGGCCGGCCCGCTGGGCGTGCAACTGCTGAGCGCCTTGTGCGAAGCCGGTTGGTTGCGCCGTTCCAAAAACTCCCGTGCGGTGCTGGTCACGCCCAAAGGGTGGGCGCAGTTCAAGGCGCAACTGGGGCTGGCCCCGCGTGACCTGGAAAACCTTGAGCACAAGCCCGCGCTGGCCGGGTAAACTTGGCGGCTTTCTTGAAGGAGTTCACATGAGTCAGTACCAGCCGGGCATTCTTGCCGCACCGGTGCCGTTGCAGGCACGCCATCTGTTTTTTGCCATGGATTCCCTGGCTGCCGTTCCCGCAGCGCTGGACGCGTTGGTGCAGTTGGCCGATTCGGCGGCAGTGGTCGGTTTTGGCGAGCCGCTGGTAAGCGCTCTGGGCGCAGGGATTGAAGGCTTGCGCACATTCCCCACCGTCAGTGGGCCGGGCGCGCATAACCCGTCGACCCAGCAAGCACTGTGGGTGTGGTTGCATGGCGTGGATCGTGGTGAACTGCTGTTGCGCAGCCGCGCGTTTGAAAAGGCGCTGGCCCCGGCGTTTCGCCTGGTGCAGGCGACCGAAGGTTTCCGCTACAAGACCGGCTTCGACCTGACCGACTACGAAGACGGCACTGAAAACCCCCATGACGACGCAGCGGTTGAAGCGGCCCTGACCGACAGCGGCGCCAGTTTTGCCGCGATCCAGCAGTGGCAGCACGACCTCGACGGCTTCGCCGCCTTGCCTGCGCAAGAGCGCGACCACATCATCGGCCGTCGCCACGGCGACAACGAAGAACTCGACGACGCCCCCGAGTCCGCCCACACCAAACGCACCGCCCAGGAAAGCTTTACCCCGGAAGCCTTCGTGGTACGCCGTTCCATGCCATGGGCCGAGAATGGCCAGGCCGGGTTGATGTTTCTTGCGTTTGGTCATTCCTTTGATGCGTTTGAAGCGCAACTGCGCCGCATGAGCGGCCTGGAAGATGGGATTGTCGACGGGTTGTATCGCATCAGCACGCCGCTGACCGGCGGCTACTACTGGTGCCCGCCGATCAAGGAGGGGCGTCTGGACCTGAGTGCACTGTTCGTCACTGCAAGCCACTGAAAATGTGCGAGGGGGGGCAGCTACCTACCGGCTCGGCGGGTGAATACCTGGCCACCTGGCTTGGCAGTGAATTATTGTGGGGCATGGCTAAAACGGAGCATCGGTGAACATGAAGATACGGACAGCCACGCAATCAGCCACTGAAAAAATTCGCCGCCGCCCTTAATCTAAACGCCTTTGTCACCTGCCCGGACCGTTCATGTCTTCTGTTGCCGATGGGTTGCCCCTCAATAAACGCCTGCCGGCCGTCATTGCGATCTCCTTGGGGATCGGCATGGCGACGCTGGACACGGCCATCGTCAACACCGCGTTGCCGACCTTGGCCGAGGGGATTGGCACTGACTCTGCGTCGGTGATCTGGGTGGTCAATGCCTACCAGTTGGCGATCATCGCGACGGTGCTGCCGTTTGCTTCGCTCAGTGACGTACTGGGACATCGCCGCGTTTACCTCGGCGGGTTGCTCGTCTTTATCGTGTCGTCGCTGTTTTGCGGCCTCGCCGGTTCGCTCGTCACCCTGACCGCCGCGCGGGTGGTGCAGGGGCTGGGGGCGGCGGCGATCATGAGCGTGAATACGGCGTTGTTGCGGCATATCTATCCTTCAAAAATGCTTGGACGGGGGTTGGGCTATAACTCGTTGGTGGTGGGGCTGGCGTTTACGCTTGGGCCGACGGCGGCGTCGGCGATACTGTCTGTGGCGACCTGGCACTGGTTGTATCTGATCAACGTACCCTTGGGCTTGCTCGCACTGGCGCTGGGCTTGCGCTCGTTGCCGACCTTGCCGATGACTGGGCACGCCTTTGATCGAGTCGCCGCCGTGTTGTGTGCCGGGTTGTTTGCCTTGCTGGTCTTGGGGCTGGGCACGGCAGTGCACGGTGCACAAGGCACTCTGACCCTAGGCCTGGTCGCCGTGGCGCTGGCGTGCGGCGCCTTGCTGCTGCGGCGCCAAGCCGGGCACCCGGCGCCGATGCTGGCGCTGGATCTGTTCAAGCGCCCGGTGTTTGCTTTGTCTTCCCTTACCGCTATTTGCGCCTTCAGCGCCCAGGGCCTGGCGTTTGTGTCGTTGCCGTTTCTGTTGCAAGCGGCGCTTGGCCATAGCCAGGTCGAAACCGGCTTTCTAATGACGCCGTGGCCGGCTGTGGTGGCGGTGATGGCGCTGGTAGCGGGGCGCCTGGCGGACCGTGTATCCCTGGGCGCGCTGTGCGGCATCGGCCTATTGATGCTCAGCGTGGGAATGGCCGCGCTGGCAACATTGGGCAGCGGCGCCTCGGCGTTTGATATCGGCTGGCGCATGGCGCTGTGTGGAGCCGGTTTTGGCTTCTTCCAGTCACCTAACCTCAAGGCGTTGATGACCAGCGCACCGCTGGCTCGCAGTGGTGGAGCCAGCGGCATCGTGGCGATTTCGCGATTGCTGGGGCAGACGCTGGGCGCGTCGTTGGTGGCCTTGTGTTTCCACCTGTCGCTGGGCAACGGCCCGCATTATGCGCTGTGGTTGGGTTGCGGGTTCGCACTGGTGGGCGCCGTGGCCAGTGGCTTGCGTTTGTTGCCCTACGGGAAAAAGCCGTTGTAAATCACGGTTGCGGAAGGCTACCGTGGCGACCTGAATATTTCGGGATGTTTCCAGATTTATGTCCAGCCTGGCCCTCCGCACTGCTGATACCCATTCTCGCCGCGCCGCGCTGACCCTGGCCTTATGCTTGCCCAGTGACGTGTTGCTGTACCTGCTGCTGCCGATGGAATCCCAGGCGTTCGGTATCACCCTGGCCCAAGCCGGGGTGCTGCTGGCGGCCAACCGCCTGGTGCGGATTTTCGGCTACCGGCATGTGCTCAATTTCTACGCGCGCAACGGCGACCGCCTGACCTGCATGATTGCCGCCGGCGCGGCGACTCTGTGCGCGTTGGGCAACTCGATGTTGTCGGGTTTCGCGGCCTTGTTGGGCTTGCGGCTGGTGTGGGGCCTGTGTTTTGCCGCGTTGAACCTGTCGACCCAAGTACTGGCCACCTCGGAGCCGGCCGGTGCCGCACGCCGGGCCGGGCGTTCCCGGGCGATGATTGCGCTGGGGCCGATGCTGGCGCTGCCGCTCGGCGGCTGGCTGACGTTGTGGGCCGGGCCGCGTCCGATCTTTTTGATTTTGGCCGGGTGTTGCCTGGTGGGCTTGTGGATGGCGCGCGGCTTGCCTACCGCTGGGCATGATTTACACAGCACGCCGGGGCGTCGCTTCAAGTGGCCGGACAGCGTGGCGGTGTGGTCGTTTATCGAGGGCGTGGCGCTGGATGGTCTGTTTATCTTTGGCCTGTCGATCCAGGCGCAGAAGCTGCTTGGCGGTGATGCGGTGCTGATCGCCGGTGGCCTGATGGCCCTGCGGTATGTGTCGGAAATGCTCCTGAGCCCGTTGGGCGGCCGCGCCGCGCAGCATTTTGGCGCCACCTCGATGTTGCTGTTGTTTTCGTTCCTGAGTGCCCTGGCCCTGACGGCGTTTGGCAGTTACTGGGTGATTGTCGGCGCGGCGGCGGTGTTGGTACTGCGCGCGCTGCAACTGCCGCTGGTGACGACCCTGGTGGCGGAGCGTAACCCCGGTTCGATGCGCGTATCGGCCCTGGCCTCGAATGCCGTGTGGCGTGATGTCGGCGCCGGCCTCGGGCCATTGCTCGCAGGCCTGCTACTGCCGATTGTCTCGGCGCCCTGGGTGTTTGGCCTGGCGGGCGCGGCGATTGCGCTGAGCGCGGTGTTCTGCTGGCGGGCCAACACGGCAACGCAATGATTCAAGGGGTTTTGAAGCTTTGCAGCCAGGCCGGCTCGAAGCGGGTTTGTTCGGTATCCATGCCCAATGCCTGCATCTTGGCCTTATGGGCCTCGACCTCACCGACCAATTGCGCCTGGGCGCTGGAGTTGGCGTCCAACTCATGCATTTGCGTCAGGCCCAGGTGATAAAAACGCAGCACCTTGATCGCCGTCGGGTCATTGGCCTGGACCCGCTCGGTGACCTTGTGCATCACATTGGTCACGCTCATCAGGCTGCGCTTGAGTTGCCAGCCGTACACCGCCGGCGCCAGCCAAGGCTGGGTCCAGAACGGCCCGCGCACCAGGGCCAAGGTGATCAGCACCCCGGCGAAGACGCCGCCGACATTGAAGCGGAAGTTATCACCGCCGGGCTCGCCGAACAGCATCACTGCCAGGCTCGACAGCAACATACCCAGGGCCAGGAAGAGCACCGCCACAATCAGCGTACTGCGCCGGGTCTGTTGGCGAAAGGTGACAGGGTCGCAGGGTTTGAGCTCGAACATCCGGGTCGTTTCTCCAGAAGGGGCTGGCATCATCTCACGCTTGGGCAAACAAGTTGAACGATGGCGCACAGCGGTTTCTCTAAAGCTGTGTAGACCCTTTGAGGTGAACCATCATGTCCGACTACAAGCAGCCGCCGCCCGGCACCCCGAATCCTGACCGCACACCCGGTGAAGAGGAGCGTGACAACGATGCGTTGCGCCCCAATGACCCGGCGGAACGTCAGAACGACGACGTGGAACGCGTCGAGGAAGACCTGGAAAACCTTCACGACAAAGCCCGCCCGCTTTAAACAAGGAGATCGCCGTGAGTAATCCACCGAAAGGTCCGTCTTCAGACGAGCATGCCAGCGGTAAGGATGAATTGGGCTTCGACCCGGATTCGCCGGATGTGGCAGACCCACAGGTCGACCCCATCGGCCCTGCCATTGCACCGCTGGACAAGGACAAGAAAGACCCGGCAGAAAAAAAGCCGCCCTACGATCCGTTGGGCGACTTGAAGCCTTGAATCGAGCCCCGCCTTTGTGCGGGGCTTTTGTTTATTTGGGCGCGATCCAGATGACGTCGGTAATGCCGAATTTCTCCGCCCAAGGTCGGGTGGTTTTCTTCACCTGTTCGTGGCCCACGCGACCCACACGGCTGACATGCGCAATGTCGGCATCAACGGCCGCCCAGTGCCATGCCTCGGCGTTGTTCATCACTTCGGCGCGCACCACAAAGGACTTCGGTTGACCGTGCAGTTGGTAGTTGATGGTGTAGATTTTTGCGGTACTCATGTTGCCTCCCTGTGTTGTTATAGATGGATACGGGAGCGTTCAAAAAGGTTCATTCAAAATGACAACCTGCGTGCTGGCGCGGCATAGTGTCGCCTCTATCCCGCGCCCAAGGATTGCGCCATGTCACTGTTGACCCATAGCCGCCGCTACCTGCAACGCCTGGGCTATGACACGCCGCCCGCGCCAACCTTGCACACCCTGCAGGATTTGCAGCTGCGCCATGTGTGCACCTTTGCCTTCGAAAGCCTGTCGACTTTGATGCGCCTGCCGGTGCCCATTGACCTGCCCAGCGTCGAGCAAAAAGTGCTGTTGGAGGGGCGGGGCGGATACTGCTATGAGTTGAACCAGATGTTCCTGGCCCTGTTGCAGGAACTCGGTTTCGATGCAAGAGGTATCACCGGTCGGGTGGTGATGGGCGGCCCGCCGGACGCGCGCACCTCGCGCACTCATCGCTTGAGCCTGGTGACGCTGGAAGGCGTGCGCTATATCACCGACGTGGGTTTTGGCGGCATGGTGCCCAGCACCCCATTGCAACTGGACACCGATGCGGTGCAGGCCACGGCGCACGAACCTTATCGGCTGAGCTTCGACGGCCAGGGCAGTTACACCCTGTGGGCGCAAGTCGCCGGGGAATGGCGGGGCTTGTATGTATTCGACCTGCAAGTGCAGGGGGCCATCGACTATGAAATCGGCAACTGGTACGTCTCCACCCACCCGGATTCGCCGTTCGTGGGCCAACTGAAAGTCGCGCGGTTGGCGGCGGGTAAACGCCATACCCTGAACAATGCCAGCTATGCAGTGCACTCCCTGGACCGGCCGAGTGAAAAACGTACGCTCCAGAGTGCCGATGAAATGGTGGGGATGCTCGCCGACATTTTTGGGATTCGCGTGCCAGTCTCGCCCCAGCTTCGCCAAATCCTTGCGGGCTTGGCAGCGTCTGAATCTGGAGGCCGTTGAGCTAGAGCCTTGGTTGGCCCGTTTTATTTTCAGATCGGTGCAAATTATTTCGAACCTTTCGCGTAAGCCAGGGTTCGAAGCGGTTCCTGAATAATTTGCTCACCAGACAAGGAGATGTAAAACGATGTCCAAGCTATTCGGAAAATTCTTCAAGGGTTCATCGCTGCTGGCGCTGGTCGCTGCGCCTGCCGTGGTGTTCGCCGCACCGTCCACCGACCCGATTTCCACCTTCGGGATCATGGGCAGCTACAACGACTTCAAATTTGAAGGCGGTAGCCAAAGCGACAGGAGCCACATGCCCGAAGCAGGCCTGTTCTACAACTTCGGTAACAAGCTCACTGCCGAATCCGGCTTTATCTACCAGGCCGGTATCGAAGCCAAGTACGGCGAAAAAAGCGACAACAAACTCAAGGAAGGCCAGGCTGACCTGGACCTCGGCTGGCGTGCTGCGCTGGATGCGCGCAACTTTGTCGACGTGATCGTGGGTGGTGGCTACAGCTGGACCCGCTACGAGCCGGAAATCAACGACCTCGATGTGAAACTCACCAACAAATCGCCGTTCGCCAAGGCGGCCCTGGGCTACAACCACCAGTTCGACGACATGACCCTGCGCGTCGAAGCGGGCGCCCGTCGTACTATCGATGGACGCACCAGGCTCAAGGTAGATGACGTTGGCAGCGACACCGTGGACCTAAAGGACCGCACCAACCCGTACGCCGAAGTCAGCCTGCTGATGAATCAGAAAGGCGACCTGCCGGTGATGGCGGGCCTGTACTACACCCGCACCGAGTACAAGCTCGACGGTGATTCCGACGTAGCCGACAACACCAAGCTCAAGCGTGATGAGTACGGTTTCAAGGTCGGTATCGCGTTCTAACGCCGTTGCAATGGAAAACGCCCCGAATGTTCGGGGCGTTTTTTTTGGGGTAATTGCAGGTCAACCCAAGGCAGCAAGTTGCGCCACGGTCTCAGGAAAACGTGCCACCAGGCGAATCAGGGTGGCGGCCTGAGCGTTGGGTTTGGCCCGGCCTTGCTCCCAGTTCTCCAGCGTACGCGTGTTGGTGCGCAGGTACATGGCGAAGACCGCACGGGAGAGGTTGAGCTGTTGGCGCACGGCGACCACTTCCTCTGCGGTGAGCGGCTTCAGGTTGTTGAGATGAACCTTGTGGGTCCGCAGGGTGACTTTGCCTTGGCGTTCGTTTGCCAGGGCGTCGAAGCCTTCGACCAGTTCGGAAAAGATTTCACGTTTCATGGTGTGTTCTCGCTTTGATTTCCCTGTCCAGCATGTGTTTAAGGGCTTTTTTGTGCTGTGGCGTCAGGTCGTCCTGTTCGTGTTTGCCGTACAGGGTGAATAACCAGAATTGCGTGCCGCCCGACCACCAGTAGTAAATGACCCGCAGGCCACCGCGCTTGCCTTTGTTGCGTCGTTCGTCGACAAAGCGAACCTTGCGTAACCCGCCTGTTCCCTCGATCACGTCTCCCGCTTCCGGGTTCTTTATCAACGCCTGTTGAAAACCGTGGAAAAGCTCGTCACTCAGATAGTCCTTGCGATGCCGCTCGAAGGCCGGCAGTTCGATAAATAGAGCATCCATGTTCTGTACGTAGCCTGCGTATAGTTTGGTGGCCCACTCGCTTTGGGTCAAGTGACCCTGCTGTGGGAACTTTCCTAAAACGCAAACACCATACGGCGGCCTTCATTGGGTAGATGCCAGATTAGGAGGCAGGTGCAGGAGGAAATTTCCCTGAGTAGGGGAGGGTAAAAGCACCGGCCCCAGAAACGCAAAACGGCGCCCGAAGGCACCGTTTTGTTTACTGCATCCCGCTAAGCGATCAAACGCCCAGTACCGCGTGCTGCACCAGGGTGAGCAACGGTTGTGGGTACACGCCCAGGAAGAACGCGAGCAGGGCGATGGCCAGCAGCATTACGCCGCCTGCCTTCTGTTCCCAATGCAGCTCGGCGTCCACACGGCGCAGGTTTGGCTCGATCAGGTACAGGGTGACCATCACGCGCAGGTAGTAGAACACGCCGATGGCGGAGCCCAATACCAGCGACGCAACCAGCCACCATTCATGCGCTTGAACACCGGTCGCCACGATGTAGAACTTGCCGATAAAGCCTGCGGTCAGCGGGATACCGGCCAGCGACAGCATCATCACGGTGAGTACGGCGGTCAGGTACGGACGGCGCCAGAACAGGCCGCGGTATTCGTACAGGGCGTCGGCGTCACGGCCTTTGAATGGCGAGGACATCAGCGTGATCACGCCGAATGCGCCGAGGCTGGTGATCACGTAGGTGACCAGGTACACGCCCATGGCTTCCACGGCCAGGCCTTTGCTCGCCACCAGGGCGATCAGCAGGTAGCCGAAGTGGGCGATGGACGAATAACCCAGCAGACGCTTGAGGTTGTTCTGGGTCAGCGCCAGCAGGTTACCGAACAGGATCGACGCAATGGCGATCACGGTTAGCACGTCGCTCAGCACGCCGGTGTTGGCGGCGGGGGAGATCTGGAACAGACGCACCATCACCGCAAACACGGCCACTTTCGACGCGGTCGCCAGGAACGCAGCCACTGGCGCCGGGGCGCCTTCGTACACGTCCGGGGTCCACAAGTGGAACGGCACCAGGGACAGCTTGAACGCCAGGCCGATCAGCATCATGGCCAGGCCCAGTTGGGCAATCGGCGCAGGCATGCTGGTCGCCGCCAATGCGTGGCCGATGCCGGTGAAGCTCAGGCTGCCGGCTTCTGCGTAGAGCAGGGCCATACCGAACAACAGGAACGCGGAACCGGCGGCCGACAGCACCATGTACTTGATGCCGGCTTCCAGGGAGCGCTTGTTGAAGAAGGCGTAGGCCACCAGGCCGTAGGTCGGGATCGACAGCAGTTCCAGGCCGATGAACAAGCCGGCCAGGTGCTGAGCGCTGACCAGCACGATACCGCCGGCCGCAGCCAGCAGGATCAGCAGGTACAGCTCTTCCTTGTTGCCCGGGTAGCCGGTGCCGCCTTCGCCAAGGTAGGCGTGGGCGAGGGTGACGCAGGCCAGGGTCGCGACCAGGATCAACGCGATGTACAACAGCGCGAAGTCATCGACCATCATCAGTGGCGTGACCGCCAGTGGTGCGACCTTGAGGGCCGGAATGATCGACAGCAGGGCCAGGTTGAGACCGGCACACGACAGCAGGAACGTTTGCGAGTGATTGCGGCGCCAGGCGATTGCCAGCATCACCACCACGATGGTGAGGCTGGTAATCAGCAGCGGCGCAAGCGCGATAAAGTGTTGGATCGTGAATTCCATAGCGCTCTTACCGGGCCGAAGCGAGTTGAGAGAAGGCGGTGCCGAACCACTGCTGCACGCCATGCATCGTCGCGGCAGAAGTGTCCAGGAACGGTTGCGGGTACACGCCGATGTAGATCAGCAGTACCGCAAGGCCGAGCACCATGATCAGTTCGCGCGCATCCATCCCTTGCAGGACGGTGTCGGACTTGGCCGGGCCGAAGTAGGCGCGGTGGATCATGATCAGCGAGTAGACCGAACCAAACACCAGGCCGGAGGTAGCAATCGCACTGATCCACGGTGTTTGCACGAAGGCACCCATCAGGATCAGGAACTCGCCGATGAAGTTACCGGTACCCGGCAAGCCCAGCGACGCGGCGGCAAAGAACAGGCTGATCGCCGGCAGGTAAGCGATGCGCGACCACACGCCACCCATTTCCCGCATGTCACGGGTGTGCAGGCGTTCGTACAGCTGGCCACTCAGGATAAACAGTGCAGCGGCCGAGACACCGTGGGCCAACATCTGGATCACGGCGCCTTGCAATGCCAACTGGCTGCCGGAGTAGATGCCGATCAGTACGAAGCCCATGTGGGAAACGGACGAGAAGGCAATCAGACGCTTGATGTCGGTTTGTGCGAAGGCCAGGAACGCGCCGTAGAAGATCCCGATCAGACCCAGGGTCATGGCGATCGGCGCGAACTCGGCCGAGGCATTCGGGAACAGCGGCAGGGCGAAACGCAACAGGCCGTAGGCGGCGGTCTTCAACAGGATACCGGCCAAGTCCACGGAACCGGCGGTCGGTGCCTGTGCGTGGGCATCCGGCAGCCAGGAGTGGAACGGCACCACCGGCAGCTTCACCGCGAACGCGATGAAGAAGCCCAGCATCAGGATGTACTCGGTGGTCAGGGACATCTTGGTTTTCAACAGGTCGGCGTAGTTGAACGTAATCACGCCCGTGCTGTTGAAGTTGACCAGTACCAGACCCAGGATCGCCACCAACATGATCAGGCCGGAAGCCTGGGTGAAGATGAAGAACTTGGTCGCCGCGTAGATCCGGGTTTTCTTGCCGTCCGAAGAACTGTGACCCCAGAGCGCGATGAGGAAGTACATCGGCACCAGCATCATTTCCCAGAAGAAGAAGAACATGAACAGGTCGAGGGCGAGGAACACGCCGACAACGCCGCCCAGGATCCACATCAGGTTCAGGTGGAAGAAGCCCACGTGACGCTGGATCTCTTTCCAGGAGCAGAGTACCGAGAGGATACCCAGCAGGCCGGTCAGCAGAATCATCAACAGCGACAGGCCGTCGAGGGCCAGGTGCACGTTGATGCCGAAGCGCTGGATCCACACGTGCTTGAACTCAAGCGCGAAGGTTGGATCGGCACCCGGTGCCGGAGCAAATGAATAGTCGCCATGGGCCCACAGCCAGAGGCCGAGTGCGAGTTCCAGGGACATGGTCAGCAACGCAATCCAGCGGGGCAGGGTGGCGCCGAAGCGTTCACCCATCCAGCAGAGCAGGCCGCCGATAAAGGGGATCAGGATTAGCCAGGGCAGAATCATGACAGGCTCGTTTCCTTTCGCAAGTTCGCAAAGATCGCAATGTTCATAGTCAAACCGCTACCACAACGATGGCGCCGATCACCAGCACGGCACCTGCCGCCATGGAAGCTGCATACCAACGCAATTGGCCCGTCTCGCTGCGACTCAGGGCGGTGTGACCGGCCTTGGCGGCACGCGGGATCAAACCGATGGTCTGGTCGAGCGGGTCTTTACGCAGTACATGGCTGATGGCGAGGTAAGGCTTGACGAACAGTTTGTCGTAGAGCCAATCGAAGCCCCAGGCAGCAAACCACCAGGCCGACAGGAAACGACCAATGCCACTGTTGGCAACGGCCGTCACGAAGCGACGTTTGCCGAGGAACAGCAGGGCCGCCAGCAGGATACCCGCGATGGCGATGGCGCCCGAGGCGATTTCCAAGCTGTGCTTGGCCGCGCCGCCAGCATGGCCAGCGCTTTCCGGCAGTACACCGGCCAGGGGTGGGGTGATCAGTGCGCCGATGAAGGTCGACAGGATGATCAGTACCGACAAAGGCAACCAATGCGAAATGCCGTGGCCTGCGTGTGCTTCGGTCTTGGCTTCACCGTGGAAGGTGATGAAGATCAGGCGGAAGGTGTACAGCGAGGTCATGAACGCACCCACCAGGCCTGCGTACAGCAGGTTCTGGTTACCGCTGGCAAAGGCTTCCCAGAGGATTTCGTCTTTCGAGTAGAAACCGGCGGTCACGAGCGGCAGGGCTGCGAGGGCGGCACCACCGACGATGAAGCTGGCGTAGGCCAGTGGCAGTTTCTTCCACAGGCCGCCCATCTTGAAGATGTTCTGCTCGTGGTGGCAGGCAACAATCACCGCACCGGACGCAAGGAACAGCAGGGCCTTGAAGAAGGCGTGGGTCATCAGGTGGAAGATCGCCGCGTCCCAGGCACCCACGCCCAGGGCCAGGAACATGTAGCCGATCTGGCTCATGGTCGAGTAGGCGAGGATACGCTTGATGTCGGTTTGGACCAGCGCGGCAAAGCCGGCCAGTACCAGGGTCACGCCGCCCACTACGCCCACCAGGTGCAGGATATCCGGCGCCAGGGTGAACAGGCCGTGGGTACGCGCGATCAGGTAGACACCCGCAGTCACCATGGTTGCCGCGTGAATCAGTGCGGAAACCGGGGTAGGGCCGGCCATCGCGTCCGCCAGCCAGGTTTGCAGCGGCAGTTGCGCGGATTTACCGACAGCGCCGCCCAGCAGCATCAGGGTGGCCAGGGTGATCCAGAAGTCGCCGACCTGGAATTTCTGCGGTGCCAGCACCAGCAGTTCCTGGATGTTCAGCGTGCCCACCTGTTGGAACAGGATGAACAGGCCGATGGCCATGAACACGTCGCCGATACGCGTGACGATAAACGCCTTGAGTGCCGCGTTACCGTTGTTGCGGTTGCTGTAGTAGAAACCGATCAACAGGTACGAGCACAGGCCCACGCCTTCCCAGCCGAAGTACAGGAACAACAGGTTATCGCCGAGCACCAGGAACAGCATGCTGGCGATAAACAGGTTGGTGTACGAGAAGAAGCGCGAATAGCCCGCTTCACCGCGCATGTACCAGGACGCGAACAGGTGGATCAGGAAGCCCACGCCCACCACCACGCCAAGCATGGTGATCGACAGGCCGTCGACATAGAGGGCGAAGTTGGGCTTGAAGCCCTCCACCGACATCCACTGCCACAGCACCAGGGTGTAGTGGCCGCCTTCCGGCGGCGCCACGTTGAATTGCCAGATGACGTAGGCGGCCACGATGGCCGACAGGCCAATGGAACCCACACCGATCAGGGCAGAAAGGTTTTCCGACCAGCGTCCGCGAGAGAACGACAGCAGCAGGAAACCGATCAGGGGGAATACGAAAGTCAGAAAGATCATGTTCATCCGCGCATCTCACTGGCAGCGTCGATATCAAGCGTGTGGAAGCGACGATACAGTTGCAGCAGGATCGCCAGGCCGATACTGGCCTCGGCGGCTGCCAGGCTGATCACCAGGATGAACATGACTTGTCCATCCGGCTGGCCCCAACGTGCGCCTGCCACGATGAACGCCAGTGCTGCGGCGTTCATCATGATTTCCAGGCTCATCAACACGAACAAAATGTTACGGCGAACCATCAGGCCGACCAGGCCAAGGCAGAACAGGATGCCGGCGACCGCCAGACCATGCTCCAAAGGGATAGCAGGCATCGTCATTGCTCCTTGGCTTCGTTGCGGCCCAAGTGGAAGGCAGTGATGGCTGCGGCGAGCAGCAGCATCGAAGCCAGTTCGACCACCAGCAGGTACGGGCCGAACAAGCTGATGCCCACGGCCTTGGCGTCTACGGTGGTGTGGCCGATGGCCTGGCCGCTCTGGTGAGCGAACAGCACATACAGCAGTTCAGCCAGCAGCAGCGCTGCGAGGATGACTGGGCCGAGCCAGATGCCGGGCTTGAGCCAGACGCGTTCCTGGGCGACCGAAGCCGGACCGAGGTTGAGCATCATCACCACAAACACGAACAGCACCATGATGGCGCCGGCGTAGGCGATCACTTCCAGCACACCGGCGAACGGCGCGCCGAGTGCAAAAAAGGTCATGGCCACGGCGATCAGCGAAATGATCAGGTAGAGCAGGGCGTGCACAGGATTGGTGTTGGTGATCACGCGAAGCGTGGACACCACTGCAATACCGGACGCGAAATAGAAAGCGAATTCCATCTTTCTTCCTTAAGGCAGCAAGCTCTTCACGTTGATCGGCTCGGCTTCGTTTTGTGCGGCGCCTTTCGGCTTACCAGCAACGGCCATACCTGCAACACGATAGAAGTTGTAATCAGGGTTTTTACCGGGACCAGAGATCAGCAGATCTTCTTTCTCGTACACCAGGTCCTGACGTTTGAACTCGGCCATCTCGAAATCCGGTGTCAGCTGGATCGCGGTGGTCGGGCAAGCTTCCTCGCAGAGGCCGCAGAAAATGCAGCGCGAGAAGTTGATGCGGAAGAAGTCCGGGTACCAGCGACCGTCTTCGGTTTCAGCTTTCTGCAGGGAGATGCAACCCACCGGGCATGCCACGGCGCACAGGTTGCAGGCAACGCAACGCTCTTCGCCATCGGGGTCACGGGTCAGCACGATGCGGCCGCGATAGCGCGGCGGCAGGTACACCGCTTCTTCCGGGTATTGCAGGGTGTCGCGTTTGCGGAAGCCGTGACCGAACACCATCACCAGGCTTCGCAACTGGGTACCGGTACCCTTAACGATGTCGCCAATATATTTGAACATGGGTCAAATCCTCACTGAACCGCGGCCGCTGGCGTGTTCAACAACACAACGGCAGCAGTCACCAGCAAATTGATCAGGGTCAGTGGCAGGCAGAAGCGCCAGCTGAAATCCATCACCTGGTCGTATCGTGGACGCGGAATGGAAGCGCGCAGCAGGATAAACAACATGATGAAGAACGCGGTCTTCAGGAAGAACCAGAAGAACGCCAACTGCGGCAGGATGCCAAACGGTCCGTGCCAGCCGCCGAAGAACAGCGTGACCAGCAGGGCCGAGATCAAGATGATGCCGATGTACTCGCCAACGAAGAACATGCCCCATTTCATGCCGGCGTATTCAATGTGGTAACCGTCGGCCAGTTCCTGTTCCGCTTCCGGCTGGTCGAACGGGTGACGGTGAGTCACGGCGACGCCAGCGATGAAGAAGGTACAGAAGCCGAAGAACTGCGGAATGATGAACCACAGGTTCTGCGCCTGGTACTCGACGATGTCGCGCATGTTGAACGAGCCGACCTGCACCACGATGCCCATCAGCGCAAGGCCCATGAACACTTCGTAGGACACGGTCTGGGCCGAAGCCCGCAAGCTGCCCAGCAGGGCGAACTTGTTGTTGCTCGACCAACCGGCGAACAGCACCGCGTAGACCGACAAGCCGGCCATGGCGAAGAAGAACAGCAAGCCGATGTTCAGGTCCGCCACGCCCCAGGTCGGGGTGATCGGGATGACCGCGAAGGCGATCAGCAAGGCGCTCATGGCCACGACGGGTGCCAGGGTGAAGATCACCTTGTCGGCAAACGGCGGGGTCCAGTCTTCCTTGAAGAACATTTTCAGCATGTCGGCAGCGATCTGGAACATGCCGAATGGGCCAACGCGGTTCGGACCGTAACGGTCCTGCCACCAGCCCAAGAGGCGACGTTCGACGAAGCTGAGCAGAGCGCCCGCGACAACCACGGCCAACAGGATCACGATGGCCTTGACCACCGAGATGATCACGTCAATCACTTCAGGCGTGAACCAAGTCATTGCGCTGCCTCCTGCAGACCGTCAACGGTTTTGCCAAAGATCGCCGCTGGAATACCGGCGATGCCTTTCGGCAGGGCAACCATGCCAGCACCCAGCTCTTCGTTGATGCGCAGCGGCAGGCGCAGGGTCTGGCCAGCCACGTTCAGGCTGAGCAGGGCACCGTCGTTGACGCCCAGGCGATCGGCTTCGGACTTGGCCAGGGCCACGTAGGCTTCTGGAATGCGCTCTTGTACCGGCGCGGCCTTGGAAGAGGTCTCTTCGCTGCCAAACAGGTGGAAGAACGGCACAACCTGCCAGGTGCCCGGGGCCGGGTTGAACGGACGCGGTACGGCGGCGAACCAGTTCAGCGAGTCACCGGTGCTTTCGATCAGGCGGGTGCCCGGGTCGCCAGCGCGGATGTGACCACCGACTTCGTCCTGGAACTTGTTCCAGGCCTGCGGCGAGTTCCAGCCCGGCGACCAGGCAAATGGCACCTGCTGACGTGGCTCGACCGAACCCGAGTAACCTTCCATCGAGAAGTTGAACGCGGTGTCCGGGTCCTGCGGCGTACGCGGTTCGTGCACGCTGATGTTGGCGCGCATGGCGGTACGACCGGAGTAACGCAGCGGCTCACGGGCGAGTTTCATGCCCTTGATGCGGAACGCGGCGGATGGTGCGGCGTCGACGATACGTGCCAGCTGCGGCGCGCTTGCGGCGGTGGCAGCGGTGACGTGGTCGAGCTGGGTCCAGTCGATTGGCTGGTTCAGCAGGGTCGCGCGCAAGGCATGCAGCCAGCGCCAGCCTTCATGGACCAGGATGCTGGCGTCCATGTATTTCGGGTCGAACACTTGGAAGAAGCGCTGGGCGCGGCCTTCCTGGCTGACCAGGGTACCGTCGCCTTCGGCGAAGGTAGCGGCTGGCAGCACCAGGTTTGCACGCTCGCTGGTGGCGGTCTTCTGGTGGTCGGCAACGATCAGTACTTTGGCCGCGTCCAGCGCGGCGTCGACCTTGGCCGAATCCGTGCGGGTGTACAGGTCGTTTTCCAGCACGACGATGGCGTCGGCGTTGCCGTCGATCACGGCTTGCAGGGCCGCGTCCAGGGACTCGCCACCGAGCATGGCCAGGCCGAGGCTGTTGGCTTCCGGTACGACCAGGCTGATGGAGCCGTTTTTGTCGCGCAGCTTCAAGGCCTTGGCGATGTTGGCGGCGGCTTCGATCAGCGCCTTGGAACCCAAGGAGGTGCCGGCAATGATCAATGGGCGCTTGGCGGCCAGCAGGGCGTCGGCGATACGCTGGGCCAGTTCAACGGCTTCAGTGTCCAGGCCTTCGACCGCCGGTGCGCTGGCGTCGAGGGCGTGGGCCACGGCGAAACCGATGCGCGCCAGGTCGTCCGGTGCTGCGTGTACGCATTCTTCAGCGATATCGTCGAGCTTGGTTTCAGCGAGGCTTGCAATAAACAGCGGGTTCAGCGCGTGCTGGCCGATGTTTTTCACCGCGGCGTCGAGCCAAGGCTGTACGCGCATGGCGTCGGCCATGTCTTCAGCCTTGCCTTTCACCGACTGGCGCAGCGACAGCGCGATACGCGCAGCGGTCTGGGTCAGGTCTTCACCGAGCACGAAAATGGCGTCGTGGTCTTCGATGTCGCGCATGTTCGGAACGGGCAGCGGGCTGTCGTTCAGCACTTGCAGGACCAGGCGGATGCGCTCCAGTTCACCGGCTTCGATACCGCTGTAGAAGTGCTCAGCGCCGACCAGTTCGCGCAACGCGAAGTTGCTTTCGAGGCTGGCGCGTGGCGAACCGATACCGACGATGTTGCGGCCGCGCAGCAGGTCGGCGGCTTTATCCAGCGCCGCGTCGAGGCTCAGCTTGGCGCCATCGGCCAGCAGCGGCTGGCGTGGGCGGTCTTCGCGGTTGACGTAGCCATAACCGAAACGGCCACGGTCGCACAGGAAGTACTGGTTGACCGAACCGTTGAAGCGGTTTTCGATGCGACGCAGTTCGCCGTAGCGCTCGCCCGGGGAGATGTTGCAACCGCTGGAGCAGCCATGGCAGATGCTCGGCGAGAACTGCATGTCCCACTTACGGTTGTAGCGCTCGGAGTGGGTCTTGTCGGTGAACACACCGGTCGGGCAGACCTCGGTGAGGTTGCCGGAGAACTCGCTTTCAAGCACGCCGTCTTCAACGCGACCGAAGTACACGTTGTCGTGGGCGCCGAACACGCCGAGGTCGGTGCCGCCGGCGTAGTCTTTATAGAAACGCACGCAGCGATAGCAAGCGATGCAGCGGTTCATCTCGTGGGAAATGAACGGGCCCAGTTGCTGGTTCTGGTGGGTGCGCTTGGTGAAGCGATAACGGCGCTCGTTGTGGCCGGTCATCACCGTCATGTCTTGCAGGTGGCAGTGACCGCCTTCCTCACAGACCGGGCAGTCGTGGGGATGGTTGGTCATCAGCCATTCGACGACACTGGCGCGGAACGCCTTGGATTCTTCATCGTCGATGGAGATCCAGGTGTTGTCGGTGGCTGGCGTCATGCACGACATGACGATACGACCACGGGTGTCGTTCTCGTCGGTGTATTGCTTGACCGCACACTGGCGACAGGCACCGACGCTACCAAGCGCGGGGTGCCAGCAGAAATACGGGATGTCGAGGCCTAGTGAGAGACATGCCTGTAACAGGTTGTCTGCCCCATCGACTTCGAGCGCTTTGCCGTCTACGTGGATAGTGGCCATGGTTCAAAGTTCTTCGTTGGCCCGTTGTCAGCGGGCGTGGCTAATGGAATCTTGTTATTCATGTGCATCTACACAGCCCTAAAGGCGTCAGCACATGAGAAGGCGAAAGGCACGGACCCTTCGCCTTTTAAAGCGTTACGCGCCGACTACGATCGGCCTCGCCAGAGGCGGGACGGCGGCGCTGGTAGGCGCGATGCCGGCTTCGAACTCCGAGCGGAAGTATTTGATTGCGCTGCCCAATGGCTCCACGGCGCCCGGTGCGTGAGCACAGAAGGTCTTGCCTGGGCCAAGGAAGCCGACCAGGCCGAGCAGGGTTTCGATATCACCCTCGCGGCCTTCGCCATTTTCCAGGGCCATCAGCAGCTTCACGCTCCATGGCAGGCCGTCGCGGCAGGGGGTGCAGAAACCGCACGATTCACGCGCGAAGAACTGCTCCATGTTGCGCAGCAACGAAACCATGTTCACCGTGTTGTCGACCGCCATCGCCAGGCCGGTACCCATCCGGGTGCCCACCTTGCCGATGCCGCCGGCATACATTTGCGCGTCGAGGTGCTCAGGCAGCAGGAAACCGGTACCGGCGCCGCCTGGCTGCCAGGCTTTCAAGGTGTAGCCGTCGCGCATGCCGCCGGCGTAGTCCTCGAACAGCTCGCGCGCGGTCACGCCGAATGGCAGCTCCCACAGGCCAGGGTTCTTGACCTTGCCGGAGAAGCCCATGAGCTTGGTGCCCATGTCTTCGCTGCCTTCGCGAGCCAACGATTTGTACCAGTCGACGCCGTCGGCGATGATCGCCGGCACGTTGCACAGGGTTTCCACGTTGTTCACGCAGGTTGGCTTGCCCCACACGCCCACGGCGGCAGGGAAGGGCGGCTTGGAGCGCGGGTTGGCGCGGCGGCCTTCGAGAGAGTTGATCAGTGCGGTTTCTTCACCGCAGATATAACGCCCGGCGCCGGTGTGCACGAACAGTTCGAAGTCGAAACCCGAACCAAGGATGTTCTTGCCCAGCAGGCCCGCTGCCTTGGCTTCCTGCACCGCACGGTTGAGGTGCTTGGCGGCGGTGGTGTATTCGCCACGCAGGAAGATGTAGCCACGGTAGGTTTTCAATGCGCGGGCGCTGATCAGCATGCCTTCGATCAACAGATGGGGCAGTTGCTCCATCAGCATGCGGTCTTTCCAGGTGTTCGGTTCCATTTCATCCGCGTTGCACAGCAGGTAGCGGATGTTGATGGATTCGTCCTTGGGCATCAGGCCCCACTTAACACCCGTGGGGAAGCCTGCACCGCCGCGGCCTTTAAGGCCGGCGTCTTTCACGGTCTGGACGATATCGTCCTGGGCCATGTCGGCGAAGGCTTTGCGCGCAGCGGCGTAACCGTTCTTGGCCTGGTACTCGTCGAGCCATACCGGCTCGCCGTCGTCACGCAGGCGCCAGGTCAGCGGGTGAGTCTCGGCCGAACGCTTGATCAGGTTGGCCGGGCCGAAAGAGGTCAGGGTCATGGGTAGCCCTCGAGCAATTGGGTCACGCCAGCAGGCTGTACGTCACCGAATGTGTCGTCGTCGATCATCAACGCCGGCGCCTTGTCGCAGTTGCCCAGGCAGCACACCGGCAGCAGCGTGAAGCGGCCGTCCGGGGTGGTCTGGCCGAGGCCGATGCCCAGTTTGTTCTGGATCTCGCTGACCACCGACTCGTGGCCACCGATGTAGCAAACCATGCTGTCGCACACGCGAATGATGTGGCGACCCACCGGCTGGCGGAAGATCTGGCTGTAGAACGTCGCCACGCCTTCAACGTCGCTCGCGGGGATGCCAAGGATCTCGCCGATGGCGTAGAGGGCACCGTCAGGCACCCAGCCACGTTCCTTCTGGACGATCTTCAAGGCTTCGATCGACGCCGCGCGCGGGTCTTCGTAGTGATGCAGCTCGTGCTCGATGGCCAAGCGCTCGGTTTCACTCAGGGTGAAACGGTCTGTCTGGATAAGCGTGCTATTCATGCTTAGCGGTCCACGTCGGCCATAACGAAATCGATACTACCCAGGTACGCAATCAAGTCCGCGACCATCTCGCCTTTGATCACCGAAGGGATCTGCTGCAAGTGCGGGAAGCTTGGGGTACGAATCCGGGTGCGGTAGCTCATGGTGCCGCCATCGCTCGTCAGGTAATAACTGTTGATACCCTTGGTCGCTTCAATCATCTGGAAGGATTCGTTGGCCGGCA
The DNA here is from genome assembly GCF_900005865.1 of Pseudomonas sp. 58 R 12. NCBI lineage: Bacteria > Pseudomonadati > Pseudomonadota > Gammaproteobacteria > Pseudomonadales > Pseudomonadaceae > Pseudomonas > Pseudomonas sp. 58 R 12. The sequence goes on from NZ_CVTP01000028.1 coordinate 724,765, forward strand.
TTACCGGGCCCCACGAAACCTGCAGGAAGTGCGTGATCAGGGTTTCGATGTGCTGCAGCGTGCGCTCTTTCGGCGGCGGCGTGGTCAGCGGGTGATCCGCCTTGTACGGGCCGGCCGGCATGTTGCGCATGCACTGCTCGATGATCTTCAGGCTCTGGCGCATTTCTTCGACGCGCACGATGCAACGGTCGTAGGCATCGCCGTTGGCCGCCAGCGGGACTTCGAATTCGAAGTTCTCGTAGCCGGAGTACGGGCGCGCTTTACGCAGGTCGAAATCGCAGCCGGTCGAACGCAGGCCAGCACCGGTGACGCCCCATTCCAGGGCTTCTTTGGTGTTGTACTGGGCGACGCCGATGGTACGGCCTTTGAGGATGCTGTTGTCCAGCGCTGCCTTTTGGTACTCGTCCAGACGCTTGGGCATCCAGTCGATGAATTCCTTGACCAGGCGCTCCCAGCCATTCGGCAGGTCGTGGGCCACACCGCCGATGCGGTACCAAGCCGGGTGCAGGCGGAAGCCAGTGATGGCTTCGATGACCTTGTAGGCACGCTGACGGTCGGTGAAGGTGAAGAACACCGGGGTCATGGCGCCAACGTCCTGGATATAGGTACCCAGGAACAGCAGGTGGCTGGTGATCCGGAAGAACTCGGCCATCATGATGCGGATGGTGTCGACGCGGTCCGGTACCTTGATGCCGGCCAGCTTCTCGACCGAGAGCACGTACGGCAGGTTGTTCATCACGCCGCCGAGGTAGTCGATACGGTCGGTGTACGGGATGAAGCTGTGCCACGACTGACGTTCGGCCATCTTCTCGGCACCACGGTGGTGGTAGCCGATGTCCGGCACGCAGTCGACGATTTCTTCGCCGTCCAGTTGCAGGATGATACGGAAGGCACCGTGAGCCGAAGGGTGGTTCGGGCCCAGGTTGAGGAACATGTAGTCCTCGTTGGTGCCGGAGCGTTTCATGCCCCAGTCTTCCGGACGGAAGCGCGCGGCCTCTTCTTCAAGCTGTTGCTTGGCGAGGTTGAGGCTGTACGGGTCGAATTCGGTGGCGCGGGCAGGGAAGTCCTTGCGCAGCGGGTGACCTTCCCAGGTGGGCGGCATCATGATGCGCGTCAGGTGCGGGTGGCCCGGGAAGTCGATACCGAACATGTCCCAGACTTCACGCTCGTACCAGCTGGCGTTCGGCCAGATGCCGGTCACGGTCGGTACGCTCAGGTCGCTTTCGGACAGCGCGACCTTGATCATCACGTCGCTGTTACGTTCGATCGAGAGCAGGTGATAGAACACGGTGAAATCGGCGCCGCTCGGCAGGCCTTGACGCTTGGTGCGCAGACGCTCGTCCACGCCATGCAGGTCATAGAGCATGACGTACGGCTTGGGCAGGTTGCGCAGGAAGGTCAGGACTTCGACAAGCTTGGCACGCGCCACCCACAGCACCGGCATACCGGTGCGTGTGGCCTGGGCGGTGAAGGCGTCAGGGCCAAAACGGTTATTGAGTTCGACGACCACATCCTGGTCGTCTGCCTTATAAGGCGGGATGTACAGAGCGCTGCCTGTAGTCATGGTTTTTTATCGCTTTCGGTCAACGTAAAGAATGAAGCCAGGTTTTCGTTCTATAAAAGAAGCGGTGCTGGATCAGACTTCGTCGGGGCTGCGCAGGTTGGTGACTGCGATACGCTGTTCGCGGCGCTGTTCCTTTTGCGACGGCATCTCGGCGCGATACACGCCTTGATCGCCGACGACCCAGGAAAGCGGGCGACGCTCCTTGCCAATCGATTCCTGCAACAGCATCAAGCCTTGCAAGAACGCTTCAGGGCGGGGCGGGCAGCCAGGCACGTAGACGTCCACGGGCAGGAACTTGTCCACCCCTTGAACCACGGAGTAGATGTCGTACATGCCACCGGAGTTGGCGCACGAACCCATGGAGATAACCCACTTTGGTTCGAGCATTTGCTCGTAGAGACGCTGAATGATCGGCGCCATCTTGATAAAGCAGGTACCGGCGATAACCATGAAATCCGCCTGACGCGGCGATGCCCGGATAACTTCGGCGCCAAAGCGCGCGATATCGTGGGGCGCCGTAAAGGCGGTGGTCATTTCCACGTAGCAGCAGGACAGACCGAAGTTGTACGGCCACAGGGAGTTTTTACGCCCCCAGTTGACCGCGCCACTCAGCACGTCTTCCAGCTTGCCCATGTAGATGTTTTTGTGGACTTGATCTTCTAACGGATCGGAAACGGTTTCCCGTTCGCCGATAGGGTACTGATCGTTAGGAGCATCCGGGTCGATCCTGGTGAGATTGTATTGCATCGCCAAAGCCTCATTGTTTCAGCTTCGCTTGCCGCTTACGACGAGCTTCCGGAGCCCAATCAAGGGCGCCCACTCGGAACAAGTAGACAAGGCCTGCCAACAGAATTGCTATGAAAACGAGGGCTTCGACGAATCCGGTCCAGCCGCTTTCGCGGACGGACACAGACCAGGCAAAGAGAAAAAGGGCTTCGATATCGAAGATCACGAACAGCATCGCGACCAGATAGAATTTGGCTGAGAGCCGCAAGCGGGCGCCACCTGTAGGCAGCATGCCGGACTCGAACGGTTCATTCTTGCTGCGGCCCCAGGCTTTTGACCCGAGGAGGCTGGAGACACCGAGCATGAAGGCGCAAAGGCCGACAACACCGAGGAGGAAAATGGCAAAGCCCCAGTTGTGGGCCATGAGTCCTGTCGCTTCGGTCATGCTGGAAATCCTTAACAGAGAGCAAAGGTCTCTGAGCTCGAAAAAGTAACGATGCAGTGACGATATGTCGCACTGCAATCAATCGCGGTGATTTTATGGCTAAACACCGGGCAAGTAAAATTCCTAGGGCGAAATTATTCGGTGGAATAAGCACATAGTGCACCTTCTTGGGGCTGTAGCCCTTATGGGGCGGGCATTAGCGGGCATTTAATCAAATGTGTTTTGTTTAACCGGTAACGAAGTTTTTATGAGTCAAATGATAATGAATATTGTTTGCGTGGGGTTTAAGCGAATGTTTCTCGTGTGGCGCGGGAAGTTGCCGTTACTTGGTTGATTGCGGCTTAGTTGCCGATTGGGATCTTTTAACCGATTGGGCTCTGGCAAATACCGCTCTGGATCAATGTTTTGCACAAAAAGTACCCGGCTCGGTCTCTGTGGGAGCCGGGCTTGCCCGCGATGGCGGTGTGTCAGCAAAAGAATGTGGTGACTGGCACGCCGCCATCGTAGGCAAGCCAGCTCCAACATCTGCTCTGCATTGCGTCAGTCAGATTTTTTCACGCAAAAAAACGCCCCGAACCAGTCGGGGCGTGATTGTTGTGCGGCACTGCGGTTAGCTTTTGAACGGTTACGCAGTGGCCGTGTACTCGATACTTAGTGGAACTGCTCTTCTTCGGTCGAACCGGTCAGCGCGGTCACGGACGAGGAGCCGCCCTGGATCACGGTGGTCATGTCGTCGAAGTAGCCGGTGCCCACTTCCTGCTGGTGCGCCACGAAGGTGTAGCCCTTGGCGGCGTCAGCGAACTCTTGCTCCTGCAGCTTCACGTAGGCGGTCATGTCGTTGCGGGCGTAGTCGTGCGCCAGGTTGAACATGCTGTGCCACATGTTGTGAATGCCGGCCAGGGTGATGAACTGGTGCTTGTAGCCCATGGCGGACAGTTCGCGCTGGAACTTGGCGATGGTCGCGTCGTCCAGGTTTTTCTTCCAGTTGAAGGAAGGCGAGCAGTTGTACGACAGCAGTTGGTCCGGGTATTCCTTCTTGATCGCTTCGGCGAAACGACGGGCTTCGTCCAGGTCCGGCTTGGCGGTTTCGCACCAGATCAGATCGGCGTACGGCGCGTAGGCCAGGCCACGGGCGATCGCCTGGTCGAGACCGGCGCGCACTTTGTAGAAACCTTCCTGGGTACGTTCGCCGGTCACGAATGGCTGGTCGTACGGGTCGCAGTCGGAGGTCAGCAAGTCAGCGGCGTTGGCATCGGTACGCGCCAGGATGATGGTTGGTGTGCCGGCAACGTCAGCGGCCAGGCGGGCAGCGGTCAGCTTCTGTACGGCTTCCTGGGTTGGCACCAGTACCTTGCCGCCCATGTGGCCGCACTTCTTCACCGAAGCCAGTTGGTCTTCGAAGTGCACGCCGGCAGCGCCTGCCTCGATCATGCTCTTCATCAGCTCGTAGGCGTTGAGTACGCCGCCGAAACCGGCTTCAGCGTCAGCCACGATGGGGGCGAAGTAGTCGATGTAGCCTTCGTCGCCCGGACCTTTGCCAGCTTTCCATTGGATCTGGTCGGCACGACGGAACGAGTTGTTGATGCGCTTGACCACGGTTGGAACCGAATCCACCGGGTACAGCGATTGGTCGGGGTACATGGATTCAGCGGAGTTGTTGTCCGCCGCCACTTGCCAGCCGGACAGGTAGATTGCCTGGATACCGGCTTTGACCTGTTGGACTGCCTGGCCACCGGTAAGGGCGCCCATGCAGTTGACGAAATCTTTGTCGGGACGGAAGGAAGGCTTGGCACCTTGGGTGACCAGGTTCCACAGCTTCTCGGCGCCGAGTTTTGCAAAGGTGTGCTCAGGTTGAACCGAGCCACGCAGGCGGACGACGTCAGCAGCGGAATAAGCGCGGGTCACGCCTTTCCAGCGTGGGTTTTCAGCCCAGTCTTTCTCAAGGGCTGCAATTTGCTGTTCGCGTGTCAGTGCCATGGAAGTAAACCTCGTCGCGTCTTCGTGTGGTGGAAAAATCCATTTGCCAGCCCTGCATTCAATGCGTGGGCAGGGCTGCTCGCTGACCAGAAGCTTAGGCGGTCATGTCGGGTCTGGCGGGGAATGCGACGGGATGAACGATTGGCGAGAGGGGGGAGCAGGTAAAGGCAGACCAGGAACAGTCTTCAGGCGTCGTGGGCCCTTAGGTGTTCAGCAGCGTGTAGCCGGGTTACCTGGTTAGCTTCCGTCCCTCGGGACAACTTCGTTCCAGTCGCAACCTCGTCAAACACACCTTGTGGGCGGTACAGACACGAATCGGCTCAGGTGGGTAGCTTAGAGCGGCGATCCGAAGGCCCTTGCCAGGGCCCCTGATTAGCGGGAGCGAGGCCATCATGCCCATGCTTTTTTGGATCGTCAAATGGTTTGTAGTGCTTTTTTTTGAGCACTACATCTTTAGTCTAATACGACTCATCAGTCAGTTTTTGGTGCTTCAGTTCAGGGTGTCGACCTTGACCCGCACCGTTAGGTCGTCGCGGCCCTGAGTAGAGTAGCTGCGGGTTGTAGAGGATTTGTCGGCCTGGGTTTCGCGATTGATGCCAGCCAGGGTAATCCACTCGCCCAACTGCCCGCTGACGGTTGTGTCGGTGCTTTGCACGTTCACTACATCGGGACGTTCCTGGCTCATGCGGTCACGGTTGGTACTGATTGCCAGGTGCACGGTTTCACCGGTGACGCTGGCTGTGACGTAGAAGCCCTGGGTGACGTTGCGGTACTGGGTCTGGTTTTGCAGACGGCCATAGCTGTCTTGCTGGGTGGTAGTGAGCGGTACGCTTTGACCCACCTGGATCAAGGCGGGTACGCCTTCACTGGCCTGGATCTGCTGGATACCGCCGTCGCGGCTGGTGGTGCCGTAGCTGATGATGCGGGTCTGGCTGTCGCCGCTGTTCTGCTGATTGCTTTCGTTGGTGTCGACGGTGATCAGCAAGCGCTTGGCCGGGGTGTCCAGTTGCGAGAGCAGGGCGCGCAAGTCCTGGATCTTGGCGGGGTCGGCCTTAACGATCAGTTGGTTGCCGTAGGCACTGACGGTGCCGTCCTTGCCAATGAAGTTCTGTGCCACAGGCAGTAGGTCGGCGCTGGTGCGGTTGCTCAGGTTGACGACTTCAGTGTCGGCCATGGCCGAGACGCTGGCGGTCAGGAGAAGGGCGGTGAGCAGGGTGCGTAGGGACATGTCCGTGATCTCTGCGAGTCATTTGGGCTTGAGTTTGCCAGTTTGTCGGCCTGGCGTGTAGTGAGCGGGCTTGCCCCGCGCTGGGCTGCGCAGCAGCCCCAATAAAAACGCCGAGTTCTTTCTGGAAGAACTCGGCGTCTGGTTTTAGGGCTGCTGCGCAGCCCAGCGCGGGGCAAGCCCGCTCACTACAAACCAGTGCCCCGGATCAGTCCCCGCGCACCATATCCACATGCGGAATCCCGACTTCAAGAAACTCATCACTGACAATCTTGAAACCCAACCGCTCATAGAACGGCGCCGCATAAACCTGCGCACTCAGAAACTGCCGGGTCTGGCCGCGTTTCTCGGCCTCGCCAATCACCGCTTCCATCAGCTTGTCGCCGACCTTCAGCCCGCGCCAGTCCTTGAGCACCGACACGCGACCAATCTCGCCGCTGGGCAGCAGGCGAGCAGTGCCGATAGGAAAGTCGCCTTCAAATGCAAGAAAGTGCATGGCGCCAGCGTCGTCCGCGTCCCACTCCAGCTCCGGTGGAACCGATTGTTCAGCGATAAACACCGCTTCACGAATGCGCCGAATCTCGTCGATATCCTTTCGCCAGTCCGCGACACGTACGTGAATCTTATTCATCGGCAAATCCCAGGCTGCCTTGCTTGACCAATTCGCACAGCAGGTCGCGACCGTCTTCATCCGCCAGCCATGGGCCGAGGTTTTCAGCATGCAAGGCGTCGGCGGCGCAGATCAGCTTCAACAGCTCGCGCAATTTGCCTGGCAAGTAACGGCTCTGGCCGCTGGCGAACAGCAGCACGTCGTCGTCCACTTCCGACCAGGCCATTCGCGCGCTCGGGTTGCGCACGAGGATCGCGCCGTCTTGCAGGCTGCTGATGAAGTCTTCTTCGCCCACTTCTTCACCGGCCACCAGTTCCGGGTAACGTGGCTCGGTCATGAACTGGCCGAACCAGGTCAGCAGCATGCGCTCGTCGCTCATGTGCTCGGCCAGCAGGCTCTTGAGGCGGTCGAGGGCGTCGCTCTGGATCTGGTGCGGGTCGCTGACGGGTTGGGCGTCGGCGTCGGTGTAACGCTCTTCGTCGGTCAGGTACTGGGCCAGGAAGTCGGTGAAGTGGGTCAGCACTTCAGCAGCGCTTGGCGCGCGGAAGCCGACCGAGTAGGTCATGCAGTCATCTTCGGCAATGCCGAAGTGCGCCAGGCGCGGCGGCAGGTAGAGCATGTCGCCCGGTTCCAGGACCCATTCGGCGCTTTCTTCAAATTCGGCGAGGATACGCAGGTCAGCGTGTTGCAGCAGCGGGCTTTCGGAGCTGCACATCTGGCCGATCTTCCAGTTGCGCTTGCCCTGGGCTTGCAGCAGGAACACATCGTAGTTGTCGAAGTGCGGACCCACGCTGCCACCCGGGGCCGCAAAGCTGATCATCACATCGTCGATGCGCCAGCTCGGCAGAAAGCGGAACTGCTCCAGCAGCTCGGCCACTTCCGGTACGAACTGGTCGACGGCCTGCACCAGCAGGGTCCACTCACGCTCGGGCAGGGTGCTGAAGGCGTCTTCAGCGAACGGGCCGCGACGCAGTTCCCACGGACGCTCGCCGTGTTCGATCACCAGGCGCGATTCGACTTCTTCTTCTAGGGCCAGGCCGGCCAGTTCGTCGGCGTCGATCGGGCTTTCGAAATCAGGAATGGCCTGACGAATCAGCAGCGGTTTTTTCTGCCAATAGTCGCGCAGGAATTCCCGTGCCGTGATGCCGCCCAGAAGTTGAAGAGGGATATCAGGATTCATGTGTAACCTATTGAAAAAATGCACTTTTCAGACTGAAATAAAAACGCCCGGCGCGGCCGGGCGTCTCAAGGGTCTTGCGGTAATCAGATGCGCTTGGCTTGCTCTACAGCGTTGCCGATGTAGTTGGCCGGGGTCAGCAGCTTCAGCTCGGCCTTGGCGGCGGCTGGCATGTCCAGGCCGTCGATGAAAGTTTGCAGTGCTTCGGGGCTGATGCCCTTGCCGCGCGTCAACTCTTTCAGCTTCTCGTAAGGGTTTTCGATGTTGTAGCGGCGCATCACGGTCTGGATTGGCTCGGCCAGGACTTCCCAGCACGCGTCCAGGTCAGCGGCGATCTTCTGCGCGTTGAGCTCAAGCTTGCTGATGCCTTTGAGGCTGGCTTCGTAGGCGATCACGCTGTGAGCGAAGCCCACACCGAGGTTGCGCAGTACGGTGGAGTCGGTCAGGTCGCGCTGCCAGCGGGAGATCGGCAACTTGCTGGCCAGGTGCTGGAACAGGGCGTTGGCGATGCCGAGGTTGCCTTCGGAGTTTTCGAAGTCGATCGGGTTGACCTTGTGCGGCATGGTCGACGAGCCGATTTCACCGGCAATGGTGCGCTGCTTGAAGTAGCCCAGGGAGATGTAGCCCCAGATATCGCGATCGAAGTCGATCAGGATGGTGTTGAAGCGCGCAATGGCGTCGAACAGCTCGGCAATGTAGTCGTGCGGTTCGATCTGCGTGGTGTACGGGTTGAAGCCCAGGCCCAGCTCGTCTTCGATGAAGGCGCGGGCGTTGGCTTCCCAGTCGATCTCAGGGTAGGCGGACAAGTGGGCGTTGTAGTTGCCTACGGCGCCATTGATCTTGCCCAGCAGTGGCACGGCTGCGACCTGAGCGATCTGGCGCTCCAGGCGGTACACCACGTTGGCCAGTTCTTTGCCCAAGGTCGTTGGCGATGCCGGCTGGCCGTGGGTGCGCGACAGCATCGGCACATCGGCGAAACGGATAGCCAGTTCGCGGATGGCTTCAGCGGTCTGGCGCATCAGCGGCAGCATGACGTCATCACGGCCTTCGCGCAGCATCAGGGCGTGGGACAGGTTGTTGATGTCCTCGCTGGTGCAGGCAAAGTGGATGAACTCGCTGACCTGGGCCAATTCCGGCAGCTTGGCCGCTTGCTCTTTCAGCAAGTATTCGATGGCTTTGACGTCGTGGTTGGTGGTGCGCTCGATCTCTTTCACACGCTCGGCGTGCTCCAGGGAGAAGTTTTCCGCCAAGGTGTTGAGCACAGCGTTGGCTTGCGCGGAAAACGCCGGCACTTCGCTGATGGCGGGGTGAGCGGCCAGGCGCTGGAGCCAGCGCACTTCAACCAGTACGCGAGCACGGATCAGGCCGTATTCGCTGAAAATAGGGCGCAGGGCCTGGGTTTTGCCGGCGTAGCGGCCGTCAACAGGGGAAACCGCAGTGAGCGAAGAAAGCTGCATGGGGTGTTCTCGGACAGTCGGGCAACGAAATGGGGCGCGTATCATACATGAAAAAATCCGCCGGTCCGTTGCCAACTGACCGGCGTATTACGCGTAACGGCTTGAAAATGAGCGGCTGGTGCGACTTATTCGTTGCGCATCAACGGGTAAAGTTCTTTGAGCAATTTGCGACGGCTGATGACCAACTGCCAACGATGTCCGCCCAACTGGCGCCACAAGCGCGCCGAGCGAATACCGGCCAGAAGCAGGGCGCGGATTTTCGAGGCGTTGTTTGGCTGTTGCAGGTTGCGCATGTCGCCGTGTACCTGGATTCGTTGGCGCAAGGTGCTCAAGGTGTCCTGGTACAGCGCACCGCAGGCGGCAACCACGTTTTCGTGGGCCGGGCCGAAGTGTTCCACTTGGGATTGGATTTGCGGCAGGCGCTTGCCGATGACCTCGAGCATGTCCTCGCGCTTGGCCAGTTGACGCTCAAGGCCGAGCATCGACAGCGCGTAGCGCAACGGCTCGCGCTGCAAGGTGCTGGGGTCGCGCTCAAGGGCGCCGATCAGCGCGCGGTAACCTTCACGCAGCGCGATATCGTCACCCCCGTAGACTTCCAGGGTGTCCTTGGGGTCGCGGATCAGCAGGCTGCCAAGCATGCAGGTCAGTCCGGCTTCGGTGACCTGGCCGGTCTTGGCGATCTTGTCCACCAACACCGCAGCCAGGAAAACCCCGCCCAGCGCGGTCAATTGCTCCTGGGTCGGGCTCATGCGGGGTTGCTCCAGGCTTCGGCCACTTCAATCACGCCGCCGCCCAGGCAGATTTCGCCGTCATAGAACACCACGGACTGGCCAGGGGTGACTGCGCGCTGCGGGTCATCGAACGTCGCACGATAGCCGGTGGCGGTTTTTTCCAGGGTGCAGGGCTGATCGCCCTGGCGATAGCGCACTTTGGCGGTCAGGCGACGCGGGCTGCTCAGGTCGATCGGGTTGACCCAATAGATCTCGGAAGCCAGCAGGGCGCCGGAGAACAGCAATGGATGTTCGTTGCCCTGGCCAACAATCAGCACGTTGTGTTCCAGGTCCTTGACCAGCACGTACCACGGCTCTTCACCGGCGTCTTTCAAGCCGCCAATGCCCAAGCCCTGGCGCTGGCCGATGGTGTGGTACATCAGGCCATGGTGACGGCCGATGACGTCGCCTTCGGTGGTTTTGATTTCACCCGGTTGCGCCGGCAGGTATTGCTTGAGGAAGTCGCTGAAGCGGCGCTCGCCGATAAAGCAGATCCCGGTCGAATCCTTCTTTTTGGCGGTGGCCAGGCCGTGTTTCTCGGCGATCCTGCGTACTTCGGGCTTTTCCAGCTCACCCACCGGGAACAGGGTCTTGGCGATCTGTTCACCGCCAACGGCGTGCAGGAAGTAGCTCTGGTCCTTGTTCGGGTCCAGGCCCTTGAGCAGTTCGGTGCGGCCCTCGATGTCGCAGCGGCGCACGTAGTGGCCAGTGGCGATCAGATCGGCGCCGAGCATCATCGCGTAGTCGAGGAACGCCTTGAACTTGATTTCACGGTTACACAGGATGTCTGGGTTCGGCGTGCGGCCGGCCTTGTATTCGGCCAGGAAGTGCTCGAACACGTTGTCCCAGTATTCGGCGGCAAAGTTGGCGGTGTGCAGCTTGATACCGATCTTGTCGCACACGGCCTGGGCGTCCGCCAGGTCGTCCATGGCGGTGCAATATTCCGTTCCATCGTCTTCTTCCCAGTTCTTCATGAACAGGCCTTCCACCTCATAACCCTGCTCCATGAGCAGAACGGCGGAAACGGAAGAATCCACGCCGCCGGACATGCCGACGATGACGCGCTTCTTTTGGGTGTCAGAAGGGGCTGGATCACGCATAGGTTTCAACGGGTGTCTTGAAAAAGGACGCGATTCTATCAGGCCCGAGCCTTCAAGGCTAAAGAGAAGGGCGGATCAATTCGAGACTGTGGCGCTGGCCGGCCAGATAATCGTCGATACAGCGGATGATCAGCTCGCTGCGCCAGCTGTCGCGCAGGGCCATCAGCTCGTCACGGGTCAGCCAGCGGGCGCGGATGATGCCTTCGTCGAGTTGATAGTCCGGGTGGTGTTTCAGGGCTTTGGCGGTAAAGCAGACTCGCTGGTAGGTCACGCCATTGCTGGGGGCGGTGTACAGGTAGATGCCGACGAGGCTGGTGGCTTCGACGTCCCAGCCGGTTTCTTCAAGGGTTTCGCGTACGGCGGCCTCGATCAGGGTTTCATGCGGGTCGAGGTGGCCGGCGGGTTGGTTGAGTACGGCGCGGCCGCCCTTGAGTTCTTCGACCATCAGGAAGCGGCCGTTGTCTTCGACGAGGGTAGCGACGGTGATGTGGGGTTGCCAGGTCATGGGAGTTCTCGATGAATCAGAGGGGCAAACGCGCATCATACAGGGGCGCCCGCCGAGCGCCCCTGTTGTTTACTTCGCGGCCTTGGTGATGGCGTCGAAGGCGACCATGTCGTCAATGACTTCACCGCCGGTGGCTTTGGTTTGCGCTTGCCACACGACGATCACCACTTTTTTGCTAGGGTTGATGTAGATGAACTGGCCGAAAATGCCTGCAGCCGTGAAGGCTTTGTCGGCCTTGGAGGCGTCGGTCCATGCGGGCCACCACATGGAGGCAAAATCACCGTACGCGGGATCGGTGCCGGTGGTGGCGCTGGCAAAGCTCATCCAGTCCTTGGGCAACACTTGCTTGTCGCCGGCCTTGCCGCCGCTGAGTACGAATTGTCCGAACCGCCCGTAATCTTCCAGCGTTGCGCTGATGCCGCTACCGCCCACTTCATTGCCGTTAGGGCCATCGAGCCACCAGTTGGCGTCGGTTTGCATGCCGTACGGCGCCCAGATCTTCTCACTCAGGTACTGCGCCAGCGGCTTGCCCACTGCGGCGCTGACCAGTTGTCCCAAGACTTGGGTTTCGCCGGTGCTGTAGTTGGTTCGGGTCCCAGGAGGCGCGGCGCTGGGCAGGCTGGCCATGAATTTGAGCGCGGAGCCGGGTACTTGCTCGGTTTGCAGCTTGAGCATCATGCGGCGGTCTGATGTGGGGTCAGCATACTTTTCGCTCCATTTGACCCCGGAGCGCATCGCCAGGACCTGACGTACCGTGGCCTGGTCATAACCGCTGCCAGCCAGTGCGGGCAGGTAGCGGGTCACTTTGTCATCAAGGCTTTTGATCGAGCCATCCTGCAGTGCAGCGCCGACGAGGGTCGAGGTAATGGATTTGGCCACTGACATCGACATCCAGCGGGTAGCCGGTGTGTTGCCTTTTTCGTAGCGTTCAGTAACGACTTGACCGTCCTTGATCACTAGCAGGCCTGTTACCCGGTTCAGGGTGACATAGTCATCGAGGCTGTAGCGTTTGCCTTCGTAGTCGAATGTGACCGGGCTCAGTGGTTGGCTGCTGCGCGGCAGTGGAAACGGGTGGCCGCCGGCTGGAATGGTGCGCACCGGGAATAAGCGGTCGATGTTGCGGAAGGTGCTGACAGCTGCGTCGGGGCTTAGTTTGCCGTCGTACATCGTCTGCACGTCGCCAATCGGCTCCTGTGCGTGGGGATAGGGCGGCGAATGGGTTGCGCAGGCGGTCAGCAGTGCGATCGCTGAAGCCCAGGCCAGCGCTTGGAAGTGAGCTCTTTGCATGGAAACTTCCCTATGTATGGTTTTCTGAATGGCTTGAACCAAAACCCAAAGCAAGTCCTGCGCCCATTCTCCAAAAAAAACGCAAAAAAAATCCGGGACCCTTTCGGGTTCCGGATTTTCCTGCTGTGTGAAGATCAGCCCGCAATCGTCACATCAGCGACACCGTGAAGCATCACACCAGCGCAGCAATCGCCGCATTGAGCGTGTTGCTCGGACGCATGGCCTTGCTGGTCAGCTCTGGGCTCGGCGCGTAGTAGCCGCCGATGTCCACTGGCTTGCCCTGTACGGCGTTGAGTTCGGCAACGATGGTTGCTTCGTTCGCGGTCAGGGTTTTTGCCAATTCGCCAAACTGCGCTTGCAGTGCAGTGTCTTCGGTCTGAGCGGCCAGGGCTTGAGCCCAGTACAGCGCCAGGTAGAAGTGGCTGCCGCGGTTGTCGATGTTGCCGACTTTGCGCGATGGCGACTTGTTGTTGTCGAGGAACTGGCCGGTGGCCTGGTCCAGGGTCTTGGACAGTACCAGGGCTTTCGGGTTGTTGTACGTCACACCCAAATGCTCAAGGGAGGCGGCCAGGGCCAGGAACTCGCCCAGGGAGTCCCAACGCAGGAAGTTCTCTTCGACCAGTTGCTGCACGTGTTTCGGAGCCGAACCGCCAGCGCCGGTTTCGAACAGGCCACCGCCGTTCATCAGCGGCACGATGGACAGCATCTTGGCGCTGGTGCCCAGTTCCATGATCGGGAACAGGTCGGTCAGGTAGTCACGCAGCACGTTACCCGTCACCGAGATGGTGTCCAGGCCCTTGCGGGTGCGCTCCAGGGTGAACTTCATCGCGTCGACGGGCGACATGATGCGGATGTCCAGGCCTTCGGTGTTGTGGTCTTTCAGGTAAGCCTGAACTTTCTCGACCACGACACCATCGTGTGCACGCTGTGGGTCCAGCCAGAAAATGGCCGGGGTGTTGCTGGCGCGGGCACGGTTGACGGCCAGTTTGACCCAGTCCTGGATCGGCGCGTCTTTGGTCTGGCACATGCGGAAGATGTCGCCGGCTTCGACTTTCTGTTCCATCAGCAGGCTGCCCTTGCTGTCGGTGACGCGGACTACGCCGTCAGCCTTGATCTGGAACGTCTTGTCGTGGGAGCCGTACTCTTCGGCTTTCTTGGCCATCAGGCCAACGTTTGGCACGCTGCCCATGGTGGTTGGGTCGAACGCGCCATTGGCCTTGCAGTCTTCGATGACGGCTTGGTAAATGGTGGCGTAGCAGCGATCCGGAATCACAGCCTTGGTGTCGTGCAGCTGGCCGTCGGTGCCCCACATTTTGCCGGAGTCACGGATCATGGCAGGCATCGAGGCGTCGACGATGACGTCGCTCGGCACGTGCAGGTTGGTGATGCCTTTGTCGGAGTTGACCATCGCCAGGGCAGGGCGAGCGGCGTAGACCGTCTGGATGTCAGCTTCGATCTGCGCTTGCTGGTCAGCCGGCAGGGCCTTGATGCGTGCGTACAGGTCGCCGATGCCGTTGTTCAGGTTGAAGCCGATCTGCTCCAGCACGGTCGCGTGCTTGGCCAGGGCGTCTTTATAGAACTCGGCAACGATCTGGCCGAACATGATCGGGTCGGAGACCTTCATCATGGTGGCTTTCAGGTGAACCGACAGCAGCACGCCTTGTTTCTTGGCGTCTTCGATTTCAGCGGCGATGAACGAACGCAGGGCTTTTTTGCTCAGTACGGCGGTGTCGATGATTTCGCCAGCCTGTACCGAGGTTTTTTCCTTCAGGACGGTCGCAGTGCCGTCTTGAGCGATCAGCTCGATCTTGACGGCATCAGCGCCTTCGATCTGTACGGCTTTTTCGCTGCCGTAGAAGTCGCCACTGTTCATGTGCGCAATGTGCGACTTGGAGTCGGCAGCCCAGGCGCCCATTTTGTGCGGGTGCTTGCGTGCATAGTTCTTGACCGACAGCGGTGCGCGGCGGTCGGAGTTGCCTTCGCGCAGTACCGGGTTCACGGCGCTGCCCTTGACCTTGTCGTAACGTGCACGGGTTTCTTTTTCCGCGTCGGTGGTTACGGTTTCCGGGTAGTCCGGCAGGGCGTAGCCCTGGGCCTGCAGTTCCTTGATCGCGGCTTGCAGCTGCGGGGTCGAGGCGCTGATGTTAGGCAGCTTGATGATGTTGGCTTCAGGCGTAACGGCCAGGTCGCCCAGTTCGGCGAGGTGGTCCGGGATAGCCTTTGCGCCCAGTTGCTCGGGGAAGCTTGCGAGGATACGCGCGGCGAGGGAGATGTCGCGGGTTTCCACGGCAATATCAGCGGAAGCGGTGAAGGCCTCTACGATAGGCAGCAGTGAATAGGTGGCGAGTGCCGGGGCTTCGTCGGTGAAGGTATAGATGATCTTCGAGCGGGTGGGCATATTCGGATTAACTCTCTTCTTTGCTGAAAGCGTGCGCAGAAACTCGAGATGCGCCGGGTGGAGCGCGTTCGTTCAAAGTCATCCATGAGCGAAATGTCGAGGTTTCTTCGCGGTGATGTTGGGTTGCATCAGTCGAGCGTCAAGCGGGTGGACTATTGTAATAGTCCTGCTTTGCGAGCCGAGGGCATCTGTTCTAGAGCGGTCGGCTATCGTGACTCTTTGGTCAGCGGCGGCATTATACATAGGTCGCTATGCTTACGCCGAGCCTTCATACAAAAGGTGTGTCGTCCATTGGTCTAAAGGTCGCAGGTGTCGGGTTACGCCTAAAGTCGCACGATGTGCTCAAGATTGGCGCTTTTCCCTTTGCTTTCAGGATTGTAGGCGACAATTTATGTTGTTTTCGGGGCAAATGAGCATGGCGCGAGGTTTCAGTCGCCATTTATCTGGAGTAGGCTCGAACGCAGCCAGATGTTCAATCCATAGATGGAGTTCAGCATGGGATACAAGAAGATTCAGGTTCCGGCAGTCGGCGACAAAATCACCGTCAATGCAGACCATTCTCTCAATGTTCCTGACCAACCGATCATCCCTTACATCGAGGGTGACGGTATCGGCGTCGACATCAGCCCGGTGATGATCAAGGTGGTCGACGCAGCTGTTGAAAAGGCTTACGGCGGCAAGCGCAAGATCTCGTGGATGGAGGTTTACGCCGGTGAGAAGGCGACCCAGGTCTACGATCAGGATACCTGGCTGCCCCAGGAAACCCTGGATGCGGTCAAGGATTACGTGGTGTCCATCAAGGGGCCGCTGACCACGCCGGTGGGTGGCGGCATCCGTTCGCTGAACGTGGCCCTGCGTCAGCAGCTCGACCTGTACGTGTGCCTGCGCCCGGTGCGCTGGTTCGAAGGCGTGCCCAGCCCGGTCAAGAAGCCAGGCGATGTGGACATGACCATCTTCCGTGAAAACTCCGAAGATATTTACGCCGGGATCGAATGGAAGGCCGGTTCGCCCGAAGCGATCAAGGTGATCAAGTTCCTGAAGGAAGAAATGGGTGTGACCAAGATCCGTTTCGACCAGGATTGCGGGATTGGCATCAAGCCGGTATCGCTGGAGGGCACCAAGCGTCTGGCGCGCAAGGCCCTGCAATATGTGGTGGATAATGACCGCGATTCGCTGACTATCGTGCACAAAGGCAACATCATGAAGTTCACCGAAGGGGCCTTCAAGGAGTGGGCCTACGAAGTGGCGGCGGAAGAGTTCGGCGCGACGCTGCTCGATGGTGGGCCGTGGATGCAGTTCAAGAACCCGAAGACCGGCAAGAATGTAGTGGTCAAGGATGCGATTGCGGACGCGATGCTCCAGCAAATCCTGCTTCGTCCGGCTGAGTATGACGTGATCGCCACCCTCAACCTGAACGGTGACTACCTGTCTGATGCCCTGGCCGCGGAAGTGGGCGGTATCGGTATCGCGCCGGGGGCCAACTTGTCCGACACTGTGGCGATGTTCGAGGCAACCCATGGTACTGCGCCTAAATATGCAGGCAAGGACCAGGTCAACCCAGGTTCGTTGATTCTGTCGGCAGAGATGATGTTGCGCCACATGGGCTGGACCGAGGCGGCGGATTTGATCATCAAGGGCACCAACGGTGCGATTTCGGCCAAGACCGTGACTTATGACTTCCATCGCTTGATGGAGGGCGCCAAGTTGCTGTCTTCGTCGGCCTTCGGCGATGCGTTGATTTCGCATATGTAAGACAGAAACACAAAAAGCCAGCCACCCTCGTGAATCGGAGTGGCTGGCTTTTTTATGGAAGTTTGCTCAGTGGCTGATCAGGCCAGTTGCGTTTTTGGTTTTTGAGCTGGTTCTGTTTTAACGGTGCCGATGCAGATTGATGCTTTGATTTTCACAGCGTGCTTGCCTTTGGGGCCTTGAATAATCTCAAAATCGACGCCCTGGCCCGCTTTCAGGGTTTTGTATCCTTCCATGTCTATCGCTGAGTAATGCGCAAAAAGGTCTTCATCCTTGCCTTCTTCAATGATGAAGCCGAACCCCTTGGCATTGTTGAACCACTTGACCTTACCAGTTGCCATACCCATATCCCTCTGCACCAGACTCCATCACTGGAGTATCATCCAGTTTATCCGTCCTAACCCGAATAAATAAGGTTGACTGCGCGGACCTTTTTTACCCACTGTGGGTTCTATTGGTTGTAACACCGATTTGCCGATAGTCAAGGCGACCCGTTGGTCAGAGTTGAAATTCTGACAGGTCGCCCCCACCACTGTATTTGAACCACTGACGAACCTTTCTTTCCATGCATGCAAACAGCCAGATTCGACTAACATTCAATCAGGATCGACCGGATCAGGAACATGATGACGACGGTTCTGCAGGCATTGCTGTTCAAGAGGCCAAGCCTGCTTTACAGGCGCCGCCGATGTACAAGGTGGTTTTGTTCAATGATGACTACACACCGATGGATTTCGTCGTCGAAGTGCTCGAGGTGTTTTTTAACCTGAACCGCGAGTTGGCGACCAAGGTAATGCTGGCCGTTCACACAGAAGGACGGGCAGTATGTGGAGTGTTTACCCGCGACATCGCCGAGACAAAGGCCATGCAGGTCAACCAGTACGCCAGGGAAAGCCAGCATCCGCTACTCTGTGAAATCGAGAAGGACGGTTAACGCCGACCACTTGGGTATGAGGTGAAGCTATGTTAAACCGCGAGCTCGAAGTCACCCTCAATCTTGCCTTCAAGGAGGCCCGTTCGAAGCGTCATGAATTCATGACCGTCGAGCACCTGCTGCTGGCACTTTTGGATAACGAAGCTGCCGCCACCGTTCTGCGTGCGTGCGGCGCTAACCTCGACAAACTCAAGCATGACCTGCAGGAGTTTATCGACTCCACGACGCCACTTATTCCCGTCCACGATGAAGACCGTGAAACCCAGCCAACCCTGGGCTTCCAGCGGGTGCTTCAGCGTGCTGTTTTCCACGTGCAGAGCTCCGGTAAGCGTGAAGTCACGGGCGCCAATGTGCTTGTGGCCATTTTCAGCGAGCAGGAAAGCCAGGCAGTGTTCCTGCTGAAACAGCAGAGCGTTGCCCGTATCGATGTCGTCAACTACATCGCCCACGGTATCTCCAAGGTGCCTGGGCACGGCGATCATTCCGAGGGTGAGCAGGAGATGCAGGACGACGAGGGGGGGGAGTCTTCTTCTTCGGGCAATCCACTGGATGCCTATGCCAGCAACCTCAATGAACTGGCGCGCCAGGGGCGGATCGATCCGCTGGTGGGGCGTGAGCTTGAAGTTGAGCGCGTCGCGCAGATCCTTGCGCGTCGTCGCAAGAACAACCCGTTGCTGGTGGGTGAGGCGGGCGTGGGTAAAACCGCGATCGCCGAAGGCCTGGCCAAGCGCATCGTGGATAACCAGGTGCCGGACCTGCTGGCCAACAGCGTCGTCTACTCCCTTGATCTCGGCGCTTTGCTCGCCGGGACCAAGTATCGGGGCGATTTCGAGAAGCGCTTCAAGGCGTTGCTCGGCGAGCTGAAAAAACGCCCGCAGGCCATCCTGTTCATCGACGAGATCCACACGATCATTGGTGCCGGTGCGGCCTCCGGTGGGGTGATGGACGCCTCCAACCTGCTCAAGCCGTTGTTGTCCTCGGGTGATATCCGTTGCATCGGCTCGACCACGTTCCAGGAATTTCGCGGCATCTTCGAGAAAGACCGTGCCTTGGCGCGTCGCTTCCAGAAAGTCGATGTGTCCGAGCCTTCGGTGGAAGACACCATCGGCATCCTGCGCGGGCTCAAGGGGCGCTTCGAAGCGCACCACGGTATCGAGTACACCGATGAAGCCTTACGTGCGGCGGCTGAGCTGGCGTCGCGCTACATCAATGACCGGCACATGCCGGACAAGGCCATCGATGTGATTGACGAGGCGGGTGCTTACCAGCGCCTGCAGCCGGTCGAGAAACGCGTAAAACGCATTGACGTGCCTCAAGTCGAGGATATCGTGGCGAAGATTGCGCGGATTCCACCTAAACACGTCAACAGTTCTGATAAGGAACTGCTGCGTAACCTGGAGCGCGACCTCAAGCTCACCGTATTTGGCCAGGACGCGGCCATCGACGCGCTGTCCACTGCGATCAAGCTGTCGCGTGCGGGCCTCAAGTCGCCGGACAAGCCTGTCGGTTCGTTCCTGTTCGCAGGCCCGACCGGCGTCGGCAAGACCGAAGCGGCGCGGCAGTTGGCCAAGGCCATGGGGATCGAGCTGGTGCGCTTCGACATGTCCGAATACATGGAGCGGCACACCGTGTCGCGCCTGATCGGTGCGCCTCCTGGCTATGTCGGTTTCGACCAGGGCGGCCTGTTGACCGAGGCGATCACCAAGCAGCCGCATTGCGTGTTGCTGCTCGATGAAATCGAGAAGGCCCACCCGGAAGTCTTCAACCTGCTGTTGCAGGTGATGGACCACGGGACCCTGACCGACAACAACGGGCGCAAAGCGGACTTCCGCAACGTGATCGTGATCATGACCACCAACGCCGGTGCCGAAACGGCCGCGCGCGCTTCGATTGGCTTCAGTCATCAAGATCACTCTTCTGATGCCATGGAAGTGATCAAGAAGAGCTTTACGCCTGAGTTCCGCAACCGCCTGGATACCATTATCCAATTTGGTCGCCTCAGCCATGAGGTCATCAAAAGTGTGGTGGACAAGTTCCTCACCGAGCTCCAGGCGCAGTTGGAAGACAAGCGCGTGCAACTGGAGGTTTCGGAAGCGGCGCGCAGCTGGATCGCCGAAGGCGGCTACGATGCGGCAATGGGCGCACGCCCGATGGCGCGTCTGATCCAGGACAAGATCAAGCGGCCGCTGGCCGAAGAGATCCTGTTTGGCGAGCTTTCCGACCATGGTGGCGTGGTGCACATCGATCTGAAGGACGGCGAGCTGACCTTTGACTTCGAAACCACGGCTGAAATGGCCTGATAGCTGACTGCAACAAAGCAAAAGGCGCCGAAAGGCGCCTTTTTGCTGTCTCTGATTGTGCAATGCAGTCTTCAGGTCAATAAAGACCAAATGTGGGAGCTGGCTTAACCAGTATCTGTTAAATCGCACACACACAAAAACGCCCGGCATAACCGGGCGTTTTGTATTGACTTGCTTAGCGAGCGCGGTAAGTGATGCGCCCTTTGCTCAAGTCATAGGGCGTCAGCTCGACGCGCACTTTGTCGCCGGTAAGAATACGAATGTAGTTCTTGCGCATCTTGCCGGAGATATGCGCGGTTACGACGTGCCCATTTTCCAACTCCACACGAAACATGGTGTTGGGCAGGGTGTCGACGACAGTGCCTTCCATTTCGAAGCTGTCTTCTTTCGACATGCAGTAAAGCCCTCGGTATCCAGTGAATGGCCCGGTGCAACTGCGCCAGGCAAAAGCGGCGTGCATTGTGCCCGAAAAAGGGTGTTTAAGCCAAGGGGTTCTAGTTAAGTGTGACCCATCTTTGATTAATCAGCAGTTCAATCGGTCGATATTGGGTCTTGTAATTCATCTTTTTGCAGTTCTTGATCCAGTAGCCGAGGTACACCGCCTCCAGTTCCTGGCGCAGCGCTTCGCCAATTTGCCAGAGGATCGCGAAGCGTCCCAGGCTACGGCGTTCTTCCGCAGGCTCATAAAAGGTATAGACCGCTGAAAGCCCGTTTGGCAGCAAATCGGTCACGGCGACGGCCACCAGGCGGCCGTCCGCACGAAACTCGTAGAAGCGTGAGAAGGGCAGGTCGCGCACCAGGAACGTGGAAAACTGGTCGCGACTGGGCGGGAACATATCGCCGTCGGCGTGGCGTTGCTCGATATAACGCTGGTACAGGTCGAAGTATTCTTCGGTGAAGCGCGGCTTGGCAGGCATCACCGTCAGGTCGGCGTTGCGCTTGAGGATGCGTTTCTGGTTACGGTCCGGCAGAAACTGCGCCACAGGGATGCGTGCCGGCACGCAGGCATTACAGTTCTGGCAATGCGGCCGGTACAAATGATCGCCACTGCGCCGAAAGCCCATTTCCGAGAGATCGGCATACACATGCACGTCCATCGGCTGGCTGGGGTCGAGGAACAGTGTGGTGGCCTGCTCGTTGGGCAGATAGCTGCAAGAGTGGGGTTGAGTGGCATAAAACTTCAAACGCGCCAACTCGGTCATGATCAACCCTCGGATAAGCTTTGAAATAAGTGTAAGCCAGGAGTGCGCAAGTCGCTTAAGAAACCCACGGTCCGGCGTTGGGCTGGTCCAGATGGTCACGCAGGAAACCTGCGAATTCGCTGCGGGATAGGGCGCGGGCACCCAGGCTGTGCAGGTGGTCGTTGGGCATCTGGCAGTCGATCAGCACGAAACCCCAGGCCTGCAATTGGCGGGTCAACGTGGCGAAGCCGAATTTCGAAGCGTTGTCGGCGCGGCTGAACATCGATTCGCCGAAAAACAATTGGCCCATTGCCAGGCCATACAGGCCGCCCACCAGTTCCCCGTCGTCCCAGACCTCTACCGAATGGGCGTAGCCGCGCTGGTGCAGTTCCAGGTAGGCGCTCTGTATGCTTTCAGTGATCCAGGTGCCATCGGCATAGGCGCGCGGTGCGGCGCAGGCCTGGATGACCGCAGCGAAGTCCTGGTCGAAGGTGACACTGTAGCGCTGCTGGCGCAACAGTTTGCCCAGGCTGCGAGACACATGCAGTTCGTCGGGGAATATGACGGTGCGTGGGTCAGGCGACCACCAGAGGATCGGCTGGCCCTCCGAGAACCAAGGGAAGCAGCCATGACGGTAGGCTTGCACCAGCCGTTCGGCCGAGAGGTCGCCACCGGCCGCGAGCAGGCCATTGGGCTCGCGCATGGCCTTGGCCAGCGGGGGGAAGGTCAGTGAATCGCGTTGTAACCAGGTCAGCATGGCATCCAGGCTTACGGAAGGGGAGGGGAGTGACAGGTGTGACACCTGCTTGCGCAGTGTTGATTATTGTCGACCTGGCGCCATCGGGCCAGCCCGAATCGGCCTTTCAGGCGTATTAGCGTGAGCAGGTGTTTCTGCAACTCTGTGTCGGGGACGCGGTCGTAATCGGGTCGGTTCGATGCAGGCCATTTGCCAAGCTGGCCTGGATTGATAAAAACAGCTCATAAGCCTTTGTCAGCAAAGACAATGCATGCTCAAATTGAACATGTTGTGAGACGCGATTGGCTAGGCTGCCGGGTGAAGGGCCAGGGCGTGGCATCGCAGTCACAAACCCGTACAATGCGGGCATTGTGGCGCTTTCCTCATTTCATCCAGCAATCGCCCAATGGTAAAAAGTAGATTCAACGACACTCGTTCATTTTTCAGCTGCTCGGATTGGGCAGTATTTGCAGTCATTCAACAGATGGACGCGCTAAAGGCGCAGGAAAAGACCCGTTTTGAAGAAATCCGCCGCAACACCTAAAGCAGCAGTCGTGCCGGCCTGGCGCCAGCACCTGCATTATCGCCTCAAGGAAGGTGCGCTGATCGCTATCGGCGCGCTGTGCCTGTTCCTGATGATGGCCTTGCTCACGTATGGCAAGGACGATCCGGGCTGGAGCCATAACAGCAAGATCGAAGACGTGCAGAACTTCGGCGGCCCTGCCGGTTCCTACAGCGCCGATATCCTGTTTATGGTGCTGGGTTACTTCGCGTATATCTTCCCGTTGCTGCTGGCGATCAAGACCTGGCAGATCTTCCGCCAGCGTCACGAGCCATGGCAGTGGAGCGGTTGGCTGTTTTCGTGGCGCCTGATCGGCCTGGTGTTCCTGGTGCTGTCCGGCGCGGCCCTGGCCCATATCCATTTTCATGCACCGACCGGCCTGCCGGCGGGTGCGGGCGGTGCGCTGGGCGAAAGCCTCGGCGACCTGGCGCGCAAGAGCCTGAATATCCAGGGCAGCACCCTGATGTTTATTGCGCTGTTCCTGTTCGGCCTCACCGTGTTCACCGACCTGTCGTGGTTCAAGGTGATGGACGTGACAGGCAAGATCACCCTCGACCTGCTGGAGTTGTTCCAGGGCGCGGCCAATCGCTGGTGGTCGGCCCGTGTGGACCGCAAACGCATGGTGGCCCAACTGCGTGAGGTGGACACCCGCGTCAACGAGGTGGTGGCCCCGAGCACGCCGGACCGACGCGAACAGGCCAAGGTCAAGGAACGCCTGATCGAACGCGAGCAAGCCCTGAGCAAGCACATGTCGGACCGCGAGAAGCAGGTGCCGCCAGTGATTGCCCCGGCACCGCCCAAGGCCCCCGAGCCCAGCGCTCGCGTGCAAAAAGAGAAACAGGCGCCGTTGTTCGTCGACAGCGCCGTCGAAGGTACCTTGCCGCCGATCTCGATTCTCGACCCGGCCGAAAAGAAACAACTCAATTATTCCCCAGAGTCGCTGGCGGCCGTCGGCCACCTGCTGGAAATCAAGCTCAAGGAATTCGGCGTCGAAGTGACGGTGGACTCGATCCACCCCGGCCCGGTGATTACCCGTTACGAGATCCAGCCGGCTGCGGGCGTCAAGGTCAGCCGTATTTCCAACCTGGCGAAAGACTTGGCCCGTTCCCTGGCCGTGACCAGCGTGCGCGTGGTGGAAGTGATCCCCGGCAAAACCACCGTGGGTATCGAAATCCCCAACGAAGACCGCCAGATCGTGCGCTTCTCCGAAGTCCTGTCGACGCCGGAATACGATAACTTCAAATCGCCGGTCACCCTGGCCCTGGGTCACGACATCGGCGGCAAGCCGGTAATCACTGACCTGGCGAAAATGCCTCATCTGCTGGTTGCGGGTACCACCGGTTCCGGTAAGTCGGTGGGCGTGAACGCGATGATCCTGTCGATCCTGTTCAAGTCCGGCCCGGATGACGCCAAGCTGATCATGATCGACCCGAAGATGTTGGAATTGTCGATCTACGAGGGCATCCCGCACCTGCTGTGCCCTGTGGTCACTGACATGAAGGACGCCGCCAACGCGTTGCGTTGGAGCGTTGCCGAGATGGAGCGCCGCTACAAGTTGATGGCGAAGATGGGCGTACGTAACCTGTCGGGCTTCAACGCCAAGGTCAAGGAAGCCCAGGACGCCGGCACACCGCTGGCCGACCCGCTGTACAAGCGCGAAAGCATCCACGACGAAGCGCCGCTGCTGACCAAGCTGCCGACCATCGTGGTGGTGGTCGACGAATTTGCCGACATGATGATGATCGTCGGCAAGAAGGTCGAAGAACTCATCGCACGTATCGCCCAGAAAGCTCGGGCGGCCGGTATCCACTTGATCCTCGCGACCCAGCGTCCGTCGGTGGACGTGATCACCGGCCTGATCAAGGCCAACATCCCGACGCGCATGGCGTTCCAGGTGTCGAGCAAGATCGACTCGCGGACCATCATCGACCAGGGCGGCGCCGAGCAACTGCTGGGCCACGGTGACATGCTCTACATGCCGCCAGGCACCAGCCTGCCGATCCGGGTGCACGGCGCGTTTGTTTCCGACGATGAAGTACACCGCGTGGTGGAAGCCTGGAAACTGCGCGGCGCGCCGGAATACAACGACGACATCCTCGCAGGCGTTGAAGAAGCCGGCAGTGGCTTCGACGGCGGCAGCAGTGGCGACGATGATGCCGAGACCGACGCGCTGTACGACGAAGCCGTGGCCTTCGTGCTGGAAAGCCGTCGCGCGTCGATTTCTGCCGTGCAACGCAAACTCAAGATTGGCTACAACCGCGCCGCCCGCATGATCGAATCCATGGAAAATGCCGGCGTCGTCACCGCAATGAACACCAACGGCTCGCGCGAAGTCATTGCCCCCGGGCAGATGCGCGACTGACCCCGTGCCGCGTGGCAGCACGCGGCGCGCCCTGACTACTCAATGAGGACTCCCATGCGTCTTATCCGCATGCTGTTGTTGCCGGCACTGGCCCTGACCGCTGTTTCGGCTCACGCTGACCCGGCTTCCGTCGCCAGCCTGAAGAACCTGTTGGACAAATCCCAAACGCTGACTGCGCGCTTTTCCCAGCTGACCCTGGATGCCGGCGGCACCCAGTTGCAGGAAACTGCAGGCGAAATGGCCGTGCAGCGCCCGGGCCTGTTCTACTGGCATACGGAAGGCAAGGCTGAGCAGACCATCGTGTCCGATGGCCAGAAGGTCACCCTGTGGGACCCGGACCTGGAACAGGCGACCATCAAGAAGCTCGACCCGCGCCTGAACCAGACCCCGGCGCTGTTGCTGTCGGGCGATGTGTCGAAAATCAACGACAGCTTCGACATCACGTCCAAGCAAACCAGCAACGTCATTGAGTTCACCCTCAAGCCGAAATCCAAGGACACCCTGTTTGACACACTGTCCCTGTCGTTTGGCAACGGCGTGATCAATAACATGCGCCTGGTCGACAGCGTCGGCCAACGCACCGATATCCTGTTCTCCGGGGTCAAGGCCAACCAGCCGGTGCCGGCGTCCAAGTTCAAGTTCGACATCCCCAAGGGTGCCGATGTGATCCAGGAATAAATCCCCCAGAGGTTTCAAACGCTGCCCATGGACCTGTTTCGAAGTGACCCGATTGCCCAGCCCCTGGCCGCGCGCTTGCGCTCGACCAATCTGGATGAGTACGTCGGTCAGGAACACCTGCTCGCGCGCGGCAAGCCCCTGCGCGAAGCCTTGGAGCAGGGCGCACTGCATTCGATGATCTTCTGGGGGCCGCCGGGCGTGGGTAAAACCACCCTGGCGCGGCTGCTGGCGAAGGTCTCGGATGCACACTTCGAAACGGTCTCGGCGGTGCTCGCCGGGGTTAAGGAGATCCGCCAGGCGGTGGAAGTCGCCAAGCAGCAGGCCGGGCAATACGGCAAGCGCACCATCCTGTTTGTCGATGAAGTGCATCGCTTCAACAAATCGCAGCAGGATGCGTTCCTGCCCTATGTGGAAGACGGCACGCTGATCTTTATCGGTGCCACCACCGAGAACCCTTCTTTTGAATTGAACAACGCCTTGCTTTCGCGGGCGCGCGTCTATGTGCTGAAAAGCCTGGACGAGGCGGCGATGCGAAAGCTGTTGCAGCGTGCGTTAAGCGAAGACAAGGGCCTGGGCAAGCGCCAGCTGAGTCTCAGCGATGAAGGCTTCAAGATACTGATGAGCGCCGCCGACGGTGACGGGCGCCGCTTTCTCAACCTGCTGGAAAACGCCTCGGACCTCGCCGAAGACGGCAATGAAATTGGCGTCGACCTCCTGCAAAGCCTGCTCGGCGATACGCGTCGGCGCTTCGACAAGGGCGGCGAAGCCTTCTACGACCAGATATCGGCGCTGCACAAATCCGTACGCGGTTCCAACCCGGACGGCGCGCTGTACTGGTTCGCGCGCATGATCGACGGCGGCTGCGACCCGCTTTACCTTGCCCGCCGCGTGGTGCGCATGGCCAGCGAAGACATCGGCAACGCCGACCCGCGTGCGCTGAGCCTGTGCCTGGCGGCGTGGGAAGTTCAGGAGCGCCTGGGCAGCCCGGAAGGCGAATTGGCAGTGGCCCAGGCCATTACCTATTTGGCCTGCGCACCTAAAAGCAACGCGGTGTACATGGGCTTCAAGTCCGCGCTGCGCGCCGCGGCCGAACACGGTTCCCTGGAAGTGCCGCTGCACCTGCGCAACGCGCCGACCAAGCTGATGAAACAACTGGGTTACGGCGATGAATACCGTTATGCCCACGATGAACCGGACG
This sequence comes from Pseudomonas sp. 58 R 12, assembly GCF_900005865.1. NCBI lineage: Bacteria > Pseudomonadati > Pseudomonadota > Gammaproteobacteria > Pseudomonadales > Pseudomonadaceae > Pseudomonas > Pseudomonas sp. 58 R 12. Next base: position 751,706 of record NZ_CVTP01000028.1, read on the forward strand.
CCTATGCTGCCGGTGAAGATTACTTCCCCGACGACCTTGAGCCACAACCGTTCTACCAGCCGGTGCCCCGTGGCCTGGAGCTGAAGATCGGTGAAAAGCTCAATCACCTCGCCCAACTCGATCGACTCAGCCCAAAACAGCGGAGAAAGTAGTGCTCAAGACGATTCTTGCCGTGTCCGCAGCCGGCATCGCTGGTACATTATTGCGTTTCGCCACTAGCACCTGGGTCAGCGCCAACTGGCCGAAGCATTTTTATGCGGCGACCCTGGCGGTCAACCTGGTGGGCTGTTTGATCATCGGGCTGTTGTACGGCTGGTTCCTGCTGCGCCCGGAAGTACCGATTGAAATTCGGGCTGGCTTGATTGTCGGCTTTGTAGGCGGTCTGACGACCTTTTCATCCTTTTCACTGGATACGCTGCGCCTGCTGGAAAGCGGGCAGGCCCTGGTCGCCTTCGGGTACCTGGGCATCAGCGTGTTCGGCGGGCTGCTCGCCACCTGGGCTGGCCTGTCCTTGACCAAACTTTGATAAACGAGAGACCGACATGCTCGATTCCAAACTGTTACGTAGCAACCTTCAGGACGTAGCGGACCGCCTGGCATCCCGTGGCTTTGCCTTGGATGTCGCGCGCATCGAAGCGCTGGAAGAACAGCGCAAGACCGTCCAGACCCGCACCGAAGCACTGCAGGCTGAGCGTAATTCGCGTTCCAAATCCATCGGTCAGGCCAAGCAGCGCGGCGAAGACATCGCGCCGCTGATGGCGGATGTCGAGCGCATGGGCACCGAGCTGTCCGACGGCAAAGTCGAGCTGGACAAGATTCAGACCGAGCTGGATTCGATCCTGCTGGGCATCCCTAACGTGCCGCATGAGTCTGTGCCGATTGGCGAAGACGAAGACGGCAACGTCGAAGTGCGCCGTTGGGGCACGCCAAAAGCCTTTGATTTCGAGATCAAGGACCACGTTGCCCTGGGCGAGTTGACCGGCGGCCTGGATTTTGAAACTGCCGCCAAGATGTCCGGCGCACGCTTTGCCTTGCTGCGCGGCCCGATCGCGCGCATGCACCGTGCCCTGGCGCAGTTCATGATCAACCTGCACACCGCCGAGCATGGTTACGAAGAAGCCTACACCCCTTACCTGGTGCAGGCGCCGGCGCTGATGGGCACCAGCCAGCTGCCGAAGTTCGAGGAAGAGCTGTTCAAGATCAGCCGCGACGGTGACGCCGATCTGTACCTGATCCCGACCGCCGAAGTGTCGCTGACCAACATCGTGGCGGGCGAGATCCTCGACGCCAAGCAACTGCCGTTGAAGTTCGTGGCTCACAGCCCGTGCTTCCGCAGCGAAGCCGGTGCATCGGGTCGTGACACTCGCGGCATGATCCGCCAGCACCAGTTCGACAAGGTCGAGATGGTGCAGGTCGTCGAGCCGTCGACGTCCATGGAAGCCCTGGAAGGCCTGACCGCCAACGCCGAACGCGTCCTGCAACTGCTGGAGCTGCCGTATCGCGTGCTGGCGCTGTGCACGGGCGACATGGGTTTCAGCGCCGTGAAGACCTACGACCTCGAAGTGTGGGTGCCGAGCCAGGATAAATACCGCGAGATTTCGTCGTGCTCCAACTGCGGTGATTTCCAGGCGCGTCGTATGCAAGCGCGTTTCCGTAACCCGGAAACCGGCAAGCCGGAGCTGGTCCACACCCTCAACGGTTCGGGCCTGGCCGTAGGCCGTACGCTGGTGGCGGTGCTGGAAAACTACCAACAGGCTGACGGTTCGATCCGCGTGCCTGAAGTGCTCAAGCCTTACATGGCTGGCGTCGAGGTCATCCGCTAAATGGAATTTCTGCCGCTGTTTCATAACCTGCGCGGCAGTCGTGTGTTGGTCGTCGGTGGTGGGGAGATTGCCTTGCGCAAATCCCGGCTGCTGGCCGACGCCGGTGCGGTGTTGCGGGTGGTTGCTCCCCAGATCGAAGACCAGTTGCGTGAGCTGGTGCAGGGCAGTGGCGGGGAACTGATGTTGCGCGGTTATCAGGAGGCCGACCTCGACGGTTGCACCCTGATCATCGCGGCAACGGACGACGAGCCGCTGAACGCGCAAGTGTCCAGCGATGCCAAGCGTCGTTGCGTGCCGGTCAATGTGGTGGATGCGCCGGCCTTGTGCAGCGTGATCTTTCCGGCGATTGTCGACCGTTCGCCTTTGGTGATCGCGGTGTCCAGCGGCGGCGATGCGCCGGTGCTAGCGCGCCTGATCCGCGCCAAGCTGGAAACCTGGATTCCTTCCACCTACGGTCAGTTGGCCGGGTTGGCGGCGCGTTTTCGTGCCCAGGTCAAAGGCTTGTACCCGGATGTGCAGCAACGTCGCGCGTTCTGGGAAGAGGTGTTTCAAGGCCCGATTGCCGATCGCCAGCTGGCCGGGCAGGGGGCTGAAGCCGAGCGTTTACTGATCGAAAAGGTCAACGGAGCGCCGCCTTATGCGCCGGGTGAGGTTTACCTGGTGGGCGCAGGACCGGGTGATCCTGACCTGCTGACCTTCCGCGCCCTGCGCCTGATGCAGCAAGCCGATGTGGTGCTGTACGACCGCTTGGTAGCGCCGGCAATTCTCGAGCTGTGCCGCCGTGATGCCGAGCGCGTGTACGTCGGCAAGCGTCGCGCCGACCATGCTGTGCCGCAAGATCAGATCAACCAGCAACTGGTTGACCTGGCCAAGCAAGGCAAACGCGTGCTGCGCCTCAAAGGTGGCGATCCATTCATCTTTGGGCGAGGTGGTGAAGAGATTGAGGAACTGGCAGCCCACGGCATCCCGTTCCAAGTGGTGCCGGGGATCACGGCGGCCAGCGGTTGCGCAGCGTATGCGGGTATTCCGCTGACCCACCGCGACTATGCGCAGTCAGTGCGATTTATCACCGGGCATTTGAAGAACGGGACGTCTGACCTGCCTTGGCAGGATCTGGTCGGGCCATCGCAAACCCTGGTGTTCTACATGGGCTTGATTGGTTTGCCGATCATCTGCGAACAGCTGATCAAGCATGGGCGGGCAGCGGATACCCCCGCAGCCTTGATCCAGCAGGGCACCACGTCCAACCAGCGTGTGTTTACTGGCACGCTGGCCGACTTGCCGCGCATGGTGGCGGAGCATGAAGTGCATGCGCCGACACTGGTGATCGTCGGTGAAGTGGTGATGTTGCGTGAGAAGCTGAAGTGGTTTGAAGGCGCCCAGGCACAGGTTTAAGCCTTAAAAGCATCGCGGGCAAGCCCGCTCCCACAGGGGATTGCATTCCAATGTGGGAGCGGGCTTGCCCGCGATGGTGCTTCAAAGCCAGCTCATAATTCGGATCAGTTCCGGACACCTTTGCCGCTCAAACGCAGCCGATCATGCTGTGCATCAAACACCTGCAACGGCCCCTTCGGCACAACCCCTGTCGGATTGATCGTCCGGTGGCTGGCGTAGTAATGCCCCTTGATATGCTCAAAATCCACCGTCTCAGCCACACCTGGCCACTGATACATCTCCCTCAGCCAATTCGACAGATTCGAATAATCCGCAATCCTGCGCAAATTGCATTTGAAGTGGCTGTAATAGACCGCATCAAAGCGAATCAGCGTGGTGAACAGGCGCACATCGGCTTCGGTCAGGTGCTCACCGGCCAGGTAGCGATGATTGCCTAGATGCTGTTCCAGGTGATCCAGTTCGGCAAACACATCATCAAACGCACTTTCATACGCCCGCTGCGAAGTGGCAAAGCCTGCGCGGTACACGCCGTTGTTCACGGCGGGATAAATGCGCTCGTTCAGCGCGTCAATGGCAGGGCGCAGCGCTTCGGGGTAAAAATCCAGGGTGTTGCCGGTCATCCCGTTGAACGCGCTGTTGAACATGCGGATGATTTCCGCCGATTCATTGTTCACGATGCGCTTCAGCTTTTTGTCCCACAGCACCGGCACGGTGACGCGCCCGGTGTAGTCGGCGGTGTCGGCCGTGTAGCGTTGGTGCATGAAGGCGAAATCGTCGAGCGCGTCGCCGGTCGAGCCGTGGGCCTTGTCGAACGTCCAGCCGTTTTCCAGCATCAACCAACTGACCACGGACACGTCGATCAAGCGTTCGAGGCCCTTGAGCTTGCGCAGGATCAGGGTGCGATGGGCCCACGGGCAGGCGAGGGACACGTAGAGGTGGTAGCGACCGGCCTCGGCCTTGAAGCCGCCTTCGCCGCTCGGGCCTGGCGAACCGTCGGCGGTCACCCAGTTGCGGCGTTGCGCCTGTTCCCGTTGGAATGCGCCGTCTGCGCTACTTTCGTACCACTGGTCTTTCCAGCGTCCTTCAATCAGCAAACCCATGACTGGCTCCTCTGCTATTAAGCGTTGGAGGCCAGTCTAAAGGGCTGAGTTCGATTTAAAAGCGCAAAGACTGCAGGTGAATGATCGATTAAATCGATTTATCCCGCGCGTCCCAGTATTGCTGGGCCACCACGAACGCCTGTTCACGTGAGTGACCCAAGCCGCGCAAGGCCAGGGCCATGGTGGCGATCAGGGCCAGTTGTGGGTAGCTGTCTTCGACATCCCCGCGCCACACGGCCTTCAGGTGTTCGGGTTCCAACGTGGCAGGTTTGACGTGGCGTTGGGCGGAGAGGGCGGGCCATTCCTCGTCCCAGCTTTCGCCACCGGTGGTGCCGTACAAATGGCTGGCCGAGTCGGGGTTGATCTCGATTTCGCCGCCATCGCCCTTCACGACAATCACATTGTCGCCGAGCAAGCCGCTGGCATCGCGGTGCACGCCCTGGTAGCCGGGGTGGAAAATGCTTTGCAGGCCAAGCCGCGCATTCAGCGGGTTGAGCAGGCGCGCCAGGGAATGGATCGGTGAGCGCAGGCCCAGGGTGTTGCGCAGGTCGATCATGCGCTGCAACTGCGGCGCCCAATCGCCCAGTGGGATAAATGCCAGGTTGCCTCGCTCATAGGCGGTCTCCACCTGCTGCCAGTTACGGCACAGCGGAATCTCCAACGCTTCCACTAATTGCTCGGTGTACAGCCGCCCCGCCGTATGCGCGCCGCCGCCGTGCATCAGGATGCGCACGCCATTTTGTGCCAGGCACTTGGCGGCAAGCAGGTACCACGGCAGGTGACGCTTCTTGCCGGCGTAGGTGGGCCAGTCGACATCCACGTTCAGCGCCGGGGCGTTGAGGCGTTCGCGCACGGCTTCGGTGAAGCCGGCGAGTTCTTCCGGGCTTTCTTCCTTGTGGCGCAACAGCATCAAGAAGGCGCCGAGCTGGGTGTCTTCGACTTTTTCGTCGAGCAGCATGCCCATGGCTTCGCGGGCTTCCTCGCGGGTGAGGTTGCGCGCGCCGCGCTTGCCTTTGCCCAGGATGCGCACGAACGGCGCAAACGGGTGCTCGGCAGGGGTTTCAAGGGTCAGCGGGGCAAAGTCGGTCATAAGCAATTCGTCGGCCTGGGCAGGCCCGCCAGCTTGGCGGCGAGTTTGGCGGGAGTGCCGTTGAACAGTTTGTTGAGGTGCAGGCTGTTGCCCTTTTCCGGGCCCAGCTTCAAGGCGGTGTACTTGATCAGCGGGCGGGTGGCGGGCGACAGCTGGAATTCGGCGTAGAACTGGCGCAGCAGCTGGAGGATTTCCCAATGGTCCGGGGTCAGCTCCAGCGTCTCAGTGGCGGCCAGGGCGATTGCCACCTCATCGGACCACTCGTTCAGGTCAACGAGGTAGCCGTCCTTGTCCAGTTCCAGGGTGCGTGCGCCGACGGTCAGGGTGTTCATAGCCAGGTGTTGACCTTGTCGTAGTCGATCGACAACTGCACGAAACCTGGGTAGTCCACGCTGTCGGCCCAGTCCGGCAGAGGCAAATGGCGCGCCTGCATGTCTTCGGCCAGCACAAAGACCTTCACGCCCTTGGTTTGCAGCGCCGGGTTGTGCAGCGCGTAGGCGCCATCGCCGCAGAGCAGGATGGCGTCCTTGGCGCCACAGATGCGCAGGCAGCTGTCGAGGCGGCTATCGGTAAACGGGGAGTGGGAAACCACATGCAGAGTCGACATCAGAGGGTCATCACCTGGTCGTAACGGTCAATCAACTGGGAGATCGCTTCGCTGTCCAGCGGCTGGGCGCTGGCGGGCGGCGCGAGGCCGCGCTCGGCCAGGCTATGGCGGCAGGCAAATACGTCATCGATGCCAAAAAGGCCCAATGCCTGCAAGTTGGCGCTGAGGTCTTTTTGCTGCACGGCCTTGGCATCCTGGTGCGGCGCCAGTTGGAACACGCCGTCATCAAGGAACAGCAGGCCGATCGGTAGATCGAAGGCGCCACCGGCCAGGACGATATCCAAGGCTTCCCGGGCACTCGGCCCGGACCATGGCGCCTGACGGCTGATCACCAACAAGGATTTGGACATGTCACGGCCCTCCAAAGCAGATCAGGCGGTCAGCGGCCTGGGCGGCGTCATGCAACTGACCCAGGCCCGACAGCGCCCACGGTGCATCCAGGTTCACCGCGCTGCGTTGATAGCGCGCGGCTTCCTCCTGGTTAAGCACGCCACGGCGCAAGGCGGCAGCGATGCACACCACACCGTCGAGTTGGTGCTGGCTGACAAACTCACGCCATTGGCGGGCAATGTCTTGCTCATCCTGGGGCGCAACGATGTTATTGGACGCGCTATACACGCCGTCCTGGTAGAAAAACAGCCGCACAATCTCATGCCCGCCGGCCAACGCCGCTTGGGCGAACAGCAGGGCACGGCGCGAAGAGGGCGCGTGGGCGGCGGAAAACAGTGCAATCGCGAACTTCATGGAACACTCTGCAAGCAAACGTGGGGCAATGATAAAGCCGCTGCCACGAAAAAGCCCGCCGTGATCAAAACGGTCACTGTTGGTGACCGTTCCGGCGATTGCCGGTAAGCGCAAGGCTGCCTAGTCTGTGTGCATTCAAAACAAAAATGGAGTGCCCATGTCAGGTCCCTTGGCGTCCCTCAAAGTGTTGGATTTTTCCACCTTGCTGCCGGGCCCGTTTGCATCGTTGATGCTGGCGGACATGGGCGCCGAGGTGCTGCGTATCGAATCGCCCACGCGCCCGGACCTGCTGCGGGTATTACCGCCCCATGATCAGGGTGTTTCGGCGAGCCATGCCTACCTCAATCGCAATAAGCGCAGCCTGGCGCTTGACCTCAAGCAGCCTGAAGCGCTGGAGATCGTGCGGGCGTTGGTCAAGGCGTACGACATCGTGCTCGAACAGTTCCGGCCAGGGGTGATGGAACGTCTGGGCTTGGGGTATGAGGCGTTGAAGGCGATCAACCCAAAGCTGATTTACGTGTCTATCACCGGTTACGGCCAGACCGGGCCCTATAAGGACCGCGCCGGGCACGATATCAATTACCTGGCACTGGCCGGCGTGGCCAGCTACACCGGTCGTGCCGACAGCGGGCCGCTGCCGTTGGGCGTGCAACTGGCGGACGTGGGAGGAGGGTCGCTGCATGCGGTGGTGGGGTTGTTAGCGGCTGTTATCGCCCGACAGCAGAGCGGGGTCGGCCAATACCTGGATGTGAGCATGACCGACTGCTCGTTCAGCCTGAATGCCATGGCCGGCGCGGGTTACCTGGCGTGTGGGGTGGAGCCGGAGTGGGAGAGCCATGTGCTTAACGGCGGGAGTTTCTACGACTATTACCGCTCGCGGGAGGGGCGCTGGATGGCGGTGGGCAGTTTGGAGCCAGGGTTCATGCAACAACTCTGTGACACGCTGGGACGGCCGGAGTTGGCGGCACAAGGCTTGTCGCCCAGGCCGGAGCAGCAAAAAGCCCTTAAGCAGGCGCTGAAAGTCGAGTTTGAAAAGCGTAGCTTCGAAGAGTTGTGTGAGTTGTTTGCTGGGGTCGACGCCTGTGTCGAACCGGTGCTCAGCCTGAGCGAGGCAGTGGAGCATCCGCAGTTAAAAGCGCGCGAACTGATCAGCCAGGTGCCTCGGGGTGACGGTTCGACCCAGGCGCAACTGGCCTGCCCGTTGAAGTTTTCCGAGGGGGTGCCAGCGCCTCGGCATATCGGAGCTGCAGTGGGGGCGCACAGTGATGAGGTATTGGCGGAGTTGGGGCTTAGTGCTCAGCGGATAAGCGAGCTGCGACAGGCTAAGGTGGTTGGGTAGCCTGAGCTGACGCTATCGCAGGCAAGCCAGCGCCCACATTTGATAGGCGGCGCGGTCAAAGTGTGGGAGCTGGCTTGCCTGCGATGAGGCCCTCACTCCACCCGAGTTTCCCCGGTAAACACCAACGTCTGCCGACACCGCCGACACAAATACCGCCGCCCCTGCGCCACCATACCATGTCGCTGCGACGAAAACGGAAAGTCGCTATCGGCACACGGGCATCGGTAAATATAGCGAGTCACCTGGCGACGCTTCACCTCATACGTGTGGCAACGGTCAGGCGGCAGTTCGTAAACCCCGCGCATGATCAATTGCCATTCCTCGCCATGGGGCTGAATGCGCTCGCCGAACAATTGGTGGGCGATCAGGTGCGCCACTTCGTGGGCCACGGTCTGTTTCAGGAAATGCTGGCTGTTTTCACGGTACAACTGTGGGTTGAAGCGCAGCAGGTTCTCGTGCAAATGCGCGACACCGGCCTTCTGGCCCCGCAGCTTGAGGCTGACCTGGGGGCGTTTGAAGCTTCGTTTGAAAAAGGATTCGGCTTGTTGGAAACAATCTTCGACGCGGGTATTGAGTTGCTCGGGCATGCTGTACATATCTCCAGAGACCCCCAGTATGCCGCAAAGCTGAGTGTTTCCGAATCTGTCAGGCGCCGAATGGTCATGCATAACGCACAAAGCCACCTTGCGGTGGCCTTTCCTACGGTTTAATCGGATCAGTTGGTATAGATCGGCCCTACGCCGAGGCCCCAGACAATCACGGTAAACGCCATGATCGCCACCAGTACCACTAGGCCTACGGCCAGCACCGAGCTGGAAAACAGGAAACCCTCATCCGGGTCGATGTTCATGAAGGTCGGCAGCCCCACGTACAGCAGGTACACCGTGTAGCAAATCGCCGCCGTGCCCACGACCATGCCCAGCCACATATGTGGGTAGAGCGCCGCCAGCCCGCCGATAAACAGCGGCGTGGCGGTGTAGGTGGCAAACGCCACGCAGCGCGCCATGCTGGGGTTGGCGTCGTAGGTACGCGCCATCCAGTGGATGAACGCGCCCATCACCGCCACACCGCCAAGCATGGCGGCGTAGGACATGAGCGTCATCCACAGGGCGCTTTCCTGGGTCAGCATCACTGGCGAGCGGTTGCCGATGACCCAGCCAACCTGGGTGGTACCGATAAAGGCTGATACGGCGGGGATCGCCGCGAGAATCAGTGTGTGAGTGAGGTACATGTGGCTGATGCTTTCTTCTTTATCGCCACGAATTTCCCGCCATTCCTGGTCGGGATGGGTAAAAAGCCCCACGACGTGATGGATCATGCCGGTCACTCCTGTCGTTATTGCCATCGCCCCCCATCGGAGCGCCCACGGGCCAAATGGCCTCAAAGGTCCCGGATAGCTGTGCGACCTCTAGTCGCAGTATAGGAAGAGATGCCCGGAATAACTGTAGGGCCTTTAGAGCAAATTGCGCTGTAAACATTGGGCTTAATCGCGGTGAGGTCTGTCAGGCGCCACTCGGTCGACTGTGGGAGCTGGCTTGCCTGCGATGGCGACCTGTCAGAAACCGATACGTTAACTGGCCCACCGCTATCGCAGGCAAGCCAGCTCCCACATTGGAACTCGGTCGCTCATAACGGTAAAATACCCGGCTTTTCGTCACACACCTCCAGCGGATCCAAGCGCCATGGGCACTCTTACGGTCAACCAGAACAAACTGCAAAAACGCCTGCGTCGCCTGGCCGGTGAAGCGGTCGCCGATTTCAACATGATCGAGGACGGCGACAAGGTCATGGTCTGCCTCTCCGGCGGCAAAGACAGCTACACCTTGCTTGATGTGCTGCTGCACCTGCAAAAGGTCGCGCCGATCACGTTTGAGATCGTTGCCGTCAACATGGACCAGAAACAACCGGGCTTCCCCGAGCATGTGCTGCCGGCCTACCTCAAGGCGTTGGGCGTCGATTACCACATCGTCGAAAAAGACACCTATTCGGTGGTCAAGGAACTGATCCCGGAAGGCAAGACCACCTGCTCGCTGTGCTCGCGCCTGCGCCGTGGCACGCTGTACACCTTCGCCGATGAGATCGGCGCGACCAAGATGGCCCTGGGTCATCATCGCGATGACATCGTCGAAACCTTCTTCCTCAATATGTTCTTCAATGGCTCGCTCAAAGCCATGCCACCCAAGCTGCGCGCCGATGACGGGCGCAACGTGGTAATCCGCCCGCTGGCGTATTGCAACGAGAAGGACATCCAGGCCTACTCCGACCTCAAGCAATTCCCGATCATCCCGTGCAACCTGTGTGGCTCCCAGGAAAACCTGCAGCGCCAGGTGGTCAAGGAGATGCTGCTGGACTGGGAGCGCAAGACGCCCGGTCGCACCGAAAGTATCTTCCGCAGCCTGCAGAACGTGCAGCCGTCGCAGTTGGCCGACCGCAGCCTGTTCGACTTCACCAGCCTGAAAATTGATGAGAGCGCCGCTTCGCGCTTCGTTAATGTTGTGAACCTCTGAGCCTGTTCAATGCTCTGACACACGGCGCTCGCGGGCGCCGTTTTCAATTCGAATCCCAGGAGAGGGCATGCGCGATTACAAGTGGCTGCACGAATATTGTCTGAACCGCTTCGGTTCGGCGGCCGAGCTGGAAGCCCACCTGCCTGTACCCAAGACCCCGGCGCAGTTACGCAAGATCAGTGATGACCGCTACCTGTCGACATTGGCGCTGCGGGTATTTCGCGCGGGTTTGAAGCACAGCGTGGTAGACGCCAAGTGGCCGGCGTTCGAGCAAGTGTTCTTCGGCTTCGATCCGGAAAAAGTCGTGCTGATGGGCGCCGAACACCTGGAGCGGTTGATGCAGGACACGCGAATCATCCGCCACCTGGGCAAGCTCAAGAGCGTGCCGCGCAATGCGCAGATGATCCTCGACATTGAGCAGGAGAAAGGCAGCTTTGGTGCGTTTGTCGCCGATTGGCCGGTGACCGATATCGTTGGGCTGTGGAAGTACCTGAGCAAGCACGGCCACCAACTGGGCGGGCTGTCAGCGCCGCGCTTTTTGCGCATGGTGGGCAAGGACACGTTTGTGCCGAGTTATGACGTGGTCGCGGCGTTGAACGCGCAGAAAATCGTCGACAAGGCGCCGACCAGCCTGCGCGACCTGGCGGCGGTGCAGGGGGCGTTCAACCAGTGGCATGCCGAGAGCGGGCGGCCGATGTGTCAGTTGTCGATGATGTTGGCCTATACGGTGAATCATTGAGACCGAGGTGAGGCCATCGCAGGCAAGCCAGCTCCCACAGGGGAATGCATTCCAAATGTGGGAGCTGGCTTGCCTGCGATAGCGGACGTCAGGCCGGCAAAGGACCTGCCGCCAACCGCCGATTCAACTGATGCCGCCACCGCACGTACAACAACGCCGTACAAAACACCGCCAGGCTCGCCAGCATCTCCAACACCCCGAACCACTGCCGGTTCGGGTCGTACGCCGCCAGCGCGCCTTTGATGAAATACAGGTTCACCACAAAACACATCCACGAATGCCCGCGCGCGCTGCCTTGCAGCATGCCGGGCGCCAGCACCAGCAGCGGCACCAGTTCGATCAGCAGGATCACCCACGGCCGCGCGCCGTGCAGGTCGGCGACGAACAGGTAGTAAACGCAGAGCAACCCCACCAAGCCCAAAAACGCCAACAGGCTCAGCGTGCGCGCCACCTTGACCCGTGGCGCCAGCCACGCCTGGGAGGGCAGGACCTTAGGCTTCCTGGCCACGGCCGTTCTCCAGCAACCTAGCGGTTTTAGCCAGGCGCAGGCCCAAGGCGCGGCACAGCGTGATTTCGTGTTGATCGAGCATGCGCTTGCCGTCAGGCCCGGCATGGTGGCTGGCGCCATACGGCGTGCCGCCGCCTTGGGTGTCGAGCAATGCCTGTTCGCTGTAGGGCAGGCCGGTGATCAACATGCCGTGGTGCAACAGCGGCAACAGCATCGACATCAGCGTGGTTTCCTGGCCGCCATGCAGGCTGGCGGTGGAGGTAAACACCCCGGCCGGCTTGCCGACGAGGGCGCCGGTGAGCCACAGGTTGCTGGTGCCGTCGATAAAGTACTTGAGCGGCGCGGCCATGTTGCCGAAGCGGGTCGGGCTGCCCAGGGCCAGGCCCGAGCAGTTTTTCAGGTCATCGAGGCTGGCATACAGTGCGCCTTCGTCCGGAATGCTCGGCGCGACGGCTTCGCACTCGGTGGAGATCGCCGGCACGGTGCGCAGTCGGGCCTCCATTGCGCCTTGTTCGATGCCCCGGGCAATGTGCCGGGCCATTTCGCTGACCGAGCCGTTACGGCTGTAGTACAAGACCAGCACATACGGGGCACTCACGGCAGGATCTCCAGCACGTTCTCTGGCGGACGGCCAATGATGGCTTTATTGGTGGTCTCGAGGATCGGGCGTTCCATCAGCTTCGGATGCTCGGCGATGGCGGCGATCAATTGCGCTTCGCTGAGGCTGGCGTCGGCCAGGTTGAGGGTCTTGTATTCGTCTTCGCCGGTGCGCAGCAGTTGGCGCGCGCTGATGCCCAGCTTGCCGAGCAATGCTTTCAGCTGCGCGGCGTTCAGCGGGGTTTCGAGGTAGCGCACCACGGTCGGGGTGAGGCCGCGGGCTTCGAGCAATTCCAGCGCACCGCGGGATTTCGAGCAGCGCGGGTTGTGATAAAGCGTCAGATCGGTCATGTGCGGGTCGCATCTTGCGTAAGGTGGCGGGTATTCTACCCGCGCTGCGGCCCGTCCTTAAACCGTAAGAGGCGATAGGTCGCAGTCAACGTTCATTTTTGCGAAGGATTACCCCATGACTAGGCGACTGATCGGTGCATTGGCGATCATCACAACCCTGCTGCTCAGCGGCTGCGGTAATGACTACGGCGTTGACCAGTATGGCCAGAAAGTGGCGGCCGAACGCTTGGACAAACAGTGGCTGGTGGTCAATTACTGGGCCGAATGGTGTGGCCCGTGCCGCACGGAAATTCCTGAACTCAATGCCTTGGCCGAACAGCTGAAGGCTCAGAACGTGGGGGTGTTCGGGGTCAATTTCGACAACGTGCAGGGTGAAGAGCTGAAAGCCGCCAGTGACAAGCTGGGCATCAAGTTCACCGTGCTGGCGCAGAACCCGGAGGGGATTTTTGATATCCCGCGCAGCGAGGCGTTGCCGGTGACCTACATCATTGATGACAAGGGCAAGGTGCGCGAGCAGCTGATGGGTGAGCAGACGGCGGAAGGGGTGTTGGCTAAGCTCAAGGCTTTACGCGGCTGATTTGGTAGGCGCTGGCTTGCCTGCGATACAGGCGACTCAATGTGTCTGTGGTACCGAGTCGATGTGATCGCAGGCAAGCCAGCTCCCACAGAAAAGCCAATCCGCAGTGAAATCAGCCTTCTTCCAGCCACAGGCGAATCGGCTTGCCCTCGGCCGGCCAGAAGCGCGTTTGTTCAATCGGTGAGATATCCCAGCGCTGCACCCCCTGCAGGGCCTGGAAGAAGCGGTGTTCCTGCTCCATCAAGGCTTCGGCGCACAGCTTGCGGGTGCTGCCGATCTTGCCGAAGCTGATCTTGTCGCCTTCGACGGTGTACGGCGCAAACCAGTGGTTGCAACCGCCATTGCCGTAGGCGCGGCCATCGGTGCCGAGGGTGACGGTCAGGTGCGCGTAATCCATCAACGGCCGCTCACCAATCCATTCCACCACGTAGCTATGATCCCGCTTGAGCTTGACCGCGTCCCCGGCGCAACCCGTCAGGGCCGCCCCGAGGGCGGCGAGCAAGAGCAGGCCTCTCATTGCGCGGCCTTTTGGCATTTCGGGCAGCGGTGCTTGTCGCCTTCGCTGGCCCAGCCCAACTCGGCAATGCGCGCGTTGGCGGCCGGTTGCAGGGGTTCTTTGGTCAGCTTGGTTTCCACCGCAAACTCGAACTCCAGCACCGCATCGCAGCTGTCGCAGTTGACCTTCCAGGTGTGAATCTCCAACTCGCCGAATTTCGGCCCCTGGGCCATGGCGACCCATTGGCCGGCCGGGCGGATGGAGTAGCGTGCGTCACCTTCGACGGTAAGGCGCATCGACAGGGTTTTACTGCCACGCAGGGTGACGATCAGCACGTCGCCATGCTTGATCGAACCACCGTTGCCAGTCACCTGGTAACGGCCCGGCACCAGGGCGCGGCATTCGATCAGGGTGTGTTGCGGGCTCAGCAAGCTGAAGCGGAAATCGTGTTCGGCCATGGATCCTCCAAATAGGCGCGGCATCCTATCACGGGTGCTGGCCTATCATGAGCCTGGTATGTGACCGCTGATCATCCTTCGACAAGGTTCTGCGCCCGGCCATCGGCCCATGCGGCAATGTTGGCCAAGGTGGTGCCGGCGATGGCCGCCAGGGCTTCGCGGGTGAGAAACGCCTGGTGCGCGGTGATGATCACATTGGGAAAGGTCAGCAGGCGTGCGAGTACGTCGTCCTGCAAGGGCAGGTCGGAGCGGTCCTCGAAAAACAGCTGCGCTTCTTCCTCATACACATCCAGCCCGAGGTAGCCGAGTTGGCCCTCCTTGAGTGCCTCGATCAGCGCCGGGGTGTCGACCAACCCGCCACGACCGGTGTTGATCAGCATCGCACCCGGCTGCATCTGGGCCAGGGAGCTGGCGTTGATCAAGTGTTTGCTGTCGGCGGTCAGCGGGCAGTGCAGGCTGATGATCTGCGCATGGGCCAGCAACTCAGGCAGGCTCACGTAGCGCGCCCCCAAGGCCAGGACCTGCGGGTTGGGGAAGGGGTCGTAGGCGAGCAGTTGGCAACTGAAGCCGGCCATGATCTTGGCAAAGGTCGCGCCGATCTGCCCGGTGCCGACCACGCCGACGGTCTTGCCCACCAGGTCGAAACCGGTGAGGCCATGCAGGCTGAAATCGCCGTCGCGGGTGCGATTGTAGGCGCGGTGCAGGCGGCGGTTGAGGGCGAGGATCAGTGCGACCGCATGTTCGGCCACCGCGTGGGGCGAATAGGCCGGCACGCGCACGATGGTCAGGCCCAGGCGCTTGGCGGCGGCCAGGTCAACATGGTTGTAGCCCGCCGAGCGCAGGGCGATCAGCCGCGTGCCGCCCTTGGCCAAGTGCTCCAGCACCGGGGCGCTGAGGTCGTCATTGATAAAGGCGCACACCACTTCGTGATGCTCGGCCAGGGCCACGGTGTCGAGGTTGAGCCGTGCAGGCTGGAATTGCAGCTCCAGGCCGGGTGGCAGCGGTTCGCCGAGAAAACTGTCGCGGTCGTAGGTCTGGCTACTGAAAAGAATGACGCGCATTGGAATGCTCTCTGCACTAACTGACTGACTGAATAAATACATAAACCCTGTGGGAGCTGGCTTGCCTGCGATTACGGCCTGTCAGGCGACGGGGGTTTGGAAAGACCCAAAAGTAAGCGGCCAGCGTGGTTGACGGGGCGCCTGAGATTAAGATCAAAAGCAGATCCAAAGCGGAGCATTAGGCATTGACCCTTGCTTCACTCGCCAGCCGGGCAATCGCCATGTCCAGTTCGTCCAGCGCGTGCAGGGCCTTGGCGTCGTCCTGTTTGAGCAGGGTCTCGGCGCGGTGGCAGGCGGCACGCAGTTGCGGTACGCCGCAGTAACGGGTTGCGCCGTGCAGGCGGTGCACACGTTCGATCAGGGCGTTGTTGTCATTGGCTTCGCGGGCGATGGTGATGGCCAGGCGGTCGGCTTCCAGGGAGGCCAGCAACATGGCGAGCATGTCCGCCGCCAGGTCAGCCTTGCCGGCGGCCAGGCGCAGGCCCTCTTCATGGTCGAGCACCGGCAATTTCACGCCAGGGCCGAGGCCGTCCGTTGGGCGTTCCGGGCCTTGGTTACGCAGGGCCAGGCCGGTCCATTTCAACACCACTTGGGCCAGTTGCCGTTCGCTGATGGGTTTGGTCAGGTAGTCGTCCATGCCGCTTTGCAGCAAGGCGCGCTTTTCGTTGGCCATGGCGTGGGCGGTGAGGGCGACCACCGGCAATGGCGTGCCGCTGCGCTCGCTTTCCCACTGGCGGATCGCCTCGGTGCTTTGGCGGCCGTCCATGCCAGGCATTTGCACGTCCATCAGCACCAGGTCGAAAGTGTCCTGTTTCACGGCGTCGACGGCCGCATACCCGCTTTCCACTGCACGCACCCGCGCGCCCATGTCTTCCAGCAGGGTTTGGACCAGCAGCAGGTTCGCCGGGTTGTCATCCACGCACAATACGCGCGGCGCCCGGCTGGACAGCGGCTCGCCCGGTTCGCTGCGCGATGGTCGCGGGCTGATCAGGTCGGACAGCGCGCGGCGCAGCTTGCGCGTACACGCCGGCTTGGCCTGCAATTGGCTATTGGGGTTGGGTACGGACTGGTTGAACAGCATCTGTTCAGTGGTGGGGCACAGCACCAGCACCTTGCAGCCCAGGTGCTCAAGGTCCCATAGATGCTGGTTGAGGCGCTCGGGCGGGATGTCATTGGCGGTTACGCCAAGTACCGCCAGGTCAATCGCCTGATCGGTCTGATGGGCACTGGTGATGCCGTTGGTCAGGCTTTCCAGACTGTTGAACGGGGTAACTTCCAGGCCGCAGTCTTCCAACTGATGTTGCAGCGCCTGGCGCGCCAGTTCATGGTTTTCCAGCACCGCCACGCGACGGCCGAGCAGCGGCGCGCAAGGCAAATCCTCGACATCGTCACGGGTCTTGGGCAGGTTCAGGCTGATCCAGAACTCCGAACCTTCGCCCGGCGTACTGTCGACGCCGATTTCACCGCCCATCTGCTCGATCAGGCGCTTGGAAATCACCAGGCCCAACCCGGTGCCGCCGGGCTGGCGCGACAGTGAGTTATCGGCCTGGCTGAACGCCTGGAACAACGCGCGCACGTCCTGGCTGGACAGGCCGATGCCGGTGTCCTGCACGCTGATGCGCAGTTGCACGCTGTCTTCCTGCTCGTCCTCGATCATCGCCCTGGCCACGATGGTGCCTTCACGGGTGAACTTGATCGCGTTGCTGATCAGGTTGGTCAGGATCTGCTTCAGGCGCAGCGGGTCGCCGACCAGCGCCAGCGGCGTGTCGCGGTAGACGAGGCTGACCAGCTCCAGCTGTTTGGCATGGGCGGCGGGAGCGAGGATGGTCAGGGTGTCCTGCAGCAAATCGCGCAGGTTGAACGGGATGCTGTCGAGCACCAGCTTGCCGGCTTCGATTTTCGAAAAATCGAGGATCTCGTTGATGATGCCCAGCAGGTTGTCGGCGGACTTTTCGATGGTGCCCAGGTAATCGAGCTGGCGTGGGGTCAGTTCGCTTTTTTGCAGCAGGTGAGTAAAGCCGAGGATACCGTTGAGCGGCGTGCGGATCTCATGGCTCATGTTGGCCAGGAACTCCGACTTGATGCGGCTGGCCTCCAGGGCTTCCTTACGCGCCAGGTCCAGCTCGATGTTCTGGATCTCGATGGTTTCCAGGTTCTGGCGCACGTCTTCGGTGGCCTGGTCGATGCTGTGTTGCAGTTCTTCCTGGGCGTTCTGCAGGGTCTCGGCCATGCGGTTGATGCCCGACGCGAGCTGGTCCAGCTCCTGGCTGCCCAACGCAGGCAAGCGGGTTTGCAGGTTGCCGTCCTTGAGTTGGGCCACCGCCTGCTTGATCTGGCCGATTGGCGAGTTGATCGTGCGGCTGATGCGCAAAGCCAATGCCGCGGTGCAGATCAAGCCGATGGCGATCAGCAGCAGGCTGGCGAACAGGCTGCGGTAGCCGCGCAGCAACATGCCGTTGTGGGAGAGTTCCACCTCGACCCAGCCCAGCAGGCGGTCGGCTTCATCCGGGATCAGGTCGCCCGCAAGGTTGCGATGACGACCAAACACCGGCAGCAGGTAGCGGGTGGCGTCATTGCCGGTGCGCTGCAACAAATGGGAACTGTTGCCGATGGGCGCCTGGTTGAGCATGGTCGGGCCCGCATGGGCCAGGGAGATGCGGTCCGGACTGAGGAACGCCACGGTGCGCACGTCCGGCTGCTCCAGGGATTGAGTGGCGATGCGCTCCAGCAGGTCGGTGTTGCGGGCGCTCAGGGCCGGCGCCACCAGCGGAGCCAATTGCTCCGCGATCATTTCGCCGCGTTGCAGCAATTGGGTCTGCAGTTCCGAGAGCTGCATCCAGGTGAAGTAGCCCCCCAGCAACGAGGCCATCAGGCTGGTCGGTAATAAGGTCAGCAACAGTACGCGGCCTTTTATCCCCATTCTTGTCAGCACGCTACTCTCCTGCTACCACATTGATATCTATGATCGGCACGGGCATCCGGCCCGCGCCACCTGCGCAGTGTAGCCATTTGCGCGGCGTGGAATCTTGCAAATTAATGACATACGGCAATCTTGAAGTCATTTGGCGCCCGGTGGCGATTGCCTGCGGCAAGGCAATCTTGAATAATCGGCCATTGAGAATGACTTGCAGATACTAATGAATCCCGCATCAATCGGCCTGCCCAGTATCCTGACCATCGAAGATGACCCCCGTGCTGGGCGCCTAGGTCCATGAGTACCTGGGGCGCTGTGGGTTCCAGGTGACCTGGTGCCAGAACGGCCAGCAGGGCCTGCAGATGGCGCGGGACAGTGAGCAAGACCTGGCGCAACTGCGCGAGCGGTTGGGGCGTGAGATCGACGCCATGCAGCGCCTAGTCGAAGACAGCCTGCAACTGGCCTGGCTGGACACCGAGCGCGGGCCGCTGCCCCAGGAGGATATCCAGCTTCAGGCGTTATGGGACATGTTGCGCGAAAACGCGTGTTTTGAAAGCGATTGGCCGGCGTCGCGCCTGCCTTGCCTGCTAGGTACGGAGTGCTGGGTACGGGGCAACCTGAATGCGTTGGCCCAGGCCCTGGAAAACATCCTGCGCAACGCTATTCGCCATTCGCCTGTGGGCGGCGTGGTCAGCCTGGATGGCCGGCGTGAAGGGGATTATTGGCATGTGTGGCTGGAGGATCAGGGCGGCGGGATCGATGACGGGGACCTGGAACGGATCTTCGCGCCCTTTACCCGCCTGGACGGTTCACGCCCCGGCGATGGTGGCTTCGGCCTGGGCTTGAGCATTGCCCGCAACGCCGTGCAACGCCAGGACGGCAGCCTGTGGGCGTAAAACACCGGGCAAGGGCTGCGCGTGCATTTGCGCTTGCGGGCCTGCTAAGCGCGGCGTTGTTTGCGCTTTTTCCACTGATGGGCAACCCACCAGCGCCAATAGCCCATGGTCAGGCAGTAGGCGAGGGCGCCCAGCACCAGTCCCAATACCACTGAACCGAGCAGGAACGGCTGCCACAACGTACTCAGTTGCCCGCTGATCCATTCCCAGGTCAGGTCATCGGGCAGGCTGCGGGGTGGCACGTTCATCAGCCAGGCGCCGGTCATGTAGGTGCAGATAAACACCACCGGCATGGTGATCGGGTTGGTCAGCCACACCAGGCTGACCGCGATGGGCATGTTGCCGCGCACGGTAATCGCCAGGACGGCCGCCAGCAGCATCTGCAAGGGAATCGGGATAAAGGCCGCGAACAAACCTACGGCCATCGCGCGCGCGACCGAGTGCCGGTTGAGGTGCCAGAGGTTCGGGTCATGCAGCAATGTGCCGAGAAACTGTAATGACTTGTGTTCCCTGATACTGCTGGGGTCAGGCATGTACCGTTTGAATAAGCGCCGTGGCATAAGGGGTCCAGGTCAGTTCGAGGGGCAAGTATGCCCGCATTCTATAAACAGAAAATTCAGACTTTGTGACAAAACATCATAGGCAATGTCGGACGCCCGGCTAAGACTGAGTGGATCACTTGAAAGGGATGATTCATGAGGACAGGGATGTTCGCGTTGGCGCTGGGGTTACTGGCCCTGCGTTTTTTACCGGCATTGCCGCCTGCGGGATGGCTGATCGCCTTGCTGGTGCTGGCGTTGATGCTGTTGCCGTTTCGCACTTACCCACTGGCGTTTTTCCTGCTGGGGCTGAGCTGGGCATGCATCAGTGCGCAGTGGGCGCTGGATGATCGCCTCAAGCCGACCCTGGACGGCCAGACACGTTGGGTGGAGGGGCGAGTCATTGGGCTGCCGCAGCAGACGGGCGAAGGGGTGCGTTTCGAATTGGCCGACAGCCGGTCGCGAAATGCCCGGTTGCCCAAACGCATCCGAGTGTCCTGGCGTGGCGGGCCGCCTGTGCACAGCGGTGAGCGCTGGCGCCTGGCAATCACCCTGAAGCGGCCGGCCGGTCTGCTGAATTTTCACGGATTTGACCAGGAAGCCTGGCTGCTCGCCCAACGTATTGGCGCCACCGGCACGGTGAAGGACGGCGAACGTCTGGCTGCGGCGCGCAGCGCCTGGCGGGATGGCGTGCGCCAGCGCTTGATGGCGGTGGATGCCTTTGGTCGGGAAGCAGGCCTGATCGCCCTGGTGCTGGGAGACGGCTCTGGATTGGCCGCCGCTGATTGGCAGGTGCTACAGGACACCGGCACTGTGCATCTGCTGGTTATATCCGGCCAGCACATCGGCATGCTGGCGGGCTTGATCTACGGGTTGATCGCCGGGTTGGCACGTTATGGGCTCTGGCCCCGAACCTGGCCGTGGCTGCCGTGGGCGTGTGGCCTGGCGTTCACGGCCGCGCTGAGTTACGGCTTGCTGGCCGGGTTTGGCGTGCCGGTGCAGCGCGCCTGTGTGATGGTGGGGCTGGTGTTGTTATGGCGGCTGCGCTTCCGACACCTGGGGCTGTGGTGGCCGTTGCTGTTGGCACTCGATGGGGTGTTGGTCCTGGAGCCGTTGGCCAGTTTACAGTCGGGGTTCTGGTTGTCGTTTGCGGCGGTGGCAGTGCTGATCCTGGCGTTTGGTGGGCGGCTGGGGGCGTGGAGCGTGTGGCAGGCGTGGACCCGCCCCCAGTGGTTGATTGCCGTTGGATTGTTACCTGTCTTGCTGGTGCTGGGGTTGCCCATCAGCCTGAGTGCGCCGCTGGCCAATCTGGTTGCCGTGCCCTGGATCAGCCTGGTGGTGTTACCGCTGGCGTTGCTGGGGACAGCGTTGCTGCCGCTGCCGTTTATAGGGGAGGGAGTGCTATGGCTGGCGGGCGGTGCGTTGGATGGGTTGTTCAAGGGCTTGGCATGGCTTGCCGGACAACTGCCTGCCTGGATTCCGGCCGAGGTACCGCAGCGGTATTGGCTGCTGAGCCTGCTCGGTGCGCTGCTATTGCTATTACCCAAGGGCGTGCCATTTCGTGTGCTGGGCTTGCCGATGCTGTTGCTGGCGGTGTTTCCCCCGCGTGAACTGGTGCCCCATGGGCAAGTGGAGGTGGTGCAGTTGGACGTCGGCCAGGGGCAGTCGCTGATCTTGCGTACTCGCCATCACACCTTGCTCTACGACGCCGGCCCGCGCTCCGGAACCTTTGACCTGGGTGCGCGGGTGGTATTGCCGTCGCTGCAAAAACTCGGGGTAAAGGCGTTAGACATGATGTTGATCAGCCATGCCGATGCGGATCATGCCGGCGGCGCGGGGGCGATTGCCAAGGGGATGCCAATCAAACGCGTGGTGGGCGGGGAAACCGAGGGCCTGCCGGCGTTTCTCGGTACGCAGTCGTGCAACAGTGGCGAGCGATGGACCTGGGACGGTGTGACGTTCGAGCTGTGGCAGTGGCCGGACGCTATCAGTGGCAACCCGAAGTCCTGCGTGTTGCAGGTGCAGGCCAATGGTGAGCGCTTACTGTTGACCGGCGATATCGACCGCGCGGCGGAACAGGCAATGCTCGCCTCACCTCTGGCAGTGCCCACCGATTGGTTGCAGGCGCCACACCATGGCAGTCGCAGTTCTTCGTCCTGGGCGTTTGTGGAACACCTTGCCCCTCGTTCGGTGCTCATTTCACGAGGGCGCAGCAATGCGTTCGGCCATCCGCATCCGCAGGTGATGGCACGCTACCAGCGGTTGGGCAGCCAGGTCTATGACAGCGCCGAGCAGGGCGCCGTGCGCCTGCAACTGGGGGCATTTGCACCACCGGTTGTTGCGCGCAGTCAACGCAGGTTCTGGCGTGAACGGTTACCTTAGGCGCTTGTGGCCGCAGCCGATGGGGTCTGTGGTCGACGAACCTATATGGTAAAGTGGCGCACTTTTTCGAGGGGACATTCACTGTGTGGGAATTGGTCAAATCCGGCGGCTGGATGATGTTGCCGATCATCATGAGTTCTATCGCCGCACTCGGCATCGTCGCCGAACGCCTGTGGACCCTGCGCGCCAGTCGCGTCACCCCCGAGCACCTATTGGGGCAGGTCTGGGCCTGGATCAAGAACAAGCAACTGGACAAGGAAAAACTCAAGGAACTGCGCGCCAACTCCCCGTTGGGTGAAATCCTTGCCGCCGGCCTGGCCAACTCCAAGCATGGTCGCGAGATCATGAAAGAGTGCATCGAGGAGGCTGCCGCCCGTGTCATTCATGAACTGGAGCGCTACATCAATGCCCTCGGCACCATCGCTGCCATGGCGCCGTTGCTCGGTTTGCTGGGGACGGTGCTGGGCATGATCGATATTTTCAGCTCGTTCATGGGCTCCGGCATGACCACCAACGCGGCCGTATTGGCCGGTGGTATCTCCAAGGCGCTGATCACCACGGCAGCGGGCCTGATGGTCGGTATTCCTTCGGTATTCTTCCACCGTTTCCTGCAACGGCGCATCGATGAGCTGGTGGTCGGCATGGAGCAGGAAGCCATCAAGCTGGTGGAAGTCGTGCAGGGTGACCGTGACGTTGATCTGGTTGGGGGCAAAGCGTGAAATTTCGCCGCAAGCAACGGGAAAATGTCGATATCAACCTCGCGTCGCTGATCGACGTGGTGTTTATCCTGCTGCTGTTTTTTGTCGTCACCACCACCTTTACCCGGCAAACCGAGCTGCGCGTTGACCTGCCGGAAGCCGTGAGCGGTTCGCCGGCCGAAGACCAGGAGGTCAAGCAACTGGACATCGCCATCAGCGCCGACGGGGTGTTTTCAGTGAATAACCAGTTGCTCGAAAAGAACGATCTCAACAGCCTGATGGAGGCCTTGCAGAAAGAGTCCGGCGGCGATACCAAGCTGCCGCTGTCGATCAGTGCCGATGGCAAGACCCAGCACCAGGCCGTGATCACTGCCATGGATGCCGCCGGCAAGCTCGGTTTCAGCCACCTGCGCATGACCACCGTTGAGGCAGCGAGCCAACCCTGATGGCCATGTCCGATCGTTTGCTTAAGGCCTGGTACGAGGGCCATCCGGCGCTCACGTTGCTGCGGCCGCTGGAATCCTTGTACCGCCGAGTGGTGCAGCGCAAGCGCGCACGTTTCCTCGCGGGTGAGGGTGAGATCTATCAGTCGCCGGTGCCCGTGGTGGTGGTCGGTAATATCACCGTGGGTGGCACCGGCAAGACCCCGTTGATCCTGTGGTTGATAGAGCACTGCCGACGCAGCGGCTTGCGCGTGGGGGTGGTCAGCAGGGGGTATGGGGCCAAGCCGCCGCAGTTGCCATGGCGGGTTGAAGCCAACCACAGTGCCGAAGTGGCGGGTGACGAACCCTTATTGATCGTGCAGCGCTGCGGCGTACCGTTAGTGATCGACCCCGATCGCAGCCGTGCGGTCAAGGCGCTGCTGGTCAGTGAAACCCTGGACCTGATCCTCTCCGACGATGGCCTGCAGCATTACCGCCTGGCCCGCGACCTTGAATTGGTGCTGATCGACGCCGCCCGTGGCCTGGGCAATCGCCGTTGCCTGCCGGCGGGGCCGTTGCGCGAACCCGTGGAGCGGCTGCAGAGTGTCGATGCGCTGTTGTATAACGGCGCCGCAAGCGACCGAGACGATGGTTTTGCCTTTCGCTTACAGCCTTCCGCACTGGTCAATCTGAAGACCGGCGAGCGCCAGCCGGTCGATCACTTTGCGGCGGGCCAGCAGGTGCATGCGGTCGCCGGTATCGGCAACCCGCAGCGTTTCTTCAACACCCTCGAAACGCTACACTGGCAGCCGATACCCCATGCGTTTGCCGACCACGCGCCGTACAGCGCCGAAGTCCTGAATTTTTCACCGTCATTGCCGCTGGTCATGACCGAAAAGGACGCGGTGAAGTGCCGCGCCTTTGCCCAGCCCGACTGGTGGTACCTTGCGGTGGATGCGCTGCCGTCGCCGGCGTTTGTCGCCTGGTTCGACACGCAGCTGATGCGCCTGTTGCCTGCCCGTCTCTTGCCTTAAATCGCTTCTTTCCAGGAAACACTCATGGACACCAAACTGCTCGATATCCTCGCTTGCCCGATCTGCAAAGGCCCGCTCAAGCTCAGCGCCGATAAAACCGAG
Organism: Pseudomonas sp. 58 R 12; assembly: GCF_900005865.1. NCBI lineage: Bacteria > Pseudomonadati > Pseudomonadota > Gammaproteobacteria > Pseudomonadales > Pseudomonadaceae > Pseudomonas > Pseudomonas sp. 58 R 12. The sequence goes on from NZ_CVTP01000028.1 coordinate 776,085, forward strand.
CTGATCAGCAAAGGCGCCGGCCTGGCTTACCCGATCCGTGATGGCATCCCGGTAATGCTGGAAAGCGAAGCCCGCACCCTGACCACCGATGAGCGCTTGGATAAATGACCACAGCCTTTACCGTTGTCATTCCCTCCCGCTACGCGTCGACCCGCTTGCCGGGCAAGCCGCTGCAACTAATCGGCGACAAGCCGATGATCCAGTTGGTGTGGGAACAGGCCTGTAAAAGCAGCGCCGAGCGCGTGGTGGTGGCCACCGATGATCCACGCATCATCGAAGCCTGCAAAGGCTTCGGCGCTGAGGCCGTGCTGACTCGCGAAGACCATAACTCCGGCACCGACCGCCTGGCCGAAGTGGCCACGAAACTCGGCCTGGCACCTGATGCCATCGTGGTCAACGTGCAAGGTGACGAGCCGTTGATTCCGCCGAGCGTGATCGACCAAGTGGCCGCCAACCTGGCCGCCCATGGCGAGGCGCGCATGGCGACCCTGGCCGAACCGATTGAAGACATCGACACCTTGTTCAATCCGAACGTGGTGAAAGTGGTCAGCGACATCAATGGCCTGGCGCTGACGTTCAGCCGTTCGACCTTGCCGTGGGCGCGCGATGCTTTCGCCAAGCACCCCGACGTATTGCCGGAAGGCGTGCCGTATCGCCGTCATATCGGCATCTATGCCTACCGTGCCGGTTTCCTGCATGACTTCGTCAGTTGGGGCCCGTGCTGGCTGGAAAACACCGAATCGCTGGAGCAGCTGCGTGCCTTGTGGCACGGCGTGCGCATTCATGTGGGCGATGCGCTGGAAGCGCCGCCGGCGGGTGTCGACACTCCGGAAGACCTTGAGCGCGTCCGTCGCCTGCTGGGGGCCTGATGGAGGTCTTGTTTGTCTGCCTGGGCAATATCTGTCGCTCGCCCACCGCAGAAGGCGTGCTGCGCCATAAATTGCGCGAAGCGGGTTTGGCAGGGCAGGTCGAGGTCGCGTCCGCCGGTACGGGTGAATGGCATATTGGCAACCCACCGGATAAGCGCAGCCAACGTGCGGCGCTGGTGCGCGGCTATGACTTGTCGGCCCAGCGGGCCCAGCAGGTCTCCCGCGCCGACTTTGCGCGCTATGACCTGATCCTGGCCATGGACCACAGCAACCTGCGCAACCTCAAGGCCATGCAGCCGGGCCAGGGCACAGCGGAGCTGGACCTGTTCCTGCGCCGCTACGACGGCGAAGTGGACGAAGTGCCAGACCCTTATTACGAAGGTGAACAAGGCTTCGAGCGGGTCCTGGACCTGATCGAACGCGCCTGTGATTTATTGGTGATCGAATTGAAGGGGCGGTTATGACCTTGCAGGTGCTCTCACAGGTATCGCTCAAGCCCTTCAATAGCTTTGGCATCGACGTACGCGCCCAGTTGTTCGCCGAGGCTCACAGCGACGATGACGTCCGCGAGGCCCTGGCTTATTCAGCCGCACATGCGGTGCCACTGCTGGTGATCGGTGGTGGCAGCAACTTGCTGCTGACCCAGGACATTCCTGCGCTGGTCTTGCGCATGGCGACCCAAGGCATCCGCGTGGTCCACGATGACGGCACGCAGGTGGTGGTCGAGGCGCAAGCGGGCGAAGCCTGGCACCCCTTCGTGCTATGGACCCTGGAACAGGGTTTCTGCGGCCTGGAAAATCTCAGCCTCATCCCCGGTACTGTTGGCGCAGCACCGATGCAGAACATCGGCGCCTACGGCGTGGAGATCAAGGACGTATTCGCCGGGCTGACCGCCCTGGATCGCCACACCGGCGAACTGCGCGAATTCAGCCTGGAAGAATGCAACTTTGCCTACCGTGACAGCCTGTTCAAGCACGAAACCGGCCGCTGGCTGATCCTGCGGGTGCGCTTTGCCCTGAGCCGCACCAGCCACCTGAAACTTGACTACGGCCCGGTGCAGCAGCGCCTGGCGGGGCAGGGGATCACTGAAGCGACGCCGAGTGACGTCAGCCGTGCGATCTGCAGCATCCGCCGCGAAAAACTGCCGGACCCGGCAGAGCTTGGCAATGCGGGAAGCTTCTTCAAGAACCCATTGGTGTCCCAGGTGTTGGCAGCTGAGCTGCAGGCGCTGTACCCGGACCTGGTGGCTTATCCGCAGCCCGATGGGCAGATGAAGCTCGCGGCCGGTTGGCTGATCGACAAGGCTGGCTGGAAAGGCTTTCGTGAGGGGGATGCAGGTGTGCACAAACTGCAGGCGCTGGTGTTGGTCAACTATGGCGGTGCCTCGGGGCACGATATTGCCAACCTGGCTCAGCGGATCCAGCAGGATATTGCGCAGCGTTTCAAGGTTGATCTGGAGATGGAACCCAACAAATACTGAAACCGGCTCTTAACAGCCTAAAAACAAAAATGCCCCGTATCTTTCGATACGGGGCATTTTTATTGCGTTAACTAATCAATCGTCGCGGCTCATGATGCCGAAGATCTGCAACAGGCTGATAAACAGGTTGTAGATCGACACATACAGGCTCACGGTCGCCATGATGTAGTTACGCTCACCGCCGTGGATGATGGCGCTGGTCTGGAACAGGATGCACACCGAGGAGAACAGCACAAAACCCGCGCTGATCGCCAGTTGCAGGCCACTGATCTGGAAGAACATACCTGCAACCACAGCCGCCAGCAGCACAAAGAAGCCTGCGGTGATGAAGCCACCCAGGAAGCTCATGTCCTTACGGGTGATCAGCACGTAGGCCGACAGACCACCAAACACCAGGGCCGTCATGGCAAACGCCGAGCTGACCACTTCCGCACCGCCGGCCATGCCGAGGTAACGGTTGAGGATCGGGCCGAGGATAAAGCCCATGAAACCGGTCAAGGCAAACGCCGACACCAAGCCCCAGGCCGAGTCGCGCAGCTTGTTGGTCAGGAAGAACAGCCCGTAGAAGCCGATCAGCACGACAAAGATGTTCGGGTAGCCGACGCGCATCTGCTGAGCCACAAACGCCATTACGCCGCTGAATGCGAGGGTAAGGGCGAGCAAGCCATAGGTGTTGCGCAACACGCGGCTGACTTCAAGCTGCTCAGCCTGCGCGTTGCCATTCACTGCGTAATTCTGTTCGCGCATGGCGACACTCCTTCGGTTTTGAAACGTTCAGTCGCAAAGATCATAACAGACGCTCTGTAACAAGCGATGCCGAGAGTTTGACAGTGTGTTTCATTCGGGTATTATGGCGCCCGCTGAGACAGGATGGGCTACTATAATCCTGTGATGCACAAGGGAAATTGGCAGAGTGGTTGAATGCACCGGTCTTGAAAACCGGCGGACGTTAATAGCGTCTCCAGGGTTCGAATCCCTGGTTTCCCGCCAAGATTCACACGAAAGCCTCGCGAAAGCGGGGCTTTTGTGTTTCTGGGGTTTGGTAAAGCTATCAGCGTACAGGCTGATAGTTTCCGCATCCTTTCAGGCGGTTTCCGCAACTCGTTGCAAATTGCGGTCAGCGAGTCGGCTTCACGATCTCCCCAACGCGTCGATATACGGTCTCGGTTATCCGCTTATCTGTGTGTCCCAGGAGCCGGCTTGCATCTCCTAGGTCGAGGATCTCGCTTGCGGCCTTGGGGCGGATGTCGCGGAACTGGAACTTTCGAATGCTGGCTGCCAACACTCATCAATACAGGTCGACGTGGGCGTGTGCCGAACGGTGCGCAGGATCGCCAAGCACTGTACGAAAGAGCTCTGAAGGTGCTGCCATGACGCCCGTGAATTGCCTGGCGTCGATCCTGCTGGCGATGGTGGTCAGCGCTGGTGGAACTTGGCGCGTACAGGATTGGCGTTATAGGGAAAAGCTGGCTGGCATTGGCGAGGCCCAAGCGCTTGCTATCACCGAGGCTGGCAATGTGGCCCGGAAAGAAGAACAGCGCCGTCAGGCTCAAGTTAATAAGGAAGCAAGCGATGCGCGAGAACAGAACAACGTCAGGTGATTTTCGCGCTCACCACCCTCTGTCGGGGGACACGCGCATCCGAAGAGAGTTACCGCAGTCAGTAGGCAGGTTGCAGCAGCGCGAACAAGAGCAAAGGACATGAGGGTGGGCTTCCTTGCGAGTAAAAATTTGCTCACCAACACCGGCAATGTGCCACTTTTTCAGGCTTTAGAGAGCGTCCCTGACAACCCAAACTACTAGAGTCGCTATGGGGCGTGATATCGTTTTGCCTCTATTGGTGGAGGCAGCAGATGAACGTCAAAAACTGGCAGGGATGGGAGCCTGAGTGGTTAAAGCTCATGGAACACTATAAGAGCGCACCTGTTGTCCCCGGGGCATATATTATTTGCGCAGACAGGGCGCTCAATCGCGCGATAGGCGTGGATGAGAACGGAATATTGACCATTGGAGAGTCAGATAATCTTAGGCGCCGCCTCTCTGCATTTGTTCGATGCGCAAAAAATCCTGGAGCAGCCGGGCATATGGCTGGCTGGCGTTTCAACTATGCGGCGTTTGAGAAAGTCTTCCCTCTAGAAACGCTTTGGGTGAGTTGGTATCCGACTTCTGATAAAGCGGCTGCGTACGCGAAGGAAGGGGAAATGCTGGCGTTGTATCTGGCTGAACATTACGAGCTGCCTCCGCTGAATTACAAGTTCAATTGGCCAAGGATTGAAGAGTAACGGCACTCGCTTTGCTCACTAGCCCGGTGGTCGGCTGTCGGTATGCCGCAGTAAGCGACTGGCTCCGTGCAAACCCAGAATTTTGCTGGCTGTTATCGGACGAATACCGTGGTAGCGATTGGGTATAGGTTGATGTATTACTACGCAAACTAATTTGAAGGATCAAAGCAATGCGTTTTTTGATTGGCTCATTGATGTTGCTCACCTCTGCTGTAGCGCTCGGCGATGAAGCCCAAATGAAGCAGTGGGAAAAGATGGATCGCTGCTCGAATGCGGCCTTTATCGCGGTACAGATCCTGGAGGAAAGCGCGGACACCTCCAAGCAGGCGCTGGCGCTACATGGAGCGGTAGAAGGGCTCAAAACCAACACAACGTTGAAAGAAGCTACACCCACTGGAAATGAAGTCAGGGGTGCCTACAACTTTGCTCTCCGGATTTCTTACGGGATGCCTCGGCCCTTCGCGAAGCGTGAGCATGATTGGCTCATTGCCCAAGCTGCGACTTCGTGCACTTTATGGGTTCCAAGCGTTAGCGCCCAGTAATCATAGCGAGTGGATGGCTGGCGCTTCCTTGAGTCAGCATCGAGGGTGTGCGTCATTGGTAATACCTACGCTGCACCCCTGGAGCCTGCTGGATGAATCCTCAAAGCCCACCTCGCCATGTCGCAACGACTCAAGTCGCGCCAGGCACTCAAGCCCCTGTCGTCCACCCACCTATTTGGCATAGTGGTCCGGATTTACCGATCATTGGCAGCACGGGTTCGGGCACTTTGGGTTTCTGCTTTGCGCTGCTTATGTTGTTGCCGGCTTTTGGCCTGGCGATATTGCTTCTTCTCGGACTTGGCGCGATGCAGGATGTGCCGTCCAGCGATGAGTCGAGTTTTACGACGTCGTCGCTCATCCTGTTCCTGCTTGGTTTTGTTGTGCTCATGGGGCTGGTCTTCGGGTGGTTTTTCTCTGCGCCTAGCGTGCAAGCCTTCACGTTTGACGAAGGTCAGCAACTGCTTACCCTCACGGTCACCTGTCGCGGCCGTAAACCCTCCGAATTGCGCGTGCCGTTTAGCGACATCCTTTATATCTGCCCCTACCAGCTCGCCATGTTTGATCGCGATGGCCATTTTAGCGTTGTGTATAAGGGGCCGAAGGACAAAGTGTTCGAATACCGATTTGCTGAGGGTACTTCTCTGGAAGAAATCGAATTTCATTCGGCGTGGTTGCGAGGAATAATTGGCGAACGGATGCATGAACTACTGAATCTGGACAAATGAACGAAGCACGTGGGTAATTCACTCCACCTGACCACACATTTGCATTCGACTTGACCAGTCATTTGCATCGGGTTTGACCAGTACACTGGGTGGCCCTAACTGGCAGAAATCGGCCAGAAGCAGCCTTTCATGATCGGCTGTTAGCCACCTGTAACCTCGCGCTGCACCCGGATCGCGACCCATCGTCCGGCTTTGCGAAATGTCAGGCAAGCCATACCATACCTTCACGTCATCAAAGGCTAATGGAATGGCACTACAACTCAGACAAGCACGTGTTACCGATCTTCCGGCCATCTACAGAGGCGAGGAGAGCTATATCCGCTGTTGGGAGCCCGAGCATGAAGCATCGTGGCGAGCCCAACTGGAACGGCACCTGACGCGTTGGGTAGAGAATTTTGAACGTCTGAACGTCGCGTTCATGGGTAATGCCTTCGCAGGTTACTCACTCTGGATACCTGAGCAGAGTTACGCAGAACTTTGCACTATCCATGTAAGTCCAGAACATCGGCGTAGCGGGGTGGGAATGGCCCTCTTGGAAGCCTATGCACTGGACGCGGCACGGCACGGATTTACGCAGTTGCGGTTGAGTGTGCGACCTGATAACCCCGCGAAGAGGATGTACGAGAAGGCAGGGTTTTTATGCACCGGTACCGGTGCCCATGATTACCTGACGTATAAGCGCCAAGCGTGAGGGGTGTTCGGTGCGGGTCCGCTTCTGGCCCAAAACAGTCACGATGTATTTCGTAAATCGTTGGGCAATGCTGTGGCTTGCCTTCATTCGACAGGATGCTTGGGAGGGCAAAAACGGTTCCCAAACTCAAAACGCCCCCCCCTGCAGAATGCGGTCTGTAGACTGACCGGTTGCCATGAGTAATGGAACGCCGACGGCCTTCAGGGCGTCGGCCCGCTTGAATTTGCCTATCGGTCTTGAAAACCGGCGGATGTTAATAGCGTCTCCAGGGTTCGAATCCCTGGTTTCCCGCCAAGATTCAAACGAAAGCCTCGCGAAAGCGGGGCTTTTGTGTTTCTGGGGTTTGGTGGCGGAACACGGTTTTTCGTAGGCGTTCCGAAACGTTGCCTATTTGAAAGGCTTGGCGATTGCACCTATTGCATGAGTCGCCTCATCTTGCCCTGCGATCCGAACACGGCACAATGAGGGTGCATGCTCAGCTTGGACCCACCGCAATTGTCCCGTTAAATCTGTGGCTTTTCTGACGAGCTTTTACTCGTCATCTCTTTGTTTTTTTACTATTATCACTCACCTGCGCACTCAAGGAAGAGAGGCTGAGCGCCTTGAGTCTGGTAGAAAATTTATACTCGATCATCGAGTGAGTTATTACTTTTACCCAGAACCTAACGACTCAGCCAACCATAATTACGTCTTGGTGAAACCGATGTATAAACTGTGTGGCATCGCTGTAGTGGTAGGACTTGCCCTCTCTGGATGCGCTACGAAAACGCCAGAAAAATCTAACGTGACTCCACCTCCTGCCGTCGTCCAGGAAGCCCCCCCTGAAGTCGCGCCTTCGACACCACCTAATTGGACTGTGCGATATGAGGCTGCACCTGCGGGCGCCAGTGCTGACTCCCACGTCCCTGCCTCTGCGGAAGCTGCTCAGTCAGAATCAGAAACAGACTTAAATCAAAATCGCGCAGAGCAATGCCGTAAAGAACTGGACGTTTTGAAGGTTTACAACAAAGCGTCTTACGTTAAATACGAGGCGGAGTACCAAGCCATTGCTGCCAAGACCGCTAAATATATGGAAATCAAAGACTCATTAGGTCCTGACTTGAACTACATGGTTATGCCCGCTTATCAATTTCAAATTCGTGAGTTCTGCTTCCGCGTTAAGACCCGTCTATCGGAACTTGTGCTTCGCCAAGCCAAATAGCCTCGTGCATGATGGTCAGCAAGCGGTTCTTCACCCGTAAGGCTGAAAAGCCCTTTGATTTATCCAAGACCATAAAAGCCAATGCCCCGACTCGTCGGGGCATTGGCTCTTTACCGACGCGGGTTGCGAGACCCTACGCTACGGTGTACTTCATATCTTCACTCACTCGCAACCCGCAGCCTCTTCACCCGATACATCTCCCCATCCGCATGACTCAACAGCGTATCCGCATCCTCTCCATCCTCCGGATAAAACGCCACGCCGACGCTGCAAGACGGCATTTTCACTCCGCCAAACTCGGCTCCCAGTGGCTCAGCCATGACCGCAAGTATCTGCGCCACCTTCCCGGCAACCGCATCCGGCGACTGGATATCCGTGATCAGTACCGTGAATTCATCACCGCCCATCCGGGCCACTAGATCTCCTTCGCGCGCACAGCGCTCTAGCCGTCGTGCAATCACACAGAGCACGCGATCGCCCATGGCATGACCATGCACATCGTTGATGCACTTGAAGTCGTTGATGTCCAGAAACAGCAACGCCAAGCTCCGGTCATGGCTCTGTGCACTTTGCAGCGCACTGTCGAGCCGATCGTTGAACAGCGATCGGTTGGTGAGGGCCGTCAGCGGGTCATGATGGGCGAGGAAGCGTAACTCTTCCTCGGCCTGGGTGAGCGCCGTTACGTCCCGCGCGACACCGATCCGCGCACCGACTTCTTTGGACCAGAAGGCCGCCCACAAAATGTGTACGACGCTGCCATCCTTGCGCAGATAACGGTTGCGGAAGTCGACGTGGGCTTGGCCATTCATGACCCGAACTATTGAAGCGCGGGTGCGCGCGAGGTCTTCAGGGTGCATGTAGTGGATGATCAGGGTGCCGATCAGCTCTTCGGCGCGGTAGCCGAGCAGTGACTCACAGGCGTCGCTCACGAAGACAATCTGGTTGTCGCTGTCGACGACGAATACCGTATCCAGCATCAAGTGGATCAGTTTTGGATAGAGCGCTTGTAGGTCAACGGGCATGGGGCATTGGGCGTCCGGTTCAGATGGCCTGATCATAGCCCGATCATGACGGGCGGCGGCGGGGAGTCCTGCGAGTTTTTAATACCGTTCATACTCGTCGAACCCCGGTTATTCAAAACAGGTGCTCACACATATGATCAGGCCCAGCGCCTCACTTGTTCGCTAAGCTGACCCGCCAAACGGCGTCTGCATTTATTGGCGCCTACTGCAAGCACGAGCCATGGCTCATCAATGGCGCTTGTTCTTATGCTTGTGCTTATTGTTGCCTTTGTGCTTTTTCCCGTCAGATCGATGATTGCTCTCATCATCCGCCAGGTTGTTGCCGAGCGCGCCACCTGCAGCGCCACCGAGACCCGCTCCGATAGTCGAACCAGTTGTGCCGCCCAGACGATTGCCTATAAGTGACCCACCCGCAGAGCCAACTCCGCCGCCTATCGCAGCTTCTGTCCTCTTACCCTTCTGGGCACCGACTGCTCCACCGGCGGCCCCCCCTAAGCCTGCGCCTACCGCTGCACCCGTTGAGCCGCCAAGCTGTTGGCCGACGATATTGCCAAGTGCACCACCAACGCCACCTCCAAGAGCGGCTGTACCATCACCGGCGGCTATCGCTCCTTGCGATATCAGAACACCCAACACCAGGGCGGGTAGTGTCATTTTCATTTTGTGAACCTCTATGGGCTGTCAGCAGGCGTTAATCTTTAAAGCACGCTTGGGATTAAAACAAAAGCTCGAAGTTCTGCGCGGGCGGCATATGGCAAGCATGCTGGCCCCCGACTCGCGAAATTAAATCTGACATTGAAACGCAGATGCCGACCTCACGAGCATAGACGGTGGAAGGCACTGAAAGTAGCGCCTGATAGCAACTCTCGCCGTCTCGCTATTCCACACTCACCATTTTTCGGTAAACCAGTATCTGGCGAGTTTCACTTGGTTTCTGAGGCCTGTCTGACCTTTGACACATACGTCCTCCAGTTCCTCGGCTGATTTTGGAGGCGCCTTCTTAAGGCTGGGCTTCAGGCCGTCCTTAAAGGTCGGTCCAAATTCTGGGCTGGCCTCTGAAAGGAATCGGATCGCCTTCGCGTAATCGTCTTCAAGGTCTTGCGGGAGAGTGCCACATGCGGCTTTTGTATGCTGGTAGACCTGCCCCCACATGAATCCCGATTTATCAGGCGTGCTCAGCTCCGAGTAAGTGTCTGCGGCAACACAGGTGCAGGAGAAAACCAGCGAGATTGCAGCCATGCAAATGTGCTTCTGGTTAATCCGCAAGCGCTTTCCATTGTCGTCACTCATTTACCTTTCCTGGTCCCGAAAAAACGAACGGCAAGCTTATACAAACACCGAGAAATAAACAGGCCGTTGCGGCGGTTCCACGGCCAAGGTTGTTACTGATGCCCGCCGAAACGTATGATCAGGCCGAGCGCCTCATCTGGTCGCTAAGCCTCACCTTCTATAAAGGACATGAGCATGGAAAAGCACTTCGGTAATTCAGGCCTGTTCAAGGCTGCTTCGTCTCACTGCAACGAAACTCTGGGCAGCGGCATTGCCCGCTGGGAGTTGAAGAATATTGCGTTGAATACGAAGGAGTTTTTGATATGTCCAAAGAACTACTCGGAGTTTCTGCTCTAGGGTTGATGATCATCGGTGAGTTTTGTGCAATCTACAGTGAGGTGGTGACCGCCAAGTTGGCTCAAGCGGGCGACGGCTCATGGCACGCTTTCATCATGCCTGTTGTGTTGATGTGCTTTGCCGGGCTTTGTCTGCTGGGGGCTTATTGGCTGGGGTATCTTGCGGTCGGTGACATCTGGGTGGTGACGGTTGTGTCCGTTACCTCCTTATTGCTGCTGGAGCCTATCGTGATCTGGGCGCTGTTTCAGGAGTTCCCCGGTCGAGGCGCATTGATCGGGTTTTGCCTGGGCGCCTTAGGTATGTTGTCCACGATCTTGCTATAGCTGCACGCTCTGGCCCGGCAATCGACTGTCGGGCCAGATGATGGCTTATAGCTGGCAATACCTCTCACTGCCGCAACTGCAGCTGAATGTGAAGGCAGTCACACGCCGCTCAACAAAAAAGCTGAGCCACCGAAAGCAGGCAAATCACCTGAACAACCATTTGAGCTCGAATTGGATGTTTCATTGCCGTCTCCCTCATGTACAGCTGCTGGTGAGTATGCCGGGGCGATATAGAAAAACGCGCCAAGCCGTTCAAAGGTTGAAATGCCACCCTGGATCGCCAACAACACACGCAGCTGTTGCAAACAGTATAGAGCCTAAAAAAAATTCTTCACGTTTGAGCCCGTTCACCGGCCGGACGGTATCTGCTTACAACTATCTAGCCACGGCCATTGCACTTTTTTTGATTTCTTAGCTCTATCCTTGTCCCAGCCCCGCCGATTCCCGCGTGGGCAGATGAGCCAGATCGGGTGCCGATGGATCGCACGTTTCCTCGTTTCAATATTCGACGGCTACGCCAGCCCATGCTGCTGGCTGCCGTGCTGATGCTCTGCGCCAGCGCTTGCAGCCAGCAACAGGGTCGGGATATCGCCAAGCAGTTCAGCAATGGCAAACCTGATGAATTCTTCCAGACCAGTGTCGATCGCATGGCAACACTGGGCATGCGCGACAATTTGCAAAGCCTGTATTTGCTCATGAACAAGCTCTATCTGCGTAATCCCAGCCAGTGGCGTCAGTCGGGTTACCCGGATGCGGTGACCGCTGCGCGGGAGATTCGCCAGGCCATCGAGCAACGCCGATCCCTTCCAGCGCTGGGGGAGCGCCGTGACTTGGCGGCGCTGAGCTATTCCTTGAGCCCAGAATTCAAAGGCGACCGCGTCGGCGCTTTTATCTATGCCATCGGCAGCATGATCGTGACTGCTCACGGTGGGCGCACGGAGTTTTACATCACCGATGCGATCAACCCTGAATTCGTCAGCAATGCTGCGCGCAATATCGAGAAGGCCACCTGGCTGCTGAGCAAGCGCCAGGATGCGAATGGGGTGTTGCTGCTGTTTTCCAACGAGATATCGGAGGAGGGCAGCAACCTGAGTTTCGCGGTGGAGTTCGGCAAGATTGTCGCTCGCCTCGATCTGCTGACCCAGATGCTCGATGAGCGCTACCGGCGCATAGGTGTCAACTACGCGCAGAGCTTGTTGCTGATGAATTTTCTGCCGGTGCAGTAATCGTGCGGTAGCCGCCTGCCTGAAACCAATCGGCGAGGGCGTCTGCCCCCATTGGCTTGGAGATCAAGAAACCCTGGGCCTCCGAGCATCCCCATTGAGTGATCAATTCGAGGGTATCCGCGTTTTCCACGCCCTCTGCGACTACCTTGTAGCTGAGTCCCCTTGCCAATTCGATCAGGGTTTTGACCAGACGCGCATCTTTTTCATGGGTTTTTATGTTGCTGATCAATGACTGATCCAGCTTGACCGAATCAATGGGCAATTGGCGCAAGTACGTCCAATTGCTATAGCCCGTGCCGAAGTCATCAATAGCAACGCCTATGCCGTATCCGCGGGCTCGTTCAAGTTGCCGGCTGACCGTGTCTGCATCAGTCATCAACGCGCTTTCGGTAAACTCCAGCTCGAACGTGGCAGGGTCGAGTTGGAGCCTGTGGATGTCATCGATCATCTTGTCGATAAATCGCGGTGTTTCCAGGTCGCCCGCGGTGACGTTCATGGCGATGCGAATCACCAGCCCTTGCTGTTTCCAGGACAGTGCCTGATGGAGGACTGCGTCGAGTACCCAAAAACTGATCGAATGCATCAGCGCGGTTGTTTCCGCCAAGGGAATAAATTCCGAAGGGGAGATCGCGCCGAATAGCGGATGCTCCCAACGCAGCAATGCCTCGACACTGCTGCATTCACCCTGCGGCAGTTGGATCTTCGGCTGGAATACCAGGCTTAATTGATGACGGGCACGCATAGCGTCCGGCAACGAACTCAAGAGCATAAAAGCACGCTGCTGCGCCGCATCGATGTGCGGTTGATAAAGCGACCACCCCAGGTTTCTGTCCCTGGCGTCGTCCGCTGCGGCAACGACGAGCCTGATCCAATCCTGCGGCTCGCCACTGGTGACTGCCAGGACACCAATACCGGCATGCATGAGAATCGGGATCCCGTGGCACTCGACGGGTGTATGAAAATCTTCAAGAATCCTGGCGCACACATCCTCCAGAGGCACGCTGCCTTTTGACAAAAAGCCGAAGCGCGTCGGGCTGATTTTATATAACAGGCATTGGCTGGGCAGCAGCGCGTGCAAACGTGCTTTGATCGCCAGGATCAGGTCCTGGACGAAATTGTAGCCGAGCGCTTTGACCACGTTGTTCAAGAAGGCCGGGGAGACAATATCAACGGCAAAAACGTGAAAATGCTCGGACGTCGCCGCTGCCTGGCGGATGTCTTCCTCAAACCGCAGGCGGTTGAACAGCCCGGTAGGCTGGTCGATGTAAATGCGAGCACGCGCGCCAGTGATGTGCATCATCACCAGCTCAGCGAAATACACCAGCATGGAAAAATCACGCTCGCTCATTGGCTCGCGGGGCACGGTATCGATGATACACAGACTGCCCAGCGAGAAGCCGTCAGCCGTCATCAGTGGCGCACTGGCGTAATACCGAATGTAGGGCGTGCCGGTGACCATCGGATTGTTTATAAAGCGCTCGTCGTTGTGCGAGTCGAGAATCTCAAGCGGTACCCGGTCGAACAGCGAATAGGCGCAAAATGAAATTTCGCGCGCGGTTTGCTCTTCTTCAATGCCGATGCGTGCTTTGAACCACTGCTGATGCTCATCGATGATTGAAATCAGCGCGATGGGCGCACCGAAATAGTTCGAGGTCATCGCGACCAGTTTTTCGAAGGCGTCGTCGTGTTCGGCATCGCGAGCGCACAAGGCTGCGACGCGCTGCAAGCGTTGTACTTCATAGTCTGAAGTCGGAGTTGCTTCGTCCATGTTGACCCCTGCGTATACGTAGACTTGCCTGAAACCTATCAGCTACGGTGTCCTACCGGATTACCTATTTATCTATCAAGACAATAGCAAATCATTGTGCAGGGTTGCAGCCTTGTGCCGGCGGTGGAAGCGGGCGCTTGCCTCGTCGACACCGCTCGGAGCAATAGCGCACCTCGTCCCAGCATTATCTTGCGGCTTACGACGCGCTTGAAAGCGGCGCCTTGACGACGCCATCCCGTCAATCGTCCAGGCTGAACGTCAACCATGCGGCGTGTTCAGCCTGACGGTTGATTTCCACGATCACACCCTTCACAACGCTGCCATCAGGCAGCCTGACTTCCACGTGGTTAGCGTGTCCTGGCCACTGTACGGGCTGATCGACTTCCAGGCGTGCGATGGTCGGCGTGCCGCTTTCCGAAAGGCGCACGGTCACATTTTCGTTCAAGCACTCGTCTGGCTCCACGCCCAAGTGGCGAGAAGCCAACAACACACTGGCAGTGCCCTGATAAGTTTGAGACATGAGATTGCTTCCTTTAATTAGCGGGCGGATTCAGGCGGTAGACCTCCTGCCTGACCCAGAGGTTTCCACGGAGTGATTGCCGGTTATGCAAGGCCTTAGAGAAAACCGGATGGCCGGCCCTATCTGCCAGTAGGGAGTTTCCGTTTTGCATGTAGGAGGCGGCCTATCTTGCACCCCGTGGCTTGAAACACCTGTCTGCCGGCAATAGCCTCGGATTTTTCTGAAAGTGAAGCCTTCACGATGGGTAAGCGAAAAACGGTTTGGCCGACTGAACGCGAAATACGCCTGCGCTTTATCCTCTTCGCGGTAATCGACGCGGCAAGCGCTCAGGGTGTTTCCTCCGAGTTGTTGCTGCCAGCGCACAAATTGCTGCGTGAATCGCCCACTGAGGCGCAGGTATTGAGAACGTTGGGCGAAATTCTCGACACTGATGAAATGGTTGGGTTCAGGTTTGCTCCAGGATCAGAAGCAGAGGAACTGATGCGGACGTTAGGCGAACCTGGCGGCTGAGTTCTTTGCGTCCGAAATGACAGTATCTGCGAACCAGCTACAGTTGATGCTGTTTTGTGAAGGGGCTGGTGCGTTAATAGGGAGTGACCTGGCGGGCGTCTCAGTCTTCCCACCACGTGCCCCCGAATTCCAAGGACTTGCCCGATGCTGTTGCGCCACCCTCCGTTCCTGTTTGCCGCCCTGACGTTAAGCTCACTGGTGCACGCCGAAGACCTGCAATTGGCCCCGGTCGAAGTCACCGGCAGCGAAGCCAGCGCCGGTGAAATGGCGCAGGCGCAGCTCAGAAACGTCCCCGGCGGCACTAACTACATCGACATGAACAGCGTGCAGCAGGGGCGGGTGAGCACCAACGAAGACGTGTTCAAGTACCAGGCCGGGGTGTACGCCAAGGCAGCGAACAATGAAGGGGTGAAACTCTCGATTCGCGGTTCTGGCCTGAACCGCAGCCCCGGTTCCCATGCCTCCGGCTTGTATGAAATGTTCGACGGACTGCCACTGACCGGGCCTGGTGGCACCCCCTATGAGCTGAAAGACCCCTTGTGGCAAAGCCGCGTCGAAGTGCTGCGCGGCGCCAATGGTTTTGACCAGGGCGCCCTGGCCCTCGGTGGCGCGGTCAACTACGTGACCCGCACGGGCTACGATGCGCCTAAGTTGCAGGTGCGATACGAGGCGGGCAGCAAGGGCTACGCGCAGCGTGAGATCAGTTCCGGCCAGGTGTTGGGGGATGCCGACTACTACATCAGCCTCACCGACTCCGCGTCTGACGGCTACCAGCGCCAGAGCGCCGCCACCGGCAAGGGCGTGGCCGCTAACTTCGGCTACCGCTTCAACCCGGACCTGGAAACCCGCTTTTATTTCCGCTACCGCGAAACCAACAACGACACCCCCGGCAAGCTCACGCGCGCGCAAATCAGCCATGACCCGCGGGCGGCCAACAGCCTCAACGCCGCCCGCGACTCCAAGCGCCTGCAACCGGGCTCCACCTGGATCGCCAACAAGACCACCTTGCAGTTGGACGACAATTCCCGGGTCGAAGTCGGGCTGGCCTACCACGACTACCCGATGGACCTGCGCGAAGGCACCAACCGCCTTAAAGTCGCCTACACCGATGTCAGCGGCACCCTCAACTACATCCGCCAGGACACGCTGTTCGGCCACGACAGCAAAACCACGCTGGGCCTGCGCACTACCCAAGCGATGCCTAACAACGGCGCTGCGGAATATGTGCGCACGCCCGCCGGCAATACCGCTGGCTACGCCCCGGGCACCAAGACCCGCGACTACAGCTATCTGGGTTCCGACACCGTGCTGCATATCGGCAACGACCTGGAGCTGGTCCCTGACCTGTGGCTGACGACCGGCCTGGCCGCGATCTACACCCGGCGCGAAACCCAGGTCACCTATCCCGAAGGCCAGGCGCCGCTCAGCCAGCACGACTGGGACTACGCGCCGCGCATCGGCCTGCGTTATGACTTCAATCCGCAACTGCAGGTGTACGGCAACCTGAGCCGCTCGGTCGAGCCGCCGCACGCGTGGTCGATGATCTGGGGCTCCAACAAATACTTCACGAGTGGGCCGGCCAAAGGTTTGGCGCGCGAAGGGGTGAGCCTGGAAAACCAGACCGCCACCACCCTGGAAATCGGCGGGCGTGGCGAAGCGTGGCTCGGCCAATGGGACCTGGCGCTGTACCGCTCTGAAGTGCGCCACGAACTGCTCACCGTGGAAACCCAGGCGCAAACGTCCACCAGCAATGCCATTATCGCCGAAGCCAATGCCAGCCCCACTGTGCACCAAGGCCTGGAAGTGAGCCTGCTCAGCCCCTTGTGGGACGGCGGCTGCAACGGCCAGCTCTCCCTGCGCCAGGCCTATACCTTCAGCGACTTCCACTACCGCGACGACGACCGTTTCGGCGACAACACCTTGCCCGGTATCCCCAAGCACTACTACCAGGCGCAAGTGCGCTACAGCCACCCGACGGGTTTCTTTACCAGCCTCAATAGCGAATATTCCTCGCGCGTGGCGGTCGACTACGCCAACTCCTATTACGCTGCGTCCTACACCATCCTCGGCGCCACCTTTGGCTACGACGCGCCAAAGCAAGACTGGCAAGCCTGGGTCGACCTGCGCAACCTCACCAACCGCCGTTACGCCAATACGGTCACGCCGGGCTATGACGACAAGGGCCAGGATGTAGCGCGTTCGACGCCAGCGGATGGCCGCGGCATCTACACCGGCGTCTCCTGGAGCTGGCGCTGACAGGCAAGCCAGCTCCCACATTTGATCGGGGCTACTTTCAGAGAGGGACAGGCCCTTGCTCCTACACCGATTTACTGGCATTGTTTGCGCAATTGGTAACACTTCCCATTTGAGATCTTTTTGCGCATGCATGACATTCCCGCCGCGCTGGGCGACTCCGTCCGGCAGCAGACTCTCACGGCGATGTACAGCGAGCACCACGGCTGGTTGCACGGCTGGCTGCGCAAGAAACTCGGTTGCTCCCAGCATGCCGCCGACCTGGCGCATGACGCGTTCATCCGCGTACTGATGCTGGCCGAACCGCAAACTATCAAGGAACCCCGCGCCTTCCTGGCCACCACGGCAGGGCGGTTGTTGATCGACGGCGCTCGTCGTCGCCGTATCGAAAAAGCCTACATGGAGGCGTTGGTGATCCAGTGCGAAGACGCCGGCATGCCCGACCCAGCCGCGATTCATGTGGCGCTGCAAGCCCTGGAACGCATCGCCGAGATGCTCACTGGCCTGCCTGCCAAAGTCCGCGAAGCCTTCCTGTTGAGTCGCCTGGATGGGCTGACCTACAGCGAAATCGCCACGCGCCTGGACGTCTCTTCCAGCACCGTCAAAAACTACATCTCCAGCGCCCTGGTGCATTGCTACCACAGCCTGCACCCGACAGACCCGCTGGTATGAGCACCGAGCAGATCATCCAGCAAGCGGCGCAGTGGCTGACCCGCCTGCACGACGAGGACGTCAGCGACGCCGACCGTCACGCGTTTAATGCCTGGTGCCAGGCCGACCCGCGTCACGCCGTGGCCATTGAACGCATGCGCGCCTTGTGGGGCAGCCTCGACACCTTGCCCGCCAAGCCCGCCCGTGTTGCCCTGAACCGCGCGTTTACCCCGCAACGTCCGCGTGGTGCGCAGGTGGCGGGCTTGCTCGGCGTGGTCTTGTGCAGCTGGCTGGGCTTGCAACACGTGCCGGTCTGGATGGCCGACCAGCGCACCGCCGTCGGCGAGCGCCGGCAGATTGCCCTCGAAGACGGCAGCCAGTTGCAGCTCAACAGCAACTCGGCAGTCGACGTGAAATTCGACGGGCATCAACGCGTGATCGAGCTGTTGCAAGGTGAACTCTGGGTCGAAGTGGCCAAGGATGCGCAACGGCCTTTTGTGGTGCGCACCGACCAAGGCACGGCCACCGCATTGGGTACACGTTATCTGGTCAAGCGGGCGGCAGACGGCACCACGGTCGTCACGGTGATCGAGTCCAGCGTAGCGGTCAAAGGTGAAGCCAGCGAGGGGGTCAAGGTCACGGCCGGCCAGCGTTCGGTCCTTGACCACGGCCGCGCCCAGCCGCCGCAAGCCATCGCCGATGCCGACCCGGACGCTTGGACCCGCGGCCTGCTCAAAGTCAACGACCAACCCCTGAGCGAGGTGCTGCAAACCCTCGCCAGCTATCGCCACGGGATGCTGCGCTTCGACCCTCAGGCCCTGCAGAACCTGCGGGTATCGGGGGTCTTCAAGCTGGATGACACGGCGGCGGCGCTGTCGTCACTGGCGGATAACCTGCCGATCCAAGTGGAGTACTTCACCGACCTGCTGGTGGTGGTCAAGCCGCGCTAGCCTTCGTTCTGGCGCAGGCGCTTGTACAAGGTATTGCGGCTCACGCCCAGCTCGCGCGCCAGGTGGGAAATATTCCCGCCGGCAGCCTTCAAGCGCTGGTTCAGGTCGATGCTGTCGTCCAGCTCGTCACTGGCGGACCGCGGCGCCGCCATGTCTAAATCCACAAAAAAATCATCCGGCAGGTGTTCCGGGCGGATCGGCTGCTCCTCGGCCATGGCTAGCGCCACCTGCAACACGCTGCTGACCTGGCGCAAGTTCCCCGGCCAAGGGTGCTGATCGAACAGCGCCAGCACTTCGGCGCTGAGGCCCGCCCATTGGGTCGGCTCGCGGTGTTGCTGCCACAGTTGCTGGAACAGCGCCTGCTTGTCCGTACGCTCGCGCAACGGCGGCAGCTCCAGCGTCAGGCCGCCGATACGGTAGTACAAATCCTCACGAAACCGCCCGGCCTGCACCAGCTCGCGTAACGTGCGGTTGGTGGCCGAAATGATGCGTAAATCCACCGGGAACAACTCGCTGCTGCCCACCGGCTGCACGCAACGCTCCTGCAATACCCGCAGCAGGCGGGCCTGTGTCGGCAGCGGCATATCACCGATTTCATCCAGGAACAGCGTGCCCTTGTCGGCCTTGCGGATCAGGCCGATGCTGCCTTTTTGATTGGCGCCGGTGAACGCGCCTTTTTCGTAGCCGAACAGTTCCGACTCCACCAGCTCTGCCGGAATCGCGGCACAGTTCACCGCAATAAACGCTTTCTGGCTGCGTGAGCTCGCCTGGTGCAGGGCTTTGACGAACACTTCCTTGCCCACGCCGGTTTCACCGTGGATCAGCAGGGGGATGTCCTTCTCCAGTAAGCGCTCGGCCTGACGCACGGCTTTCTCCACGCGCACATCGCCAAAATGCAGGGTCTTGAGGCCAATCGACGTGGGTTTGGCCGGCACCGGCTCCGTGAATACGCGGGCCTGCACCGGCATCTGCTGAGGCCGCTTCAACACGCACTGGAACCGGTTGCGTCCCGCCGCTTGCAGCGAGAAGGGCAACCCCTCCGGCTGGTTCAACAACTCCAGCAACGACACCTTGAACAAACTGTCGATCATCACCCGCGACAAACTGATGCCCAACAGGTTGTCGGCGCGACGGTTGGCCGACAGCACTTGGCCGCTCTCATCAAAAATCAGCAGACCGGCCCACTGGCTATCCAGATTGCTCAAGCCAGTGTTAAAGGTCAGTTGGAAATGTTCACCGCGAAACAGGTTGAGGATGAGCCGGTTCTCCACGGTCTGGCTCATCATCTTGACCATGCCCAGGGTGTGGGAGGGCGGCAGGTAGCTGTCGCTGGACACATCCAGCACCGCGATGATCTCGCGCTGGGCATCAAAGATCGGCGCCGCTGAGCCCGTCATGAAGCGGTTGGCCTTGAGAAAGTGCTCATCGTGTTCGATATGCACCGCCTGGGCACAGGCCAGCGCGGTGCCGATAGCGTTGGTGCCGCTGGAACGCTCTATCCAACTGGCGCCGGGGTTGAAGCCCCGAGCCAGCTTGGGCTCGATAAAACGCTGGGTGCCCCAGCTGGTCAGCACCTGGCCCTGGTTGTCAGCCAACATGATCAGGCAATTGGAGTTGCTGAGGATGTTCTCGTAGTAGGGCAGCACTTCCTGATGGGTGGTTTGCACCAGCGAGTGCTGGCTTTCGAGCAATTGGCTGATGCCCTCGGCGGGCAGTTGGTCGAAGCTGGGCGTGCTCTGGTGGTCCAGGCCGAAGGCGCGGCAACGGCGCCAGGATTCCTGGATAAGGGTGTCGTGAGCCAAGGGTTCGGCCATGGGGGCGACCTTCGTTTTTATTGTTATTGGGCTTGCACAATCTACAGGTTGGAACGGTATCCACATCAAATGTGGGAGCGGGCTTGCCCGCGATTGCGGTATATCAGCTTGCTCATCAAGTGGCTGACCCACCGCCATCGCGGGCAAGCCCGCTCCCGCACTAGTCCTACAATATTCGATAAATCGAGTTCAAACAGTGTTGTTCAGTACTGTTCATTGTCAACCCCTGACTGTTCAGTTGTTCAGCCTGCGTTGTTCATTTCTGTTCACACCTGAACATCCCATTTAAGCCATTTCCTTGCACATCAAGCACTTGCCGTTTTGGCACGAAACTAGCTGTCACATCTGGCCAGATTCATTCCAATAATAAAAAGGTCGTGTCATGTCATTGACCCTGGAAAATGTCTCCCGTGTTGTCGAAGGTCAAACCTGGATCGACGACGCCAACCTGCGTTTCGAAGCCGGTTCCTTTAACGTCCTGCTCGGTCGCACCCTGTCCGGCAAGACCAGCCTGATGCGCCTGATGGCCGGCTTGGACAAGCCCAGTAGTGGCCGCATCCTGATGAACGGTGTGGATGTCACGCAAAAGCCGGTGCGCCTGCGCAACGTGTCGATGGTGTATCAGCAGTTCATCAACTACCCGACCATGACCGTGTTCGAGAACATCGCCTCACCGTTGCGCCAGGCCGGTGTGTCCGACGAGGTGATCCAGGGCAAGGTGCTGGAAACCGCGAAGATGCTGCGCATCGAGAAATTCCTCCAGCGCCACCCGCTTGAACTCTCCGGTGGCCAGCAGCAACGCACGGCCATGGCCCGCGCGTTGGTCAAGGACGCCGAATTGATCCTGTTCGATGAGC
Source organism: Pseudomonas sp. 58 R 12 (assembly GCF_900005865.1). Taxonomy (NCBI): domain Bacteria; kingdom Pseudomonadati; phylum Pseudomonadota; class Gammaproteobacteria; order Pseudomonadales; family Pseudomonadaceae; genus Pseudomonas; species Pseudomonas sp. 58 R 12. The sequence goes on from NZ_CVTP01000028.1 coordinate 797,394, forward strand.
CCTTGGTGAACCTGGACTACAAACTGCGCGAAGAGCTGCGTCAGGAAATGCGCGAACTGTTCGCAGCACGTCACACCATCGCCATCTACGCCACCACCGAGCCCAATGAAGCGTTGGCCCTCGGTGGCACCACCACCATTCTTCACGAAGGCCGGGTGGTCCAGAGCGGTAAAGCCGCCGAGGTGTATCACCAGCCGCAGACCGTGCTGGCCGCTGAGCTGTTTTCCGAACCGCCGATCAACCTGATGCCAGGGCGTATCAGCGGCAACGAAGTGAGCTTCGCCAATTTCGTGCACTTCCCGCTGAACGTCGACCTGCGCCCCATCGGTGAAGGCGAGTTCCGTTTTGGCGTACGCCCCAGCCATATCAGCCTGGTACCGAGCAACGACGACGATCTGGAGCTGGCGGTGACCGTGGAAGTCGCGGAGATCAGCGGCTCGGAAACCTTCCTGCACGTACGCAGCGAGCATTTCCTGTTGGTGCTGCACCTGTCGGGGGTGCACGAATACGACGTCGACGCGCCGATTCGTGTGTACATCCCCACCCATAAACTGTTTGTGTTCGATGGCCAGGGCCGTTTGGTCCAGGCCCCCGGACGCCGTGTCGCGAGGGTTGCCTGATGGCCGAGATCCACTTGCAGAACCTGGCGCATAGCTACAGCCCTACGCCGAGTGGTCCTGAGGACTACGCGATTAGGGAAATGAACCACGTGTGGGAGCAGGGGGGAGCCTACGCCTTGCTCGGGCCGTCGGGCTGCGGCAAGTCGACGTTGCTCAATATCATCTCCGGCCTGCTCAGCCCGTCTGAAGGCCAGGTGCTGTTCGACAGCAAGGTGGTCAACGACCTCACCCCGGAAAAACGCAACATCGCCCAGGTGTTCCAGTTCCCGGTGGTGTACGACACCATGACGGTGTTCGATAACCTGGCATTTCCCCTGCGCAACCAGGGCATGGCCGAAGCGAAAATTCACAGCAAGGTGCAGGAAATTGCTGAAGTCCTTGACCTGCAAAGCCTGCTGAGCAAAAAAGCCCGCAACCTCACCGCCGACGAAAAGCAGAAAGTCTCCATGGGCCGTGGCCTGGTGCGCGACGACGTGTCGGCGATCCTGTTTGACGAACCGCTGACGGTGATCGACCCGCACCTCAAGTGGAAACTGCGGCGCAAGCTCAAGCAGATCCACGAGCAATTCAACATCACCATGGTCTACGTGACCCACGACCAGTTGGAGGCCTCGACCTTCGCCGACAAAATCGCGGTGATGTACGGCGGCCAGATCGTGCAGTTCGGCACGCCCCGTGACTTGTTCGAACGGCCGAGCCACACCTTTGTCGGCTATTTCATCGGCAGCCCTGGGATGAATCTGATCGAGGTGCAGGCCGAAGCGGGCGGGGTACGGTTTGCTGGCACGCACCTGCCATTGTCCGAGGCCTTGCAGCAACGTATTGCCAGCACCGATTACAAGAAATTGCAGGTGGGGATCCGTCCGGAATTTATCCACGTGTGGGACGAGCACAACCCTGACGCCCTGCAGGCCGATGTAACACACCTTGAAGACCTTGGCACCTACAAGATCGTCACCCTCAACCTCGACGGCGCCACGCTCAAGGTGCGCCTGGCCGAAGACAAACCGGTGCCCGAAGGCAAGGCCTCCATCAGTTTCCCGGCGCAATGGCTGATGGTGTATGCCGACGATTACCTGCTGGAGGTGCTGCCATGAACAAGGTGCAGAACAACAAGGCCTGGTGGCTGGTGTTGCCGGTGTTCCTGCTGGTAGCGTTCAGTGCGGTGATCCCGATGATGACCGTGGTCAACTATTCGGTGCAGGACATCTTTGACCAATCCAGCCGCTACTTCGTCGGCGCCGACTGGTACAAGCAAGTGCTGCTCGACCCGCGTCTGCATGACTCGCTGCTGCGCCAGTTCATCTACTCGGCCTGCGTGCTGCTGATCGAAATCCCGCTGGGCATCGCCATCGCCCTGACCATGCCGACCAAGGGCCGCTGGTCGTCACTGGTGTTGATCATCCTCGCCATTCCGCTGCTGATTCCATGGAACGTGGTGGGCACCATCTGGCAGATTTTCGGGCGCGCCGACATCGGCCTGTTGGGTTACAGCCTCAACGCCCTGGGGATCAGCTACAACTACGCGGCCAACACGGCGGATGCCTGGGTCACCGTGCTGGTGATGGACGTGTGGCACTGGACTTCACTGGTAGCGCTGCTCTGTTATTCGGGACTGCGTGCCATTCCGGATGTGTACTACCAGGCTGCGCGGATTGATCGGGCATCCGCCTGGGCAGTTTTCCGACATATCCAGTTGCCGAAGATGAAGAGCGTGCTGCTGATCGCGGTGATGCTGCGGTTTATGGACAGCTTCATGATCTACACCGAACCCTTCGTCCTCACGGGCGGCGGACCGGGTAACGCCACCACCTTCCTCAGTCAGACACTGACCCAGATGGCTGTAGGCCAATTCGACTTGGGCCCGGCGGCGGCATTCTCGCTGGTGTATTTCCTGATCATCCTGTTGGTGTCCTGGCTGTTCTACACCGCCATGACCCACTCCGACGCCAACCGCTGAGGCCGCCAACATGAGCAAGCGCAAGCTGATTCCATTGCTGATCTACATCCTGTTCCTTCTGGTGCCGATCTACTGGCTGCTGAACATGTCCTTCAAGAGCAACACCGAAATCCTCGGTGGGCTGACGTTGTTTCCGCAGGACTTCACCCTGGCCAATTACAAGGTGATCTTCACCGACCCGAGTTGGTACACCGGCTACCTCAACTCGCTGTACTACGTGAGCCTGAACACGGTGATCTCCTTGAGCGTGGCGCTGCCGGCGGCCTATGCGTTTTCGCGCTACCGTTTTCTTGGCGACAAGCACCTGTTTTTCTGGCTACTGACCAACCGTATGGCACCGCCGGCGGTGTTTTTGCTGCCGTTCTTCCAGCTGTATTCGTCGATCGGTCTGTTTGACACGCACATTGCCGTCGCCTTGGCGCACTGCTTGTTCAACGTGCCGTTGGCGGTGTGGATCCTCGAAGGCTTTATGTCCGGCGTGCCCAAGGAAATCGACGAAACCGCCTACATCGATGGCTACTCGTTTCCTAAGTTTTTCGTGAAGATTTTTATCCCATTGATTGGCTCGGGCATTGGGGTGACCGCGTTTTTCTGCTTCATGTTTTCCTGGGTCGAACTGCTGCTGGCGCGCACCCTGACCTCGGTCAACGCCAAGCCTATTGCGGCGGTGATGACGCGCACGGTCTCGGCGTCGGGTATCGATTGGGGCGTACTGGCGGCGGCGGGGGTGTTGACTATCCTTCCCGGCATGCTGGTGATCTGGTTTGTTCGCAACCACGTGGCCAAGGGCTTTGCCCTGGGCCGGGTCTGAGGAGTCGATGATGGAATGGATGGCCTGGACCACCCCCACGGCGCTGTTCTTTGGCGGCATAGCCCTGATCCTGGCGGGCATGACCACTTGGGAACTGCGCTCGCCGAGTATCCCTCGGCGGGGTTTTCTGCCGATCAGCACCACCCGTGGTGATCGCTTGTTTATCGGTCTTCTCGGTAGCGCCTACCTGCATTTGCTGGTCATCGGCGTTACCGACTGGAGCATCTGGGTGGCGTCCGCGCTCTCCCTGGTATGGCTGTTGAGTGTGATGCGTTGGGGCTGAAGCCCTTGTGAATAAACCACCTGGAGGTCTCTATGTTGAATAAAAACAATAAGCTGCGACATAGCATTTCATTGGCCGCCGTACTGGCCCTCAGCGGTTTGAGCGCCTCGGCCTGGGCCGATGCGTATGAAGATGCCGCAAAAAAATGGATCGGCAGCGAGTTCAAGCCGTCGACGCTCACCGAAGCCCAACAGCTCGAAGAGTTGAAGTGGTTCATCAAAGCCGCCGAACCCTTCCGTGGGATGAAGATCAACGTGGTGTCGGAGACCCTCACCACCCACGAGTACGAGTCCAAGGTGCTGGCCAAGGCCTTCACCGAGATCACCGGGATCAAGCTGACCCACGACCTGCTGCAGGAAGGCGACGTGGTGGAGAAGCTGCAAACCCAGATGCAGTCCGACAAAAACATCTATGACGGCTGGGTCAACGACTCCGACCTGATCGGTACACACTTTCGCTATGGCAAGACCGAATCGATCACCGACCTGATGGCCAATGAAGGCAAGAACTTCACCTCGCCGACCCTGGATATCAAGGACTTCATCGGCATCTCCTTCACCACCGCGCCGGACGGCAAGATCTACCAATTGCCCGACCAACAGTTTGCCAACCTCTACTGGTTCCGCGCCGACTGGTTCGAGCGCCCCGAGCTGAAAGCCAAGTTCAAGGAAAAATACGGCTACGACCTCGGTGTGCCGGTGAACTGGTCGGCCTATGAAGACATCGCCAAATTCTTCAGCGAAGACGTCAAGGAAATCGACGGCAAGCGCATTTATGGGCATATGGACTACGGCAAGAAGGACCCGTCCCTGGGCTGGCGCTTCACCGATGCCTGGTTCTCCATGGCCGGTGGCGGCGACAAGGGCCTGCCCAACGGCTTGCCGGTGGACGAGTGGGGCATTCGCGTGGAGGACTGCCACCCGGTGGGCTCCAGCGTCACCCGTGGCGGCGACACCAACGGCCCGGCCGCGGTATTTGCCACACAGAAATACGTGGACTGGATGAAAGCCTACGCGCCACCGGAAGCGGCGGGCATGACCTTCTCGGAATCCGGCCCGGTGCCGTCCCAAGGCAACATCGCCCAGCAGATATTCTGGTACACCGCGTTTACCGCCGACATGGTCAAACCGGGCTTGCCGGTGGTGAATGCCGACGGCACGCCGAAATGGCGCATGGCGCCGTCACCTGTCGGACCGTACTGGGAAAAGGGCATGAAGAAGGGCTATCAGGACGTAGGTTCCTGGACCTTCCTCAAGTCGACGCCGGAGAAACAGAAACTCGCGGCCTGGCTTTACGCGCAGTTCGTGACCTCGAAGACCGTCTCGCTGAAGAAAACCATCGTTGGCCTGACGCCGATTCGTGAGTCCGACATCAACTCCCAGGCCATGACCGACATGGCGCCGAAACTGGGTGGTTTGGTGGAGTTCTACCGCAGCCCGGCCCGTACCGAATGGTCGCCAACCGGCACCAACGTGCCGGACTACCCGCGCCTGGCGCAACTGTGGTGGAGCAACATCGCCGCGGCCGCCAGCGGCGAGAAAACCCCGCAGCAGGCCCTCGACAACCTGGCCAAGGAGCAGGATGCGATCATGACGCGCCTGGAGCGCTCCAAGGTGCAACCGGTGTGCGGCCCGAAAATGAACCCCGAGCGTGACGCGCAGTACTGGTTCGACCAGCCGGGCGCGCCAAAACCGAAACTGGCGAATGAGAAGCCGAAAGGCGAGACCGTGAGCTACAGCGACCTGCTCAAGTCGTGGGAGGCGGCGCGTAAGTAATAACGCCAGTGCAGAAGGGTAAAACGACACGCTTGCGTGTCGTTTTACTGTCCGCAGTTTGCCCGCATCAGGCTTTGTTGAATTGCACGCATCAGCACGGGATCAAACGCATCATGCCCGGCGCGCAATAGTCTGCATTTCAGCAGTGCTCGTTGGCGCAACCAACGCAGGCTCGACAGGCCGATAGGGTCATTGATGCCCTGTATCACGTGGCACGCACAGCTCAGTGTCAGCCCCTGATCCTCCTCGCAAAAAAAATAACCGGCGCGATGGTAGTGCACCTCCAGACGGATTGCGCGCAAGGCGACTTCATCAATGAAGTGCTCCAAGGCTGCCTTGCCCATCCGCTGGCGATTCAGGCGCAGCGCTGCGCCGACCCATGCCATCGCTGCCTTGTGTTGCAAGCGTTCGCAAGATTGTTCGAGGTCCTTGCACACTTGTTCAAACGATGTAACCGCCTCGGCCTTCAAGTAGCACGCTAGTGCTCGATGGTAGGTGGCAAGGTGATTGGGAGTGGGTACGAACAGTGATGCCAGCACCAATCGGCATACTCGCGATGGGGCCTGCCAAGCATATTTGAGCGCCAGCCAACTACCCCAGGAAATACCCAGCAATGTGATCTGGGTAAAGCCAAAATGCTTACGCAACGCTTCAATGTCTTCGATGATCCGGGCCGTTTCGTTGTTCTGCCACTCGCCATGGGGACTCGAGCGTCCGCCACCGCGCTGGTCGAACAGGACGACTTCGAAGTGTTCCAGGTTAAAAAACGCCAGGTGATCGTGGCTGGAACTACCGCCCGGCCCGCCGTGCAAGAAGAACACCGGTTCACCACCTTCCTGGCCGTGCCGCTCCCAATACACCTGATGGCCGCCGGATACCGGCAAGTGCCCACTGCGATACAGAGGCTTCATGCCGAGGGGCGACTGAGCAAGTAAAACTGAAACAGCTCAAGCTGTCCTGGCCGGGCTGCCACACAGGATTCCAAGGTGATGCCCAGCGCTTGTGCGATCCAGGGGACTGCCGGCAGTACCGGCGTATGACCAAAAACCAAGGCCAGGCCACTCGGCTTGAGGCTGCCGAGTAATGTGCGCAACAAGGTTTCGGCGTCGCGCCGCGTGACCACCTCGGCGTTGAGAAAGCGTAGGATCAAGGCATCGCAGGCAGGGTTTTCCCGTGCAGCGTCAGCTTGCCTGAAGCGCACGGTTGAACCGACGTGGCGTTGCGATGCGTAGCGAATCATCGAGGCCGAAAGGTCCGAGCCCAGGCACCGGCAACGGGGCAGCGCCTGGGCCAGATGGGCGATCAACTCGCCGGTGGAGCACGCCGGGTCATGGATCAGCGCCCCAGGCTTGAGGCGCTCGCGTAGCACAGCGACACACTGTTCACGAAAGTGCGCTTCGTCGATGTTCAACTGCGTGGCGCGCTCATCGTCACACTCCCAAAAGCTCGGCGGGCAGACGAATTCCTCAGCGTGCATCTCCAGCGGCGGATACGGAAAGCACACGTCGCTATGGATTTGCTGCTGTGCTTCGATAAATGCCAGGTGCTTGGCCGCAGGCGTAGCGGCCTGATAGAAAAGTGCAACGCCTTCATTGCTCCAGTGATGGCTGGTGAGGGGGCCCAGCAGCATGGAGGGACGCAAGAGGCTGCTCAGGCGGCGTTGCCCCTGATCGTCGGGCATCGGCCTGTTGCGGCCTGCCCAGTGGCGGCTCCCGGTATTGAGTACAAACAGCTGACTGAGCCCGAATCCCAATGGCTCAAAATGACGTTGCACGGTGCTGGGGTTCATAGCGTGGCAACTTGCGATTCACCGCATAGACGCCTGCCGCGCTGTTGCGGCACCACGATATTGCCGGTGGAGACCAGGAAAAAACGCTCCAGCCCCGGGATCACCACCTGGACGAGCGTGGTGCCAAGCTGGCTTTGAAACAGGCGGCACACCCCGGGTGTCAGGTTGTGGCTGGCCATATCGCCCACCAGGAGAGTGATTTGTTCGCCTAGACCGGTTGGCGCCGGCCGCTCGTGGAGTTGCACCCATTCGACGGGTTGCGCCATCAGGCGCTCAGGGGCGAATTGCAGGCAGCGTTGCAGGCGCGGGAATCGTGCCAGGTGTCGCTGGGCATTGAGCAAATGACGGCTCAAAGGCGGTTCGACCGCCAGCGCCTGCAACTGTGCTAGTTCGGTCAGTGCACGCCAGGCCGCGTGCGCGGGCGTCAGGGAGGTGCCTGAGCCGTAGACGGTTGGCATCGCGCAAGGCGTGTTGATAAAGGCCAGGCAGGTGGTCGCGCAGAATTCGCGGCTGATATCCAGCAAGACCACCTCTGCATCGAAGGGCTGACTCAGTGTTTGCAACACGGCTCGGGCCTCGGGTCCAAGGCTGTCCGGATAGACGCGGCGTAGACGACTGAGCGGGCGCTGGTAGTAGAAATGCTCCAGCAGAAACAGTGAAAGGGCATCCCGTTCGATAGTCTCGTTCAAGGCATGCAGAAGCGCTTCGTCAGCCGTGGCTCCGATGGCAGTTCCGCTGTTGCTCGAATAACGGCGCAGGACGCGCAGGTCTGTCGGATCGTTATGCAGTGGCTGCTCGCAGTAGCGTGGGCAGGTCAACGCTAGCGGGTAGGAAAATGACTGGTCATCCACCAAGCTGCGATAGGTGCGGCAAACGACAGCGTCTTCTTGTTGTGCGACCAGCAATGCCAACGCGCTGTCATCGACAAACTGTGGGTGATCAACAAAGTAGCCGGACGCCTGGCAGTGAAGGGGCGACGCATGCAGATCGTCGCTCAAATAGTGTTCCAGTGCCTCATATAACGCGCCTACACGTGCCGTTGCCGGAGGACCCTTGCCCGCGCCGCGTGCGACCTCTATCGCATGTGCGTCGTACAAACAGGCTTGGACGCACAGCTCGCCTTCACCCACGATGCGCAAGTGTGCGCGCAAATTCAACGCACTCAACTGGGCGAGAATCTGATGGTGGGCGAGTACGAGTGTCTGGCAGCGTTCGGGGGCGATGGCTTGGGGAATGCTCATGAAGGTAACTCCTGGGAAGGAGGAGAGGCATTGCCTCTCCTCGACTCACTTACTCGGCTTCCAGCTCCGCTCTTTCCGTATCAGTGAGTTGCAGGGTCTCGATGAAATCATCCGCGTGCTCCTGCTCCAGCTGTTCCATCTCGGCGATTTTATTTGCGTTTGCACTAGCCATGTAGCCCATGTTTGAAGCCTCATTTTTGTTTGAAGGTAGGGTGACGTGCTCTCGATGAGCACGGCTAGAACCTATTAAAAATGGCCGGCGTGGGCAAATGTGAGCAGCTGTTGCAAAAGCGTTGGCGGAGGGCTATGGAAATGAATTCTTTCACTTCAATATTTCACCGCTGTGGAGAGGTTGCTTTGCTTTGGAACCGGGGGCTGCGTCTGTGGTGAGATCCATCGCTAAGGGGAGTAGCGGTAGGCATTGCCCTGGGCAGGGGCGGGTAAGTCTTCCAGAGGTGTTGAATTTTCGCGGTGGTGAAGCGGTGATGGCCGTCCCGATATTGATCTTGGTTTGATGTACTACTGACGCTGTCGGGCTTGCTTGCAAAAAGATTGATAGGAGCGCTCGCTAGCCTGCGATGGCATCACCACGGTGCGCCTAACGCCCAGATCAGTCCTGCATTGAATGACGGCTTTTGTTCTCGCCTAAAATTCGCGCTGTATCCCTCGCCGGCGGCAGCCCAAACACCCGCGCATAGTCCCGGCTGAACTGGGTCGCGCTTTCATACCCCACTTCAAACGCCGCACTTGTCACGCTGCTCGCGCTGGCCACCATCAACGTGCGCGCCTGCAACAATCGCACACGCTTCTGATACTGCAACGGGCTCAGATTAGTCACCGCCTTGAAGTGCCGGTGAAACGCCGAAACACTCATCGCCGCCTTCTGCGCCAATGCTTCCACTCGAATCGGCTCTGCAAAATCCCGGCGAATCCACTGGATCGCCTGGCTGACCCGCGCTATGGCGGTATCCGGCGCAGCAATCTCGCGCAACATCCAGCCGTGGGGGCCTTGCAACACGTGGTAGAGGATTTCCCGCTCATACACCGGTGCCAGGGCGGCGATCGCCACGGGGTCACCCATCAGGCGCAGCATGCGCACCCAGGCATCCATCAAGGCCGGCGTCACCGCCGCCACTGAAAAACCGGCTTCCTGTTCGCGACGACCACTGGGCGCCGGCAAGTCATTGAGCAGTGTGGTCAGCACGCTCGGGTCCAGGGTCAGGCTCACCGCCAGGTAAGGTTCGCCGGTGCTCGCCGGGTTCACCACCCCCACGGCAGGCAGCTCGATGGACATCACAAAATACGTCGCCGGGTCGTAGCGCAAGGTGCGGTCGCCCACGGTCATGCACTTACTGCCCTGCAGGATCAGGTTGATCATCGGGTCATACACCGCCGCGAGCATATGCTCGGGAATCGCCCCCTGGACCATCGCCACGCGGGGGATACCAGTCTCGGTGCGGCGGTTTTCAGCCTTGGCGGCCAGGGCACGCAGTTCGATCAATTGAGTATTCATGGCCGCCATGCTGTTCCTTCCTACAAACCTCGCGCAAGCAAAAAGCAGAAACAGGCAGGATTGGAGTAGGAACGGCTGCGTGGAGGCGTGGGGTGATGGCTACTGTGGTCACTCAACTTTTTAGCACTGGAGCAGGCCATGAGCGTCATCGTAATTACCGGAGGCAGCCGCGGGATCGGTGCCAGTACCGCCCAATTGTGTGCGCGCCAGGGGCACGGCGTGATCCTTACTTACAACAGCAACCCGGATGCGGCGCAGGCGGTGGTCAAGCGCATAGTGGCTGAAGGCGGTAAAGCCGTGGCGCTGCAATTGGACGTTGCCGCCGTCAGCACTTTCGCTGCATTCCACGATGCCGTGGCGCGCGCCCTGCAAGCCACTTGGGGCGTAAGCACCCTGAGCGGCCTGGTGAACAACGCGGGCTACGGCCTGTTCAACCCCCTTGAATCGGTGACCGAGGCGCAATTCGACGGCCTGTTCAACGTGCACCTCAAGGGGCCGTTTTTCCTGACCCAAACCTTGCTGCCGCTGCTGGAAGAACACGCCAGCATCGTCAACCTCACCAGCGCCACCACCCGCGTCGCTACGGCTGGCGTCGCACCTTACGCCGCTTTCAAGGGCGGCCTGGATGTGCTCACCCGCTACATGGCCAAGGAGTTCGGCGAGCGGCGTATCCGCGCCAACGCCGTGTCCCCCGGCGCGATCCGCACCGAACTGGGCGGCGGCTTGAACGACGAGTTCGAAGCCCAGCTGGCCGGGCAAACCGCCCTTGGCCGTGTAGGCGAACCGGAAGACGTGGCACGGGTAATCGCCCTGTTGCTATCGGAAGAAGGCCGCTGGATTAATGCCCAGACCCTTGAAGTCGCGGGCGGCTACATCATCTGAGTCGGGAGACCCCACCATGCTGGATCATCTGTTTATTTCGGTGAGTGATATTGAGCGCTCCATTCGTTTCTACGCAGCCACCCTGACGCCCCTCGGCATCACTGCGCGGCATGACTACGACGGCAAAGACGGCCCACCCGGCCACCCGGACTTGAAGGGCTTTGGCGCCAATGGCCGGATATTTTTCTGGTTGCGCGAAGGCGTGGTGGAAGGGCGAGCTGTGCATGTGGGCTTTGTCGCCAATAATCGCGCTGAGGTGGAAAACGCCTACGCCGCCGCCTTGGCGAACGGCGCCACCGACGACGGCGCGCCGGGTGCACGCCTGCATTACGACCCCAACTACTACGCGGCCAATGTCCTTGACCCGGACGGCTACAGCCTCGAATTCGTCTACAAGAACTGGCAGCACACCTCATGAAAACCCTGATGATCTACGGCGCCACCGGCTACACCGGACGCATGGCGGCGCAACACGCGAAAACACGCGGACTCAACCTGGTGCTGGCCGGCCGCAACGTCGAACGCCTGGCTTCCCTGGCGGCTGAGCTGGACGCGCCTTACCGCGTATTCACGCCAGATGCCGCCCAGTTGGAAGGGATTGACGTCCTGCTCAATTTCGCCGGCCCTTTCGCCCAGACCGCCGGAGCCCTGATGCGTGCGTGCATCGCCAATGGCACCGACTACCTGGACATCACCGCCGAAATCAACGTGTACCGCTTGGCCGAGCAACTCGGGGCTGGAGTGCAGGTGATGCTGCTGCCCGGTGTGGGCTGGGACGTGGTGCCCACCGACTGCCTGGCCCTGCATGTTGCCCGCCGTGTGCAGCAGCCGCAGTCGATAAAAATCGCTCTGCAGGTGCCCGGCGCCATGTCCCGTGGGTCGGCCATGAGTGTCGGCGAGATCATCGGTGCCGGCGTGATGGCGCGGATCGACGGCCAACTGGTCGCCACGCCGGACGCGCAACCGCAGTACCTGGACTTTGGCGATGGCCCGGCGCTGTGCGCGCCCTTGTCGTTTGGCGACCTAGTGACGGCCTGGCATTCCAGCGCTATTCCGAATATCGCCATGTTCGTGCACATCACCGGCGAAGCCTTTCCCGAAGGCGACCTGTCGCTGCTGCCCGATGGCCCCACCCAGGCACAGCGTGACGCCCATCGCGCCCTCGCCGTGGCCGAAGTTATGGGTGCCGATGGTTCGGTGGCGCGTTCGGTCATCGAGACCGTCAACGGCTACAGCTACACCCCACTGGCAGCCGTCGAAGCCGCGCGCCGGGTACTCGGCGGTGAGCGCCGGGCCGGCTTCGAAACACCTGCAAAGCTGTTCGGCGTGGGCTTTGCCCAGACGATTGCCGGTACGCAGATCATCGATTATTGAGCTATCGGGAATTGCCATCGGCGGGTATTTGAGAACGTCGCAGCTCCCACCTATTGTCGTGCGGTGATTTCAAGATCACGCCGCCTGTGGCTGAACCAGCAACTCCCCCTCGACATCCTTGACCAACTCACTGGCCAAAAACAGCGGTGCCAGGCGTTTATGCAGTTGTGGCTCGACAAACTCCTTCACCGTCTCCAGCGCCAGTACGCCGCTCAACGGCAACTCGGCCTTGGTGTACGACAACCAGGCTTTCTTCAGTGCCTGCAACACATCACTGCCGGCGGTGGTGGCGAAGCGGCGGTGGGTAGGTTTACCGTCAAAAGTGAAGGTGTGCTGGAACGCGTAGCCGGTTTCATCACCCTGGCTGGCGGTGCAGCGGATGCAGCTGCACGGGCCTTCGCCGAAAGCACTGCGCAGGTAGGCGTTGAAGTCCACCACGGGTTTGAGTGACAGGCGCTTATCCACCTCGAACAGGTCCCCGGTCATTTTTTCGTCAGTGTTCAACGTCCATTTCCTCGCAGGTTCGGCGGTTTTTCAAAGCGCGGCACAATAGCAGCCGAGCGGCTGTTTGTGGGTTATTTGCATAACAATAGATCTCGATATTCTTTTCCCGTCTTAAAAATCGTGGCTACCCTCGTTCACCTTCTCAAAAGTGCGGCAGATCCCCATGACCCTCAAGCGCTCCTCTTTGACCCTTCTGGCTGCCTCGCTGGCTGCCGCAAGCACTTTGCTCAGCCCCGGTGCCCAGGCTGAGGGCAAGATCAGCATTGCCCAGCAATTCGGCATCGGCTACCTGATCCTCGACGTGGTGCGTGACCAGCACCTGATCGAGAAGCATGGCAAGGAGCAGGGCCTGGATATCCAAGTGGAGTGGAACAGTATTTCCGGCGCCACGGCGATGAACGAATCGCTGCTGGCCGGCGCGCTGGACGTGGTTTCCGCGGGCGTGCCGCCGATGCTCACCCTGTGGGACCGCACCAAGGGCAAGCAGAACGTCAAGGCCATCGCTTCGCTCGGTTCGATGCCCAACTACCTGCTGACCAACAACCCCAACGTGAAGACCCTCAAGGACTTCAGCGAAAAAGACCGCATCGCCGTGCCCGCCGCTGGCGTGGGTTTCCAGTCGCGGACCTTGCAGATCGAGACGGCCAAGCAGTTCGGCGATGCCAACTACAAGAAGTTTGATGACATCTCCATCAGCCTGGCGCACCCCGACGCCACTGCCGCATTGATTGCCGGTGGCTCGGAGATCAACTCGCACTTTTCCAGCCCGCCGTTCCAGTATCAGGAATTGCTCAATCCGAATGTGCACAAGGTGCTCAGTTCCTACGACATCCTCGGTGGGCAGGCGACGTTCAACGTGCTGTACACCACGCAGAAATTCCACGACGAAAACCCCAAGACCTACAAGGCGTTCTATGCCGCGCTGGCCGAAGCCGAACACATCATCAAGGCTGATAAACCGGCGGCGGCCAAGACGTACATTCGGGTAGAGCAGTCGAAGTTGCCGTTGGACCTGGTGGAGAAGATCGTCCAGGACCCGGAAATCGACTTCACCATCGTGCCGCAGCGAACCTATATCTATGCTGAAAAACTGCAGGAACTCGGCGTGCTGAAAAACAAGGCCGACAGCTGGAAGGACTACTTCTTCGAAGAAGCCCACAGTGGTAACGGCAGCTGACCTCCAATGTGGGATCTGCAGTGTTTGAGCGGTCAGCGGAAAAACTCACCGGGCGTGGCGTCAAACTGCTGCCGAAACGCATTGATAAACGCCGACGTCGACTCATACCCACACCCCAACGCCACATCCGTTACCCGCTCGCCTTGCTCCAGGGCGGGCAGGGCGGTGAGCAACCGCAAGCGCTGGCGCCATGCGCGAAACGTCAGCCCGGTATCCCTCAAAAACAACCGGCTCAACGTCTTCTCACTCACGTCCAGCTTTTGGCTCCACTGGCCCAACGTTGTCTGCTGCTCCGGGTGCAGGTTCAAACTGCGATAGATCTGCCGCAAGCGCGGGTCCAGCGGCAGCGGTAACATCAAATCGACCTGCGGCGCCGCTGCCAATTGATCCAGCACCACTTGCGCCAAACGCCCATCCGGCCCGTCCTCAGCGTATTCCACCGCGAGTTCGCTGAAGCTGCGGATCAACTCGCGCAGTAAATTGCTCACTTCCAGCACATGACAGCGCTCAGCCGCCCAGGCCGTGACGCTGCAATCGAGGTACAGACTGCGCATTTCTGTGTGGGGCGAGCTGAACACCCGGTGCGGCATTCCCGCTGGTATCCACACAGCGCGCTGTGGCGGCGCCACGAAACGGCCGACGCTGGTCTGGATCTCCAGCACCCCGGAAATCGCGTAGGACAATTGCACCCAAGGGTGGCTGTGTCGGCGGGTCAGCGCACGGTTGGGCAGCGATTCGGTGCGCCCATACACCGGCCGTGGCAGGCTGGAAAGCCCAGGGACACTGCGGCGGACGGTCTTTTCATGTCCTTTAGGCGGCATTTACTGGCTCATTGGCGTTAGTCGGTAATAAGCCGTTACGTTAGAGTCGCGGTGACGCTCTTGGCAACCCCTGGAAGATCCTGTTTATGACTCGCCCGCGTTTCGTGCCCGACAACTTCACCCTGACGCTGATCGCCACGGTGATCCTCGCCTCCCTGTTGCCCGCCAGCGGCCAGACCGCCGTGGCCTTCGGCTGGGTCACCAACCTGGCTATAGCACTGCTGTTTTTCCTGCACGGCGCCAAGCTGTCGCGCCAGGCCATTGTTGCCGGCGCCGGTCATTGGCGCCTGCACCTGCTGGTGTTCAGCCTGACCTTCGTGCTGTTCCCGCTGCTGGGCCTGGCGCTCAAGCCGCTGTTGTCGCCAATGATCGGCAACGACCTGTACATGGGCATGCTTTACCTCTGCGCTCTGCCGGCTACGGTGCAGTCGGCGATTGCCTTCACGTCCCTGGCACGCGGCAATATCCCGGCGGCGATTTGCAGTGCGGCGGCCTCCAGCCTGTTTGGCATCTTCCTCACGCCGCTGTTGGTGACATTGCTGCTCAACGTGCACGGTGACGGCGGCTCGACCGTCGACGCAATCCTGAAAATCAGCGTGCAATTGCTGCTGCCGTTCATCGCCGGGCAGATCGCGCATCGCTGGATCGGCGAGTGGGTGGGGCGCAATAAATCCTGGCTGAAATTCGTCGACCAAGGCTCGATCCTGCTGGTGGTGTACGGCGCGTTCAGCGAAGCGGTCAACGAAGGCATCTGGCACCAGATCCCGCTGTGGGAACTGGGCGGGCTGGTGGTGGCGTGCTGCGTGTTGCTGGCCTTGGTGTTGGTGGCGTCGGCGGTGCTGGGCAAGGCCTTCGGCTTTAACCAGGAAGACCGCATCACCATTCTGTTCTGCGGCTCGAAGAAGAGCCTCGCGACCGGCGTGCCGATGGCGCAGGTGCTGTTCGCCGGGGCGACCATGGGGGTGCTGATCCTGCCGCTGATGCTGTTTCACCAGATCCAGTTGATGGTCTGTGCGGCATTGGCCCAGCGTTATGCCAAGCGCCCGGAAAGCATTCCGGAATTGATGGGGCAGGTGGATCCTTGATCTACGTCACAGCCTTTGCCGAGTAAGCTCAATAAACGCCCGGCCAGACAACTTAGTGGTAAGAGCCCAGTAAGGCGTGTCGGCATGAGCACTAAAGGTATTTCGCTGCTTACCGGCCTGTTGTGCGTCTGGGCGGGGCGTGCGGCGCGGCGCAAACCGTGGGCAGTGTCGTCGAGCCCGGATGTGCGACAAATGCGCACAGGGGCACGGTCATGGCGTCGAACGGCTGTGCCGAGTCCAGGCGTGACAGGCGCCTGGATGTGTGCAACATGGCGTAGCCAGTGTCAATGCAGCCCATGTGCATCGGGTGGCGAACAGTGGTAACGGGCGTTATTACGAGCAGCGGTATGTGCTGGTGGACAGCGCCGGCAAGCCGATTCAGTCGGGTAACTACGTGATCATCCTGACGTCGCCCTGACCCCCTTAGGCGACGATCCGCGTCAACAGTGGGGCCAGAAACCTATAGAATACTCGGCGGCGGCGCTTGTCCTGGGTGGCCGCTCGATCACCGTCAGAGTACCGCGCCGTTCAATGAGCATTTCAGCCGCAACCCCCCAAACCAATTGGCAACCGGTCATCGCCCTCGCGTTGGCCGCCTTTGTGTTCAATACCACCGAATTCGTGCCCGTTGGGCTGCTCAGTGCCATCGGCGCCAGCTTCGACATGCCGGTGTCCAGCGTCGGCCTGATGCTCACGATCTACGCCTGGATCGTGTCCCTGACCTCCCTGCCGGTGATGCTGCTGACCCGCAACATCGAACGGCGCAAGCTGCTGATCGTGCTGTTCTGCATGTTTATTGTCAGCCACATCCTTTCCAGCGTCGCTAACAGCTTCGGCCTCCTGATGCTCAGTCGCATTGGCATTGCCTTGTCCCATGCCTTGTTCTGGTCGATCACCGCATCGTTGGCCGTTCGCTTGGCGCCGGAAGGCAAGCAGGTGCAAGCCCTCGGCCTGTTGGCTACCGGTACGTCCCTGGCCATGGTCCTGGGCATTCCCCTGGGTCGCCTGCTCGGCGAAGCCATGGGCTGGCGCACCACGTTCCTGGTGATCGGCGCCTTCGCTGCCGCACTGGTGTTCTGGCTGGCGCGCACCTTGCCGCTATTGCCGAGCCAGAACTCCGGCTCCCTGCGCAGCCTGCCGCTGCTGTTCAAGCGCCCGGCGCTGGTGGCGCTTTATGTGCTCACCGCGATGACCGTCACCGCGCAATTCACCGCCTACAGCTACATCGAACCCTTCGTCGAAGGCGTGGCCGGCATGAGCGGCAGTGCGGTGACCCTGATCCTGCTGGTATTCGGCGGCGCGGGCATCATCGGCTCTCTGCTGTTCAGCCTGGTGCACCGCTTCAACCCGCATGTATTCGTTGTCGGCGCGGTATTTATCCTGGCCGCGTGCCTGGCGCTGCTGCTGCCGTTGAGCGGCGCGGAATCCTACCTGGTGGTGCTGAGCATTTTCTGGGGCATGGCGATCATGGGCTTTGGCCTTGCCATGCAGTCCAAAGTGCTGGTGCTGGCACCGGATGCCACCGACGTGGCCATGGCGATGTTCTCCGGCATCTACAACATCGGCATCGGCGGCGGCGCACTGATGGGCAGCTGGGTCGGCAGCCAGTTCGGCTTCGCCTGGATCGGCGCGGCGGGCGGGTTGCTGGCGGCGGTGGCGTTGATTGGGTATTGCTTGGCGATTCGCAAGTTTGGGCAGGGTGTGGCGGGAGCCTGAATCAAACTCTCGCGCCAGCCACCGTTGGGTTAAAGGGCCAACGCATTCAACACATGGACCGGGTCATTGTGAATGGCCCTCAACAGCGCCTTTGCTGGCCCTGTTGGTTCGCGTCGCCCCTGTTCCCAATTACGTAGCGTGCCGATTTGAACATCGATGATGGCTGCGAATTTGGCTTGAGTCAGGCCCGTTGCCTTACGGATTTGTTTGACTTGAAGCGCGTCAACAATGAATTCGCGAGAGGGCTTGCGCTCGCCTCGGACGATTTCGTCCATCTGTTGCACGCTTTCCATCAGCTCATCGAAGAATTTGCTCATGGTTATCTCCAGTGTTCGATGACGGCTTTCAGTGCTTTGCGTTCATCGTTAGTCAGGTCTTGCTGTTCGTTTTTTGGATAGATCATTAATAACGCAATTTTTGAAGCCGTTACAAAGTGGTAGTAAATCACTCTGGCGCCGCCTCGTTTGCCGTGACCTTTTGAAGCAATACGCAGCTTTCGGATGCCGCCCGTTCCTTCGATCACATCTCCAACGCACGGATTGAACATCAACGCTACCTGCAAACCCAGGTAGGCGTCGTGATTCATGAGCTCCGTTACACGCCGGGTGAAAACCGCAGTTTCAATGAAAATCATAGCAAATGTACGCCATTGACTTAGTCGGCGGCAATGCTAGTGCAGTCAGGGAAGGGGAACAGCTGGTTAGTTGTAAGCGGGTTTTATACAAAGGGCCGGCGTGCTTCAGAAGCAACGTGTTCAGGGGCTAGAACTCCAGACAAGTCTTACACAGTATTTTGATACCCATTGCTACCGTCGCCCAGGACCGCCCACGGCCTGTGGTGACGGCACTTGAGCAGCAATGGAGTCCACTGTGCAAAAGCGTTTGACCGCCGAGTTTATCGGCACTTTCTGGCTGACGTTCGGCGGCTGTGGCAGCGCCATTCTGGCGGCTGCCTTCCCCGGCTTGGGCATTGGCTTTGTGGGCGTTTCGCTGGCGTTTGGTCTCACTGTATTGACCATGGCCTACGCGGTCGGCGGCATCTCCGGCGGGCATTTCAACCCGGCGGTGACCATTGGCCTATGGGCAGGGCGCCGCATTCCTGCGGGTGATGTGCTGCCGTACATCGCGGCGCAGGTCAGCGCAGCGATCGTCGCCGCTGCGGCGTTGTACCTGATTGCCAGCGGGCAGCCTGATTTCGCAGTGGGTGGTTTTGCCGCCAACGGGTATGGCCCATTGAGCCCAGGCCTCTTCGACATGAAGGCCGCTTTGCTGGCCGAACTGATCGCCACGTTTTTCTTCGTATTCATCATCATGCGCGTGACCGCACCAGGTGCTGTGCCCGGCTTTGCGCCGATCGCCATTGGCTTGGCGCTGACCTTGATTCACCTGGTGCTGATCCCGGTGACCAATACGTCGGTGAACCCGGCGCGCAGCACCGGACCGGCGTTGTTTGCTGGGGGCGAATACATGGCGCAGCTGTGGTTATTCTGGGTGGCGCCGATTGTTGGCGGAGTGTTGGGAGCGTTGGCAGCTCGCACGTTGGGCGAGCGGAAGCCGGCTTGACGCCTTATACGTTTGAGAAAATTGGTACAGCCTTAGCTTTCAGCAGCGTTTGCTTTGGCTTCGGCTTCGGCTTTTGATCTGTTTTTGATGTTGATCTCGAGCGCCCCGTTAACCACGCAGGCCGAATGCAGGCTTGAATTCGTGGGTAACCCGGCAGGACGCCGGGTTAGCCGCGCTGGGCCAAGGATGGCCCATCGCGGCGGCCCACGGATTCAAGCCTTCGTTCTGGCACACCGAGCCTAGGCGAGGTGCCGAGTGGTGGGGCGAGAGCGCTTTGGTTACTTTGCCGCTTTTGCAAAGTGACTCGCCGTAAGGGCGAAACCTATATTAGCCATCACCCAAATAACGGATATGTACTCATTCCAACCACAACACATGGCCGCCCTACAAACCGCCATCGCAGGCAAGCCAGCTCCCACATTTTGATCGATTTACACCTGATAGGGTTCGGGCGACTCCCAGGTCGCCACAGGACCGAAAGTAGCCAGCGTCATCACAGCGCAGCCAATACCGCCTCAAGCTTTTCCTGATCCCGCGCAAACTGGCGAATGCCTTCGGCCAGCTTCTCGGTAGCCATCGCATCTTCGTTGGAATCCCAGCGAAATTGCGCCTCGTCGATGGTCTGGCGCGGCTCGCCCGTCGCCCCCGGTACCAACTTGCGCTCCAGCGGGCCGTGGTCTTCATCAAGTTTTTGCAGCAATTCGGGGCTGATGGTCAGGCGATCGCACCCGGCCAATTCCTCTATCTGGCTGAGGGTACGAAAGCTGGCGCCCATGACCACAGTCTTGATGCTGTTGGCCTTGTAGTAGTTGTAGATCCGCGTCACCGACTGCACGCCCGGGTCTTCAGCGCCGGTGTAGTCCAGGCCCGTGCTCTTGCGGTACCAGTCGTATATGCGGCCGACGAAAGGTGAAATCAGGAACACCCCGGCATCGGCGCACGCTGCCGCCTGGGCAAACGAGAACAACAACGTGAGGTTGGTCTGGATACCGGCTTTTTCCAAGCGCTCGGCGGTGCGAATGCCTTCCCAGGTAGAAGCCAGTTTGATCAGTACACGGTCGCGGCCAACACCGGCTTTGTCATACAGCTCGATGAGCTGGTTGGCCTTGGCCCACAGCGCGTCTTCGTCAAACGACAGGCGCGCGTCGACTTCGGTCGAGATGCGACCTGGAATGGCCTTGAGGATGCCGCAGCCTACTGCCACCGAAAACTGGTCGCAGGCCAGGCCCAGGTCACCCTTGGACAGGTCGACCGAGTGACGCAGGATGTCGCCGTAGTGTGCGATAGCCGAGGCTTTGAGCAGCAGCGACGGGTTGGTGGTGGCGTCGACCGGTTTCAGACGGCTGATAGCCTCAAGGTCGCCCGTGTCGCAGACCACCGTGGTGAACTGCTTGAGTTGTTCGAGCTTGGATGTCATGAGCGGTCGATCTCCCTAATGAGTTTAGTGATTCAAGGCCTGTGCGGTATCCAGGTCGGTGATCAGGATGTCCAGGTAGCCGCCCTCGAGCGCGCCGCGAATCGCCTGGACCTTGTTCAACCCGCCGGCCAGGCCGAGCACGCGGTGGATCGAGCGCAATTTGGGCAGGGCCACCGACACTACGAATTCTTCGTCTTCCTCCAGTACCGGCTTGCCCTGGGCATCGAAGTAGCGCAGGCAGATATCACCTACGGCACCGCGCTCGGCCAGCAGGCGCAGCATGTCTTCGGTGTAGTAGTTACCGCTGTTGCGCAGCAGTTGCGACGGTTCCAGGTCGCCGATGCCGACAATCGCCAGGGTGATGCTGTCAAAGCGTTGCAGCACCTCCTTGACCTCTTCCATCTGCATGATGCGCTGCTTGCTTTGCACTGATTGCTCGATGCTTTGCGACGGCAGCAAAAACGCCGGGCAGTTGAGCAGGGTGGCCAGGCGCTGGGTGAGCAGGGTGGCTTCAAACGCGCCCTTATGGCCGACGCCGCCCAACAGTTGTACCACTTCCTGGGCTGCCTGTTTGCCCGGCTGCGCATGCAAGTGGCCAACCATGGCGCGAATGGTGCTGCTCCACGACGAAATACCGATATGGTCCTGGGGCGACAGGCTGGTTTCCAGGTAATGCGCGGCCGCTGAACCGATGGCCTGCTTGATGCTTTCATCGTTACCGGGCTCGGTGGCTTCCACCACGATCACCTGGCGCACGCCGTAGCGGCGCTGCAATTGGGTTTCCAGCTCCAGGTGAAGGCCCTGCAGGCGCATCACGCTGATCTTCACCACGCCTTCCTGCAGCGCCCGACGCAGGGCGCGGCTGATAAAGGACTGCGACAAGTCCAACTGTGCGGAAATCTCGGATTGCTTGAGCCCTTCTTCGTAATAGAGGCTCGCGATCTTGGTGATCAGGCGCTGTTCTTCGATCTGGCTCATGAAGGCCTCAGTGATGACATCAATGCGGGTGAGGATACCAAACCCTTACGACATGATCAGGCCGCCGTCGATATTGATCGCCTGGCCGGTCAGGTAAGCCGCGTCATCGGACGCCAGGAACGCCACCAACCCCGCGACATCCGAGGGTTTGCCGGCGCGGCGCAATGGGATGTTCTTGACCCATTCGGCCATCAACTCCCCCTTGCCGTAGCGCTTTTCGTCGGTGCTGAGAATCTCGCCCCAGACGCGGTCGTTGTAGTCCCACATCTCGCTTTCGATGATGCCGGGGCAGAACGCATTCACCGTGATGTTGTGCCGCGCCAACTCCAGCGCCAGGCTCTGGGTGATGCCGATCACGCCCATTTTGCTCGCGGCGTAGTGCGGCGTGTAGATAAACCCCTGGCGGCCCTGGCCGGATGACGTGTTGATCAGCCGTCCGCTGCCTTGTTTGACCATGTACTTGGCCGCTTCCCGGCACCCCAGCCACACGCCGGTAGTGTTGACCTGTAGCACCTTGTCGAAGTCGGCGCGGGGCATGGTGTCGTAGTGGTCGATGGTGATGATGCCGGCGTTCTGCACCGACACGTCGATGCTGCCAAAGCGGGCATGGCCTTCGCGGTAGAGCTTTTCGATGTCGCTTTCGTCTGTGACGTCGATGCCCAGGGCCAGGGTGTCCACGTTGTATTCCTGGGCGAGCTGGTTAGCGGTAAAGGTCACGCGTTCCAGATCGTTGGAGGCCAGTACCAGGTTGGCGCCCTCTTGGGCGAAGCGCTCGGCAATGCCGGCGCCGATGCCACGGCAGGCGCCGGTGATGACGATGGTTTTACCGCTGAATCGTTGCGACATGATGAACTCCTACCAGCACACAAAGCCGCCATCGACCAACAGGTCGACACCGGTGCAGAAAGATGACGCCTGGCTGACCAGGAAGATCGCCGGGCCAACCATTTCTTCCACGCTGGCCATGCGGCCCATGGGCGTGGTCTGTTCAAATATCTTCACCTGGTCGGCCACTTCCGGCCGCGAGTTCATCGGCGTGGCGGTGTAGCCGGGGCTGATGCAGTTCACGCGCAAGCCCTTGTCGGCCCATTCCATCGCCAGGCTTTTGCTCAGGTGGATCACCCCAGCCTTGGAGGTGTTGTAGTGCGCCTGCAACAGGCCACGGTTGACGATGCTACCGGACATGGAGGCGATATTGACGATGGCGCCTTTGCCACGCGGCAACATCACCGCGGCCTGGGCCTGGCAACTGAGGAAGATGCCGGTGAGGTTGATGTCGAGGGTGGTTTGCCAGCGTTGCAGTTCCAGGTCTTCGGCAGCCTGGGCGTTGGCGATGCCGGCACAGTTGACGGCGACGCTGAGTTCGCCGAGTTCGCTTTCGGTGCGGGCGACGGCCGCATCCAGGGCGGCACGTTCGGTGACCGTGCCGCTGAGGGCCAGGGCGCGACGGCCGAGGGCTTGGATGCGTTCGACGGTGCTGGCGATACCCGGGCTGCCGGGTAGATCGAAGCAGGCTACATCGGCGCCGGCTTCGGCGAGGCCGACGGCGATGGCTTGGCCGATGCCACTGCCGGCGCCAGTTACAAAGGCGACTTGGCCCTGAAGACTAAAAAGCTGCATGAAATACTCCATTGTTGAAATCACAGTGGGACCCCTGTGGGAGCTGGCTTGCCTGCGATAGCGGTCGTTCAGTCACATCTTCGGTGGCTGTACACCGCCATCGCAGGCAAGCCAGCTCCCACAGTTGATGTGTGTTGTCTTTGCTCACGCGGTGGCCATTTCCATCACTGACACCGGTGTGGCTTCACCACGCTCCAGAATCCCCATCTGCCGTCCCCGGCTCATCACCATCACCCGATGGGACAATCCCAGCACCTCATCCAGGTCCGAACTGACCACTATCACCGCCATGCCCTTGGCCGCCAGGTCTGCAATCACCTCATAAATCGCCGCCCGCGCACCCACGTCGATGCCTCGAGTCGGCTCGTCCAGAATGAACACCTTGGGATTACGCGCCAGCCATTTGGCAATGATCACTTTCTGCTGGTTACCGCCGGACAGGCTGGAAATCCGCGACTGCGGCGCGCCTTTCACGCCGAGTCGAGCCACCGCCGTACGCGCGAATTCGCGCAGCGGGGCAGGGAACACCCAGCCGCGTTTATCCAGCAGGTCGGTGTTGCCATAGATCAGGTTGTCTTCGATGCGATGTTCCACCACCACGCCTTGCTGCTTGCGGTCCTCGGGCACCAGCACCACGCCGGCCTGGATGGCTTCGAACGGCGAGCGCAACTGACGCACCTCGCCATCCAGCACCATAAGCCCCTGAATGTCCTGGGCCGCGCCGGCAATGGTGCGCACCAGTTCGGTCCGCCCGGCGCCGACCACGCCGGCAATGCCGAATACCTCACCGGCGCGCACGCTGAAATCGATGCCGTGCAGGGCGAATTCACGGCAGCTCAACTCCTTGACCTGCAACATCACCTGGTCCTGCGGCGGTTGCAGCGCGGGGAAAATGCGCTCCAGGCTGCGTCCGACCATTTGCTCGACCAGCTCACGCACCGGCACCTGGGCCGTGGCGTGCAAGGCAATCTGGCGACCGTCGCGCAGTACCAGCACACGGTCGGCAATACGCGCGATTTCTTCGAGGCGATGGCTGATATAGATAAATGACACACCCTCGGCCTTGAGCCGTTCCACCTGTTTGAACAGCAGCTCGGTCTCTTCCCCACCCAACGCCGCGGTGGGTTCATCGAGAATCAACAGGCTCGCCTTGAGGGTCAGCGCCTTGGCGATTTCCACCAGTTGCTGCGCCGCCACGCTCAGGCCTTCGACCTTGCGCGACGCCGGCACCTTGAGCCCCAGGCGTTCCAGTTGGATCTGCGCCTGGGCTTCCATGTATTCGCGGTCCACCTTCCCATAACGCATGGGCAGGCGGCCGACGAAGATGTTTTCGGCGATCGACAATTGCGGCAGCAGGCGGATTTCCTGATGGATCAGGCCGATCCCGGCGCTCAGCGCGGCCCCCGGCGAACCCGGTGCGTAAGGCGCGCCGAGCCAGGTCATGCTGCCGCCGGCTTCGGGCTGCACAAGCCCGGCGATGATCGACGACAGGGTGGATTTACCCGCGCCGTTCTCGCCGAGCAGGGCCAATACTTCGCCGGGGCGAATGTCCACGTTGACCTGCGACAGGACCTGCACCGGCCCGTAGGCCTTGCTGATATTGCGCAGGCACAACACCGCTTCGGCGGTGTTATCCAGAGCTGCTGCTCGCATGACGACCTCCAAGGTTTACGGGTGCTGTTGCAGGAACGGCGCGACGTTGTCTTTGGTGGTCAGCACGGTGGGCAGCAGTTGTTCCTTGGGCACGTCTTTGCCGGCCTTCAGGTCAATCGCCGACGCCACCGCCAGGCGGCCCATCTTCTGCGTCTGCTGGGTCATAGTCGCGTTCAGCACACCGCTTTGCACCGCCTTGAGCCCGGCGACGTCACCGTCAAAACCAACCACCACGACCTTGTGATCCAGGTTGCCGACTTTCACTGCCTGTGCAGCGCCCAACGCCATGGCATCGGCACGGCCGAAAAACACGGTGATGTTCGGGTCACGCTGGAGCAAGTCCTGGGCGACGGCGAAGCCTTTGTCCTGGGCCCATTCGGCGGGTTGCTGGGCGACGACTTTGAGGTCCGGGAAGGCTTTCAAGCCTTCTTCGAAGCCTTTGGCTCTATCGTTTTCAGGCGTGGTGCCGAGCTGGCCTTGCAGGATCGCGATGCGGCCCTTGCCGTCGGTGATCTTGCCGACGTATTCGGCCAGCGTCTTGGCACCTGCCACGCTGTCGCTGGCGATAAAGGTATCGCCCGGCGCGTCAGGGGCGTTGCGGTCGACGGCGATCACCGGGATGCCGGCGGCCTTGGCGGCTTTGACTGGCACACCGGCGGCGGTCGCACCGGCAGGGATGTAGATCAGCACGTCGATCTGGCGGGTGATCAGGTCTTCAATCTGGCTGACCTGGGTAGACGAGTTGCCCTGGGCGTCCACGGTGATCACCTTGATCCCCTTGGCCTTGCCCTCGGCTTCCACCGATTGCTTGATCTGGTTGAAGAAGTCGGCCTGCAGGTTGGCCACGGCGAGGCCGATGGTCAGGTCCTTGGCCCAGGTGGTGCCGGCAGCGGAAAGGGTGGCGGCAGCGAGAGCGGTGGCCAACAGCAGTTTCTTGGGGCTGAACATGTCGGTGACTCCTGGTTTTATTGTTGGAGGGTGTCAACTGTCGAACAGGTTTTAACGGGCAGTGCTGGAGCGGCGTCGCAGGGTGTCGATGGTCACGGCGAGGGCGATCACCACGCCGATCACCACTTGTTGGATAAAGGGCGAGACGCCCAGCAGGTTGAGGCCATTGCGCAGCACGCCAATGATCAGCACGCCCACCAGGGTGCCGCCGATGCTGCCGACGCCACCGTTAAGGCTGGCGCCGCCAATCACCACGGCGGCGATGGCGTCCAGTTCCAGGCTCAGGCCGGCGCTGGGTTGGGAAGAATCGAGGCGCGCAGCCAAGGTCACGGCGGCGATACCGGCGAGGGCGCCACTGATGGCGTACACCCACAACGTAATCGCGCGCACCTTGATACCCGACAGCCGCGCAACTTCCGGGCTGCCGCCCATGGCGTACAGGTTGCGGCCACCGGCACGAAAGCGCAGGAACACCCAGGCCACTACCAGCATCACCAGGAAAAACCCGACCGTCGCCGAGAGAAAACCGAAATGCCGCACCGTGGCCAGATTGGTAAACCACTCCGGGTAGCCGACAATCTGCCGGCCTTCGGTGAGGATATTCGCCAGGCCACGGGCCACCGACATCATGGTCAGCGTGGCAATGAATGGCGGCAACTTGGCATAGGTAATCAGCGCGCCCGACACCAGCCCGGCGAGCATGCCGGTGGCGATCGAGATCGGAATCGCAAAGCCCAGCGGCACGGCCTGATCCTGATAGAGCCAGCCGAGCATCATCATTGAGAAGGCCAGCACCGACCCTACCGACAGGTCGATGCCGCCGATCACGATCACGGCGGTCATGCCAATCGCCAGGATGCCCAGCACCGTGACCTGATCAAGGATGTTCAGGCCATTGCGTAAAGAGAAGAAGAATTCCGAACTGAAGGAGAAGACCAGCACCAGCAGCACCAGGCCGATCAGCGGGCCGCCGATGTTGCTGGGGAGCAGTTTCACCAGCCGTGGGCGGTGGGGCGGCTTGAGTTCGGCCGGGTGCTGGACAATAGCTTTGGCGTCCACAGTGTTCTCCTGATTTATTTTTTTTGGAGTGCTTTCAGGCGGCTTGAATATTTATGCGTGCCTGACTGTTAATTCAGATTCCAGTGCCACCGTGTCAAAGTCAAGCGCTTAATTTTTCAGGTATGTCTCTAGAACGCTGCTTTCACCGGGCGCAAAGCCACGGGATAGAGTGGTGCGCGTGGGATTTTGGCCGTTTGTCCGAGGGGTCTTTTCGAGTTTTATTTCATTTTTCCACTGTTCGCTCACTTGACCTGCCGGGCGTTCGGCGTCTAAATATAAATATATTGTCACTGCTGAATAAATATTCAAACACAGCTTTTGGCACTTTCAACTCGCGTGGTCAGCCCACAGGAGCCGCTGCATGAATGCCTTCCAGTACGACGCCCACCAGATCAAAGAACAGGCCCGCCTGATCCGGCGCCATGTGATCCGCCTGAATGCCGACTCTCCGGCCGGCGGCCACACCGGGGCGGACCTGTCGGAAACCGACATCCTCGCCACCCTGTATTTCCGCATTCTCAATACCGGCCCGGAGCGCACCGAAGACCCGGAGCGGGATATCTACATCCAGAGCAAGGGCCACGGCGTCGGCGGTTTGTATTGCTGCCTGGCGCAGGCGGGCTACATCCCCACCGAGTGGTTGCCCACCTACCAACACTTCAATTCCCACTTGCCCGGCCACCCGGTACGCCAGAAAACCCCTGGCATCGAACTGAATACCGGCGCCCTCGGCCACGGTCTGCCGGTGGCGGTGGGGCTGGCGTTGGCGGCGAAGATGTCCGGCAGTAAAAAGCGCATCTACGTACTCACCGGCGACGGCGAACTGGCCGAAGGCTCCAACTGGGAAGCCGCGATGGCAGCGGCCAAGTACGGCCTGGATAACCTGTTTGTGATCGTCGACAAAAACAAGCTGCAGCTGGCGGGGTTGACGGCCGACATCATGCCGCTGGACCCGCTGGACGTGAAATGGGCCGCCTTTGGCTTCAGCGTCAGCGAATGCGACGGCAACGATGTGGGCCAGTTGATCGCAGCCCTCGAAACCATGCAGACCAAGACCGGCGCGCCCCAGGTGCTGATCGCCCATACCATCAAAGGCAAGGGCGTGTCGTTTATCGAAGCCCGCCCCGAATGGCACCACCGCGTGCCCAAGGGTGACGAAATCAACGCAGCACTGGAGGAGTTGAATCATGGCGAGTGAACATTTGGCGAGCGTCATGGTGGACGCCTTTATTGCCGCCGTCGATGCCGGGCTCGACGTGGTGCCGGTGGTCAGCGACTCCACCTCCACGGCCAAGATCGGGCCGTTTGCGCAGCGTTTTCCCGACCGCCTGATCAACGTTGGCATCGCCGAGCAGTCGCTGGTCAGCGTTGCGGCGGGGCTGGCATTGGGCGGTAAGATCGCCGCCACCTGCAATGCGGCGCCGTTCCTGATTTCGCGGGCCAATGAACAGATCAAAGTGGACGTCTGCTACAACCAGGCCAATGTGAAGATGTTCGGTCTGAATGCCGGCACCAGCTATGGCCCGTTAGCCAGTACCCACCACAGCCTCGACGATATTTCGGTAATGCGTGGCTTTGGCAATGTGCAGATCTTTGCCCCTGCCGATGCCGTCGAGTGCCGGCAGATTGTCGATTACGCGCTGCGGTATGAGGGGCCGGTGTACATCCGTCTCGACGGCAAGGCCTTGCCCGACGTTCATGGCGCCGATTACCAATTCAAACCCGGGCACGTGGATATCCTGCGCCAGGGTGCAGACCTCAGCATCGTCGCCTTGGGGTCGGTGGTGCACGAAGCGGTCGACGCGGCGGCGTTGCTGGCGGAGCAGGGCATTGAGGCGCAGGTGATCAACCTGTCGTCGATCCGCCCCTTGCAGCGTGATGTGCTGTTGAGCGCGTTGCGTGGCACGCGCGCGGTGATCACTGTCGAAGAACACAACATCAATGGCGGTGTCGGCAGCCTGGTCGCCGAAGTACTCGCCGAGGCCGGCCTGGGCATTGCGCTGACTCGCCTGGGCATCGGCGATGGCGAATACGCCGCCGCGGGCGCCCGGGAACCGACGCGCGCCTTGCATAACATCGACGTGGCTGGGATTGTGGCGGCTGCCACTCGGTTGCGGTGAACGTCATGAATAATCCTACGCCGCTGATCCTGGCGATAGATGAAGGCACCAGCAACGCCAAGGCGGTGCTGGTCAACGAGCTCGGGCAGGTGATAGCACGCGGCTCTCGGCCATTGAGCATCATTCATCCACAGCCGGGTTTTTCTGAGCAGGATCCGCTGTTGATCTGGCACAGCACCCTGGCCGCCATTGAAGAATGCCTGGCTCAGGTGGATCGGCCAGTCACTGCATTGGCCATCAGCAACCAGCGTGAATCGGTGGTGGCCTGGGATCGACATACCGGTGAAGCACTCTCGCCGTGCATCAGTTGGCAGTGCCGGCGCTCCACGGCGTTATGTGCCCGGCTGCACGCGCAAGGTCATGAGGCGCTCGTTCTGGAAAAAACCGGTTTGGCCCTCGACCCGATGTTTTCCGCCGGCAAGTTTCGCTGGATTCTCGACCACCTGGAAAATGGCCATGCCCGCGCCGCTGCGGGTGATATCTGCCTGGGCACGGTCGACAGTTGGCTGCTGTGGAAACTCAGCGGCGGCCAGGTATTTGCCACCGACTATTCCAACGCCGCGCGCACGCAATTGTTCAACCTGCACACCTGCGCCTGGGACCCAGAGCTGTTAGCGCTGTTCGCCATCCCGCTGGCGGCACTGGCGCCGATTCGGCCCAGCGCCGGCTTCTTCGCCGAAACCGTCGCGGTGGGCGGCTTGCCCGCCGGCATCCCGGTGATGTCGATGATCGGCGACTCACACGCCGCACTCTACGGGCAGGGTGGTTTTGCGCCCGGCCTGGTGAAAGCCACGCTTGGCACCGGCTCATCCTTGATGACGCCCATGAGCGGCCCGATTGCCTCCACTCACGGCCTTTCGACCACACTGGCCTGGCACGACGGCGGCACACCGACCTTCGGCATGGAAGGCAATATCGTCCACACCGGTGCCGCCGTGCAGTGGGCTTCGCGGCTGGTGGCCGGGGAATCCCTGGACGCCTTGACGGAGCAGGCCGCGCAACTGCCCGACAACGGCGGCGTGTATTTCGTGCCGGCGCTGTCCGGGCTGGGCGCGCCACATTGGAAAGCTGACGCACGCGGGTTGATCTGCGGGCTGACCGAAGCCACGTCCGGCGCACACATCCTGCGTGCTTCACTGGAATCCATCGGTTATCAGATCCGTGATGTGTTCGAAGCGATGCAGCAGGACATCGGCAGCCCGTTGAAGGCGTTGTGGGTGGATGGCGGCGCGACGCGCAACCGCTGGCTGATGCAGTTCCTGGCCAACCTGCTGCAACGCCCGGTGGTGCGCAGCCTGTCACCGGAGGTGTCGGCATTGGGCGCGGCGCACCTGGCGGGCAGGGCGTCGGGAGTGTGGGCGAGCGATGAAGCGCTGGGCGCGTTGGAGCGCCAGCGGGAGCGGTTTGAGCCGCAGGAAGATCCGGCGATGGCGGGGCGTTATGGCGAGTGGAAAAAGGCCTTGAGCCGTACTCTTCTCTAACTATTTATGCAGCCTAAAAGTGTGGGAGCTGGCTTGTCGAATCGTCGCACCGCTGCGATAGCGGTTTTTCAGCCAATATTTTCATTGCTGACCCACCGCCATCGCAGGCAAGCCAGCTCCCACAATTGATCGAGTTGTGCCTGTTATTCGCTTAAGGCTTCCAGGTCTGCACATCCTTCGCATCCACCGCCTTGGGCAACAACCCCGCCTTGAAGAATGCATCGGCAATCTTCTGCTGTTCACCCAACTGATCGATCGTCACCGGCTGCACCTGATAACTGCGGTGTGCATTCGCCGCTTCAACCGTGGCGACATCCAGATTGCCCCACAACGGGCCGAGCACTTTAGCCGCGTCCTGCGGGTTGGTTTTCACCCACTTGCCCGCTTTTTCCAAAGCGTCATACACCACCTTCAACGCGCCCCACGATAGCCTGGGCCTCGGCGCTTATGCCGATGGAAAAAGCCAGCAACCCGATTACTGCGGCGAGGGGACGACGTATGGACATGGTGTGCTCGATCTCTAACGAAATAGATTTGAGCTTAAGGTTCTAAAAACTATTCGCTAAATACTCTTTCGATCTTAGCTTAGGGCGCTTTTTCCAGGTTCCGACGAATTGGGCATAACCATAGAATTATAGGGTTCTTTCATAATTTCTCGTCATTAATATAATCGAATTAACTCTACTGCCAGGCCTTGCGCGGGTTTTTGGCATATGCAGCTCTTTTCATTTCTCCCACGCCAAGGTCTTCCATGACGTTCAAGAAACTTATTGTTGCCGCCAGTTTGCTGTTCGCCGCTGCGGCGGCCCATGCCGAGCAAAGCCTGGATATCAGCTACCAGCGTTCGTCCACCTTGTGGATCCTGCTCAAGCAAAATGGCCAGTTGGAACAGCGCCTCAAGCCGCTGGGTTTCACAGTTAACTGGCATGAGTTCAGCACCGGCCTGCTCAGCTCGCTCAACGCTGGCAGTGTCGATCTGCACGCCGATGTGGCCGACGCCTTTGCCCTGTTTACCCAGGCCGCGGACGCGCCGTTGACCTACTACGCCCAGGAAAACTCATCGCCGAGTGCCCAGGCGATCATCGTCCAGGAAAAATCACCGATCCACAGCATCGCCGACCTCAAGGGCAAGACCGTCGCCGTATCCAAAGGCTCGGGCAGCAACTTCCTGCTGATCTCTGCGCTAAAAAAAGCCGGGCTGACGCTAAGCGATATCACCCCGCGTTACCTGGAAGCGCCGGATGGCGGCGCCGCCTTCGCCAATGGCAGCGTGGACGCCTGGGTGATCTGGGACCCGTTTCTCGCCACCCAGCAACTCGATCATCATGTGCGTGTGATCGCCGATGGCAAGGACGGCTTGGCCGACTACAACCGCTTCTACCTGGCCACCACTCAGTTCGCCAACGCCCACCCGGACGTGTTGCAGGTGACCTTCGACACCCTGCGCGAGACCGGCCAATGGGTGAAGGCCCATCCCAAGGAAGCCGCCGAAATACTTGGCCCACTGTGGGGCAATATCGCCCCTGCCACGGTGGAGCGCGCGAACAGTCGCCGCAGCTACGACATCATTCCCGTGAAGGTTGAACACCTCGCCGAACAACAACGCATCGCCGACACCTACTACGCCGCCAAGCTGATTCCCAAGGCGTTGAAGGTCAGCGCAATCACCGTGTGGACACCCAAACCATGAGCCGCCAAATCCATTTATCCGCGTTCCTGTTGAGTGGGCCGGTGGTGCACAGCCATGCGGTGTGGCGCCACCCGGAAACCGTCGGCAATTACCTCGACCCCGAGTATTACGCACGGGTAGCCAAGGTGGTGGAGGAGGGGCTGTTCGACTTCCTGTTCTTCGCCGATCGCCTCGCGGTGGGTGACCATATGGGCGGCTCCCGCGAGTTCGCCTTGCGCTACGGCGCCCAGGACGCCACGCGCCTGGACCCGTTGCCGATCCTCTCTTACCTGGTGGGCAAGACCACCAAGCTGGGCCTGGGCGCCACCCGCTCCACCACCTATTACGAGCCGGCGCACATTGCCCGTGAATTCGCGACCCTCGACCACCTGTCCAAGGGCCGTGCAGCGTGGAATATCGTCACCTCGATGAACGACAGCGAAGGGCGCCTGTTCGGCAAGGACAAGCACCTGGAACACGACCTGCGCTACGACCGCGCCGACGAGTTTGTCGAAGTCGCGCTGAAGCTCTGGAACAGCTGGGGCAAGGACGCGCTGAAGCTGGATCGCGAAAGCGGGGTGCTGGCTGACCCTGAGCTGATCCGTTCGGTGCAGCATCAGGGCGAGTGGTTCAAGGTTGAAGGCCCGCTGAATATTCCGCGCACGCCCCAGGGCCGGCCGGTGCTGATCCAGGCCGGTTCTTCGGGGCGTGGCCGGCGTTTTGGTGCGCGTTGGGCCGAGGCCATTTTCACCATTCACCCGCACTTGGCGGCGATGCGCGCGTTTCGTGATGACGTACGTGCCCAGGTCGTGCAACAAGGCCGTGCCGCTGACAGCTGCAAAGTGCTCACGGCGGTGATGCCGTTTATTGGTGGCAGCGAAGCCGAGGCCCGCGCCAAGCGCGACAAGCACAACGCGCTGGCACGTCCGGAGTTGGGGTTGGTGACCTTGGCTTCGCAGCTGAATGTCGACCTGTCGCCATTCCCGCTGTCGGCGACGCTGGCCGAGATCGCTCAGTCGCCCCAGATCCCTCGGGCGGCCGCTGAAAAGCTATTGATGCAAGGCCCGGAAACCACCCTCGAACAACTCGGCCGCATCTTCGCCAGTAGCGTGCGTGTGCCCCAGTTGGTGGGCACCGGCGCACAAATCGCCGACCAGTTGGCCGAGCTGTTCGAGCAGGGCGGTTGCGATGGGTTTGTGATTTCGCCGGGGTATCTGCCGGGCTCGTTCACGGAGTTTGTGGAGAGTGTGATTCCGCATTTGCAGCGCAAGGGGTTGTTCCGCACGGCGTATGAGGGGACGACGCTGCGCGAGCACCTGGGCCTCGCTGATCTCACACGCTGAACGCCCACATGTCATATCCGCAAATCTATCAATTTAGAAGGGACACTTTGCATGACTGATTTCGATTATTTAACCCGTCGTCGCCTGCTTGGCCTGGCCGGTATCACCCTGGCCAGCCTGTCGCTGCCGCGCCTCGGCTTCGCTGCCGACGCGCATGCCGGCCATAATGTCGCCCAGGAACCTGCCGGCACCGGTGAGTTCATCCGCCTCGACGCACCGCGCAAGTTGAAACTCGCCGTCAACCTGAACGCCGTGTGCCTGGCCCCGGTGGTGATCGCCCACGGCCAGGGCTTTTTCACCAAGCACAACCTGGACGTGGAACTGGTCAACTTCGGCAACTCCACCGAAGTGCTGTTGGAAGCGATTGCCACCGGCAAGGCCGATGCCGGCGTGGGCATGGCGCTGCGTTGGCTCAAGGCACTGGAACAGGGTTTTGACGTGAAACTCACCGCCGGCACCCACGGTGGCTGCCTGCGCTTGCTCAGTGCGGTGAATGGCGGCGTGACCAAACTCGAAGACCTCAAGGGCAAGGCCATTGGCGTGACCGACATGGCCAGCCCGGACCGCAATTTCTTCTCGATCCTGCTGAAAAAACACGGTGTCGACCCGGTACGTGACGTGGAATGGCGTCTGTTTCCAGCCGACCTACTCGGCACTGCGCTTGAGCGCGGCGAAGTGCAGGCGGTGAGCGGTAGCGACCCCTTCATGTACCGCCTGATCAAGTCTGGCGTGGCGAAGGAGCTGTCCACCAACCTGGTGGAGGAGTACGCCAACCTCAGCTGCTGCGTGGTCGGTGTCACCGGCAAGCTGGTGCGTGAAGAAAAGCGCGTGGTCGCGGCACTGACCCAGGCGATCCTCGAAGCTCACGACTATTCGGTGCAACATCCGGAAGAAGTCGCCAAAGGCTTCCAGGCCCATGCGCTGAACACCTCGGTGGAGGAAGTGCAGGCGATCCTCCACGACCACACCCACGGTCACCACGCGGTGGGCGCGGCGCTGACCCAGGAAATCCTCACCTACATTACCGACCTGAAAACCGTCGAGGTGATCAGCAAGAGCACCGACCCGTTGGAGTTTGCCAAGGAGATCACCGCCGATGTCTTCAGCTGATGCAACAACCCTGAACCCCTCCCTGGCGTTCAAAGTCTGGTGGCAGGGCGTGGCGGTGGTCGGGGCCTGGGCCGCCGTTGCGCTGTTGATCAGCTACTGGCCCAACGCGACACGCAACTGGCCGATGACCCAAGGCTTGGCCAACCTGTGTGTGGCTGTGGCGGCGCTGTTCATCGTGCTGAGCCTGCTGGGGCGCAAGCTGCCAGGGCTAGGCCTGCGCTTGCGTAATGCCGGCCCTTGGTTGATCGCCTTGCCGGTGCTACTGGGTATCTGGGAGTTGGCCACCGCCAAGCTGGCGCTGTTGCCGGTGCCGTTTTTTGCGCCGCCCCAGGCCTTGCTGGCGGTGTATCTCGAAGACTATCCGCGACTGGCCGACAGCCTGCTGCATTCGGCGTTGCTGCTCGGCTCGGGCGTGGCCCTGGGCGCGATCACCGGGTTTATTGCCGGGGTGGCCATCGGTTGGTCCACGCGCATCGGCTACTGGTTGCACCCGGTGCTGCGCATCCTTGGCCCGGTGCCGTCAACGGCGTTGTTGCCGCTGTGTTTTTTCCTGTTTCCGAGCAGTTGGAGCGCCAGCGTGTTTCTGATCGCCCTGGCCACGTGGTTCCCGGTCACGGTACTGACTTGGTCCGGCGTGTCGAGCGTGGATCAAGCCTATTACGACGTGGCCCGCACCTTGGGCGCCAAGCAGGGCTTCCTGGTTTTCAAAGTGGCGATTCCCGCGGCTTTGCCTCACGTGTTCGTTGGCCTGTTCATGGGCCTGGGCGCTTCATTTTCGACCCTGGTGGTGGCGGAGATGATGGGCGTCAAATCCGGCATCGGCTGGTACCTGCAATGGGCCCAAGGGTGGGCCGCCTACGCGAATATGTACGCCGCATTGCTGATCATGGCACTCGCCTGTTCGGGGTTGATCACCGGGTTGTTCCTGGTGCGTGATCGGTTGCTGGCTTGGCAGAAAGGATCAATGAAATGGTAGCCCTGGCACACGCAGTATCGGCGTCGGAAGGCTTGGCGCTGCGCATCGAAAACCTCAGCCATGGCTTTGCCCTGGACGGGCAGCACCTGCCGGTGTTGGAGCGGGTATCTCTGGAGGTAGCGTCGGGAGAGTTCGTGGCCTTGCTCGGACCGTCGGGTTGCGGCAAATCCACCTTGCTGCGTTTGGTGGCCGGCCTGGAACCTGCGGATTCCGGCCGCTTGCTGGCGGATGGTGAAGCCATCACCGGCCCGGACCCGAGCCGCGTGGTGGTGTTCCAGGACCCGACGCTTTACCCGTGGCGCCGCGTGTGGGACAACGTGGCGGTCGGCCTGGAAGCCCAGGGTCTGCTCAAGACCCATTCGGCCAAGGTCGATGAAACCCTGGAAAAAGTCGGCCTGAGTCAGTTCGCCCGTGCCTATCCTCGGCAACTGTCCGGTGGCATGGCGCAGCGGGTGGCTCTGGCCCGCGCACTGGTCAATCAACCGCGCCTGCTGATCCTCGATGAGCCCTTAGGCAAGCTCGACTCCTTGACCCGCATCACCATGCAAAAAGAGCTGATCGACCTGTGGCAGCGCCAGGGCTACACGGCGTTGCTGGTGACCCATGACGTGGAAGAAGCCCTGCTGCTGGCCAACCGGGTGATTGTGTTCAGCGACCGTCCGGCAAAAATCCAGGCGCAATTGAGCATCGATCGGCCGTATCCGCGGCACCGGGATGATCCTTATCTGGTTGACCTGCGGCGCCAGATACTAGGCCTGCTGGGGTTGGGCGGTAGCTGGTAGTCATTCAGGCTCAGCTTCTTTCAGCGCAATGGCCTGGGGCATCGCGCTGAATGCTCCGGCGCGGTCTGCCAGGTAACGCGCCGGCGGCTGGCCCACCGCCTTGCGGAACATGGTGATAAAGCCGCTGGCGTTCTCATAGCCGAGCTCCAACGCCACCGTTTGCACGCTCTGGCCTTTGGCGAGGCGCTGCAACGATAGGATCACATGCAACTGCCGGCGCCAGCGGCCAAAGCTCAGCCCCAGTTCCTCCAGCAGCAGGCGCGTCATGCTGCGTTCGCTCATGCCGATGCGCACCGCCCATTGGCCGAGGGTGGCTTTGTCCGCCGGTTCGGCCAACAAACTATCGGCCAGGCGACGCAGTCTAGGGTCCTTGGGCATGGGCAAATGCAAGGCTTCGATAGGGGCGGCTGCCAGTTCATCCAGCAGCGTATTGATCAAACGGCCCTGGGCACCCCCTTCGTCATAGAGCTGCGGGAAACTCACGGCCTTGCTGATCAACTCATGCAACAGCCCCGACACGGCCAACGTGCAGCATCGCGGGGGCAGGGCGCATGCGACGCCAGGGTCGATCAACAGGCAATAGACTTCCGCTTCGCCAGACCCGCGCGCCGCGTGGGACGTGCCGCCGGGAATCCACAGTGCACATTGCGGCGGCACGATCCAGATACCCGCCTCGATCTCGCAATGGATGATCCCGCGCAGGGTGTACATCAACTGGCCCTTGCGATGGGCATGTTGCGCATGTTCCCAGGTGTCCGACGTGCTCGTGGCGGTCACGGCCACCACGGCGCGGGGGAACACATCGGCGTCCTTGGCCATCAGCGGGTCGTGCATGTCAAGGCGATGGTGCTTCATGGCGTGGATCGCAAGTTGGCTGAATTGCGAAACAGTCTGGCTATCCTGTGCAATGCCGTCTAGTGGTGCGGTGGATATAGTGAGATCCGTTCTCAACAAGGAGCTCTGCCATGCGACTCGACAGCACAACATTCCCAGTGGTGAAAATCGTCTTTGATGCGCCCAGCGAGAGAGGCCCGGAAGATGCCTTCCGGATTTTCGAAAGCCTGTTGGCCCGTCAGCAATCCTTCGTGTTGCTGCACGAAAAAACCGTGGATGAAAACAACCACGAACACTCCCACGAGGAACGCAAGCACGCCTCGATCTGGATGAAGAAAAACAAACAGGCGCTGCGTGCCTACGTCAAAGGCATGATCCAGGTGGAACCCAGCGCTGCACAGCGCCTAGCGCTCAAGCCGTTCGCCGCGATGTTCGGCAAGGCGTGGGGGTACCCGTTGCTGGTGGTGGAGTCCAAAGACCAGGCGTGGGCACTGGCGCGGGATGTGCTGGATGAGCGGGTGTCGGATGTGGCGCATTTTTGAAGGGTAATGTGGAGCAAAAAATGTGGGAGCGGGCTTGCTCGCGAATGCGTTTGATCAGTGGATACATCGTTAACTGATACACCGTATTCGCGAGCAAGCCCGCTCCCACATTTGTTCGGTGGCGAGGCTCAGTCCACGCAAATCGCCCGGCCGAGCTTGCCTTTTTCCACCGTCGCCGAGCAGCCGAAGTGGCTGTTGTCCACCTGGCACGCGCCTGTCACCGGGCCATTGCCCGTTTGGGTGGTGACACTGGTCTGGCACTCGCCATCACACTGACTAGAGTCGGTACACGCCTTGCCTGCATCCTTGTACGGCGTGATGCATGTCCAGCTCTGCAACTTGCCGACTTGCTTCATCGTGCCGCCGCCTGCCAGGCAAGTCGACGCGGTGGAGTCTTGCGCAGGTGGCGTGGTGGGCGCTGTTGAGGTGCAAGCCGATACCAACAGCAGGGCGGCCAGGCCGATCATCAATTTCATGCAAAAGTCCTCATAGGGTAAGCGCAGCGGTGCAGTGTACGGGCAATTGGACTACTTTGATTGACGAGCGATCCCTACCCGGTACTTACCCATGCACACGTTATGGAAGCGGTATTTGGCTTTGCTGGAAAACGATCTGAGCACGCAGATTTTTGACAACGTGAAAAACCTGCTGGTGTGTGCGCTGTTGTTTGCGGCGGGGACCAACACGCTCGTGGGCCAGCAGGACCTGTTTATCGGGGTGTTTGCCTCCAGCGTGGCTGGCTGGGGGCTGATTGTGCTGTCGACGCTGTTGATGCTGTTGAACGTCAGCGATGGCATCCGTCGATTGGCCAAGTTGCGTTATCACCTGGCGCTGCAGCTGTTGTTGATCCTGGTGTATCTGGTGGTGGCCGAGCGGGTGGTAGAGATTGTGTGGGGCTTCCGCGCGCATTGAAGTATCCTCCGCGCCCCGCTTATCACTGATTCAAAGACAGATGACAGGACAAGACATGCAGGCGCTGCTGGACTCGATCCTTGACGAAGTTCGTCCATTGATCGGCCTCGGCAAAGTCGCCGACTACATCCCCGCGCTGGCCGATGTACCCGCCAACCAGATCGGCATCGCCGTGTACGGCAACGACGGCTCGGCCTACCGCGCCGGTGACGCCGATACGTTGTTCTCGGTGCAGAGCATTTCCAAGGTGTTCAGCCTGGTGCAGGCCATCGACCACGGCGGCGAAACCATCTGGGAGCGCTTGGGCCACGAACCGTCCGGGCAACCGTTCAACTCCATGGTGCAGTTGGAGTTTGAACGCGGCCGGCCGCGTAATCCCTTCATCAACGCCGGCGCGCTGGTGATCTGCGACATCAACCAATCGCGCTTTGCCGTGCCGATCCTGTCGATGCGCGACTTTGTACGGCGCCTGTCCGGCAACCCGCAGATCCTGGTGAACAGCGTCGTCGCCGATTCCGAAGCCCAGCACGGCGCGCGCAACGCGGCCATGGCTTACCTGATGAAGTCCTTCGGCAACTTCCACAACGACGTAGACGCGGTGCTGCACAGCTACTTCAACTATTGCGCGTTGCAGATGAGCTGCCTGGACCTGGCCAAGGCCTTCAGCTTTCTCGCCAACGAGGGCACCAGCGCCCACAGCGGCGAGCAGATCCTGACGGCGCGCCAGACCAAGCAAGTCAACTCGATCATGGCCACCAGCGGGCTGTATGACGAGGCAGGGAATTTCGCCTATCGCGTGGGGTTGCCAGGCAAAA
The DNA here is from genome assembly GCF_900005865.1 of Pseudomonas sp. 58 R 12. Lineage (NCBI taxonomy): Bacteria > Pseudomonadati > Pseudomonadota > Gammaproteobacteria > Pseudomonadales > Pseudomonadaceae > Pseudomonas > Pseudomonas sp. 58 R 12. The sequence goes on from NZ_CVTP01000028.1 coordinate 836,766, forward strand.
GCGGGGTCGGCGGCGGGATCGTCGCGGTGGTGCCGGGGCAGTTTACGGTGTGCGTGTGGTCGCCGGAGCTGAACGCGGCGGGGAACTCGCTGGCGGGGATGAAGGCGTTGGAGTTGTTGAGTGAGCGGATTGGGTGGTCGGTGTTCTAAGGTGGAATGGCGTTGATCTGCTGAAATGCAATCTACCAGCACCATGATTTCCCTGTGGGAGCGGGCTTGCCCGCTCCCACAGGGGTTAGCGATCACTTTAGGCCTTACGTTTCAAAAACAAATCCATCATCAAGTACAGCGCTCCAGCGGTGATCGCGATATCGGCGATATTGAACACGCCGGTATGCGTCGGTCCGACATTCAGGACCATGTAGTCGACCACATGACCGTCGCGAAAGACGCGGTCTATAAGGTTGGCAATGCCACCCAACGCAATCGCATACAGCGGCAAGACCTTACGCAGCGGTTGGCTCCAGTTGGAAAGCGACCACCACATCGCCCAGGCCACCACTACCGCCACGCCAACGATAAAGATCAACTGTTTGACCTGCGACGGCAAAGCCGCGCCCAGGCTCAGGAAGGCGCCTGGGTTCAGGCTCAGTTCCAATGCGAGGTTGATGGGGTTAGAGCCGATTTTGAAACTGTTGGCTTGCAGTGAAACCAGGGCCAGTAGTTTGACGAGTTGGTCGACGGCAACAAAGGCGATACCGGCGAGGAGTGCGAAGGTGCGGCCTCGCAGTAGGGGGGACGTGCTCAAGCGGTAACTTCCTGTTTGGGGGCGGTCGATAGAGCGCCCGAAGATAGCTCAGGCGTTCTATCCCGTCTATCTTCAAGCCGCCGGGTGGGCTGCGTCCAATGCCTTGTCGACCAGCAGTTGCACACCTTCGAGCATGCGGCAGATACCCAGCGCGACGTTGCGTTGAGCACCGTCGATTTCAAAGGCCAGGTGAGTGGCGATATCGTTGATGGAGGCCAGGTCCTGGGAGGCGTTGACCAGCAGGGTTTCCGTGCCTAAGTCGGCGCGGACGGTGAAGAGTGTTTCTGGGGGATTTGGACTGTCTTTGATCATGGTAAAGCTCCTTTGTAAATGGAGCTGCCACGATTCGCGGTCAAACGAATTAGGGTGGCAGCTATACGCGGGTTGACCGACCGGCCAAAGAAGCAAAACCGGCATACCCGAAGATATCCCGCGTACAGCTGCCGCGACACAATACAACAGGCGTAAAAAAAACGCCGAAGATCGGTGTAGGTGCAGTTGCTCTTTGAAGTCGGACGGTCAAATCCGGTCGCTGAATTGGCAGCGACGGCAGAGAGGTTAGTCAGCGAACTTCCGAGCGACAACCTGAAACGGTTGTGGGAAATATCCGAGAATCCGGGGCGCAGTGCCATCCCTGTGGGAGCTGGCTTGCCTGCGATGCAGTGTGTCAGCTAGCACATCACGCACTGGAAGACCGCTATCGCAGGCAAACCAGCTCCCACATGTTGATCTTCATTCTTCTTTGGGATTTATGTGAGCCCCAACAAAAAATGCGCCCCTGAGGGCGCATTTTTTTGTTCGGTCAGCTATCGCCTATTCAGGCAGTCGCATCCCAAGCACGATCACCATTCTCGTCTTTAATCCGAGTTGGCAACCCCATCACGTCCAGCGCCTTCAGGAACGGCTCAGCCGGCAGTTCCTCGACGTTGGCCATGTGCTTCACATCCCACTCACCACGGGCAACCAGCAGCGCAGCGGCTACGGGTGGAACGCCTGCGGTGTACGAAATGCCCTGGCTGTCAGTCTCGGCAAAGGCTTCTTCATGGCACGCCACGTTGTAGATGAACATCTCACGCGGCTGGCCGTCCTTGGTGCCTTTGACCAGGTCGCCGATGCAGGTCTTGCCGGTGTAGCCGGGCGCGAGCGAAGACGGGTCGGGCAGCACGGCCTTGACCAGTTTCAGCGGCACGACTTCCAGGCCTTCGGCGGTGGTGACCGGCTTCTCGGAGAGCAGGCCGAGGTTTTTCAGTACGGTGAACACGTTGATGTAGTGTTCGCCGAAGCTCATCCAGAAGCGCACGTTGGGCACGTCGAGGTTTTTCGACAGGGAGTGCACTTCATCGTGGCCGGTGAGGTAAAGGTTCTGCGAACCGACGACCGGCAGGTCGTCGGTGCGTTTGACTTCGAACATGGTGTTGCTGGTCCACTGGCTGTTCTGCCAGCTCCACACCTGTCCGGTGAACTCGCGGAAGTTGATTTCCGGGTCGAAGTTGGTGGCGAAGTATTTGCCATGGGAGCCGGCATTGACGTCGAGGATGTCGATCGAGTCAATGCGGTCGAAATGCTGTTGCTGCGCCAGCGCGGCGTACGCGTTGACGACACCTGGGTCGAAGCCCACGCCAAGGATGGCGGTGATGTTCTTCTGTTTGCACTCTTCCAGGTGGTTCCATTCGTAGTTGCCGTACCACGGCGGGGTCTCGCAGACCTTGCCCGGCTCTTCGTGGATGGCGGTGTCGAGGTACGCAACGCCCGTGTCGATGCAGGCACGCAGTACCGACATGTTGAGGAACGCGGAACCCACGTTAATGACGATCTGCGATTCAGTCTCGCGGATCAGGGCCTTGGTCGCTTCCACGTCCAGGGCGTTCAGCGCGAAGGCTTGGATGTCGGCGGGAACCTTGAGGCTACCCTTGGCCTTGACGCTGTCGATGATGGCCTGGCATTTGGAGATGTTGCGCGACGCGATAGCAATACGACCGAGTTCGTCGTTGTGCTGCGCGCACTTGTGGGCCACCACCTTGGCGACACCTCCTGCACCAATGATAAGAACGTTCTTTTTCAATTGCTTTATCTCTCCTTTATCCGCCAGCTTACGAAAGGCTGGACAGGTAGTCGTCGTAACCAAATTCACGAACCACCTCGACTGTACCGTCGAGTTGTTTCACTACGATGGACGGCATTTTCAGGCCGTTGAACCAGTTTTTCTTGACCATGGTGTAGCCCGCGGTGTCGATGAACGACAGCCGATCGCCGATGGCCAGCGGACGATCAAATTGATACTCACCGAAAATGTCCCCGGCCAGGCAGGATTTGCCACACACCATGACGGTGTGTTCACCCTCGCTCGGTGCCAGCTTGGCATTGAGGCGATAGATCAGCAGGTCCAGCAGGTGGGCTTCGATGGAGCTGTCTACCACGGCGAGGTTTTTGCCGTTGTAGAGGGTGTCGAGCACGGTCACTTCCAGGGAGGCGCTGTTGGTGATCGCCGCTTCGCCGGGTTCCAGGTAGACCTGCACGCCGTACTTCTCGGAGAACGCCTTCAAGCGCGCGCAGAACGCGTCCACGGCATAGTCTTCACCGGTGAAGTGGATGCCGCCGCCAAGGCTGACCCACTCGACCTTGTGCAGCAGCGCGCCGAAGCGTTCTTCGATGGTGCCGAGCATCTTGTCGAACAGGCTGAAATCGCCGTTCTCGCAGTTGTTGTGGAACATGAAGCCGGAGATCTGATCAATGACGCCTTCGATCTTCACCGGGTCCCATTCGCCGAGGCGGCTAAACGGGCGCGCCGGGTCCGCCAGGAGGTAGTCGGAGCTACTCACCTGTGGGTTCACGCGCAGGCCACGGGTCTTGCCTTCGGAGCGTTCGGCAAAGCGCTGCAGCTGGCTGATCGAGTTGAAGATGATCTTGTCGCAGTGCTCCAGCATCTCTTCGATTTCATCGTCGGCCCAGGCCACGCTGTAGGCGTGCGCTTCACCTTCGAATTTCTGGCGGCCGAGCTTCAACTCGTACAGCGACGACGAGGTGGTGCCGTCCATGTATTGCTGCATCAGGTCGAACACCGACCAGGTGGCAAAGCACTTGAGCGCCAGCAACGCCTTGGCGCCGGACTGCTCGCGCACATAAGCAATCTTCTGCATGTTGACCAGAAGTTTCTGTTTATCGATGAGGTAGTACGGCGTTTTGATCATTTTTGAGAGCCTGCGGCGGTGCCTGCCAAAAAAGGACAGGCATTGTGCCCGCACTTGGATTGAATCGAAAGGTTAGTGGGCGGAATTTGCTGCACCCAGTTTTCAATCGTAGTTGCGAAGTATGACTGTCTATAGGCATACACAGGTCGAATGTGGGCGCTGGCTTGCCTGCGATAGCGGTGGGTCAGTGCCAACAGTACTGGCTGATAGTCCGCAATCGCAGGCAAGCCAGCTCCCACCTTTGATCATCACCCAGCGGGAGAGGGCGCTTAATGCTCAGTGACATCAAACCGTCATCTCCCCACCACCGTCCTGCCACATTCCCCCGCTACTGTCCTCGCCAATGAGATCGATCTCAAGCGAGTGACAATGACTGACCTGAAAGACGTTGCGCGCCTGGCTGGCGTATCCCGCGCCACCGCCGCCCGCACTTTTGCTTCCCCTGATCAAGTGCGCCCGGCCACCCGTGAACAGGTGTTCGCCGCCGCCCGCGAGTTGGGGTTTCGGCCCAATCTGCTGGGCCGCCAACTGCGCCTGCAAACCACCCAGTTGATCGGCGTGGTGGTGCCCAACCTGCTCAACCCGGTGTTCGCTGAACAGTTCCAGGCCATGGAGCGCGCTGCACGGTCGCGCGGCTACAGCCTGTTGCTGGCGACCACCGACTACAGCAGCGAACGTGAGTGCATTGTGGTGGAAGAACTGCTGCGCCAGCGCGTCGACGGCTTGGTACTGACGGTCACCGATGCCGAAAGCAACAGCGTGCTCAGCAGCCTGAACACCGAGCAGACCCCGTTCGTGCTGGCGTATCACCAACCGAGCAACCCCAACTACAGCGCTGTGTCGGTCGACAACCGCGCAGGCATGGCCCTCGCCACGCGATATCTGCTGGAAGCCGGGCACCGCCGCATCAGCATGGTCGCCGGGCCCGCGTTGCAATCGGACCGTGCTCGCCTGCGCTACGCCGGCTACTGCGATGCCATGCAGGAATACGGCCTCAAGAGCCGTCCGGTGATCGAAATGCCGGCCCACACCCAGGCTGAATTCGCCGCCATCGAACCTTTACTCCAGGGCGCCGAGGCACCCACCGCCTTGGTGTGCTCCAACGACTTCCTGGCGATCAGCCTGATTGCCGAACTGCGTCGCCACGCCTGGAACGTGCCCCAACAGCTTTCGGTGATGGGCTTCGACGGCATCAGCCTCGGTACCCAGATGCACCCGACCCTGTGCAGCGTGGTGCAGCCCATTGCGCTATTGGCCAGCACCGTGATTGACCAACTGCTGGCGCAAATCGCCGGCAACACCCCGACGTCCCATTGCCTGCCTTGCCATATCCGGCCCGGCGAAAGTACTCAACCCTACGAGGAGACCCTTGATGCGCGCACTCAGTAAAACCCTGGCAGCCCTGTTGCTGTGCGGTGCGGCCAGCCTGGCCCAGGCCGCCGAAACCGCGATCTGCTACAACTGCCCGCCGGACTGGGCCGATTGGGGCACCCAGCTCAAGGCCATCGCCGCCAGCACCGGCGTGCAAGTGCCGCTGGACAACAAAAACTCCGGCCAGTCCCTGGCGCAATTGGTGGCGGAAAAAGCCGCACCGGTCGCCGATGTCGTTTACTACGGCGTGACCTTCGGCCTGCAGGCGCAAAAAGCCGGCGTGGTCGACACCTACAAACCCAAGGCCTGGGACCAGATCCCCGCTGGCCTCAAAGACCCGGCCGGCCATTGGTTCGCGATCCACTCCGGCACCTTGGGCATCATGGTCAATGTCGACGCGCTCGGCGGTTTGCCGGTCCCGCAAAGCTGGGCTGACCTGCTCAAGCCGGAATACAAAGGCATGGTCGGTTACCTCGATCCGTCCAGTGCCTTCGTCGGCTACGTGTCGGCAGTGGCGATCAACCGCGCCATGGGCGGCGACCTGGACAACTTCGCCCCGGCCATCGACTACTTCCAGAAACTCGCGAAAAACGCGCCCATCGTGCCCAAGCAAACCGCCTATGCGCGGGTGCTCTCCGGCGAATTGCCGATCCTGGTGGACTACGACTTCAACGCCTATCGCGCGCGCTACAAAGACAACGCCAACGTCGCCTTCGTGATTCCGAAAGAAGGCAGCATCAGCGTGCCCTACGTGATGAGCCTGGTCGCCAATGCGCCGCACCGCGCCAATGCCGAAAAAGTCCTCGACTTCGTGCTGTCGGACGAAGGCCAGGCGCTTTGGGCCAAGGCTTACTTGCGCCCAGTGCGTCCAATGAAAATGCCGGCTGACGTGGCTGCGCAGTTCCTCCCGGACAGCGACTACGCCCGTGCCGGTGTGGTGGACTACGAAAAAATGGCCGCTGTGCAGGAAGCCTTCGCCGCCCGATACCTTAACGAGGTCAAGTAAGTGGCCGCATCGGCAAGACATGCAGCCTGGGCGCTGGCCCCGGCTTTTGCGGTACTGCTCGCGTTCTGGTTGTTGCCGCTGGCGCACCTGATGGTGCTTGGCGCCGAGAGCCGCGACAGCAGCGGCAGCGGCTATTGGCAGGTGCTCAGCAGCGCGCAGTACCTGGGCAGCCTTGGGCAAACCCTGATCCTGGCAGTGGTGGTGACGCTGGTCGCTTTGGTGATTGGCGGCATCAGCGGCGTGTTCCTCGCCCGCCAGCAGTTTTTCGGGCGCTCGGCGCTGGTGGCGTTGCTCACTTTTCCTTTGGCCTTTCCCGGCGTGGTGGTGGGCTTTCTGGTGATTTTGTTGGCAGGCCGCCAAGGCCTGCTGGCCTCACTGGGCCTGCAACTGGCCGGGGAACGTTGGATCTTCGCCTACTCATTGGCGGGGCTGTTTGTGGGCTACCTGTACTTCTCGATTCCGCGAGTAATTCTCACGGTAATGGCCGCCTGTGAAAGCCTCGACCGCAGCCTGGAGGAGGCCGCGCATTCACTGGGCGCAGGGCACTGGCGCGTGGTCTGCGACGTGATCGTGCCCGGTTTGGCACCCGCGTTGGCGTCCTGTGGGGCGATCTGCTTTGCCACGTCCATGGGCGCTTTCGGCACCGCCTTTACCTTGGGCACGCGGCTCAATGTCACCCCGGTGGCGATCTACAACGTATTCACCAACTACGCCAATTTTGCCGTCGCCGCTGCGCTGTCGGTGGTACTCGGTGCGGTGACCTGGGCGGTGTTGCTGCTCACGCGACGCCTGGTGAAAAACGCGGGGACTGTGCTGTGAAACGCTCATCGCTGTTTGTGATTCAACTGCTGTTCACCCTGCTGGTGTGCGCCTTCATGCTGGTACCGGTGCTGATGTCGTTGCTGGCCGGGCTGACCCGCAACTTTTTCGTGGGTGTGTCCAGTGGCTTGACCTTTGATTGGATTATTCAGGTGTGGCAGGCCTATTCGCCGACTGTGTGGCTGTCGCTGCAATTGGCCTTGGCCTGCGCGGTGTGCGTCTGTGTCATCGGTGTGCCGGCCGCCTACGCCTTGGTGCGCATGAACAACCGCTTCAGCCGCGCCTTCGAGGAGCTGATGGTGCTGCCGGTGGCCATGCCCGGCTTGGCCAGTGCGTTGGCTTTGCTGCTGACCTACGGCCAGTTCGGCAGCTTCCGCAGCAGTTGGCTGTTCATCCTCGTCGGTCATGTGCTGTTCACTTTGCCGTTCCTGGTACGCCCGGTGATGGCGGTGATGCAACGCCAGCAATTGCCGGTATTGGAGGAAGCAGCGGCCAGCCTGGGTGCAGGTCCGATAAAGCGCTTTTTCAGCGTGGTGGTACCTAATTGCCGGGCGGGGATTCTGGCGGGTGTGCTGATGGTGGTCACCTTGTCCCTGGGTGAATTCAACCTGACCTGGATGCTGCACACGCCGATGACCAAAACCTTGCCGGTCGGCCTGGCCGACAGCTACGCCTCGGCCCGGCTGGAAATCGCCAGCGCCTACACCCTTATCTTTTTGCTGATGATCGTGCCGCTGCTGATTGCGTTGCAGGCCATCAGTGCCCGTTTGTCCCGTGGAGAGCGTCGATGACCGCTATCACTATCCGCCTGCAAGGCTGTCGCAAGGCGTTCGCCGACGGCACCGTGGCCGTGCATGACTTGAATTTGACCGTTGAAGGCGGCGAAACCCTGGCGATCCTTGGCCCGTCCGGCTGTGGCAAAACCACCACCCTGCGCCTGATTGCCGGCCTGGAACGCCCGGATGTGGGCCAGGTGTTTTTCGGTGACCAGAACGTGACCCGCCTGCCCATTGAACGCCGTGACGTGGGCATGGTGTTTCAGAACTACGCGCTGTTTCCCAACCTGGATGTGGCGGGCAATATCGTCTACGGCCTGAAAATTCGCGGTATGTCGGCACCGGAGCGCAACAAGCGTTGTGATGAATTGCTGGAATTGGTGGGTTTGCAGGACCACGGCAAGCGCAGCATCCATGAACTCTCCGGCGGTCAGCGTCAGCGCGTGGCGTTGGCCCGTGCGTTGGCGCCGCGCCCCAAGGTTTTATTGCTGGATGAACCTCTGGCAGCGCTGGATGCGCAACTGCGCGAACGCCTGCGCAGTGAGCTGAATGAACTGTTGCGCGGTCTCGGCATTACGTCAGTGTTCGTCACCCACGACCAGGGTGAGGCCATGGCCCTGGGCGATCGTATCCTGGTGATGGAGCACGGTCGCGTCGCCCAGTTGGCCAGCCCACGGGACATCTACCAGAAACCGGCCAACGCCTTCGTCGCGGGCTTTGTCGGCAACCTTAACGCTTTCGTGGTGATCGAGCCGTCAGCCCATGGCTTGAAAGTCTGCGGCGGCGAGTTGCCGTGGCACGAAGCCAACCTGCCGGGCACGGTCTACTGCCGCCCCGAACACCTGCGGGTGATGGAGGGCGAAGGGCACCTGCACGGCCATCTGCTGGCGCAGTTTTTCCAGGGCGCGCAAAGCCGCCTGCTGGTGGATGTCGGCGGCCCGCAACCGCTGTTGGTCGACAGCAGCGACAACCAGCTGTACGCGGTCGGCGCGCCGATTGCCCTGGCGGTTGCGCCGCACATGTTGTTCACCCTGAATGCTTGAGAATCTATTGTGAATCGTCCGTTTCTAGTCGCGCAGATCAGCGACCTGCACCTCAAAGCCGGCCAGCGCCTGACCTATGGCGTTGTCGATACCCTGGGTGCGTTGCGCCGCGCCGTCGACCATTTGAACGCAAGCCACCCACGGCCCGATATCGTGGTAATCAGCGGTGACCTGGTGGACTTCGGCCGCGCCGATGAATATGCCGTGCTGCACCCCGAACTCGCACGCCTGCACATGCCGTGCTACCTGGTGCCTGGCAACCATGACACACGCGGGCCGTTGCTGGAGGCGTTCCGTGATCACCCTTATTTGCCACTGTCGGCAGATGGCCCGTTGGACTGGGTGGTGGACGAGTATCCGCTGCGCCTGATCGGCCTCGACTCCACCATTCCCGGCGGCCATGGCGGGCAGTTGCTGAACAGCCAATTGCAGTGGCTCGATGAGCAACTGGCGTTGCGTCCTGATGCACCCACCTTGCTGATCCTGCATCACCCGCCGTTCATCAGCGGCATCGGCCATATGGACCGCGAACCCTTCATCAACGCCGCTGGCCTGGAGCAGGTCGTCGCACGCCACCCGCAAGTGGAGCGGCTGTTGTGCGGGCATCTGCATCGGCCGATGCAGCGCCGTTTCGGCGGCAGTTTGAGTTGTGTGTGTCCCGGCACGTCTCACCAGATCGTGCTGGATTTGCAAGAAGCGGCGCCCGCGCATTTCAACCTGGAGCCGGCGGGCTATTTGTTGCATCGCTGGGAGGCGCAACAAGGTTTGATCAGCCACAACGGCGTGTTCGGGGAGTACCCGGGGCCGTATCCGTTTTATGACGCTCATGGATTGATTGACTGAGGTTTTACGGAGGTTCACTTCGCGCAACTAAGTCGTAAACGTTAGTTAACGCACCGGCCAAGCCGAGTTTGGCCACGTGCTTCCTGCTGCCCATTTTTTGCGCCCGGAACTTGGATTCCGCGCCGGAGTTCGTCCTGATGAAAGCCACTTTGAATGTAATAAGCGTATTGACCGGCGGCCTGGGCATTGCCCTGAGTCCCTTGGCCTCGGCTGATTTCTTGAGTGACAGTAAAGCCAACGTGAGCATGCGCAACTTCTACTTCAACAACGACAACCGTGACGGCGCCGCCGCACCGTCGAAGACCGAAGAGTGGGGCCAGGCGTTTATCCTCAACTATCAGTCGGGCTTTACCGATGGCACGGTGGGGTTTGGTCTGGATGCGGTCGGCATGCTCGGCCTGACCCTCGACAGCGGCGCCGGCCGCCATGTGGGCAGCTCGATGATCCCCAACGACGACGGTAAGGCCGCCGATAGCTGGAGCCGTGGCGGCGCCACCGCTAAGGCGCGTTTCGCCAAGACCGAGGCGCGCTACGGTTACCTGCGACCGAACCTGCCGATCCTGGTGAGCAACGATGGGCGCCTGTTACCGCAGTCGTTCGAAGGCGGGCAAATCACCAGCAAGGACATCGACAACCTGACCCTGGTCGGCGGCCAACTGCAACACACCACCGGTCGAGGCTCCAGTGATCGCAGCGGCCTGGCCGCGGCGGGTGGCACTCAGGAAAGCAACAAATTCAACTACGCCGGTGCCGACTACCAAGTGACCAAGGACCTGATGGTCCAGTACTACTACGCCAACCTTGAAGACTATTACCAACAGCACTTTGCCGGGCTGATCCACGTGTTGCCGCTCGGCGAATACGGCTCGCTGAAGACTGACCTGCGTTACTTCAAAACCACGTCCGACGGCAAAAACAGCACCGTCGCCGGTCGTGCCGAAGGCTACAAACTTGGCGGTTATACCAAGAACGGCACTGGTGAAATCGACAACAACACCTGGAGCGCAGCGTTCATCTATTCCCTGGGCCCGCACGCGATTACTGCCGGTTACCAGCAAGTCTCGGACGACAGCAACTTCGCGCAACTCAACCAGGGCGGCCTGGTGAATAAAGGGGAGGGTGGTTCCAGCCTGTACCTTTACACCGACCGCACCGTGCAGACCTTCATCCAGGCCGGCGAGCGCACCGCGTTTGCGCAATATGCCTATGACTTCGCGTCGCTCGGCGTGCCGGGTTTGAAGGCGTCGCTGATGTACTTGAAAGGCGACCATATCCTTACCGCCAGTGGCAACGATGCCAGCGAATGGGAGCGGGATATTTCCCTGGATTACGTGGTGCAGAGCGGTACGTTCAAGAACGTTGGGTTTGGCTGGCGTAATGGGGTTTCGCGCAGCGAGGTCGCACGGGATCAGGACCAGAATCGGCTGTTCGTGAGTTATTCGATTCCGTTGATGTAATTACTCTCAAAGCTCTGCAAAAACCAATGTGGGAGCCGTCGAGCCCCAGCGAGGCCGCGATGACGGCGGCATTGCCGATAGAGATGCCGCCTGACACACCGCCATCGCAGCCTCGCTGAAGTTCGACAACTCCCACAGTTGATCGATGTTGCTGAACGGACAGTGTCCGTCTCAGCAACGCTTCAGTGCCTTTGCATGCGTTGCCGTGTCATCCGCCACCTGATGAAAGCCACAGCGAAGATAAAACGCTGCGGCTTCGGGCGTATCGGTCGACAGGCGAACCGATTGGAACTGCGCGCGGGCATGTTCCAGCAGCTGTTGCACCAGTGCTTTTCCGACATTGCGACCGCGTACGGCGGGCGCAACGTACACGCGGCGGAGTCGTCCCGTGCCTGGAGGTGCATACGGGTCACAGTTAAGGCCGCCGATTGCGACCAGTTGCCCTTCACAAAATACGCCCAACAGGCACTCGCCCGGTTGGTCGAATCGGTTGGCGTGGTCGTCCCACTCGGTAATCAGGCGCGTCAGGAATCTGAAACCTTCGGCGATAGCTTGGGCTTCCAAGTTACGGATCTGTTCTGGAAGTCGTTCGAGTTTGCGTATCGAAGGAAGGTTGTCCTGGCATTTTCTGGAATGGCTGTGGTTGGTGGCATCCATGCTAATTCTGCTCTTGATAAATACCCACGCGATTACAACCCTGAAAACCCAGAAGATCAAATGCGGTAGCCGCCCCTGTAGTGAGCGGGCTCGCCCCGCGCTGGGTGGCGAAGCCGCCCTAAACCCAGGCGCCGCAATCTTTCTGAAAAACCGAGGTGGATTTATTGGGGCGGCTTCGCCGGCCAGCGCGGGGCAAGCCCGCTCACTACCTACCAACATGAGCAGATCTTGTGATCATCTCGAATAAAATGAGTTTGTTTCACTATCTCCATCTGCCGACAATAGCTCCATAAATATTGACATTGGAGTTGTAAGTCATGGCAGTCGCTCATTCCCTTGGTTTTCCGCGCATTGGACGCGATCGTGAATTGAAAAAAGCGCAGGAAGCGTTCTGGAAGGGCGAGCTCGACGAAGCCGGCCTGCGCGCCGTTGGCCGTGATCTGCGCAAGACCCACTGGGACCTGCAAAAACAGGCCGGCATTGAACTGCTGCCAGCCGGTGATTTCGCCTGGTACGACCAAGTACTGACCCACTCGCTGATGTTCGGGGTGATCCCGGAGCGGTTCCGCCCGGCGGATGGCATAGCCACCCTGCAGACCCTGTTTGGCATGGCCCGTGGTGTCAGCGACAGCTGCTGCGGCAGTGCCCACGCCCAGGAAATGACCAAGTGGTTCGATACCAATTACCACTATCTGGTGCCTGAATTCAGTGCTGACCAGCAGTTTCACCTGGGTTGGGATCAGTTGTTCGAAGAAGTCCAGGAAGCCCACGAGCTGGGCCACAACGTCAAGCCGGTAGTGATCGGCCCGCTGACTTACCTGTGGCTGGGCAAGGCCAAGGGTGGTGATTTCGACAAGCTCGATTTGCTTGACCGCCTGCTGCCGCTGTACGGCCAGATCTTCCAGCGCCTGGCAGAGCTGGGCGTGGAATGGGTGCAGATCGACGAGCCGATCCTGGTGCTGGACCTGCCGCAGGATTGGAAAAACGCCTTTGAACGTGCCTACAACCAGATCCAGCGCGACCCGTTGAAAAAGCTGGTGGCGACTTACTTCGGTGGCCTGGAAGAGAACCTCGGTCTGGCCGCCAACTTGCCAGTGGATGGCCTGCACATCGACCTGGTGCGTGCGCCGGACCAGTACCCGACCATCCTCGACCGCCTGCCGGCGTATAAGGTGCTGTCCCTGGGCGTGGTCAACGGCCGTAACGTCTGGCGTTGCGACCTGGAAGAGGCCTTGGCTACCTTGCAGCACGCCCATGAGAAACTGGGTGATCGGTTGTGGGTTGCGCCGTCCTGTTCCTTGTTGCACAGCCCGGTGGATGTAGGCCGTGAAGACAAATTGGATTCTGAGCTGAAAAGCTGGCTGGCGTTTGCCGTGCAGAAGTGCGCTGAAGTCGCCGTGTTGGCACGTGCGGTCGACGCGCCAGAAGCGCCAAACGTACTGGCTGCCCTGGCTGAGAGCCGCACCGTACAAGCGGCCCGCGCCGCGTCGCCGCGTATCCACAAACCTGCGGTGCAAGCCCGTGTGGCTGCGATCACCGCCAAGGACAGCCAGCGCCAGTCACTGTTTGGCCAGCGCATCGAGAAGCAACGTGCCGGCCTCAAACTGCCGCTGTTCCCGACCACCACCATCGGTTCGTTCCCGCAGACCGCGTCGATTCGCCTGGCGCGTCAGTCGTACAAGGCTGGAAAACTGAGCGAAGCCGAATACGTCGAAGCCATGCACAGCGAGATCAAGCACGCCGTGGAGGTGCAGGAAAACCTCGGCCTGGACGTGCTGGTGCACGGTGAAGCCGAGCGTAACGACATGGTCGAGTACTTCGCCGAGCAACTGGACGGCTATGCATTCACCCGCTTCGGCTGGGTGCAGAGCTATGGTTCGCGCTGCGTGAAACCGGCGGTGATTGTGGGCGACTTGAGCCGCCCGAAAGCCATGACCGTGGAGTGGATACGCTACGCCCAAGGCCTGACAGGCAAGGTGATGAAGGGCATGCTGACCGGCCCGGTGACGATGCTGATGTGGTCGTTCCCCCGCGAAGACGTGAGCCGCGAAGCGCAGGCCCGTCAACTGGCCCTCGCCATTCGTGATGAAGTGGTGGACCTGGAAGCCGCCGGCATCAAGATCGTGCAGATCGACGAAGCCGCATTCCGCGAAGGCCTGCCGCTACGCCAGGCGCAGTGGCAGCCTTATCTGGATTGGGCCACCGAAGTGTTCCGCCTGTGCGCCTCGGGTGTGCGTGACGAAACCCAGATCCACACCCACATGTGCTACAGCGAATTCAACGATGTGATCGAAAGCATCGCGGCGATGGATGCTGACGTGATCACCATCGAGACGTCACGTTCGGATATGGAGTTGCTGGATGCGTTTGAAGCCTTCGCTTACCCGAATGACATTGGGCCGGGCGTGTATGACATCCACTCGCCGCGCGTGCCGGAGGCTTCGGAGATGGCCAATCTGTTGCGCAAGGCGGCGAAGCGGATTCCGGCTGAGCGGTTGTGGGTGAACCCGGATTGTGGGTTGAAAACCCGTGGCTGGCCGGAGACTGAGGCGGCGTTGATCCACATGGTGACGGCCGCCCGTCAACTGCGCGCCGAACTGGCCTGATTCCTGAGTAGAACACGGTCAAAAATGTGGGAGCTGGCTTACCTGCGATGCAGGCACCTCGGTCTAACGTGATACCGCGGTGATGCAATCGCAGGTAAGCCAGCTCCCACAGAAAAGCAACCGGGGCGCTACAGGTATTTGAGCCAGGCCAGGTCGCGGCGCCGCGCTTTTAGCCCGGCGAACCAGCGCACTGGCAGGTAGAGCCCCAGCGGCAACAACAGCGCCATTAGCCATATCGCGCCCATGCCGTCGAACCCAAAGTAGTTGCCATGGTTCAGGCCAAACAACGCCACACACGCGACATACAGCACTTTCAACACATACAGATGCAGTAAATAAAAGAACATCGGCGCAGCCCCGAACGTGGCGAGCACGCCAATCCAGCGTTTCTGCCCCGCACGTTCAAACGCCAGCAACAGCAACAACCCAATCCCCAACGTCAGCGCCAAAAACAACAGCGAAGGCGGGTACTTGGTGACGTTGAAAAAGCTCATCAACGTCTGCACGCCACTGTCATACGCCTGCCAGGGCTTCTCGCCATAACCATTGGCCGCGCGCACTACCACACACCCCACCAACGCACCCACACCGCCCAGCAACAGATAACGTTGGCGAAACGCCGGTTGCATGCCATTGGCAAACAGCGGGCCCAAGCCGTAACCCAGGGCAATCACACCGATCCACGGCAGCACCGGATAAGTGGTGCGCAGTCGCAGCGAGTCGCCCACTTCGATCCAGTTGCGCTCATGCAGGATCGTCCACGGAATATGCAACGCCGAACCCGCGTCGAAATGCAGCCCATCCAGCAGGTTATGCCCGGCGATGATCACCACCGCCAACACGATCAACGCCGGACGCGGCAACCACACCAGCGCGGCCAGGGCGATCATGCTCACGCCAATCGCCCAGATCACCTGCATATAGATCACGCTGGGCGGCAGCTGGAAGGTCCAGGCGAAGTTGACCAGGGTAAATTCCAGCACCACCAGGAACAGCCCGCGCTTGAACAGGAACGCCGAGACATCGCGGCGGCCCTGGTATTTCTGGCCGTATAGCCACGCCGACAAGCCCGTGAGCAATACAAACACTGGCGCACACAGGTGGGCGAGGGTGCGGCTGATAAACAGTGCGGGCTCGGTGCTGTCGATGGTCATCGGGTCGCTGACCTGGCGGTGCAGCAGGAAGGTTTCGCGCACGTGGTCCAGCAGCATGAACAAGATCACCAGACCGCGCAGGGCGTCGATGGAAAGCAGGCGTTGGCGTAGCGGAACAGCATCGGTCATGGGCAGGGTCACAGGGCAGGGTGGAAATGGGGCGTTATCCTATAACATTAATTTGCGCGTTGCCGCGATTCGTTGCGCGGATTAGAATGCGATCAATTCTTAATTACTCCTTGGCCCCTGTGCCGGTGACTCGCATGTCGTCCCCCGTCAATCTGCCCATTCAGGACCTGTACTGCGAACACCACGGATGGTTGTACCGCTGGCTCGACCGCAAGTTGGGCAATGCCAGCGACGCGGCCGACCTGGCCCACGACACCTTTATGCGCCTGCTGACCCGTCAGAACGGCGCCGGGTTCGGCACTGAGCCGCGCGCGTTGCTCACCCATATCGCCAAGGGCTTGATGATCGACAGTTGGCGTCGCCAGGAAGTCGAGCGCGCCTACCTGGAAACCATCGCCCATCTGCCGGAGCAGGAAGTGCCGTCGCCGGAAACCCGCTGGCTGATCCTGGAGGCGCTGTACCGCATCGAAGCCATGCTGCGCGATTTACCGGACAAGACTCGCCGAGCCTTCCTGATGTCGCAGATCGACGGCCTGACTTACCAGCAGATAGCCGATGAATTAGCGGTGTCGCTGGTCTCGGTCAAACGCTACATGCGCGAGGCCTTCCTTGCGTGCCTGAGCGTGGCATGAACCCGTCCATCGACCCGTTGATCCTTGGCGAAGCCGCTGACTGGATGGTGCAATTGCAGTCCGGCAGCGCCACCGATGAAGACCGCCGCGCCATCGCTCAATGGCAGGGCCGCAGCGCCCAGCACGCCCAGGCGTGGCAACGGGCGCAGGCGATTCTGGGGGATTTCAACAGCGTGCCGGCTGCGATTGCCGGCGACACCCTCAAACGCATCGGTCGCAAGCAATCCCTCGGCCGCCGCCAGGCCCTCGGGCTGTTGCTGCTGGCGGCGCCGGCGACGTGGCTGGCCTATCGGCACAAGCCCTGGCAGCCCTGGACAGCCGACCAGCACACCGCTATTGGCGAGCAACGCAACCTCACGTTGCCCGACGGCACACGCCTGCTGATCAACACCGCCAGCTCGCTGAATATCGCCTTCACCGACCAGGTGCGGCGCCTCGAGTTGCTGCAAGGCGAGGTGATGATCACCACCGCCAAAGACCCCGCGCCGACACCTCGACCGTTTGTCGTGCAGACCCGCCACGGCACCGCCCGTGCGCTGGGGACGCATTTCAGCGTGCGGGTCGGCGAGCAGAGCAGCCGCGTGGCTGTGCTCGACGGCGCGGTGGAAATGCTGCCGCAGCGCGCCAGTCGTGGGTTGATCCTCAAGGCCGGCGAGCAAAGTGCCTTTGGCAGTGACGGCGTCGCCGCAGTGCAGCCGCTGGATATCAGCACGACGACCTGGCAGAGCGGCATGCTGCTGGCCCAGCACATGCGCCTGGCGGATTTGCTCGATGAACTGGGGCGCTATCGCCATGGCGTGTTGCGTTGCCACGACAGCGTGGCCGGGTTGACCGTGTCCGGGGCATTCCCCTTGCGTGACACCGACGCCAGCCTGCGCCTGTTGCAGGAAACCCTGCCGATCAAAGTCAGCAGCCTGACCGGTTACTGGGTGACCCTCGAACCGCGCTGAAATTTTTTCATTTTTCGCTGATACCTTTTCAGTTGTCGCCCGGTGTAGAGGAGAACCCTCAACATTTGTACCGCGCCGACAGGAATTCCCATGACCTTCACACCGCATCCCATCCGCCCTTTGAAGGCCTTGAGCCTGGCTGTTGCCCTGGCGGCGATCGCACCGTTGCACAGTGCCGTGGCAGCGGACGCGGCGTCGACCAGCGCAGTACGCAGCTACAGCCTCGCGCCGGGCCCCTTGGGCAATGTGTTGGCGCAGTTCGCGGCGTTGTCCGGGGTGCCGTTGTCGTTTGATTCCACACTGCTCAATGACCAGCAAAGCGCCGGTTTACAGGGTAGCTATACTGCGCAATCAGGTTTTATGCAGCTGCTGCAAGGCAGCGGCTATACCCTGCAAAACACTGGCGCGAATGGCTACACCGTAGTGCCCCAGGCCACTGGCGATGCGCTGGAGCTGGGCGCGACCACCATCAGCGGCGAGAGCGGGGCGCAGGCCGACACCTATGCCGGTGGCCAGGTCGCGCGTTCGGCGCGTTTGGGGGTGTTGGGTAATCGCTCAATCAATGACGTGCCATTCAGCGTGGTCAGCTACACCGCCAAGACCATTGCCGACCAGCAGGCGCGCACCGTGGGAGATGTGCTGCTCAATGACGCGTCGGTGCGCCAATCCTCGGGTTTCGGCAATTTTTCCCAGGTGTTTACCATTCGCGGCCTGCCGCTGAACACCGATGACATTGCCTTCAACGGCCTGTACGGCGTGCTGCCGCGGCAGATCATCACCACCGAAGCGTTGGAGCGTGTCGAGTTGTTCAAAGGCCCCAATGCGTTCGTCAATGGTGTATCGCCAGCGGGCAGCGGTATTGGCGGCAGCGTCAACCTGGTGCCCAAGCGCGCCGAAGACACGCCGACCCGCAGCGTCACCCTCGACACCACCACCGATGGTCAAAGCGGCGGCCACCTCGACCTGGGCCAGCGTTTTGGCGAGGACAACCGCTTTGGCGCGCGGGTTAACCTGGCCAAGCACGGTGGCGACACGGCCATCGAGGATGAATTCAGAAGCTCGCAATTGGTGGCCGTCGCCCTGGATTACCGTGGCGATCGCCTGCGGGTGTCCACCGATTTCGGCTACCAGAAACAGCGCATCAACAATGGCCGCTCCGTGGTGTACCCGAATGGCGCCCAAGTGCCAGAGGCGCCATCGGCAAGGCACAACTATGCCCAGGATTGGAGCTGGTCGGAGCTGGAAGACGCCTACGGCATGTTCAATGCCGAGTACGACCTGAATGAAAACTGGACGGCCTACGTGGGCGGCGGGGCCAAGCACACGCGGGAAAATGGTCAGTATTCGTCGCTGTACGTGGGCAACAATGGCAGCGGTCGCGTGGGCTTTTTGTACTCGCCTCACGATGAAGACAACAAAAGCGCCATGGCCGGCTTGAACGGGCATTTCAACACGGGGGCGGTGACTCATCAGGTCAACGTCGGTTTGTCTGGCATCTGGGGTGAGCAGCGTTCGGCGTTTGAAGCGATCCTGCAGGCCAATCGTCAGCCGGGCAATCTGTATGACCCGGTGCAGATTTCGCGTCCTTCTGTCACCTACTTCGGCAGTGATATCCACGACCCGCGCATCGTCGGCAAAAACCGCATCAAAAGCGCGGCGGTGTCCGACACCCTGGGCTTTATTGACGATCGTGTGTTGCTGACCCTGGGCGTGCGGCGCCAGACCATTGAGGTGGACGCGTGGAATACCACCACAGGCGTGCGCAATGCCAACTACGCCGAGACCATCACCACACCCGTGTATGGCCTGGTGGTAAAACCGTGGGAGCACGTGTCGTTCTACGCCAACCGCATTGAAGGGCTGGCCCAGGGGCCAACCGCGCCGTTGACCAATGTCACCAACCCTGGTGAGGTCTTTGCGCCTAACCGCAGCAAACAGACGGAAGCAGGGGTGAAGCTGGATTGGGACAGCTTTGGTGCGACCTTGGGTGTTTACCGTATCGAGCAGCCGAACAACGCCACATCGCGCCTGCCCGGCAATACCCTGGACACCTTCAGCGTCGACGGCGAGCAGATCAACAAAGGTGTGGAGTTGAACGTCTTCGGC
Organism: Pseudomonas sp. 58 R 12; assembly: GCF_900005865.1. Lineage (NCBI taxonomy): Bacteria > Pseudomonadati > Pseudomonadota > Gammaproteobacteria > Pseudomonadales > Pseudomonadaceae > Pseudomonas > Pseudomonas sp. 58 R 12. The sequence continues at coordinate 856,250 of NZ_CVTP01000028.1, forward strand.
GAACCAATTGACGGCCTGCGCCTGCTGGCCGGTGCGACCTGGATGAACACCGAATTGAAGAACACCTCCAACGGCCTCAGCGACGGCAATCGCGCCGCCGGCGTGCCGCGCTTCCAGTACAACGTCGGCGCCGACTGGGACATTCCCGGCATCCAGGGCGCCGCCGTCAACGCACGGATGCTGCGCACCGGCGGCGAGTACGTTAACGCCACCAACACCCTGAGCATCCCCGCCTGGACCCGTGTCGACCTCGGCGCCCGTTATGGTTTCAAGGCCGACGACAAGTACATCACCCTGCGCGCCAACGTCGAGAACGTGGCGAACAAAGCGTATTGGGCGTCGGCGTCGACGGCCAATAATTACCTTACCCAGGGTGAGCCGCGCACCGTCAAACTCTCGGCGACGGTGGATTTCTAACCAGCGACGCCGCTCCCATATTTGATCCCGGCCAGGCGATGGATTCTGATACCGTCAGATGAATCGCTTGCCTAGGCCTCTCATCATGACAACGCCAAATGCCGTCATCGACTTCTGGAAACACGCCGGCCCAAAACGCTGGTTCGCCAAGGACGACGTCTTCGACGCCACGTTCCGCGACACCTTCCATGCTGCCCACTTGCAAGCCGCCCGGCGCGAACTGGAAAGCTGGCTGGACTCGGCGGAGGGCGCGCTGGCCCTGCTGATCCTGCTCGACCAATACCCCCGCAATACCTTTCGTGGCACCGCGCATATGTTCGCCACCGACCCGCTGGCGCGGCTGTATGCCCAGCGCATGGTGGACGCCGGGCTGGATCAGCAGATCGAACCGGCGTTACGCGCGTTCTGCTACCTGCCGTTCGAACATTCGGAACACCCGGCGGATCAGCAACGCTCCCTGATCCTCAACCAGCAACTGGACGCCAACACCTACCATTGGGCCAAGGAGCACGCCGAGATTATCGAGCGCTTCGGACGTTTTCCCCATCGTAATGAGGTGCTGGCTCGAGAGACCACGGATGAAGAGCGTGTGTTTCTGGATGAGGGTGGCTTTGCTGGATAGAGCAGGGTTTTATTGGGCGGGTCGGTAGATGTCCAGCCGCTCGCGCGCATATGGGCAACCGTTGCTTGCCAGCGCTTTCTCCAGGTATTCGATGCGCAGGGGCAACGCCTTCCTCTTATCAGTCTGACTGGCGAGCAATTTGTAGAGCTCAGCGCGGAAGTCGTTTGCACTGCCCAGTTGCAGTTCAACGCCAGTGGGGGGCGCCCCGCACGTTAGCCAGACGGTCGGTTGCGGGTAATAGCGAGCATAGTCGGGCAATTTCGCGAGAGCGCCTTGCAGCGCCGGTTCATACCGTGGGCCTTGGGTGTAACTCAGGCAGGCATTGGCCAGATACAGGGCGGCAGGGGCGAAGCCTGCCTCCAGGCTTGACGCCGAGAGGTCGCACATCTCCTGTTCTTTACCGGGGACCAGATAAGACTGGTAAAGCAACACCAGCCGATATTGCGCGACAGGGTGGCCGGCCGTTGCCGACTCGCTCAGCAGTCGCTCGGTGAGACGAAATGGCTCGCCCAGCTCGCGCATTTTCTGATCAAAGTCCGCCGCCTTCTGGTTGGCCTGCACGGACCGCATCAGGTCGGCGAGCTGTGGGTCGGTTTTCGCCAGGACCGCGACGGCTTCCTGGTACTGCGCTTCGCCGGGAGGCGATGAGTTTTCGCCGGCCATGGCTATCCACGAAGCGGCGAAGAGGGGCAGACAAAACACAAAAGGCAAGCGCAAGACGAAAATCCCTTTCCGGCCGTGCAGGGTTGCACGCGAGGCGGCGAGTCTACCTTGGCAGGCCTGGCCGTCAAAGCCTAGCTTGGCTATTCCTGCCAGGAATGCCCCCATAAAAACAGCGCATTGTCTTTCTCGCGGCACATCTCGTAGCGTGGTGTTCCATTCAAGGAGAGCCGTTATGAGCCAGCGACCGTTGCGTCTGTATGTTGATCATTTGTATACCAGCCCCTACGCCATGTCGGTGTTCGTGACCCTGAAGGAAAAGGGCCTGGCGTTCGACACGCTCACCCTGGACTTGGACGCTGCGCAGAACCAGACGGCTGATTTCGCCCAACTGTCCCTGACCCAGCGTGTGCCCACCTTGGTAGAAGGTGAATTTGCACTGTCGGAGTCTTCGGCGATCACCGAGTACCTGGAGCAGGTTTATCCCGAAACGCCGGTGTACCCGGCCGACCCCAAACAGCGGGCGAGGGCGCGGCAGGTGCAGGCGTGGCTGCGCAGCGATTTGCTGCCGATTCGCCAGGAACGCTCGACGATGGTGGTGTTCTATGGGCAGAAGATGCCGCCGCTGTCACCCGTGGCCGAAGCCGCCGCCGCGAAGTTGATCAGTGCGGCACAGGCGTTGTTGGTGGGTAACCCGGCCTATCTGTTCGGCGCATGGTCAATTGCCGATGTGGACTTGGCGGTAATGCTCAATCGCTTGATTCTCAACGGCGACAACGTGCCCGCCGAGTTGGTGGAATACGCGCAGCGCCAGTGGCAGCGGCCGTCGGTGCAGGCGTGGGTCAATCAACAACGCCCTGCGCTGTAGAGCGTTCAGTGATCTGCAAGACGCGGCGGTCCAGGTCTTCCCAGTCCGCCATGCCCAGCACTCGCGTGGTGTTCAGGCCGCGCAGGTAGCCGCGCAGTTGCTGGGCGCTGGCCGTGACTCGGCTGGCATCCGCCGCGTCATCCTGCAGCACGTTTTCATAATCGACCAGGTAATCGGCGACCCGCTCGCGAAACTCCGGTAGTACGGCTTCGCGGATGCGGTCGAAGGTTTTCTGGTGGGGCTTCATGGCGTGGTCCTTATAGGTTTTATGGGTGCACTATCGGTTCAGATAATAGTCACCATCACGGATCGCAAGTTCTGTTTTTGCAGGAAAAGCGGAAAATCCCCCCATCGAGACGCTGTTCAAGGAAATGCGCGATGAGGACGTTTATTCAACTAGCTTTGATGGCCCTGATGCTTGGCACGGTCGTCGTGAACAACGTCGCACTCGCCGATGATAGCCATTTGCTACCTATCGTCAGTAGCGTAGACTCGCTACAGCACACGCAGTCGGTAGGTGTGTTGTTGAGCGATAACACCCGCGACAACCTCAGCTACCTTGAACGCTACCACGACATGGCCTTGAATGGCGCCAAGGATGCCCTCGACGGGCGCATCCGCCAGGCGTTCGTCAACAGTTCCGACCCGGAACTGGCCATCGATTGGTTGATGAACTCGCTGCAAGGCAGTTTCTTGTCGGTGACTGTCTACGACAACCTGGATGCCCTGGTGCAGGCTCATCCGGATGTGGTGGTGATGCTCGATACCCATAACCAACTGCTGACCCAGCGTAACGACCAGGTCGAGGCGCGTTTTATTGCGCGGTTCTATGACGCGAACCTGCAATACATCGCCAAGGCCGAAGGCTCGGTGCACAAGCAGGTGCCATCGGTGTGGGTACGTGACAAGGCCGCGCCAGAGATTGCCGCGCAGATCGAGCAGCAGCGGGATGTGCAGCTGGATGCCTTGAAGCAGTTCGATGCGTCGCTCAAGGCGTTAGTCCGTGCGGGTTGATGTGAACCCTTATTTTTATAGTCAGGAATTTTTCATGCGCTCTTTTTTCGCCCCGGGCTTGGCCTTTGCTTCCCTGTTGCTTGCCGGTTGTGTTTCTGCTCCCAACGCACCAACGCTGACCCTGCAAACCAGCAAGGCCCCCGAGGCTTATGTGCAATGTGTATTGCCCAAGCTGGAAAAACACGGGATTACCTCCACCGTGACACAAGGCTCGCGCCACGCCAGGGTGTTGTTGACCAGCAAGATTGCCGCCGACGATGTACTGGAAGCCTACAAGTCCCAGGAGGGCGCCAAGGTGTTCTTGTATGAGCGCAAGCCGCTGGCGTCGACGATTACGCCGTCGCGGTTGGAACTGGCTGCACAGGAATGTAAGTAACACACGATCCCTGTGGGAGCAGGCAAGCCAGCTCCCACAGTTTGGATGTGTGTAGGGCCTAGGGTTTGGCTTCGTTGCTGAAGGTGTTGACCGTCTTGATCAGCCCTTGAGCCGCCAGTGCCACCAATTCCCCACCTTTCTCTACCGTCGCCAGCGCTGGGTCCGAGCCCATGCGCCCATCTGGGAAACGCGCGCGGAAGTCCAGCGCTTCGCGGATCGGCCCGGTGTTGGCGATTTGTGGCGAGTAGTCGGCGGTCTTGATCGATTCCGGGTACGCCCACTGCGTCACCGCGATCTCCGATGGCGTGGCATGGCTGCCATGGCCCACCGGGAATTGGCGTTGAGCCAGGTCACTTACACCTTCCAGATCCCACCAGTTCAGCAGTTTCAGCGCAAACCCGGTCGGGCGGCGGGCGAAACTCGCTTCGGCGTACAGTTCGGAAAATGCCGCTTCAATGGTGGCAACATTGCCGCCGTGGCCGTTCAGGAACAGGATCTTCTCGAAACCATGCCCGGCCAGCGAACGCACCCAATCGCCAATTGCGGCCATGAAGGTGGAAGGGCGCAGGGAAATGGTGCCGGGGAAGCCCAGGTGGTGCTGGGCCATGCCGATGTTGAAGGTCGGGCCGATCAGGATGTCGGCATTCTTCTGCGCCTCATGGGCGATGATCTCCGGGCACATCCAGTCGGTACCGAGCAGGCCGGTGGGGCCGTGCTGCTCGTTTGAGCCGATGGGGATCACCACCGTGCGGCTACGCTCCAGAAATTGCCCGATCTCGATCCAGGTGGATTGGTGTAGAAGCATTCGACGCTCTCTTTTTTATCTATGGGGACAGGCTATCCGCCACGGATTGTACGACTACTCGCCACCTGTTGGGGTTTGCAATTGAGGTACGTCGAGGACTTCAACCAGCGCTGGTCGGGGTACCACGAAAACATGAACTGCCCATCCTTGAGTTTATCCACCACCTGGCGCGCCACCTGCGGGCGCACGGCCGGGCAACCCTGGCTGCGGCCGATACGGCCTTCGCGCTTGCTCCACAACGGGCTCACGTAGTCGGCGGCGTGAATCACAATGGCGCGGTCGCGGGCCTGGTCATTGAAGCCCGGCTCCAGGCCATCCATGCGCAGTGAGTAACCGTGGGTGCCCAGGTAGCTCTCCTGGGTGCGGAACAGGCCCAGGCTGGATTGATGGCTGCCCTCAAGGTTGGAGAACTGCGTGGCGAAGTTCTCTCCGGATTTGGCGCCATGGGCCACCAGGTCGCGCAGCACCAGGGTCTTCTTGCGCAAATCGAAGATCCACAGCCGACGGGCGGTCGAGGGCTGGGAGTAATCAATGACGGCCAGGCGATCGGAACGTTCTTCGCCGTTATTGACCGCGCACTGCACCGCGTTCAGGGCGCTTTTCAAGACAGTGGGATTGAGTTCTGGAGCCGAGCGCGCCAGGCTGCTATACAAGGAAGGAGGAATCCCATTGGCGGCGAGCGCAAAATTGCTCAACGTAACCAAGGGCATGGCGATCAGGCCGAGGCGGCAAAGAAAATTCAACATCTACAGTACATCCCCCCGCTGTGGATTGGAGCTAAGACAATTGTTCAAAAAACACGCATGTTACTTGAGCATTTGCCTGCTCGTTGCACCATTGGTCGCGACAGCCGAGGCACTGCCGGTTGAGCCGTTGCCGGTGACCACGCCGGCGCCGGTCGATCTGGCGCCCGTGCAACAGGCGTTGGCGCAACTGCCCAGTGTCTGCCCAGGCCTGGCAACGCAGATCGATGCCGTCGGCCAACTGCGCCTGCAAGCGTTCTACCAACAGCAGGGCAACGCGCCGTTGTGGTCAGCCGAAGAGCGCCGCCAAGCCTTGCACACCCAACTGCAAATGCTCGCCGATGACGGCCTGAACCCCACCCACTATAGCTTGCCTTCGGCGGACGCCACGGCCAACGTGCTGTGCAGCGATATCAGCATCAGCCAAAGCTACCTGCAAGCCCTGCAGGATCTGCACTACGGGCGCCTGCAGCAATCGCGCTTCGAACCGTTGTGGCATTCCCAACCGCCCACCCGCGACCCCAACATCGAAGTGCTGGCCTTTGCCGCCACCGGCCTGCAAGACATGGCCCAGGCGTTTGACCAGGCCCGTCCCAGCGCGGACCTCTACCGCAGCCTGCGTAACGCCTATTCCACTGTGCGCCAGCAGCCGTTGCCCCATTGGGACCCGGTCGCCAGCGGCCCACTGTTGCGCCCCGGCATGGAAGACCCGCGCGTGCCGGAACTGGCGCGACGCCTGATCAGTGGCGGCTACCTGGCCAAGGCCTCCAGCGGCAAGCAGTACCACGACGAGCTGGTCAAGGCGGTCAAGGCCTTCCAGCTCAGCCACTCATTGCAGGCTGACGGCGTGATCGGCGCCGGCACCGTGGCGGAACTGAATATCAGCCCGGCGATCCGCCGCGAACAACTGCGCATCAACCTTGAACGCTTCCGCTGGCTGGCCCAGGACCTGGAGCCTGAAGGCGTGCTGGTCAACGTCGCCGCTGCGCAACTGAGCGTGTATCAGAGCGGCATCCCGGTATGGCAAACTCGCCTGCAAGTGGGTCGCGCCGAACGTCAGACGCCACTGCTCAAATCGCGCATCACGCGGCTGACGCTCAACCCCACCTGGACCATCCCGCCCACCATCATGCGCGAGGACAAGCTCCCGGCCATCCGCCTCAACCCCGAATACCTGCGCCAGCAAAACCTGCAAGTGCTCGACGCCGAAGGCCACCCGCTGGCACCCGAGCAAATTGACTGGGCGCGCCCCGGCAATATCCTGCTGCGCCAGGAAGCCGGCCCGCGCAACCCGCTGGGCAAGATTGTGATGCGCTTTCCCAACCCGTTTTCGGTGTACCTGCATGACACGCCCAGCCAGCCGCTGTTTACCAAAGGGCCGCGGGCGTTCAGCTCGGGCTGTGTGCGGGTCGAGCAACCGTTGTTGCTCAGGGATTTATTGGTAAGCCCGGCTGAGCGCGCCCGTACGGATGAGCTGCTGGCGACCGGCGTGACCCATGAGTTCAGGTTGGCGACACCGGTGCCGGTGCTGTTGGGCTACTGGACGGTCGAGGTCGACCGCCAGGGTGGGTTGGTGTACGCGCCGGATATTTATGCGCGGGACCTGGTGTTGATGAAGGCGATGGGGAGTGTGCTCTGAGGCACTCGCTCGACACCACCGCGGGCCTGTAGTGAGCGGGCTTGCCCCGCGCCGGGCTGCGGAGCAGCCCTGAATTCGGGCTAGGTTCTCACGGGAGTGATGCGGGGTGGTCTTACTGGGGCTGCTTCGCAGCCCGGCGCGGGGCAAGCCCGCTCACTACAAAGACCTCTCTTGCCGTAGAGGTGAGACTTGTCAAAATCATTGCAGTTGCCTGATCTGGCGTCATGAAGGCGGTGTCGACTGTCAGCGGTGCTTCATTCCAATCTTGGTACTCATGCACCAGAACCGACGCCCAGGTTGGAGGCGCCAGGCCGGCAATATCCCCCGCACGGGCTTCTACCCGCCGTTGATGTTCCAGCCGGTCAGAGCAAATCACCCTGACATCCAGCAACGCCACCTCTGCCGTTGCCGCTACGGTCTTCCACGCTTCCCGACTTTCCTCGACCGGGTTCACGCAATCGGCCACCACGGTGTGGCCCAAGCTTAGATTACTCAACGCCAGCGCATTCGCCACGCCATAGCCGCTGGCGCCCACATCAGTCGACAGTACGCCAGCTTCGCGGATCGCCTGTTCGATCACGTCGATGCGCAGGTAAACCGCGCCGATCTGGCGCGCCAATGCCTGGGCAATCGTGGTTTTGCCGGTGCCGGGCAGTCCGCTGAAGACAATTAACATGCGTTGCTCTCGATGGGGTTGGGCCGGTTCAGAGTATCCTTCAGTTCCCCCACAGGTCGACCACTGGACAGCCGATGCCTTTGCCGTTCGTAAAAATGCACGCCCACGGCGACGATTTCATCATCGTTGACCGCCGTGGACTCGACGATCCGATTAGCCCGCAAATCGCCCGCCAGTTGGGTAACCGCCACACCGGAATCGGCTTCAACCAGCTGGCTGTGCTGCTCGACTGTGAAGACGCCGCCGCGCGCATCAAGTTCTGGAACCCCAACGGCACGCCACTGGCAACCTGCGGCAGCGCCACCCGTGGTGTGGCCGACCGTTTGATGCATGAGGCCGGCACGGATTCGGTGGTGCTGCGCACTGATCGGGGCCTGCTGACCTGCGTGCGCGCGCCGGGGCGGCAAGTGTCGGTGAATATGGGCGAGCCTTCGCTGGAGTGGTCGGCAGTACCGCTGGCTGAAGCCATGGACACACGCACCTTGCCTCTGGAAGGCAACCCGGCGGCGTGCAGCATGGGCAACCCCCATTGCACGTTTTTCGTGGAAGACATCGCGGTTGTCGACGTAGCGGCCCTGGGCCCGGCGCTGGAAAACCACCCGCTGTTCCCGGCCAAGACCAATGTGCATTTCGTGCAGGTGCTCGACCGGGGCCACATCCGCCTGCGTATCTGGGAGCGCGGCGGTGGCGTGCCGTTGGGTTCCGGCTCGTGCTGCTGTGGGGCGGTGGTCAATGGGATTCGGCGTGGGTTGCTGGATGCCACGGTGCAGGTGCAATGCGACGGCGGCACCGTGACCGTGCACTGGGCAGGCGAGGGCGATGTGGTGCTGACGGGCAGTGTGGAGCCGGTCATGCAGGGCAGCGTCTACGTGCCCTGAAACTTCACGGTAAATGTGGTGCCGAGTGTGGTACAGGAACTCACCGCCACATCCCCGCCGTGTACCTTGGCCAACTCGCGCACGATATACAGGCCAAGGCCCACACTGCGCACATCGCTGCCTTGGTCGGTGCCACGGGTCATGGGCTCGAACAGCCCGGCCAGCAGCACTTTGGGAATCGCCGCCCCATAATTGTGTACTGACACTTCGCAGGCACCATCGCCCAGCCGCGACGTCACCGTGATCGGCTGTTGCAGGTCGCCATAGGCCACGCTGTTGGCCACCAGGTTGCCGATGATCTGCTGCACGCGGTCGGCGTCCAGGTTGGCATCGCCATGGCCTTGTGCGTGATGCTCCAGTGTTGCCTTGGGAAACGCCACGCGCAGTTCATCCACGGCGCGGTGAATCACGCTGTGCAAATCCAGAGGGGCCGCCTTGATGACGATGCCCTGGCCGACACGGGCCTGGGTGAAGTCCAACAGGTCGGCGATCATGCGCTGGGCGCGCTCGGACGATTGACCGATATGCCCCAGCAGTTGGCGTTCCTTGGCCGTGCGTTCGCCACGGCTGAGAAAGTCGGACGCCATGCGGATCGCGGTGAGCGGGTTTTTCAGGTCATGGCTGACAATCGCGACCATCTGCTCGGCGAACAGCGCACGGCGTTGAGCGATGGCATAGGCCTCGCTCAACTCGGCCTGGGCTTGATGCAGTGCCAGTTCAGCGGCGGTTTTTTCCTGCAGCAGCGCTTCGGCCGTTTTGTGGGCGTTCAGCAGCTCCCGCTCGTATTTGTCGCGATCAGTCGTGCCAAACAACGCGAGGTCGTAGACCACGTGATCGGCCAGTTCGCGTTTATTGCCGTTGAGCAGCATGGTCAGCTTGTGCCCGTCGCGGTGCAGCAGGTCCAGTTTCACCTCGGCGACACTGCCGTGCATGCGCAGCATCGGCGCCAGGTGGGTCTGGTGGAAAATCCGCCCGCCCATGGTCAGCAGGTCCTGGAAACGCTTGCCGCACAATTCGGCAGTGCTGAACCCCAGCCACTCGCTGAAGCGCGCGTTGGCCTGCAGGATCGTGCCGTCTTGCGCGGTGACTGCCAGGGCGCAGGCGGCGCTGTCGAATAGCTCAGCCGGCATCGGGCACGGCCCACGGTGCCAGAAACGCTTGCATGGCAGTCGCGCAGGCGTGCGGCGCGCTCATGTGAGGGCAATGGCCGACGTTGTCCACCAGGCAATAGGTGCTGTTGGGCAGTACGCTGTGCAGGTATTCGCCCACGGCGATGGGGGCGATCAGGTCATCGGTCGATTGCAGGATCAGCACCGGGGTGGTCAGGCCGATCACGTCCTTGCGGTTGTCCGACATAAACGTGACCCGCGCGAATTGCTTGGCGATGTCGGGTTCGGTGCGGCAGAAACTGTCGGTCAGCGTGTCACTCAACGCCGGTTGGTCGGGCGCGCCCATGATCACCGGGGCCATGGCACTGGACCAGCCGAGGTAATTGCTGTCGAGGGTGTCGAGCAGGTCATTGATATCGCTGCGCTTGAAGCCGCCGACATAACCGTCTTCGTCGATATAGCGCGGCGACGGGCCGATCATCACATGGGCGGCAATACGGCCGGGGGCCAGGCGGTCGGCGAGGGTGCCGATCATCGCGCTGACCGAGTGGCCCACGTGAATGACGGGGCCGACCGCGTATTGATCAATGATCTCGTTCAGATCGCGGGCGTAGCCATCCAGAGCACTGTATTTAGCCTTGTCAAAGGCGCTGAGGTCCGACAGCCCTGCGCCAACCAAGTCGTACAGCACGACCCGAAAACGCTCGCAAAATGACGGGACCAAGTAATTCCACATGGCTTGGTTGCAGCCAAACCCGTGGGAAAACACCAGCGTCGAGGCGCCGTTGCCCATGACACTGACGTTGTTGCGCTTTTGTAAGTCCATGCAGGGCCCCGGTTATGGCGTATTGCTATGCGTGCGGCAGTTTAAATAGTCAATGCCGCAGGGTCACGCGTTATAGCGCTGATAAGGTAAAGTCGGCGCCTTCAGGAAGAAACTTCAGGTAACAAAACATGATGCGGTGTGTGCGGCAATCCGTCTTGAGTCTGCTGGTGCTGGTGATTGCCAGCCTGTTTGCCACCGCCCAGGGAGACACTTCGCCCATCGGCGTGGCCCTTGACCAGCGAGTGATCGACCTCACCAACACCCTCGATGCCATCACTACCACCCGTCTGAAAAAGCAACTTGCCGATCTGGAGCAGCGCAAAGGCTCGCAGGTTGCCGTGTTGCTGGTGCCCAGCACCGGCGGCGCGAGTATCGAGGATTTTTCCAACCAACTGTTCCGGGCCTGGAAGCTGGGGCGCAAGGGCGTTGACGACGGCATCCTACTGGTGGTGGCCAAGGACGACCGCAAAGTGCGCATCGAAGTGGGCTATGGCCTGGAAGGCACGGTCACCGATTTGCTGACGCATCAGATCATCGAAGCGCACATCAAGCCGGCGTTTGCTCAGGGGGATTTTGCAGGCGGTGTCTCCGAGGGCGTGAACGACCTGGTGGTGTTGGTGGACGGCGGCGACTTGCCCAAAATCGCGGAGCCAGGGATCAATCCCCAGTTCATTGGGATATTTCTCGCGTTTATCATCGGTGCCATTGGCGGTGTGCTGCTTGCCGCCGGCAAGCTGCATTGGCGCCGCGCCGTGATTGCCGCAGTGGCGGTCACCGGCCTGTTGGCGATTTTTTGCGGCGGCCGCGAATGGCCGATGTTCCTTATCGTAATGCCGCTGATCCTGCTGATCGGCGGCGCCGCGTTTGGCGCGTTGTGGCTGGCGCGCGGGGTGTTTTACGGCGTGACTGGGCTGCTGGCCTACACCCTTGGGTTGGTGGCGGTGGATCGTTGGTACGCAGACGTCAACTTCATCCACTGGCTGGGGTTTCCGGTGGGGGCGTTGGTGGTACTGGGCTTATACCTGATCCTGTTCGTGGTGTTGAGGGACGCCTGGAAGCAAAGCCGAGTGGGCTTTTTCGCGCGGCTGGCGGCTGCTGTGGCGGTCTATGTCGCGGCGGGGACGCTGATGGAACTCGGCCGTAATGGCTGGCTGTACGCGTTCCCCATTGCTTCGTTTGCGGCGCTGTTCATCTTTGGCAAGACCCGCGGTGGGGTGGGGTCGAGCTCGGACGACTCTTCAAGCTCAAGCTCCAGCAGTTCCAGCTCCAGCAGCAGCTCGAGCAGCAGCTCCTCTGGTGGCGGTGGTTCCAGCGGTGGCGGCGGAGCGTCCGGAAGCTGGTAGTAGCTACTGCAAATCGCCAGTGGCATTCACCTCAAGATATTCGCGATGATGTCGATAGGATCTCATCGCTCACAAGGACAGTCCTCCCGATGAAACTGCTGAAACTCGCCGCCGTATTGACCCTTCCACTGCTCGGCGCCTGCTCCGACTACCACTACAAAAACTACCAGGGCGACTGGGCCCCGGAAAAACTTCACCCCGTCGACCTCTCCAACAACGCGCCGGACGCCGTGCTGGTGTACTTCGACACCTGGCGCGAGCGCGAGCTGGGCGTGCCGTTCCACCGCCTGGTATTGGCCGTCGAAGTAGATGGCCAGCCGCTGCCCGGGGCAGGGCGTCGTTCGATCCTGGACGTCAGCGGCGAGCAAGCCCTCAAACTCACGCCGGGCAAGCACTCGCTGCGCTGGTGCAACGTGTCGATGAATGCTCTGGGCACCGGTGGCGCGTTCTGCAACAAAGGCGCGGACGACGTCGACTTCAAAGCCGGCCAGCGTTACATGGTGACCTACCGCCTGACGGCCAGCACCAAAGGTATCGGGCCTGTGGGGCCGCACTACAGCACTGAATACCGCACCTATTCGAGCATCCGGAACCTGGACACCCAGGAAGTGATTTTCCCATTGCCGGGTGAGGAAGAATGACCCCGCCGGTGCGCGTCACAACACCTTAGACAAAAACACCCGGCTGCTGCCCTGCGGTTCGCACGGTATCTCGCCGAACCGCACCCAGCCACGCCTCTCGTAAAACCCCGGCGCCTGGAAACTCAGGGTATACAACACCGCGTTAGCACAACCCCGGCGCCGGGCCTCATCTTCAAAGGCTTGCAGCAACTGGCTGCCGAGCCCAGTGCCGCGCAGCGAATCGGGCAGGTGGAACAGGTCGAGGAAGGCCATGCCCAAGGTGGTCTTGCCGGTGATGCCGCCGAGGATTTGCTGGGTGTCGGGGTCCTTGATCAGCACCGTGAGCAAGCGCCGATCGTTGTAGCCGGTGATGGCTTCGTTGAAGGCCGCCAGGCCGCTGCCCAGGATGCGCTCGGCGTCGGGGTTGGGTTGGTCGCTGACCTCAATACGCGGCACGTTCATCCCTGGAGCGCCATGACCATCTCATGCCACGCCATCCCGCCGTGATCCGACGGCGAAGGTCGCACATAGCGATAGCCCATGCGCTCGTACAGCGGCACATGCCGTTCCTTGCACATCAAGTGAATCGTCTGCTTGCCCATCCCGCGCATGCGCTGCACAAACTCGGTCATCAACGCCGTGGAATACCCCTTGCCCTGATGCGCCGGGTCGACCACCACCGACATGATCACCACATTCGGCGCCTCGGCCGAATGCCCCACCAACTCCTTGAATGCCTCGTCCGACATCACCACATCGTGAGCGCAGCCGCAGTTGATAAAACCTACCACCTCGCCATCGGCTTCCAGGATCAGAAAGCCCTGCGGATATTGCGCAATGCGCGTGGCGATTTTTTCCAGGGTGGCGGCTTCGTCGCCTTCGTAGGCGGTGGTTTCAATCTCGAAGCAACGAGCGGCGTCAGCGGGGAGGGCGTTGCGGAAAGTGAGGGCGGGCATGGGGTGTCCTGGGGGTGTTGAGCGAAAGGCCACATCATAGGCATCACGCAAGATCACTGCCAGTCATGCTGCCGTCTTCGCGGCCTCGCTAAAGCTCGACGGCTCCCACAGGGGAACTGCATTGTCTGATTGTTCGGCGATCAAAATGTGGGGAACTGACGAGCTTTAGCGAGGCTGCGAAGGCGTACAGCTCGCGGGGTGCGCCAAGACAACATCCGGGCAAGGCCAGTAAATTGCGAACCGGAGTTGGGTAATGAAAGAGGGAGATGGATGTACATAGGTGAACTTGCCAAGTTGTCGGGGGGGCACTCCCAAAGCCATTCGTTTGTTTGAAGCTGGGAAAGTAGACTTTTGGCATTTCTTCCCGCTTTGACAATTTGCCGACGCGCGTTCACACGTTCTGGGCTTGCAAGTAGAGTTTGGAAATCATCTCTTCCCTTTTTTAAAGTAGGTGCAAATGGTGACTCCCTTCGTTCTTCAAGACTTTGATGTTGGATGGGTCGCCACCGACGCCGTCGGGCAGGTTGCGCTCTTCACTACGGGTGGCCCAGGGCCGGTCCCTGATTCCGCATTGCCCTCAGTCGAGAACTCCAATAAAAACGGGGTTAAAAACGGGGTCAGACCACCATTATTTGTGTCATTTTGGCATCGCTCCAGCCCCGGTCAACCTTCCTGTTATCGGAGTGCAAGCCCGACTCCACTTATACTGCCTGCCGCCGCAAGGTCAGGATGTCAGCTCGGGTCGGCATCTGCCCGTCATGATAGACGTCTGTCGGCCAAAAGCAGCCTCTCAACGCGTCGCACATTGACCTCTGCGAAGAAAATCTTTAAGCACCGCCTGATAGAGCGTCAATGGCTGATTGCCCGTATTGAAGAGTGCAAACGGAATCATCGTGAGATGTGAAAACGACGTGGAGTTTATCGAGTAGGTTTTCTGCCTGCAAAAGCGCTGGTCCTTATTCAATATAAAATCAAACTTGAAAAGGTTTGTCCGCGTACACCAACTGGGGATCAAACCCAGACTCAGGCCCGTCAAGTAATCTTGTCCGCAAGCGCCGTCAGATGAGAACTCCGAGATCTTTATTTCTAATGCCGGCAGACTCGGGGCGGCAAGGCTGGAGTTCTTATCCTGTGCATCGGGAATAACGTTGAGTGTCGCTGCGTATGCGTCCTTGCCGAAGCGACTGTCTTTCCATGGGGAGTTTATTGCGTAACTGAAGCTGGAGATGATTTCTTGTGTTTCGGGTTCAACGGGTTCGTTGATTGTCGGCTGGGACGAATAAGATGTGCAGCCGCAACAGAGTATCGCAATGCTGACAAACACAAACCCGTTGGCTATTAAGCGACGCATACTCAGTTTTCCCTAACTATCAATTAGCCAACATACCTGTCACTTAACGCCGTATAGCATCTTATCTACACGCCGGACGGCTGAATCAGCATAACAGGGCAGACTGTACGCGCGACACTTCGGGAGAGAGAAAAGGCCGCCGCCATGCTTTCTTTACCCCAACCCAGTGCGAACCCGCGAACGTTGAAGGCAAACGCTGAACGACAACACCTGCCCAAGCTGTCCAGCGGCTCTTATTGGCCGGTTGTTGCCGGTAGCCACCGGCGACATTGACCCGATGCAGCCAGTGACAATTGGCAGTGATCGACCAGAATCGGTTGATCGTGAGGTGGATCCGAGCCCGTTCCGCTACGCGTTAGACGCAACGCTTAAAGCGAATAAACACTTCACCCGTTTTACTCGTAGATTTTTCCGCAGTACAAAAAATTAGCGAATTGCCCCCATGGGTTGGAGCCTTGAAGCCCCTGATCGACGCCAAAATTACTGGCCTCGGCCCATGCAATAGCTCCGTCTAGGAAAGCTTCTATAGTCCCGTTTTCCCAGTCGTCATTCGATTTGTCTGCCGCTAGGGCGTGGGCAAAAGCCAGAAAGGTCGCGGCGTCCTTGACCTGATCCAATTGCTCATGAAGCTCCATGGGTTTCTCCGCTCAACGTCATAAATAGCTCGTCGGATTATCCATCGAGCGACTAATGTCTGCTATGGGGCCAGGCCATGTGAAAACATTGCCGATGAATCCAAATAGCATTAGACAAACAACCTCAGGTCTTTCACATTCCATCTAAAGCGGGTCAGGAAAAAGACATGCCTTCACGTTTGGCATCCAGCTACCCAGATGTTCAACATGCATTGGACGCGATTATTCCAAGCAAAAAATTGGACGTGGCTACGCGTATTGCCCTATGGGCGGCGAGTGACGCAGGGCTAGATCCAGCCGAAATTATGGTCACGCTGTCAAAGCTAGATCCAGTGCTTTTTGACAACCTTTGTTCTGAGATGGAGATGCAGTATTTCAGACTCTTCGAGCGCGGAGATGAAATGCACCTATCGTTTTTCTGTAAGGGTCGAGCCTATAGCGCCAGCGCTTGGCTGGCTCGTGAGGCACCCTGCGAAGCAATTTACGAGTCAATCTTTGCCACAGAGAAACCACTTGTGATTGCTGATTTTTTGTAGGTGAAAGAACCTCCAATACGACATCTACTTAGCGCTGAGACTGCAACTTTCGGGGCTTCACCCAGTGAAGTCTGATGATGGGCAATTTAAAAACTGATGACACGCCGCTATCGACCAAGAGGCGTCCCGCAGAGCCGTCCGCTTTGGGGCGACTCCCTCCCATTGTGACCGGCAGAGGTCGGCCAAAGTGGTCCCGCGAACTATGCCAGCATGTGAAGCATGTCCATGAACATCGGACCTGAGAGATCACGTATCTCTCCGTCGTCAGCAACCAAGCAACCTACAGATCCAGCGAATGACTCTTGGTCATGCGCTGGGATGTCCAAGCTGCAAATGATCCTGTAGCGGAACAGCCAGCCGCAGGCGACGCGACCGCACAGTTCTACCGTTTGATGATAGCCATCAACGGACAGGGGCCAGGCACCGTGGGCCTGCGCAAGGTTATATGCTGTACTGCTGCCGGTAGATTCGCGCTGGGAAAATTCGTTGTTCATACGCACTGGAAATGGCTGGAATGGCAGTCGATTATCTACTTGTTTGGTTTGAATGTCTGGGCATCCGCTTTGGGTCGATTACGGCCCTCGCGACAGGTCGTAATCGACCCAAAGGGGACACGAGTTGCCGGAAGAAATCGGCGCAAAAGCAGCTTCCGATCAACAATCGAATCTCAGCTTCTGTGATTCACACCTACAAGCCGCATAGGAGTTCGCGCCTCACCTGAAGAGCAATTGCTGCGAAGCCCTTTCCAGTACCGCGCTTGTGGGGCGCGTAGTCCTGATTAGCAGAAACATCCTCCCATTGACTCACCGATTCCACGTACCTATGAGTGTCATCGGTATCAATTTCAAACTCTATGAACCGCTCTGCGTGAGTGAGCAAAAGACCATAAAGGCTGGGCATACCGGGAAAGTCGACTTCAAGATCCAGTACTACGGTTTCTGACCATCTAATGCCTTTCGACTCGCCATAGTTTTTTAAGGCTAGGGGAATCCCTCTGGCCAACCAAGCTTTGGCGGTTACCATGAGTGTGTGGGCCACAAGAGCATTTTGCTCTTGCACGTTCAGTTGCCGCTTTTTTAACAGACGGCCAATGTCCACTTCAATCTCCTCAAAAATCGTCGCTTCCAGAATGACGATGACCTATCAAACGCGCAACGACTCAGGCGACTCCCATCTCCACGCTGCTATCCGGTCCGCGCGGGGCGTAGCGACGTCCCGATGTCTTTACCGAAAGACGTCTTTTGACCCACATCAGACGTCGAGGGCCCTAGTTATGTGCCGCTCAGCAAACGATTTCGCACCGTGCTTCAGCGGCCTGTATTCGTAATGTCAGACCAGACTCGAAGCGCATGACAAGGTGATGATCTGGTTGGATGTTATCTGTGAGGTAGAAGGTTTGTGTCTCAGCACCGGACTCCACCGCCCCAATCGAATGAAGAATATTACCGTCACTGTCAACCGGGTTTCCATCCCGGCCACTCGCTGAAAAGTAGTCAACCTCATGGAAGCTGATAGTAATCTTGCGTGCTTCTTCAGGCGGCACCCAAGCGTCACTCCGTCGAGTAAAGCTAAGTACAACCGACCGATCCACGATGTCGTAATTAATGCCGCTGGCTTGGTAGAAGTTATGCAGATCGTACGCACGGTCGTGAATCTCGACCTCGATATGCCCAAACACGAAACCATGGAATTGCATGGATTAGCCCTAATGATCTAACGGTAGGAGTGCATCGTACTGCATGGTCGCAATGGCCGCTTCTGGCCGACAGTAGCCGCTCATGACAGACCGCTTCCGGTCAATTTTCGAGCCTTGGCACCCCATTATCGGCCCCAATTTTTCGATGCTGATAATTGACTACTTTTCACCGAAAAATCCTCCTGGCTTAGGTCGAAGGCGTCGATACGACTACCACCGCTTCCACCACGCCTTCTGAGCAACCACCTTAGGCGCTAGCGAGACGATCTCAGAACCTGCAATCGTTATCGGAGCGACCTCCATACCTTCGAAGCTACCTAGGCCTAGAGGGGGTCTTTCTGCTTGTAGAAAGCGAGTGGTTTCTGCTGAAGCCACTGCATGAAGTAACGACGAAGGCGTTATATTCCGACTCAAGACGTGAATGCCACTCTCTGGGTCATGCAGACTACTCACGTCGGTGCCTTTAACGCCATCTATCAGAAGCGGCTGGATGATGACTGTCCCAAGCTCATAGGTGATATCCAGATCACCGCAAACGCAACGCAGCTTCTGCAGTTCACCATTCGACGATACACACACAAAATCCAGCCCGTCGTCATCCGTGCAAAAGCTGCAAACGGGTAATTGAAGGCTTTTACTTAGCGCTAAATTTACATTCAGGAAAGCTCTCTTGAAGTAGTCAGCGAGCTGAGCATCCTTAAGCACTTTGTATATTCGCGATAAAGCTGCCAATTCTTGAGGGAGCTCAAGTGGTACATCCTTGGTGGGTGGCATCGATGTAAAGGGCCATTTCCGTTCTTCGCCAGCCTTGAACGTGTCTAGGTAGAACGACGTGGCGCTTTCATCCTGGTGCAATGACCACCCAATACTCATCGGCAAAGTAGAAAGTGGCTTTAGCTCCGGCATCACATTCATCGCGTGAGCAACGACAAGGTACCCCATTGTTTAGATCCTTCAGGTACAGGGCTGAATCGCCCCAAGCATAGTCGATACTTGAGTGTGTGCTATTGGCCGATTCTGTTGAAAAAGTCGACCATGGTTTCCGCAGTAGAAAAGTATGCGTCCGAGCTTGAAATCTTTACTTTCGGCAGACATATACGGGCTCGGATTTCACATAGCAGCGTGAAAAAAACGCGTTTTAACCGGTCAGTGACCAGGCCGTTTGGGCGAACCGACTTTTTCAACACAATCGGCCGATAGCAGTCTTTAGGAAGTGCGGGCGCTGGACAAGCATGCGGGCACCACTATGGCCAAGCGACTTCGCAATGATCAGATCCGGTCCGTTGTTCCGAGCGTTACCAACGGCAGTGTCGACCTGAACCACTCGAGCACCTCTGACTGCTCACTTTGGTGAAGCATCATCTGCTCCGCAAGCTCCGTTGGCGTGGCCGGGTTAAGCCGTTCCCTTGTTCCAAGGCTGATGGCTGCATATTGCAAAAATGTTCATGACTTATCCTCCGCGTTGAGTGAGAGCAAGGCTGGATAAGTGCGAGGCGGGCTTGCGCTGGTTCCGCGCTGTCATTGCCCGATGGGTTGATTGTATCGATCCTGGATGCGCTCCAGCTCGCCCGAGTGGCGCAGTTGCTCTAGGGCGTGGGCCCAGGAGGCTACCAGTTCGTCGTCACAGTCGCGGCTGAAGGCGATGTACAGCGATGAGCGATAGAGCTCGATGGGAATCTGCCGCAGCGTGCCGGGGGCGATGTTCAACTGGCGGCTGTAGTAAGCCACTCCCGCATCGGTGTCGCCTATGATGATATCGGTGCGTCCGGCTAGCAGCATGCGATAGAGCTGCAGGCTCTCGGTTGCAGTTTTTTCCAGGTTGTTGAAGCCCCGCGACTGCAGAATCTCGGGTATCAGGCCGGCATGTCTCGTGGTAATTTTTGGGGCGTGCAGTAGCTGCTCCAAGGAATTCACCGGCTGCTGCGCATTGGCTAACTGATAGGGGTGAATGGACTCTTCCACGATCGGTCCGACCCACTTGTATAGCGGTTCGCGCTCTGCCGTGCGGAATAGTGAATACATGATGGTCTTGGGCCGGGTCTTCAATGCGCGGGCGCTTCGCATACTGGGCAGCAGCACCACCTCAAAGTCATCCCCGGTCCGCGCCATTATGGCTCGAACGATCTCCGTGGCCATGCCGGTGAGCTGATTGTTCTCCTGGTAGTTGTACGGCGCCCACTCTTCAGTAACGACCTGATACTGCTCGGCCCTGACGGGAGTGCCAAGTAATAGGCAGAGCAGCGCGGCAGTAAGTGTCGAATGTTTCACGTGTTCTGCCTGGTGGGCTGTGCGGTGATCAAGGGTGGATCTGATCAAAAGAGCGAAATTAGTATAGACCCTGACACGCGTCAAACGCCTGATCCAGTCCCGTAAACCGTCACCACGGCGATTGATACATACGAACCAGTACGCATGGCACAGGTTTCTCAAGAGCGTTTAGCGGATTGCCTCTTATCGGTATCGGTTGGGACATATAGTGACCGTCCGGTTCTGGCCGAACGCAGCCAATAGCAACTGCAGATTTCGACCAATCGCGCACGCTCAATCTCGCTTCTCAGACTCTCCTGATGCCACTGACAAGATCGCCCCATATGCGCCTTCCTCAGGGACATAGGAAACAAATCTGTCACTGGCATCCTTTTGCACCCAAAGGCGTCCACAGTTCTGGCATTCGTAGACATTCGACATGCGGTGAATGTAGATGCGGGCTATTCGGCCTTGCAGTTCGTCAGTAGCGCTGCTCCAGGGTGCGAACCCGCCAAATGCCTCAGCTATCGCAGCCTTGTCTCCGGATTCCGCAGCCTCTACCAGAGGTTTGAGTTCGCGGTGCACCTCATCCCAACATTCATTTTCTACCTCGTCGCGAAGCAGGCTCGCCTTATAGGGCAAGCTGTCGGTTTGATCGGTAATCACATGACCACACTTACAACCCAGTTTGCTCATTTGCGGTTCATCCCTAGTGTTCGATCACTTCGTTAAATGGCGGGCAACTCTTTGGCAAAATTTTCGACTTGGGCAGGGGTAATTCATTCAGCCCTTAGGCTTTCATCAGCCTGTAAAAGTCCTCCAGCGCCTCGCGAAATTCCGCCAGGGAAAAACTGATCGGGCGATTCTCGGCGTCCCATCGAGTGGTAATACCGACTTCCAGACCGTTGGATACGCTCAACCCAAAACGGCGCCAGTGCAGAGTCTCTCCGTCAATCACCTGTTCGGTCATCAGCACAAAGCAATCGAAGTCCATGTCATCGCCGCAGTGGGAACGCGCTTGAGTCCGCGCGAGTCGCCGAACAGGTTATCGCCAGGTTCAACGCTTGCTGAAGGGCACCCGCGTGGTGAGCGGCGAGTGCCAATAGCGGGCGTCAAACCTTGGCATTTTTTTGTTTACGTGTCGTAGCATAGCCGATGCGGGAAGTGTTCCAATTACGGAATTTCCGACAATGATAGATAGGTACCCAGCAATGCCAGATGCCACCGATGAAGCATTCTTTGATCGTGCAGACGCGCATATAAACCTGTCGAACGAGCAGCTTAGGGCGCTCGGAGACCTTGGAAAGGTTAGCGCGTCGATGATGTTTGGCACCACTCGATTCAATGCTTGGGTGAGCACTCGCAACTTCAAATCAGGCGAGGAAATGGCGCAGGCTCGCGAAGCGATGTTGAAGTATTTTTGTGAGCAGTACCGGATGATGCTTGAAGATAACCTCGACGACCATATCAACAACTTCAGCAAGTACATGACTGCGCAAGACGCCTGATTAATCTTGGTTACTCTCGGTGATTGACTGTTTTTTAGCAGTCGATCTCGATGGGCCACTATCGACCAGACGCATGCTGGCACACCTCGACGGTTAGATTGGCTGCCGCTTCACAACCTGGCGCGGGGCAAGCCCGCTCACTACAAAAAAGGCGATGCCCGGCCATCCCCTAAAATCAGAAAACCCGCCAAGGCGGGTTTTCTGACAGCTCAAGTCACAGCCGACGGATGTTTCAAATCCCGCCCACCAACTTGCCCCCCTCCATCCTGCGCTTATAAGCACTGTCCCGACTCGCCAACCAGAAATACAACGGCGACGTCACCACCAACCCCACCACCCACGACAAATCCGCCCCGTTGATGTGCTCCGAAATCGGCCCCACGTACAGCGGCGTGTTCATGAACGGAATCTGCACCGCAATCCCAATCCCATACGCCAACAAGGCCTGCGGGTTGTAGCGCCCGTAGATCCCGCCGTCCACGCGGAAGATCGAGGCAATGTCGTACTTGCCCTTATGGATCGCGTAGAAGTCGATCAGGTTGATCGCGGTCCACGGCACCAGTACCACGAGCAGCACCAGCACCATGTCGACGAGGTGGCCGATGAAGTCTTTGGAGGCGAATACCGCTGCAATCGCGCAGGCGGCCAGCACGATAATCGAGATCACTGCGCGGCTTTTCGCGGTGGGAATCCAGCGATAGGCAAAGGTCTGCACCAGGGTGATGATCGACAGCACTGCGCCGTACAGGTTGAGGGCGTTGTGGCTGATCACGCTGAGCAAGAACAGCACCAGCATCAATGGGCCGATGGCGCCGGTGGCGAGTTTGACGGCGTCCATGGTGTCCATGCCCACCGGGGTGGCGAGCACGGCGACGGCGCCGAAGATGAAGGACAGGCTGGAACCCAATGCCGAGCCGAGGTAGGTGGTCCAGAACGTGGACGCGACGGGTACGTCTGCCGGCAGGTAGCGGGAGTAGTCGGAGACGTAGGGCGCAAATGCGATTTGCCACAGCGCCGCCAATGACACGGTCGCCAGCCAGCCGGAGATGTTGAAGCTGCCGCGTGTCAGGAAGTCCGTGGTCTGCACGTGGGTGAAGATGTAGCCAAACCCGAGCACGATCCCGGCGCCCAGTACCCAGGTGCCGATGCGGTTGAGCACGTGGATAAAGCGGTAGCCGATGATGCCGATGATCCCGGAGCCGATGGCGCCGATCACGATGCCCACGGGTACGGGCACTGCGTCGACCACGCCGTGCAGGGATTTGCCGGCCAGCACGATGTTGGAGGCGAAGAAGCCGATGTACATGACGCCGGCGATGACCACCACCAGCAGTGCGCCGAGGGAGCCGAACTGGGCGCGGCTCTGGATCATTTGCGGGATGCCCATTTGCGGGCCCTGGGCCGAGTGCAGCGCCATCAGCACGCCGCCGACCAGGTGGCCGACAAGGATGGAGACGATACCCCAGATGAGGTTGAGGTGGAACAATTGCACACCCAGCGCACCGGTAACGATCGGCAGCGGCGCGATGTTCCCGCCGAACCACAGGGTGAACAGGTCTCTTACCTTTCCATGGCGATCTTCCGGGGGCACGTATCCAATCGTGTGTTTTTCGATAAGCGGGGCGGAGGATGTTGCAGTGGTAACCAGGTCATGCCTTGCTGGGCCAGTTCGCGGAAGTCGATGGTCTTGCCGCCGTGTGCGCCGCTGACCGCGATGGTCACGTGTTCACGGCCCGGTTTCATGGCTGCCTGATCCCACTCGCCCAGCACCCCCAGCCACCAGCAGAAGTCGCGGTTGCGATAGGCGCGGGGCGGGCGGTCATGGGCGCCAACTGACAGGTAGACCTGGCGGCCCGAGCGTTGCAATTCATCGGCGATCTGCACACCGGACGAGCCGGCACCCACCACCAGCACGGCGCCCGTTGGCAATTGTGCAGGGTTGCGATAGTCAGCGGAATGGATCTGGTGCAGTGCCGTGTCTTTGGGTGCGATGGCTGGGATCACTGGCGTCTGGAACGGCCCGGTCGCCGCCACCACGCGGTTGGCTTCGATCACACCGTCGCTGGTGTGCACGGTGAAACCGGGGCGGCCGACATTGCGTACAACGGAGGTTACGTTCACGCCGGTGCGGATCGGCGCATTGAACGTGCGTGCATAAGCCTCAAAGTAATCCGCTACGCGTTCTTTCGGCGCGAAGCCATCCGGGGCGACATCATCGAATACCAGGCCTGGAAACCGGTCATGCCAGGCCGGTCCGTTCGCCACCAGCGAATCCCAACGCCCGGTGCGCCAGCGCTCGGCGATGCGGCTGCGCTCCAGCACCAGGTGGGGCACGCCTTGCTTGCTCAAATGCTCGCTCATGGCCACGCCCGCTTGACCGGCGCCCACCACCAGGGTGTCTGTTTTTATTATTGCTTCAGTCATGTCTCTGTCCTTGCGTGATGCAGTTGGATTCAGCGTTGGCATGACTTCAAGGTAGGGGGAGGGGGGTTATAAATAAAATATTATTAAGCTGGGAATTGAGCATAAATATCGGATGCAACGAGGCGGGCCCGGCTGTGACTAGAACTCCCCGGAATACTTCACCGCCGCTGCTGCCCGCGAAGGCACATCCAGTGCGCGCAGCAGTGACGACACATGGATGCGCACGGTAAACGGCGAGATATCCAGGGCCTTGGCGATTTCCTTGTTGGTCTTGCCCTGGGCGATCAGGCGCAGCACGTCATGCTGGCGGGCGGTGAGGGTGTGGGTGTCGAGGGGCAACAAGCCTGAGGGCGCGAACTTGACCAGCACTTCGCCCTCGCGGATGGCCAGCAGCGCCTGGCCGATTTCGTCGGGGGCGATGTTCTCGCCGATAAAACCGTCTGCGCCCAAGGCCATCACCTGATCGATCAGCGCCGGGTCGTCCACCATCGACACTACGATCAACGTGGTGCGTCGCAGTTGCTGGCGCAGTTCTGCCAGCTGGCTCAGGCAGGTCAGGCCCGGAAAGCGCAGGTCGAGGATCAGGGTGTCGATCTCGCCGTCTTCACGGAGCAGCGCGTGTACCCGGTCCAGGTCGCCGGCCTCCTGCACCACGGCCTCGGGCAGCAGGCGCTGCACGGTGCGCAGCATGCCTTCGCGAAACATCGGATGGTCGTCGGCAATGATGATGCGACCGGTCATGAGGGTGCTCCTTCCTGGGGCAGGGTTGTGCTCTGGCATGCTACCTTACCACTGCGCCCGGGGCCTGCCTGTGGAGCGTGAAGGAATTGATGATTGCCGCACAAGGACGTAACCCCATGAGTCTTGAGACCAACTCCGAGCTCGACCAGGCCAACCTGCGCATCGTGGTGGCCGGTATCGCGATTGTCTACATCAGCATCCTCGGCTTTTTGCCTGGGCATTCGTTGGACACGTACCTGCCGGTAATCGTGTATATCGTCCTGTTCCTGCTGGCCTCCATCGTATTTCGCCAGGTGATCGCCCGATGGCCCGGGCATTACCCGGCGCGGCGGATCTTCGGCATGATCCAGGACTACACCGGCACCTCGTTCGGCATGGTGGTCGGCGGCGAGGCGGCACTGCCGCTGTATGCGGTGATGGTGTGGGTCAACCTCGGCAACGGCATGCGCTATGGCTCGCGTTACCTGGCGATTGCCACGGGCCTGGCGTTGCTGGCGCTGTTGATCGTGTACCGCCTCACGCCGGTGTGGCAGGCGCAACCATTCATGGTGCTGATGCTGATGACCACCAGCACGGTGATCCCGGTGTACGCGCATATCCTGCTGGAGCGCACGCGCAAGGCGTCCGAGCAAGCCATCGCCGCCAATCTGGAAAAATCGCGTTTCCTCGCCCAGGCCAGCCATGACCTGCGCCAGCCCATCCACTCCATCGGCCTGTTCACCGCCTGCCTGCGCGAAGCCCGGCTGGGCGATGAAGAGCGCCGACTGGTGGACAACATCGACCGCTCGCTGCTTAACGTGTCGCAGTTGTTCCGCTCGATTCTCGACCTCTACACCCTCGACAACGGCCGCTTGCTGCCCAAGTACCAGGCGGTGCACCTGGGCGAGTTTCTCGCCGACCTGGTGCGCCAGAACGCCGAGGCCGCACGTTGGGCCGGCGTGGAGTTGCGCCTGCGGCCTTGTGCGCATTGGGTGCTGGTCGATCCGGCGCTGTTGGCGACCATGGTGCAGAACGTGCTCTCCAATTGCTTCAAATACGGCGCGCAACGGCCGGTGCTGATCGGCGTGCGCATTCGCGACGGCGGCTTGGCAGTGGAGATTCATGATCGGGGGCGGGGGATTGCCGAGGAGCATCTGTCAAAGGTCTTCGAAGAGTTTTATCGGGTGCGCCACCTGCGTGACAAAGACGTCGAAGGCGTAGGCCTGGGGCTGTCCATCGTCAAGCGCCTGGGGCAGTTGATGAGCGTGCAAGTGAGCCTGCGTTCACGGGTCGGCCGTGGCACCTCGGTAAGCCTCTACGGCCTGACCCTGGCCACCGCGCCGCATGCAGCGGCACCTCGCGACGACACACGTCAGACCGGCCTGCTGACCGGCTTGAAGGTGTGCCTGGTGGAAGATGACTACAACGTATTGCTCGCCACCCAGGCGCTGTTGGAGCGTTGGGGCTGTGAGGTACAGGCTGAAACCTCGGGGCGCGACTTGGTCAGCGACTGCGACATCATCGTTGCCGACTACGACCTGGGAAACCACGCCACCGGTATCGAATGCATCGATGCCCTGCGCGAACAACGCGGCTGGGCAGTCCCGGCGCTGATCCTCACCGGGCACGACGTGGAGAAAATCCAGGCCGCGTTGCACGACCGTCAGATCGCGATTCTCTCCAAGCCGGTGCGCCCCGCTGAACTGCGCGGTGTTCTGCGGGACTTGAGCCAGGAGGCCGTTACTGAGTGAAGCCCTGCAATGCATTGCCGCGCGCACCTTTGGGTTGGCAGTAGGCTGCAGGCTTTATCAGGCCAAAGCTTCCTACCGCATGCAGCGCCCCGCCGACGCCGGTTGAGAGCACGCAGTTATAGTCGCCGGACGCGGTGCTGGCGATGTAATAGGTGGTCATGGAGTCACTGCGCACGTTAGCAATACGCTTTACCGGCTCGCCCAGGTTGGTTTCCGACAGCGTCTTGAGATGGTCTTCGGTGGGCTTGATGTTGCTGCAGCCGGCCACGCCAATGATCAAGGCGCCCAACAAGGTGAGGCGGGTAACGGAGGATTGCAGTTTCATGGTGATTCTTCCTTGGGGTTGTTAGGGCTTTTCCGGCGCGCAACAGGCCCACCCGCGATAAATGCGCGGTGCCAGAGGAGCGTTGGAAGTGCCGAGGAATATAGCGCCGCAAGGGGGAGGGGTCGATTAGCACAAGTGTGCTAGTGGCGCGATGATTTCATGGAGGGAGAGTGAAATGCTGGAGATAAAACGGGCTGCCCCGGAGGATGCCCAGGTGGCGTTCGACATCCGCTTGCAGGCCATCCGTAGCCAGTGCATCGGCGCCTATACGCGCGAGCAAATGATGCTGTGGACGCGGGGAAAGGCCGAGGATGGCTACGACGTGCTGATGGATAAACTGTTTTACCTGGGGTGTATACAGGGGGAGCCGGTTGCCACCGGGATGCTCGACCTGGACAACAACGAAGTAGGTGCGCTGTTTGTACTGCCCGAATTCACCGGGCGTGGATATGGCAAGGCAATGCTCGATCACCTCGAAAACGTTGCGCAGGAACGGGCGATTGAAACCGTGGTGCTGGATGCGACGTTGAACGCAGCGACATTCTATCGAGCCTGCGGCTACGTGGGGGACGAGCAGGCGATTTACCACTCGCCCTCGGGGTTAGCGTTAGCGTGTATTCCGATGACAAAACGACTGAGTGCCTGACTGAACACGGTTCAAGAGGTGGGAGCTGGCTTGCCTGCGATGGCGGTGTGTCAGGCGCTTAAAGTGTTGGCAGTGCCGCCGCCTTCGCAGCCTCGCCGGGGCTCGACAGCTCCCACAGTTGATCTGCGTCGCTGCTGCAATTGCGCCCGCAGCTATAACCGAAATCCAGCCAACACAGCAGATCCCCTGTGGGAGCTGCCGAGCTTTAGCGAGGCTGCGAAAGCGGAGTGTCAGGCGACGAAAATGCTGGCAGTGCCGCCGCCTTCGCAGTCTCGCCGGGACTCGACAGCGCCAACGTTCATCACGCCGACCGAAAGGCCGTGCGCAACCGCGCAATCACTGGGTAGATTGATTCCCCCTGGACCTGCGGCGGCGTAGTGCTCTCGCCAAATTCGCGCCACACAAACAGCGTCAGCTCGGCCCCGTCGGTCAGCGCCTGCGCGGGAGGCTGCGGGCCAAAACCCTGCAGAATCCGATATCGCTCATCCCGCCAAAACGCGTCCTCCACCCAGTCGTACACCGGGATGAAATGAAAATGCAGCGGGAATCCCGGCATGTGCCCATATCGGCTGATGTACAGCCATTTCGGCTTGAGCTGCGCCTCGATCACCCGCTGGGTCTTCGCGAGCAATCCGCCCAACTCGGCCAGCGCTGCGTCCGGCATATCCGCCAGGGAGTGGATTGGCGCTTTGGCACCCAGCATCAGGTACCCCGGCAGTGCCGAAGCCACGTGGTGGTTGAGGCGCCAGTGTTCGGTTTGGTGGAGGACGAAGGCAGGGTCGATCTGCATAAGCGTATCCATGGGAGCTGGACCGGTAGAATACCTGTATCCCACAAATGCGGTCGATCTGTGTCTATCGCACGCGGCACCCGGTGGATAGCCTCAAACGACTCCAACCACCACCGAGCCCACCATGGATCTCACCGCCGTCCCCTTTGGCACCACCGATTGGTCCACCCTCGAACCCAGTATCCACGCTGGCGTCACCGGCAGCGCCTTATGGCGTACCTGTCACTTTGGTACCACCCGGGTGCGCATGGTCGAGTACACGCCCGGCTACCTGGCGGATCACTGGTGCTGGCGCGGGCATGTGCTGTTGTGCATTGAAGGCGAGTTGCACACGGAGCTGGAAGATGGCCGCCAGTTCACCCTGACAGCTGGAATGAGTTACCAGGTGGGCAATGACATGGAAGGGCATCGCTCATCGACGGGCGTCGGGGCGAAGCTGTTTATCGTGGACTAAACCGTCATTCTCCGTAGGCGCGAGCAGGCCCGCGCCTACGGTCTTCCATCAATGCATCTTGCTGTGGTCCATATGGCCATGGTCCATGCCATCCAACCCACGCGCCTTGGCGTTGACGCCGACAACCTGCTTTTCGCCCTTGGCGTTTTTCACGGTGAGGGTCAGTGGCACCTGGTCGCCTTCCTTGATCTGGCCGGTCAGGCCCATCAGCATCACGTGGTAACCGTTGGGGTCGAGGGTCACGGCCTTGCCGGCGGGCAGCGCCACCGAATCCACCGGGCCCATGCGCATCACATCGTCCTTCATGCTCATCTCATGGATCTGCACGTCCTTGGCCACGGGCGAGGCCACGCTCAGCAGTTGGCTGTCGCTGTCGGCCGTGACGGTCATGAACGCACCGCTGGAAGGCTGGCCCGGCACGGTGGCGCGCACCCACGCGTCGGTCACTTGCACCTGGGCACTGGCGTGCGCTGCGAGGCCGAGCAGGGTCAGGCCGAACGTCAGGCGCTTGAGGTGTTGAACGGCAGTCATTAGCAGACCTCCATGACGGTGAGCAGGTCTTCTGCGCACTCTTTAGCGGTAAGGGATGCCTGCAGGCCCAGGCGCAGGTTGCCACGGGTGTCGAACACAAAGCTGGTGGCGGTGTGGGACAAGGTGTAGGTGTCGCCGGCGGGGATCTTTTCATAAAAGATGCCGAATTCCTTGGCGGCCACGGCAATTTCTTCCGGGGTGCCATACAGCGCTTCGAAGCTGGGGTCGAAGGCCTTGACGTACTTGTCGAGAATCTCGGGCGTGTCGCGTTCCGGGTCCAGGGTGATAAACACCACCTGCATGATTTCGCCGTCGCGGCCCATCAGCTTCTTGGCCTGGGCAGCACGCGCCAGGGTGGTCGGGCACACGGCCGGGCACTGGGTGAAACCAAAGAACACCACCGGCATCAGGCCACGGTACGAACTGAGGGTGACGGTTTCGCCGGCGGTGTTCTTGAGCTTGAAGGTGCGGCCCATGATCTTGTCGCTCAAGTCCTTGCCGTACTTGAAGTTCAGCTTGGGGCTGTAGTCACAGCCGCCCAGCAGGCTGCCCAGGCCCAGCAGGCCCATACCGGTCAGCACTTTGCGGCGGGTGAATAGCGTACTCATCAACGGTGCGTCCTGTGAAACGCCTGCATTGCTCTGGATCTACACATCAGGCTTTGAAAAGGAGTAAAGGAGGAGGGCGCCAAGTCTACCAACCCTGGCTGCGACACGTAATCTGCGACGTTCTGTCACAGGGGCGTGCCGTGCTTCATCCTTTTGCGGCTCTGGTGGTAGAGTCGCCGCCATGAAATTGAGCCACCCCGACCGTTCACTGATCGCCTGGGCCCTGTACTTTTGCGTGCTGATGAACCTGTTCGTCTGCGGTTTGGGTCATGGGCAGATGATGGGCCAGGCACTCAATGGCGTCGGCGGGACGTTCTGTTCGATGGACGGCAGCCAGGCGCCAGTTTCCGACAAAGGGTTGGGCAGCCCGTCTTCCAGCAACATCTCGAACTACTTTGCCTGCCCAGTCTGCAACGCGTTGACGCCTGCGCTGGTGTTTCTGGTCGGGTTGGCCTGGCTGTTGGGCCTGGGCCGAACGCCACGTCCGGCCCATGAACGGCGCAACAAGGCGCCGCCGCGTTATTCCTGGCCCTCGGCCAACCCCCGCGCTTCACCTGCATGCTGACGTACGCCCCGGGGCCTCCTGAAACCAGGAGGCGTTCCATCGTCATGACTGTGAGTGCGTTTGATGAACCTCCTATTGCCCGCAGGCGCCAGCCGCCTGGTCAGCAAGGCGTCCCGTCGCCTGCACGCGGAACCTGTTCCGCCTGAATATCCCAGTAATTCGCGTAATTTCGTGCATCTGGATGCGCGCCTTTTGCCCTATTGGCACACCCTGTTCGATATCTGCCCGGCGCTGCTCAAGCTCGACCCGCCCGAAGGCCTCAACCTGTTTCGCAGCTTCATGACCTGGGCCTATCGCAACCGGCCGCCGCTGGATTGGACCTACCACGTGAATGTCTGCCGCTGGCTGCTGGGCTCGGTGTATGGCGCGCAGATCGATGATGAGCCCATCGAGGCATTCATGGCGGCGGCGGCCGCGGGCTGGGTCAATACGGACGAAAGCCAGGCCCAGGGTGTGGTCCTGGCCTGGCAGTCGTCGCGGGTTGTCGATTGGAAACACGCTCAGCGTACCGGGACCGAACTCCCGGCGCTGCCACCGCCACCCTGGGATTTCGCATGGTGCCCGTTGACGGTATCGCGTGGCTTCAGCGGATGGTTGCCGGTGCCTTGAGCGGCTGCCGAGTGCCTCTGGTCGAGCTTTTTCCGCTTCACCCCAACCACCAACCACCGGGTCACGGATGAGCCGTCAACTGCCTGAGCGAGGTTTTTCCTTGCTGTCTTTATGGCTATCGGCGGGCTTAGCCGGTTTGCTCGGCGGTTTGTCGGTGTCTTTGGTTTTCTTGTCGCTGTCGGAGGGGCTGCTGGGGTAGGTCCCAGGCGGCAGCGCGGAACCGGCGGCGCTGTCGCCAGTCAAGGCGTTAGCGGCAGGCTCGGGGTTATCGCCAAAAGCGGCGAGGGCGGGGCCCGCGAGCAAGGCTGAGAGGCCGACGATATGCAAAATCCGTTGGTACGATCTGGTCTTCATGACGCAATCCCCTACCGTGTGGGTACATCCAGAAACAGCCCCGAAGCCTGGATCACGTCCAGGCTTCGGTCATGCTTCGATCAAGCCGCCATTGGCTTGGTCGACTGCGCCTTTTTATGCGCGGCTTTCATGGCTTCCATTTCAGCGCCCAACTCTTCCAGCAGCGCCTTACCCAGCAGTTTTTTAGCCTGCGGGAACATCTCGGTTTCCTCTTCTTCGATATGGTGCTCCAGTAACTCCTTGACCACTTTAACGCGGCCGGAGAACTCGGTTGTCGAAGGCTCAGTCTGCTTCAAGTCCGGCAGCACCAGCGAGTCGACGGTGCGATGCTCTTCCTTGGCTTCGTGGTACATGATGTCCTGCTCCTTGCCGCCGGCCTTTCTGAATGCCGGGTATAGAATCTCTTCTTCCAGCTTAGTGTGCAGGCTGATTTCTGCTTCCAGCTTGGCCAGTAGCTCAGTACGCTTTTTAACCCCGCGTTCGGTTGACTCACTCAATTGAGTCAACAGGGCCTTCACGCGTTCGTGGTCGGCTTTGAGCAGGTCAATGGCATTCATGGGTGACACCTCACGGGAAAATCAGGGCGTGTCGAAATGCACGCCTCGTCCTGAGGAAACATTGCATCAGGTGTACCAACCTGAGATTTTTCTGAATGTTCAGATAAATCATGCGGTTAGCTGCTACAGAACAGGCCGGGTGTCGTGCAGCTTGCATGGTTGCCTGCGTGGAGGGTTGCATTCCACCCTGAATGACGGGCGTATTAGCTGTTGCAGGTATTTTTAATGAACCCTCAGCGCCGATACTTGACCTAATGCACAAGACCTCAGGAGGTGACTCATGCAATTAGAATATATCTGGATCGGTTTGGCGGTGATTTTGCTGCTCGCGGAGCTGTGGGCGATTAACGTTGTGTTGCGTAGCACAAGTGGCTGGGAGACTAAGGGGTTGTGGCTGATAATCCTGATCTTCGTGCCGCTGTTTGGGTTGATTGCATGGGCAGTGCTCGGGCCGAAACGTGAGATGCCCGAGCAGCATCGAGGCTAAATCAGAGGTAAAAAAAACAGGCGCCCATTGGGCGCCTGTTTGCGTTCAAAGCCAGCTGTTTAGCCTGCGACAGCCTTGGCAATCGTGTCGTTGAACGCCGGCAAGTCGTCCGGCGTGCGTGAGGTAATGAGCGTCCAGCCATTGGCTGTGCACGTTTTGGTCTCGGCATCGACCCAATCCGCGGCGCCGGCATTGACCAAGTCGGTGCGCACGCTCTTATACGAGGTCAGGGTCTTGCCCTCGACCACGCCCGCATCGATCAACGCCCACGGTCCATGGCAGATCGCTGCCACGGTTTTACCCGCCGTGACGAATTCGTTGATCAACTTCAAGGCTGCTGCATCCTGGCGCAAGGTGTCGGCATTGACGGTGCCACCGGGGATCACCAGGGCATCGAAATCCGCACCGGACAGTGCCGACAGCTTGGCGTCTGACTCTACGGTGCGGTCCTTTTCGGTGTCGCCGACAAACGTCTGGGTGGTGCCGCCCTCACTGGATCCATGGGTCACCGTAGCGCCAAAACCGCGTAGCGCTTCCAGGGGCTTAAGCAGTTCGTCGCGCTCGATACCCGTGTTGGACGTGATGATGAGGATGTTCTTGCCGTTGAGTTGCGAACTCATGTTTGAGTACCTCCTGAGTCGTGGGGTTACTTGGCGTATTTGGCTTGCAGATCCTTGGCGGCCTTCAGGTGAGCTTCAAGGGTTGGCAGCGTCTTGGTGGCGAAGGCTTTCAACTCGGCATTGTCCGAAGACGTGGATTCTTTCTTGAACAGCTCGACGGTTTTTTCATGGGCGGCGACCTGATTGTTGGCGTAGGCCTCGTCAAACGATTCGTCGCGCATTTCCAGGATGGCTTTCTTGGCCTTATCCGTCAGGGCAGCATCATCCGGTACTTCGATGTCGAGCTTTTTAGCCAGGGTCGCCAGTTCCTGATTCGCCTTGGTGTGTTCGGTCACCATGTGTTGGGCAAAGGTCTTCACATCAGCCGAACTGCTCTTTTGCAGGGCCAGCTTGCCCGCTTCGATTTCGGTGATGCCACCTTCGGCCGCATTGTCGACAAAACTATTGGACGTGGCGGCCATGGCGGTCGAAATCGAGCCTGCAACCAATACGAAGGTCAGGCCCATTTGTTTCATTAACTGAGTAGTCATGGTGTGGCTCCTTAAAGGTGGCTTGATGCCGTTACCTGAGTGTTGAGAGGGCGGCTGTGCAAAAGGTTTAATTTAATTCGCGCTTATTTCGCCAATGGCCGTGCCCGGTTGAATTCTTGAACTATCGAAATTCAGTGGCCTCTGCTGCTTAGGTGCCCGCGGACTTTTGCGGGCTGCAACTGCCAGGAGATTGACCATGACCGATCACAAAAATGCTGACAAAACCCCAGACCCGATCAGCTCGGAAAACGTGCAGAAAGGCATTGAACAGCCGTCCAAGGGGAAGACCCTGGACCGTCCGAACCCCAAGACCGAAACCGTCGATAAAGTGCTGACGCCGACTTCGATCAAAGAGACTGAGCGCCAGACCGATGCCATTAACGAGCAGGCCGACAAAGCCGAGCGCAAGTTGGGGCACTAGCCATGGCTCGGGCGATTAGCGCGTCTGAATTGGGCATCGAGCTCAAGCCTGATGATGACGCGAGCCTGTTCAAATGGTTGATCGCCAGCTTCTTGATGGGCAAGCGGATCCAGGCACCCATCGCTGCACAGGCCTACAAGGTGATCGTTGAAGAACAAGGTCGCGACACTGCACGCAAGTTGCAGCACTGCACTTCACGGGAATTGGTCGCAATGTTAGGGCGTGCTCACTACGTGCGTTATGACGAAACCACCGCGCAGCGCTTGCTGGACCTCAGTGCCAAGCTGAATGCCGAGTACGCCGGCAAGCTCACCCAGATGCGCAGTGCCAGTAAAGACCGGCAGGCGTTTGAAAAGCGCCTCGGGGAATTCGACGGCGTGGGACCTAAAACCATCGAGATTTTCATGCGTGATGCGGCGACGGTGCTGTTTTGACCGCGCCGCTTTTTGTGGGATGCGCGGGCTGGAGTTTACCGCGTGAGCATTGGCCGGCATTTGTGGCCGAGGGCACGCATTTGCAGCGCTATGCGTCACGCTTCAATGCAGTGGAAATCAACAGCTCGTTTTACCGCCCCCATCTGTCAAAGACCTATGAGCGTTGGGCGCAATCAGTGCCGTCGACGTTTCGTTTTTCGGTCAAAGTGCCCAAGCGCATCACCCATGAATTGCGCTTGCAGCGTTGTGAAACCGCGCTGGATGAGTTTCTTGAACACAGCCTGCAGCTGCGTGAAAAGCTCGGCTGCTTGTTGATTCAACTACCGCCGTCGCTGAGCTATGAACCTGCCATCGCCAGCGCTTTTTTTACGGCGTTACGCCAACGCTTTGCCGGCGCCGTGGTGCTTGAGCCGCGTCACGCTACCTGGCTCGCAGCCGAGGTGATGTTGCAGGATTTTGAAATTGGCAGGGTCGCCGCTGACCCTGCGGTGATTGAAACCGGCGGCGTGCCCGGCGGTTGGCGGGGCGTGAGTTATTGGCGCCTGCATGGATCACCGCGTATCTATCACAGTGCTTATGGCCCTGAGCGAGTGCAGGCATTTGCGCAGGCATTGGTTCAGGCTACGAACGCCGGCATTCCCACGTGGTGCATCTTCGACAATACCGCCAGCGGGCATGCGACGCCCGACGCCTTGTCACTACTCGACCTCTACTCGCAACACTTCCAAGCCTAACTGCTCATACGCTTCCACACTCGGCACATGCCATTCGGTAATCAGTGTA
Source organism: Pseudomonas sp. 58 R 12 (assembly GCF_900005865.1). Classification (NCBI taxonomy): domain Bacteria; kingdom Pseudomonadati; phylum Pseudomonadota; class Gammaproteobacteria; order Pseudomonadales; family Pseudomonadaceae; genus Pseudomonas; species Pseudomonas sp. 58 R 12. The sequence goes on from NZ_CVTP01000028.1 coordinate 891,384, forward strand.
TGAATGCGGCTGCAGGGCGCCACCACAAAGGGCTCCACCGCACCGAGCTTGTCCGCCAGGGTCACCGCCACTACATGGGAGGCGCTGTCGAGCAAAGCTTGCTTGACCGCCACTTCATCAAAGTGCAGCGAGCTGATGCCCACTTGCGGATGCAGCGCGCACACCCCGGTAAACAGCAGGTCGGCCTTTATGCTTTGGATAAGGCGCACCGTTTCGTGGCCGCTGGTGGAGAGAGTCGCGGGGTTGAGTTGGCCACCGGTGAGGATCACTTTTACATCGGGGTGGTCGGCCAGTGCGATGGCGATCATGGGCGACGTTGTGACCACGGTCAGGCGAATCGAGCGGGGCAATGACTGCGCGATCTGCAGCGTTGTGGACCCGGAATCGAACAGCACGATCTGGCCATCTTGCACGCGGTCGGCCGCCAGTCGGGCGAGGCGGCGCTTAGCCTCGTTGGTTTCGCCGACGCGGGTGAAAAAGTCTTTGCCAGTGTCCTTTGGCCGAGGCAGGGCGCCGCCGTGCACGCGTTGCAACAGGCCGGCGGCGGCGAGTTCGCCGAGGTCGCGGCGGATGGTGTCTTGGGATACGGCAAAGTGGTCCACCAATTCCGAGGCGGTGACCTTGCCGTCGCGTTCCAGCAACAACAGGATCTTCTGTTTGCGCAAAGAAGGCAGGTCAATGGCTTGATGAGTGTTGTGCATGGTTCTGCATCATTTTGCGGGTTTATGCGAGATTATGCGCCTACCGATATAAACGCAATGGCTGGTTGAGCAGCCGATGGGCGGTTACTCTCAGTGTTCAGTTCAGGGAGAGGTGACTTAGATGTCGTTGATTACAACCATCGAAGATTTACGCAAGCTCGCGCAAAAACGTGTCCCACGGATGTTCTACGACTACGCCGACTCCGGCTCCTGGACTGAGAGCACCTACCGGGCGAATGAAAGCGATTTTGCCAGCATCAAATTCCGCCAGCGGGTGGCGCGCAATATCGACGAGCGCTCGATCCGTGCCAGCATGATCGGCCAGGACATGGCCATGCCGGTGGCGCTGGCACCGACCGGATTGGCCGGCATGCAGCATGCCGATGGTGAGATCCTGACCGCCCGCGCGGCTGCCGCGTTTGGCCTGCGCTACACCTTGTCGACCATGAGCATCTGCTCCCTGGAAGACATCGCCGAACACGTCGGCCAGCCGTTCTGGTTCCAGTTGTATGTGATGCGCGACCGCGCTTTTATCGAACAATTGATCGAGCGCGCCAAGGCTGCCGGCGTGGATGCGTTGGTGCTGACCCTCGACCTGCAGATCCTCGGGCAACGCCACAAGGATTTGATCAACGGCCTGTCGGCACCGCCCAAGCTGACCTTGCCGAATATCCTCAACATGGCCACCAAGCCGCGTTGGGTGATGGGCATGCTGGGCACTAAGCGCCGTGGTTTTGGCAATATCGTCGGGCATGTGAAAGGTGTGGCGGACATGAGTTCACTCTCTTCCTGGACGGCCCAGCAATTCGACCCGCGCCTGAGCTGGGACGATGTGGAGTGGATCAAGAAGTGCTGGGGCGGCAAGTTGATCATCAAGGGCATTCTCGATGTAGAAGATGCGCGCCTGGCCGCGAATTCCGGCGCCGATGCACTGGTGGTGAGCAATCACGGCGGTCGCCAGTTGGATGGCGCACCGTCGAGCATCAGCCAACTGCCGGCAATCGTGGAGGCTGTGGGCGAGCGTATTGAAGTGTGGCTCGACGGCGGCATTCGTTCCGGCCAGGACGTGCTTAAGGCGATGGCGTTGGGGGCAAGGGGCACCATGATCGGTCGGCCGCATTTATATGGCCTGGGCGCGATGGGCGAGGCGGGCGTGACCAAGGCACTTGAGATCATCGCCCGTGAGTTGGACGTGTCGATGGCGCTGTGTGGGTATAACGATATACGCGATGTGAATCGCGAGATTTTGTTGCCGGGTACATTTCCAGAAAACGTTTACTGAGCAAAAAAAACGTAAAAATATAAAAAGAGTTGTCCACGAAAACCGTGGGTATCTCTGTGGATAACTTTGCGAAGCCCCGGCAGGGTTGGCGATTTAAGCCAAGATCAATATTTGATCAACTTCTGATTTGGCCCAGCATGGGCAGGGTTTGCGCTTGACAGGCAAGCGCGAACCCAGTGCCGGAAAGTGTTTTCAAGAGTCGCCGTTGCGGCCTGTGGCGTGCGTGACAACCTGGGGCGGCATCTTCGCTTGCATCAGTTTGTCCAGCGCCTGGCCGTAGCTGCGACCGCCCAGGCTCATGCTGTTGTTATGGCTGGCGCCGGGCACCAATAACAGTCGTTTAGGTTCCTGGGCGGCTTCAAACAATTGTTGGCTGAAACGCGGCGGCACGTAGCGGTCGTCCAGGCCATGCACCACCAGCAGCGGCATATGGATATCGGCAATCTTGTCGATGGAATCGAATTTCTGCGACAGCAGCCAGCGCACCGGCAACGAAGTATTGGCCACCGCCGTGGCTACATCTGCCAGCGAGGTAAAGGTGGATTCAATCACCAAGCCGCGAACCGGCAGTGGTGTTTGTTTGCCTAACTCGGCGGCCAGGTCGATGGCCACCGCACCGCCCAGGGAGTGCCCGTAGATCAGGCGTTTGCCGGGGTCCGGTTGCAGCACTTGGAAACGTTCCCAGGCAATTCGAGCGTCTTCATACACGCTGGTTTCCGACGGAAGCTCGCCGTGGCTCTGGCCGAAACCGCGATAGTCGATGGCCAGCACCGAGTAGCCCAGGGCGTGCAATTGCTCGATGCGAAACAGTTGCCCGGTGAGGTTCCAGCGGACGCCGTGCAGGTAGAGGATTGCGGGTGCGTCCTTCTTATCCGCCGGGTACCACCAGCCATGTATGTTCTGCCCCGATTTGAAACTGGTAGGTTTGAGTTCGAACTCCTGCACGGCCTTGGGCAAGCCGCTGTACCAGCTGGCGGTGCCCGGCTCGATGCGAAACACCAGTTCGCGCTCCTTGTGTTGCAGCACGGCGCACCCCACCGGCAGGCCGACGATCAACAGCGCCATGCACAACAGCGGAAACCAGCGCAGGCTCAGGCGCGAGAGAAAACGTGAAGACATGAAGGTTCCAGAGAAAAGTTGAAGCAGGGTTTTTACCAGATGGCCCACACAGGCAGGAATTAATTCGACAGCCGTCCACCGGGATTGCTTGCAAAGTGTTACAGCATTGAACAATGCGTGCCGGGATTGTTAGGGTGGGGGCTGAACAGGAGAGCAAGCACATGGATTTCACAGGCAAAACCGCAATCGTCACGGGTGGCGCCCGCGGGTTGGGACTCAGCTATGCACGGGCACTGGCCCAAGGTGGCGCGCGAGTGGTGATCAGCGATATCGGCGCCGACAATGCCGGCTCAGGCAGCGATGCCTCGGTGGTGCTGTCGGCGGCAGAGGCCTTGCAGGCCGAAGGCTTGACTGTCATCGGCCATGGCGGTGACTTGTCCACGAACGAGGGCTGCCAACAACTGGTTGCGTACGCCATCGAGGCATTCGGCCAACTCGATATCCTGATTCACAACGCTGGCTGGGTGGGTTACCAGAACATCGCCGACCTCGACGTGGCGTTCCTGCAACGTGCCATGGACATCAACCTCTACGCACCACTTTGGCTGTGCAAGCACGCCTGGCCGCACCTGCTGCGTTCATCTGCGCCGCGCATCATCCTCACCACTTCCGACCGCGCCATGTATGCGCAATATGAACAGACCGGCCTAGTGGCCTACAGCGCAGGCAAGATGGCGCAACTGGGCATCATGAACGCGTTGAGCCATGAAGGCTTTGATGCGGGCATCAGAGTCAATGCGATCTCACCGGTCGCCAAGACGCGCATGTGGGGCGTGACCGAAGAACCGGATGAACTCAAGCCGGAGTGGGTGACGCCGGGGGTTGTGTTCCTTGCATCAACGCAGTGCGACGACACGGGTTACATTCTGCGTGCCAGCAACGGGCAATTCACCGCCACGCGCTTTACGGAAAATCCCGGTGTGGAATACCCCCGTGATTTGGCCCGAATCAAAGCCCGCAGCGCAGAAGAAGTCGCTGCCGCCTGGGATCGCATCAAACAAACGCAGACACTTTCTTGAGAAAACCGATCATGGACAACAGCCCCGTTCGCATCACCGCAGAAGAGACACTCTCGGAAAACTGGTACCTGCTGAAAAAATACAGCTTCGACCTGCGCCGCCGCGACGGCAGCTGGCAAGCCCAGACCCGCGAGGTGTACGACCGCGGCAATGGCGCGACCATCCTGCTGTACAACCGCGAGCGGCGCACAGTGTTGTTGATTCGCCAGTTTCGGATGCCGACGTTCGTCAATGATTACCACGGTTACCTGATCGAAGCGGCGGCGGGATTGCTCGACAATGCCAGTCCCGAGGAACGTATTCGCCTGGAAGCGGAAGAAGAAACCGGGTATCGCGTGGGGCATGTGGAGAAGGTTTATGCGGCGTTCATGAGCCCGGGCTCGGTGACGGAGCGGATTCACTTTTTCATCGGTGAATATAAACCGGGGGATCAGGTGGGCAGCGGTGGCGGTCTGGAAGAAGAGGGCGAGGATATCGAGGTGCTGGAGCTGGGCTTTGAGCAAGCGCTGGCGATGGTGCAAAGCGGGGAGATTGCGGACGGGAAGACCATCATGCTGTTGCAGCATCTGGAGTTGCGGATGTTGAAAGAAGGATGGTGAGTCAGCTTTTGTAGTGAGCAGGCTTGCCCTGCGCTGGGCTGCGAAGCAGCCCCACAACAGGCGATGCCTAACCACCTGAAGAAATTCCATTACCCTGACCGGGGCCGCTTCGCAGCCCAACGCGAGCAAGCTCGCTCGCCACAGGGCGGGCAGTGTTGCCTCGGAGAGCGGTTTTGGTTTACCAAGTTGATTGGTCTTCGAGGCTGGCTTTTTGGAGATCGTCTCTCCAGACTTCGTTGGCAAGCCGATAGATATCGGCGAAGAAGCCACGGGGATCGGCTATTTCTGTTTCATTCCAAGCCATGGTTATATATTCGTCGTAATCGCTTTTAAATTCTTTCGAAAAGTCGAAGTCGGGATTGTCTAGTGCATCCCTGAGCGTCGAGATTAATATAAAGCGATGTCTGTATGAAAAATACATAAGGTCTTTCAGGATAAAAGAAATTATGATTTTTTCCCTGTCTTTCATGTTGTTAGGGTCATGCTTCCATAGTTCTTTCCCAACTGTTTCTTCAAGATCATATATCGATAAAGCTCCTAATATGTGAGAGATGTTAGGGGTGTAAGGAGTGTTCATAAATGGGCATTTCAGCATTGTCTGCTCACTTCGGGAATGCGGTGAATGGTCGAGTCGGGTTGTTTCTATCAAATCTGGTTTCCGCTCTTTCCATGTTTTCAATGTATCTAGGGTTGTTTACGTCCCTGCCGTTAGGTTTATAGCCTCGTCCGGCTCCAGGTAGCTCGACCACAACCACAGGGTTGCCGCTTCTATCAAAAGCTGTGGGAGATGGTGAATCGCCTTGCATCTTGCCCATAGCCTTATTTATAGCGTGGAGCTGCATTCTCCAGGATTTAAATTGAGAACTGGAGCTGATGGCTCCTCTCTCCCCCGTCGTTGGATTTATTCCATCAATAGATCGTTGCCTTAACTCGTTGTCTGGTATCTCTGGACCATGCTTTTCAACCGTATGCATATCGTACTCCCGCTCCCAGCCCAGCACTTTTCGTTTTGCATTTACCTCTGTCAGTTTATCTATTCTCGCCTGTCGCTCAGTTCGCGTCAGTTGAGGTAGTTGGAGAGCGTGGTGCCGCGGGTTTATTTGCTTAGTCGGATGATTATGGAGCTTTCGAAGCGGTGACTCCCGCTGATAGAGGCTCGTGTAGTGAGCAGGCTTGCCCTGCGCTGGGCTGCGAAGCAGCCCCAACACAGCCAATGCCTATTTACCTGAAAATACCCATTGCCTGTACTGGGGCCGCTTCGCGGCCCAGCGCGAGCAAGCTCGCTCGCCACAGGAGGCCGGTGTTGTCCTGGAGAATGGATTTTTTTTTTTAACTTTCTGAGTTTGGCGTGTAGTAGTAATTTTTTAAACAGCTCAAAAGGACGTGCATAAATTTTTTCTTATCAATTACAGGAGCGCTGAAATACGTTGCCATGTTTTTAAAAACTGCATCGAAACTGTCGTTTGTAGCTAGGAAGTGCGTTATCGAATCAATGAACCACTCTTGCTCAGTCTTTGTATATGCTAGGAATTCTGGTTTGGTCAATTCGTCAAAAAGTTTTATAAGCTCTCTTTCGTTGTTTATATCTTTTGAAGCGATAAGTTTCTCTCGCTGTAAGTCGTCTGTATTTTCAATGTCGTACGTGAACAATAGTCCCCGGATTATTGACATGCTAGGCTTGTTTTTCATTTTGGTCATTTCTCGGTGTACGCGGTTTTTGGGGCGCCTTGGTTATTTAATATCACCCTTGCTTTACGTTGTTGACTATATTCCATTCCATCGCTTGAATATCCTTCGCCAATGATCTTGCCCATGTCCATTGGTTTTAAAGACGCAGCGAGTCCGTTTCTTCTAAAAATGAGCTGGGCTCGGTATATCGAATTTAACTGATCCCTGTGGCTGAGATAATGCGTTGCAGCGGGTGGGTATTTAGGTTCTCCTGTGTTTGGACCTGATGTGTAACGCTCGATAATTCCTGTCGTTGGGTTTCTTGCGGTATTCATTCGTTCGAGCTGAGATTCGAGCGTTGTCTGCGCGCCATGTTTCTCCAAAAAGTGTGCTCCTGGCGTTGCCCTCTCAAGTTCTTCTAGACGCCTATAGGCGTTTGCCTCAGCAAGCTCATCAATTCTTGCCTGACGATCGGCGCGCGTTATTTGCGGTAAAGCGGGCTCTCCGTCATTAACATTTGGCGCAGAGTTTTGAGCATTAGCATTCGGCTTGCAATCATCTCCGCCAGGACAAGAACTCAACCCTAACGGATCCACCCATCCCGTGGGATTGGGCACGTACTGGTACGCATTGATCCCACCCGCCAGCTTCACCGGGTCAGGCGTCAGGTAACGTCCAATATCTGGATTGTAGTAGCGATGGCGGTTGTAGTGCAGCCCGCTTTCCGAGTCGAAGTACTGGCCTTGGAAGCGCAGCGGGTTGTCGACTTTTCCTATGTCGAGGCGGGTGATTTCACCGTAGGCGCGGTAGTGGGCGGACCAGACGATTTCGCCATCTTGGGCTGTGAGTTCCTGTGGGGTGCCAAGGTGGTCGAGTTGGTAGTGGTAGGGCTTTGTTTCTTTTGGGCCGAAGCCTTCCAGCAGCGCCAACGGACGGAAGCTGTCGGGTTCGTAGAGGTAACTGCGGTGGCGGTCCGCGTGGTGTTCGGCGATGAGTTTGTCGCCTTGCCAGAAGAATTCGGTGGTTAGGCCGTCGATGGTTTTGCTGATGCGGCGGCCGAACGGGTCATAGCGGTAGCTGGCGGTTTGGCCGTTGGGTTGGGTGAGGCCGATGAGGCGGTGCTGGCAGTCGTAGCGGTATTCGGTGACGAGTTGATGGCCCTTTCCGCGACTTTCGCGGATCAGGTTGCCGAAGGCGTCGTAGTCGTAATGGTGGTCGCCTTGGATCATCAGGCGGTTGCCGGCGACGATGTCCGGACCGGGGCGGTCTTGCATGAGCAGGTTGCCGGCGGGGTCGTGGGCGAAGCGTTCCTGCTCGCTTTGGGAATGGTTCGCGCGGGTTAGGCGGTTTAGCGGGTCGTAGTGGTAGTGGTGTTCGCCTTTGCGGGTGTCATTGAGGCGGGTGAGGTTGCCGGCTTTGTCGTAGTCGTAGTGGCGTTGGTAGAGGGTGTGTTGCTGTTGGGTGACGGCGTGGGCATGCAGGCGTTGCTGATCGTCGTAGTGGTAATGGCTGATCAGTTGGCCTTGTTGGCGTTGGTGTTCCTGGCCGGCTTTGAACAGGTGCGAGGTGAGGTTTTTACCGTTCAAGTCGACAGTGGCCAGATGGCCGCCTTTGTCGTGGTTGAAGGTGAGGCGGTTGTTGTCGGGTAGTCGCAATTTTTGAAGTTGGCCGCAGGCGTCGTAGCCGTAACGCAAAGTGCCCCAGCCTTGGTGTTCGGCCGTCAGGCGGTTTTGCGGATCGTATTCGTAGGACAGCGCCCAGTGGCCGTCTTCGACGCTGAGGAGGTTGCCTTGGCGGTCGTAGGCGTAATCGACAATGTTGCCGTCGGGCAGGGTTTTTCTTACGAGTCGACCGGCGTGGTCGCGCTCGTAGCGGGTGACTAACTGACTGCCATCGTCGCCATGTTCGGTCTTTTCTTGCAGGTTGCCGTTGAGGTCGTAAACGTAGGCAGTGCGCTGGCCGTCAAACCCGGTTTCCTGTTGGATCAGGCCGTTGTTGTGGTATTGGAGCCGGTAAGTTTCGCCGACTTCGTTTTCGATTTCGGTCAGCAACAACCGCACGTTGTCGTAACGGTATTTGACCTGGGTTCCGTCGGCGTTGATGCGGCGGCTAATGAGGTGCAGGCCGTCGGCATATTCGTAACGGGTGACGTGGCCGAGTTCATCGCGTTCAGCGGTGATTTTTCCGTAAGCGTTGTAGGAATATATGCGCGTGTCACCGCTCGGCAAGACGATTTGGACTAATCGCCCAACGCTGTCCCACTGATACTGGGTCAGCGCACCCTGTTCATCCTCACGCGCAATCTGCCGCCCCAGATCGTCATAGCGATAGCGCTTTACGCCGCCATTCGGTAATTGCTCTTCAAGCAACTGCCCACGCTCATTCCAGACCAGCCGCTGACAACTGTGATCCGGAAACCAAACCCCAATTAGCTGGCCGTATTTGTTGTAGCTGTAGTCCGTGGAATTACCGTCTGGATCGGTCCTGCGCGTAACGTCGCCCTGGTCATTGCGCTCATATTTCCAAACCGCCAGACCACGCCGCACAACCCGTACGAACCCATTCTCATGCTCGTAGGAAGTCGGCTCGTCATCCCCCGGAAACAACGCCACCAAACGCCCAGCGTCGTCATACTGATACGCCGTCACCGCCCCCAGCGGATCCTGCTCAACCGTCAGCCGGCCTTTGTTATCGTAGGATTTGAAATGCTCAGCACCATCCGGCTCCACCCGCTGCACCAGCCGCGCCCGCTGGTCATGCACGTAGACTTCCTGGCTGCCATCGGCGTTATGAACCGTGACCTGTCCGTTGTCATCCCAGACATACCGCGTGTCCATCTGCGAAAAGCTCGCCCAATGCCGGACACACCGCGCAGCCTTGCCAGACCGTTCCCATTCCCAAAAGAAACTCGCCCCACCGGCCAATCCGCGCTCAAGAATGACGTGCTGATCGTCGTACCGATAAACCTCACTTTCGCCTACAGCGTTAGTCGCTGAAACCAACCGACCAGCAGCGTCATAGGCGTAGGAAACAACGTTCTGCTCCGTCACCCAGACAAACGGACCGTCATCCACAGCCCGCTCAATCTGGTAATCCACCGCAACAATGCGGCCCGACGCATAGCGCAAAAACAACGAGCGCCCGACGCCGTTGTCCAGCCGCTCGATCTGCCCGAGGTAGTTACGGAAAATGCGCAACCGGTTGTCATACGCATCGCTGATCGCCGTCAGCACACCGTCACGGAAGTGGTAGAAACGCGACGCCTGAGCCAGCACTAACTCATCAGGCAAAGACCCCAGGTAGATCGCCGCTTCAGCCAGGCTATTGGTGATTGCGGGCCGAGAAACAGACGGCAAGGGCAGGGTAGTCGAGCGATTCTCATGGTCTGTCCACACCACCGAATCACCGGAAACCGCGAGCCGATGCGCCAGCGAGTGACTCCAGCCAAACCCCAACCCACAATCCACTTCCACCGCACTGGTGCGGTACAACCGGGTCCATTCAAACGGCAAGATCCCATCGAGCGCACCATCGGTCAGTGTCAGCAGTTCCTCCCCGGTAACCATCGATACCGGGCAGCCATTGGTCGCGGTCTTATCCGCAGAAGCCGTCGCATCCCCCGCCGGATTTTTCGAACCAACA
>NZ_CVTP01000028.1:901463-921604 GCF_900005865.1 Pseudomonas sp. 58 R 12
CACCAACACCGTCCGCTGGGCCTTGTCCCGAACCATCGGCACCGGATTGGAAACCACCTGATCCCCAGCCTTCAACGGCACATCCGGAATCACCCTGATCGGCGTCGCCGGGCCCCCCAGCAGAATCGGTTTGGCCAGCGCTGCATGGTCTTCCACGCGTGCCTTCCCGAACTGCCCGGCCATATGCTCCAACCACCTGCGCGCCCGCTGAGACTTGATGCCCTCCAGCACCTTCGCACTCATGCGCACCGCCATGCCCATCCCGGCAGTGGCAAGACCCAGCAACAAATTGATCAATACTTCAGCGCTGATTTCCCCCAGCAACTCGTTCATGTACGCCGGCGGCAACAGCCGCATCCAGCTGACCATCGCCGACAGATAGATGAACAGCAGCGGCTCATCGCTCAGCACCAACAAGCCTTTTGCAATGCTTTCGGTGCCGAGTTTCAGCAGCTGTTCAAATTGGTCCTGAGACAGGTAATGCAGGAGTTTTTCGGCATGCCCCAGCGGGTCTGAAAGCCACTGAAACAGCTGCTTGATGGTGTCCCACAGCGAATACAACGCCTCACCAAACCCGCGTGCGTAGCCTTGATGCAGTGAGAGGTAGCGCTTGAGGAAGTCGGCTTCGGAATACCCCTTCCACAGCGGCTTGAATGTGCTGCTCCATTCAGCGCGCAGCCAACTTTCCAGCGGTGCGATAACCGACTGATAAGAGGCGTACAACGCCTTGTAATGCGCTTTGGAAACAGTGGGGTAGAAACTGACCCGGTACTGCTGGTTGCGATCACATTCTGTGATTTCGAGAATGCCGCTGGGGCCAATCGTCTTATGGATCGGCTCACCCAGCGGGCCACCGTTGGGGTCGATGCGTTGCACCATCACGGGCGTATTACCAATGGGTACGAACCGTGAGCTCTGGAACATATGCACCAGGGTCAACGTGCCGTTGGCCTGGCAAGTTGCGGTGGTGGTGCTGGGAAAAAGCGAAGGGCTGATCGGCGCGACCAGCGTCACTTCATCCCCGACCTTGAATACCTGTTCGATATCCAATGCCGAAAAGCTGAAAAAATTCTCGGCCCAGGCGTCGTAGTGGTTAAGACAGCGCTTGAAGTCGTTGATAACGGCTTCGACGTCTCGCGCCTTCGAATCCATGGTGGCCAGCACCAGGTAGCCAATGGCTTGGCTGGTCACGCCTATCATGAAACAACCCCATCAACCGGGGCCCACACAAAAAACGCCATCTGCAATCCCTCGCACTGTGTATTCAGGCGAAGGACTTTGCGGACCTTTTCAGGGGAGGGGAGTAGAGGTAATCCGACCATCACGTGGGACATTTCGACAACGCTCGTCCTTCCTCCACGCGACTGACGGCTATTGTCAGAAATTTCCCACAGGAGTACAAATGTACTCCATGACGACTCTAACCCCCCGCCGTACCGCCATCCTGACCTTTATCCGCGACCGCATCGCGCAGCAAGGCCAGCCCCCCAGCCTCGCCGAGATCGCCGAGGCGTTCGGCTTTGCCTCGCGCAGCGTGGCGCGCAAGCATGTGCTGGCGCTGACCGAAGCCGGGTTTATCGAGGTCAACCCTAACCAGGCCAGGGGCATTCGCTTGCTCAACCAGCCACCGCGTCCGGAATGGCTGGATGTGCCGGTGCTCGGTCGAGTCGCTGCCGGCTTGCCCATCGGCGCCGATGCCGAAGTACACAGCCGCCTGCAACTTGACCCGTCTACCTTCGCAAAAACGCCGGACTATCTGTTGCGGGTGCAGGGTGACTCAATGATTGAGGACGGCATCCTCGATGGTGACCTGGTGGGCGTACGGCGCAGTGCCGAGGCCTTGAATGGGCAGATTGTGGTGGCGCGCCTCGACGGCGAAGTGACCATCAAGCGTTTCGAACGCAGCGGCGACAGCGTGCGCCTGCTGCCGCGCAATCCCGCGTACCAGCCTATTGTGGTCGGGCCCGACCAGGACCTGGCCATCGAAGGCGTGTTCTGCGGTTTGGTGAGGCAAGGCTGATGGGCGCCGTGATTGCCCTGGACACGCTGTTCAATGGCGGGCGTGTCTGGAAAGGCCGACCCGCCGCGCCGCCGACGAGTGTGCATCCCACGGGGTTGGCGGCGCTGGATGCGGTGTTGCCCACGGGCGGCTGGCCGGAGGCGGCCTTGAGTGAAATCCTCATGGCCAAGGAGGGTGTGGGCGAGCTGCAACTGGTGCTGCCGACCCTGGCGCGCCTATCAAAGGCGGGGGAGCGGATTGTGTTGGTGGCGCCGCCTTATACGCCATACCCGCATGCGTGGCAGAACGCCGGGGTTGATCTGCGCCTGCTCTCAGTGATTCAGGCCGAGGAGCGCGACGCCTTATGGGCCGTGGAGCAGTGCCTGCGTTCCGGCAGTTGCGGCGCGGTGTTGTGCTGGCCGCGCAAGGCTGATGACCGGGCGCTGCGTCGTCTGCAAGTCGCGGCGGAAACCGGGCAAACCCTGGCATTTGCCTGGCGCGCCTTGGGCGAGGCGATCAACTCATCGCCCGCCGCCTTGCGCCTGGCGGTCGAGGCCAAGCCCGCGCAGGTGCGAGTGCTCAAGTGCCGGGGCGGTCTGGCTCATCCGGCGCCGATTGCGCTGGCGGGGCACTGAGGTTGCCATGCGCTGGGTGTGTATTGTTTTCCCGCAATTGGCGCTGGACGGGGTGCTGCGTGTGCACCCTGAACCGGACCAACCCCTGGCCCTGCTGGCCGGCACGCCGCAGCGACGCGTGCTGCAAACCGTCAATGACGCCGCCCGTGCCTTGGGCCTGCGGCCTGGCCAATCCCTGACGGCAGCGAATGCCCTGGCCAAGACCTTTGCCAGTGCCGAATACGACCCTGCCGAGATCGAACGCTACCAACAGTTCCTTGCCGCCTGGGCCTACCAGTTCAGCTCCCAAGTCAGCCTGCATTACCCGCGTGCCTTGCTGTTCGAGATCGAATCGAGTCTGGGGCTGTTCGGGCCGTGGCCGCGGTTCGAAGCGCGCTTGCGCAAGGAATTGACCGAACTGGGTTTTCGTCACCGGATCGTCGCTGCGCCCAACCCGGCCGCCGCGCGGGTGCTGGCGAATATCGATGATGGCCTGGCGGTTACCGATGACGTCCTGATGCAGGCCCTGGCGTCGCTGCCCATCGACCGCGCCGGGCTCGAACCACAGGCCGCCACGGCCCTGTCGCGCATGGGCCTGCGCTGCTTGGCCCAGGTGCAGGCGTTGCCCCGGCATACCTTGGCGCGACGTTTTGATGCCAGTTTGCTCAAGCACCTGGACGCACTGACCGGGCAGCGTCCGCTGGCCCTGGCGTTCTATCAGCCGCCGGACCAGTTTGATGTGCGTATCGAGCTGAATTTCGATGTGCAATCCCACCAGGCGCTGCTGTTTCCTTTAAGACGGTTGACTGGCGATCTGTCCGCGTTTCTGTGCGGTCGCGACAGTGGCGTGCAGCGTTTCGACCTGCACCTGGAACACGCCCAGGCGCCGGACACTGTGATCAAGGTCGGCCTGCTCAGCGCCGAGCGTGAACCGGCGATGCTGTTTGAATTGGCCCGTGGCCGCCTGGAGCACGTTCAAGTGACCTCACCGGTACGCGGCTTTCGCCTGGTGGCCCAGGACCTGCCAGTGTTCGTGCCGCAGCGCCATGACCTGTTCGACGACCGCCCGCAACAGACCCTGCCGTGGGAACAATTGCGCGAGCGCCTGCGCGCGCGCTTGGGGGATGAGGCCGTGCGGGGCCTGCGCTTTCACGCCGACCATCGTCCAGAATGCGCCTGGCAAGCGGCGGCGGATAAAAACCCGTGCCAGGCCTTGAACAAGGTGCAACGGCCCGGCTGGTTGCTGCACGAACCCACACTGCTGGCCGAGCACAGCGTGCACATCCTCATGGGCCCGGAACGCATCGAATCCGGCTGGTGGGACGGCGCCGATATCCGCCGTGATTACTACCTGATCCAGACCCGCGCCGGCCAGCAAGGCTGGGCCTATCGCACCGTGGGGCAAAGCGATGGGCTGTGGCTGCAAGGCTGGTTTGCATGAGCTATGCCGAGCTGCACTGCCTGTCCAACTTCAGCTTCCAGCGCGGCGCATCCAGTGCGCTGGAGTTGTTCGAACGGGCCAAGCGCCAAGGCTACAGCGCCCTGGCGATCACCGACGAATGCACGCTGTCGGGCATCGTGCGTGCCTGGCAGGCGGCCAAGGCGGTGGAGCTGCCGCTGATTATCGGCAGCGAGATGCGCATCGAGAACGGCCCGAAACTGGTGCTGCTGGTGGAAGACCTCAGCGGCTACCAGCACCTGTGCCGCTTGATCACCCTGGCCAGGCGGCGTGCTGAAAAAGGCAGCTATCGCCTGCTGCTGGAGGACTTCGAGCAACCGTTGTCCGGCCTGCTGGCGCTGTGGGTCGCCGAAGACAGCAGCACTCAAGCCGAGATCCAATGGCTGCGCCGCACCTTTGCCGGGCGCTTGTGGCTGGCGGTGCATTTGCATTGCGGCCAGGACGATGCGCGCCACCTTGAGCAGCGCCTGGCACTGGCGGCCAGCCTGAAAATCCCGGCGGTGGCCTGCGGTGATGTGCATATGCATGCGCGCGGCCGCCGTGCACTGCAAGACACCATGACCGCCATCCGTCATCACGTACCGGTGGCTGAAGCCGGCACGCGGCTACACCCTAATGGCGAGCGGCACCTGCGTTGCCTGGAGGCGCTAAGCGCGCTGTACCCCGCGTCGTTGCTCGACGAAACCCAGGCGATCGCCCGTCGTTGCACCTTCGACCTCAGCCAATTGCGCTACCACTACCCACGCGAGCTGGTGCCCGCCGGCCACAACGCCGAATCCTGGCTGCGCGCCGTGACCGAAGAAGGCATCGCCCAGCGTTGGCCGCAGGGTGTCGACGCCAAGACCTTGCAGCAGATCAACAACGAACTGGCGCTGATCAGCGAGCTGGGCTACGAAAGCTACTTCCTCACGGTGCATGACATTGTGCAGTTCGCCCGCAGCCGTTCGATCCTGTGTCAGGGCCGGGGCTCGGCGGCCAACTCGGCGGTGTGTTTTGCCTTGGGCATCACCGAGATCGACCCGAGCCTGACCCGTCTGCTGTTCGAGCGCTTTCTCTCCAGGGAGCGCAATGAGCCGCCGGACATCGACGTGGACTTCGAACACGAACGCCGTGAAGAAGTGCTGCAGTACGTGTTCCAGCGCTACGGCCGCACTCGCGCGGCGCTGACGGCGGTGGTCAGCAGTTACCACGCGACCGGCGCGGTACGCGATGTGGCCAAGGCCTTGGGCTTGCCGCCCGACCAGATCAACGCGCTGGCCGAATGTTGCGGGCGCTGGAGCGACGATACGCCGCCCCTGGCGCGCCTGCGTGAAGCCGGTTTTGACCCCGAAAGCCCGATCCTGCGTCGTGTGCTCACGCTCACCCAGCAACTGATCGGCTTCCCCCGGCACCTGTCCCAGCATCCTGGCGGCTTTGTGATTTCCGAATACCCGCTGGACACCCTGGTGCCGGTGGAAAACGCGGCCATGGCCGAGCGCACCATCATCCAGTGGGACAAGGACGACCTCGACGCCGTCGGCCTGCTCAAGGTGGATATTCTCGCCTTGGGCATGCTCAGCGCGATCCGCCGCTGTTTCGATTTGCTGCGTCGTCATCGCCACCGGGATTTGAGCCTGGCGTCGGTGCCCAAGGAGGACCCGGCGACCTACGCGATGATCAGCAAGGCCGATACCATCGGCGTGTTCCAGATCGAGTCGCGGGCGCAGATGTCGATGTTGCCCAGGTTGCGCCCGAAGGCGTTCTACGACTTGGTCATTGAGGTCGCCATCGTGCGGCCGGGGCCGATCCAGGGCGGCATGGTGCATCCCTATTTGCGTCGGCGTAATAATGAGGAGGAGACCACCTATCCCTCGCCGGAGCTGGAAGTGGTGCTGAAGCGCACGCTGGGCATCCCGCTGTTCCAGGAACAAGTCATGCAGATCGCCATGGTTGCCGCCGACTACAGCCCCGGCGAGGCCGACCAATTGCGCCGGTCCATGGCCGCTTGGAAACGCCATGGCGGTTTGGAACCGCACCGCGAACGCCTGCGTACCGGCATGCTCAAAAACGGTTACACCGAAGCCTTCGCCGCGCAGCTCTTCGAGCAGATCAAGGGCTTTGGCAGCTATGGCTTCCCTGAATCCCACGCCGCCAGTTTCGCCTTGCTGACCTACGCCAGTTGCTGGCTCAAGTGCCATGAACCGGCGGCGTTTGCCTGTGCGCTGATCAACAGCTGGCCCATGGGCTTCTACAGCCCGGACCAGATCCTGCAGGATGCGCGGCGCCATCGCTTGCAGATTCGCCCGGTGGATGTGCAGGCCAGCGACTGGGATTGCAGCCTGGAACCCATCGACCGTGCGCAGCCGGCGATCCGTATGGGTTTGCGCATGATCTCGGGGTTTCGCGAAGAGGATGGGCGGCGCATCGAAGCGGCGCGCCAACGTCGGGCGTTCAGCGACATCGCTGACTTGGACGAACGCGCCGGACTGGATGCGCGTGCGCAGGCATTGCTGGCGGATGCCGGTGCCTTGCGCGCCCTGGCCGGCAACCGGCACAAGGCGCGTTGGGAAGTGGCGGGCGTGCACAAGCAACTCGGGCTGTTTGCCGGCCTGCCCAGCCCCGACGAAGCCGTGGTCGAGTTGCCGACACCCACGGTGGGCGAGGACCTGCACGCTGACTACGCGACAGTCGGCACCACCCTTGGCCCGCATCCGTTGGCGTTATTGCGCGCGCAATTGCGTAAGCGGCGCTGCCGCAGTTCCCAAGAGCTGATGCTAGTCGAGCATGGGCGCAACGTCAGCGTCGCCGGGTTGGTGACGGGTCGGCAGCGCCCAGGCACTGCCAGTGGGGTGACCTTTGTCACCCTGGAAGATGAATTCGGTAACCTCAATGTAGTGGTCTGGCGTGACCTGGCTGAGCGTCAGCGCCAGGCGCTGGTGGGCTCGCGCCTGTTAAAAGTGGACGGGCGCTGGGAAGCGGTGGGTGAAGTTCGGCACCTGATCGCCGGCCGGCTTACCGACCTGACGCCGCTGTTGGAAGGGATAAATGTGCGCAGCCGGGACTTTCACTGAGGCGGGGGCTTGTGGAGGCGTAACCCCCTAAATTATAAGAGATGAACCATCCGCGTCCGACGCGCTCCAAATTTTTGCGACCGTCCTCTCTTAGCGCAGAGCCAACCGATGCAATTTTTATCCAACTCTCATGGCTGTGAAGGCTGGGCCGGTGAAATGGCCCGGCGGATCCGCGCATTTGATTGGTCGGACACCGACCTGGGGCCCATTGAACAGTGGTCCACCAGCCTGGTCTGCAACGTGCAGATGATGCTGGCATCACCCGTGCCGATGGTGATGTTGTGGGGCCGCGCGGGGTACATGATCTACAACGACAGTTATTCGGTATTTGCGGGTGGCCGCCACCCTTACCTGCTGGGCACGCCGGTAGAACTGGGCTGGCCGGAAGTGGCCGACTTCAACCGTCATGTGGTGGACACCTGCCTGGCAGGCGGGACCTTGTCGTTCAATAACAAAGACCTGGTGTTGTTGCGTAACGGCAAACCGGAAACCGTGTGGCTGGATCTCTATTACAGCCCTGTCGCCGGCGACAGTCAGCAACCCGCCGGGGTGTTGGCGATTGTGGTGGAGACCACCGAGCTGGTGAAATCCGAGCAGGTACGCCAGGAACTCACCCATAACCTCGAGCAGCGTGTGGCCGCCGAAGTGCAGGCGCGCTCTGCCGCCGAGGATAAGTTGCGCCAGTCGCAGAAACTCGAAGCCATCGGCGGCCTGACCGGTGGCGTGGCGCACGACTTCAACAACTTGCTGCAAGTGATCGCCGGCAACCTGCACTTGCTCGCCCGCCACGAGCCGGACAACGCGCAGGTGCAGCGACGTGTCGCGGCGGCCATTGCGGCGGTGGATCGTGGTGCCAAGCTGTCATCGCAATTGCTGGCGTTTGCCCGGCGCCAACCGTTGTCGCCGGCGGTGTACAACCCGCAACGGATTTACGCGGGCCTCGGCGAACTGCTGCAAAGGGCGCTGGGAGAAACCATCCATATCGATGTGCAGTTGCCCCAGGATTCGTGGTGCATCAACGTCGACCGCAACCAGCTGGAAAACGCACTGCTCAACCTGGCGATCAATGCCCGCGACGCCATGCAAGGTGAGGGGGTGATCCGCATCACCGGCGAGAACATTATCCTCAACCCCGGCGATTGCGCGGGTAAAAGCATCAAGCCCGGTGAGTACGTGCGCCTGGCTGTTACCGATATCGGCGTGGGCATGCCGCCGGCGATCCTGGCGCGGGTGTTTGAGCCATTCTTCACCACCAAGCGTAACGGCCATGGGACCGGCCTTGGCCTGAGCATGGTGTTTGGCTTTGTGCGCCAGAGCGGCGGGCATGTCGACGTGTGGAGTGAGGAAGGGCGCGGAACCGTGGTGCAGATGTATTTCCCGCGCAGCCTCGGCGAAGAGTGCGAGGACGCCTGTGACGAGCCTCTGCCGCATGTCCATGGCCATGAAACAATCCTGGTGGTCGAAGACAACGAAGACGTGCGCGAGACGGTCGTGGAACTGCTGGAGCAGGCGGGTTATACCGTGCTCACGGCCGAAGACGGTGACCGCGCAATGAACATGCTACAGACCGGTGTTAAGCCGGAGCTGATTTTCACCGACGTGGTGATGCCCGGTCGCGTCAAGAGTACCGACCTGGCTGACTGGGCTCGCGCACAAACGCCTGCCGTGGCAGTGCTGTTCACTTCCGGCCACACCCGCGACATTCTCTCCAACAATCATTTGCTGAGTCCCGAGATTCATCTGCTGAGCAAACCCTACAGCCCCGAAGCCCTGACGCAACGGGTCCGCAGCGTGCTTGCCGCCCAACAAGGTTGTCCATGACTTCACAGCGCAACATCCCCTCGATCACCGCCCACCACACAGGCTTCGTCCGCGTCCGCGGCGCCCGCGAACACAACTTGCGTAACGTCGATGTGGATATTCCACGGGATGCCTTGGTGGTGTTTACCGGCGTCTCGGGTTCGGGCAAATCGTCCCTGGCGTTTTCCACGGTGTATGCCGAGGCGCAGCGGCGTTATTTTGAGTCGGTGGCGCCGTATGCACGGCGGCTGATCGACCAGGTCGGCGTGCCGGATGTGGACAGCATTGAAGGCCTGCCGCCCGCCGTGGCCCTGCAACAGCAGCGCGGTACGCCGAGTGCGCGCTCGTCAGTGGGCAGCGTCACCACGTTGTCGAGCCTGATCCGCATGCTGTACTCCCGCGCCGGCAGTTACCCGCCGGGCCAGGCGATGCTGTACGCCGAGGACTTCTCGCCGAACCTGCCGCAAGGTGCGTGCCCGCAATGTCATGGTCTTGGGCGCGTGTACGAAGTGACCGAGGCATTAATGGTGCCCGATCCCTCGTTGACCATTCGCCAGCGCGCGGTGGCCTCCTGGCCATTGGCGTGGCAAGGGCAGAACCTGCGCGACATTCTGGTGACCCTGGGCTATGACGTGGATATCCCGTGGCGCGACCTGCCGAAAAAGCAGCGCGACTGGATCCTGTTCACCGAAGAAACCCCCACCGTCCCGGTATACGCTGGCTTCACCCCCGAACAGACCCGCGATGCGCTCAAGCGCAAGCTTGAGCCCAGCTACCAAGGGACCTTCAGCGGCGCGCGACGCTACATCCTGCACACTTTCACCCACACCCAAAGCGCGTTGATGAAAAAGCGCGTCTCGCAGTTCATGCAGGGCAGCGCTTGCCCGTTATGTGAGGGCAAACGCCTGACCAGGGCCGCGCTGTCGGTGAAGTTCGCCGGGGTGGATATCGGTGAGTTGTCGCAGTTGTCATTGGCGCAACTGGCCGAGTTGCTGCGGCCGGTGGCGGCGGGGCAGGACAAGATGAAGCTGTCGGTGGAAAAACGCCTGGCCGCGCAACGTATCGCCCAGGACTTACTCGAGCGGGTCAGTACCTTGACCGAATTGGGCTTGGGCTATTTGTCCCTGGAGCGCAGCACACCGACCTTATCGTCCGGAGAGTTGCAGCGATTGCGCCTGGCCACACAGCTGGGCTCGCAATTATTTGGCGTGATCTATGTGCTGGACGAGCCGTCGGCAGGCCTGCACCCGGCAGACGGCGAGGCGCTGTTCACCGCGCTGGATCGTTTGAAAGCGGCGGGCAACTCGTTGTTTGTGGTGGAGCACGACCTGGAAACCATGCGCCGCGCCGACTGGCTGATCGACGTGGGCCCGGCCGCCGGAGAGCACGGCGGGCAAGTGTTGTACAGCGGGCCACCGGCGGGGCTGGCGCAGGTGGAGGCGTCGCAGACGCGTGAATACCTGTTTGCTGAAAAACGCGTGTCGAATCAGGAACGCCGCGAGCCCTCCGGCTGGCTGAAGCTGGACGGCGTGACGCGTAATAATCTCAAGGCCCTTAACGTCGATTTCCCACTGGGGTGCTTCACGGCAGTCACCGGGATTTCCGGTTCGGGCAAGTCCAGCCTGGTCAGCCAGGCGCTGCTGGAGCTGGTAGGCAGCGGCCTCGGCCGGGTGGTGGAAAACGACGATGAGCCGAGCCTGGAAGACGACACGCCGCAAACCAGCGGTGGACGTATCAGCGCCGGGCTCGAGCTGATCCGCCGCCTGGTGCAGGTGGACCAGAAACCCATCGGCCGCACCCCGCGCTCCAACCTGGCGACCTACACCGGGCTGTTCGACAACGTGCGCAAACTGTTCGCCGCCACGCCGGCAGCCAGGAAGCGTCATTACGACGCCGGCCAGTTCTCCTTCAACGTCGCCAAGGGCCGTTGCCCGAACTGCGAGGGTGAAGGGTTTGTCAGCGTCGAGCTGCTATTCATGCCCAGCGTGTACGCGCCATGCCCGACCTGCCACGGCGCGCGGTATAACCCCGAGACGTTGGCTATCAAATGGCAGGGCTTGAGCATCGCCCAGGTCCTGGGGCTGACGGTGGAGCAGGCGGTCGACGTGTTTGCCGAACAACCCAGTGTGTTGCGTTCATTGCAGGTGCTGCGGGATATCGGCCTGGGTTACCTGCGCCTGGGGCAACCGGCGACCGAGCTGTCGGGCGGCGAAGCGCAACGCATCAAACTGGCGACCGAGTTGCAACGCAATGCGCGGGGCGCCACGTTATACGTGCTGGATGAGCCCACGACGGGGCTGCATCCACGGGATGTGGACCGCTTGCTGATCCAGCTCAATCAGCTGGTAGATTCGGGGCATACGGTGGTTGTGGTGGAGCATGAGATGCGCGTGGTCGCGCAGAGTGATTGGGTGATTGATATCGGGCCGGGGGCCGGGGATTTGGGCGGGAAAGTGGTTGCTTGCGGCACGCCGCAGAAGGTCGCCAAAAGCAAGACCAGCCGCACCGCGCCATTCCTGGCTCGAGAGTTGATCTAACAAACACAGCGGATCAAATGTGGGAGCTGGCTTGCCTGCGATAGCGGTCCATCAGTCAAAGTTGCATTGCCTGACAATCCGCCATCGCAGCATAGGTATCTACACATCTTCAAAGTGAAATTGCGTAGCAGCTGTCGAGCCCTGGCGAGGCTGCGTCAGCGGTGTGTCAGACAGGCCGCAAACGCAGCCTCGCCAGGGCTCGACAGCTGCTACGCAGAGGGCTCCCTCAAGATGTGTAGATACTTATGGCCATCGCAGCGGTTCGACGATTCGACAAGCCAGCTCCCACCGTTTTGATCAGTGTTGAGTCAGTTGGATTTGTGCCTTGGCTTGCTTAACCACATTCTCCAGCGTAAACCCAAACTGCTCCTGCAACTTGGCCAACGGCGCCGACGCGCCAAAGCTGTTCATCACCACTTTGGCCCCGGTCTGCCCCACATACCGATCCCAGCCCAAAGGCCCCGCCTGTTCGACCACCACCCGAGCTTTCACTGCCGGCGGTAATACGCTGTCGCGATAGGCCTGGTCCTGGTCTTCAAACAACTCCCAGCTGGGCATGGAGACTACCTGCGCAGCAATCCCTTCGCTTTTCAGTTGCTCATACGCAGCCACGGCCAGGCTGATTTCACTGCCCGTCGCCAACAACAGGACTTCGGGCTCATCGCCACCCGCCAACACATAAGCCCCCTTGGCCGCGCCGGACGCCGCTGCATACCTCGTACGGTCCAACGTCGGCAATGGCTGGCGCGACAACACCATGCAACTCGGTCGATGGGTTTGCGCCAGGGCCACCTTCCACAGCTCCAGGATTTCATTCGCATCACCGGGTCGCAGGGTCAACAGTCCCGGTGTCGAGCGTAACTGCGTGAGGTGCTCGATCGGCTGGTGCGTCGGCCCATCTTCACCCACGCCAATCGAGTCATGGGTAAACACAAACACCACCGGCAGTTCCATGATCGCCGCCAAGCGGATCGGCGGCTTCATGTAGTCGCTGAACACCAGGAACGTCGAGGTGTACGGGCGCAGATAGGACAGCGCCATGCCATTGGCAATCGCGCCCATCGCGTGTTCACGAATGCCGAAGTGCAGGTTGCGCCCGCTGTAGTCGTCGGCACTGAAACGGCCGGCGCCCTCAAAGGTCAGGTTGGTCTTGGTCGACGGCGACAAGTCCGCAGAGCCGCCCAGCAACCAGGGGATTTGCTCGGCAAACGCATTCAGTACTTCGCCACCGGCGGCACGGCTGGCCACACCCTTGGCGTCGGTATCGAAGCTGGGCAGGTGTTTCTGCCAGTGTTCCGGCATTTCCCCGGCACGCATGCGGCGCAATTCATCGGCCAATTCCGGCTCGTACTGCTCAAGTTGCAACAGGTGCTCGGCCCACTTTTCATACAGCGACTCGCTGCGGTCAAGCAAGGCATCACGCAAGTGCGTGCGGACATCATCGGGCACCAGAAAGCTGGCGTCTTCCGGCCAGCCATACGCGGCCTTGGTCAAGCGAATCTCATCCTCGCCCAAGGGCTCACCGTGGGCGGCGGCGGTGTTGTGTTTGTGCGGCGAGCCATAACCGATCACGCTGTCGACCACAATCAGGGTCGGCGCGCCGCGGTTGCAATGGAAGGCTTCCAACGCATTGCTCAGGGCTTGCAAGTCGTTGGCGTCGGTCACGTGCAACGTGTGCCAGCCATACGCCTGGAAGCGCTTGATCACGTCTTCGCTGAACGCCAGCTCCGTGTGACCCTCGATGCTGATGGTGTTGTTGTCGTAGATCCAGCACAGCTTGTCCAGCTTCAAATGCCCGGCCATCGACGCGGCTTCGCTGCTGATGCCTTCCATCATGTCGCCGTCACCACACAGGGTGTAGACGTTGTAGTCGAACAAGGCTTTTTCTTCGCGGTTGAACCGCTTGGCCAGCCAACGCTCGGCCATGGCCATGCCCACGCTGTTGGCGCAGCCTTGGCCGAGTGGGCCGGTGGTGGTCTCGACCCCGGTGGTCATGCGGTACTCAGGGTGGCCTGGGGTTTTTGAACCGGCTTGCCGGAACTGCTTGATATCGTCCAGGCTGATCGCCGGCTGGCCGGAACGCTTGCCATGTTCATCAATCTCGACCACGCCGGCCAAGTGCAGCAGCGAATACAGCAGCATCGACGCATGCCCCACTGACAGCACAAAGCGGTCACGGTTGGGCCAGTCGGGATGTTCCGGGTGGTAACGCAGGAAGCGGCTCCACAGCGTGTAGCCCACTGGCGCCAGGCCCATGGGCGTGCCCGGATGGCCGGAATTGGCCTTTTGCACGGCGTCCATCGCCAGGGTGCGGATCGTGTTGATGCATTGCGTGTCGACAGCGGTGGCAGCGTGATTCATGAATCCGGTCTCCCTCGAGTGTCTATCTACAGTGGAGGGCGGGGCGCCACGAAGGTTTGATCGCATCGCCGATGTCGCGACGAACGGGGATGTATTGACCCCGAACATGACAAGACCCCTCGCAATGGTCTAGCTTCTAGGGCGTAAGCCATTGATCAACTTGCGGAGGTACGCCATGCCAGTGAAACACGACCTGTATCAGGACTTGGGGTTGAGCAAGGAAGTCGTTCACGAACGCAGGGCAAATGACAAACGCCTGGACTCGCTGCTCACTCAATACGACGACGCTGACAAGGAGGTGCTGAAGGCAGAATCAGCAAGCGCCGGCGATGAAGAGGTGGAGAAGCTGAAGAAGAAACGGTTGTTGATCAAAGACGACATTGTGGCGAAGTTGGGGTAGGGGATAGTCCGCGTTCCTACAGGGGGCGCACACATTTGTTCAGAATTGTCTGAAGGACAGGCTTCTCTTCACTGCCTATGATGCCCACCGCCTACCCGACTCTGGGGACTGTTGCGGCGTAAGGATTGCGCCGGTGAGCCGGGTGGGTACTTTATTTCATGCCAGCAGCGCCAGGGTGCATTCATCGATAGAGCGCTGCTGAGTCTCGCCATATAGCGTCAATTCATCAACCGTCCGGCGCCCCAGCGCCCTTTCAAACTCGGCCTGGTTCGAGTTCGCCGCGTAGTGGCTCTGCCCTGCATCCCCCAGGTTCGACTGGAAAATCCCCGCCGCGCTCACCGGCAGAAAATCCTCATACACCAACGGCTCCACATTAATGTGGCCTGCCGCGATCAGCGCTTCCAGGGTGCGCGGTTGATCCGCTGTGCCGCGCGCCGCCAGGCCTTGCTCGGTGGCGAAATAGCGGAAATACGCCAGGCCCTGCTCACGCATTTGCCCGTAGTTATCCGGGAAGGCCTGGAAGTGCTGCTCCATCAATTGCATGTAACGCGCGGCGTTGCCCTCATTCGGGAAGGCGCCCAGTGCGTCGCGCGCGGCGTTCAGCAGGTGGTCGTACAGCGCACGGCCTTTGGGCGTGAGCGCCACACCGCGCTGCTCGATTTCGCCGAAGCGCGCGCTGTGGCTGCCTTTGGCGTCGGTGAAGGCGATGGGTTCGTCGAGCGCCTTGAAGCTGGTCTGGCGCAGCAGGATCGGGCAATGACGGCGCGGTGGGCCTTCGATCACGGCCTTGGGGGTGATGCCTTTGTCGGGCATGGCGGCCTGGACCTGGTCGATGTCCAGCGTGCGCGGGGTCAGGTGGTTGATATGCGGGCCTTTGAAAGCGACAACGTCGGCAATCAGACGGTGCTGGTCGCTCAATTGCTGATAATGCGCAGCGGTGACGGTAGCGGTGTGGTGCCAGCGGAAGGTTTCCAACGCCTGGCGGATGAATTCATCCGCATCCACGCGGTTGAGGCCGCCGTCCTTTTCCGACTGTTCAATCAGCGCCAGGGCGCCAGGGGTGAAGATCGAACGTTTGGCCAGGGCGGTCTCGGCGAAGGTGCGCAGGTCGGCATTCTCGATCAGTTCCAGGCGCAGCAATGAGGTAAATACGCGAAACGGGCTGGTCTGCAGCGCCTGTTCATGCACCGCGCGAAAGGCGGTGGAGTGCACGGGCACGCCAGCCGGGGTCAGGTCGTAATAGCCCACTGGCTGCATGCCCATCACCGCAAACAAGCGGCTGATGGTCGCCAGTTCTGCAGGCGTGCCTAGGCGGATCGCTCCGTGGCGCTCCATGTCCAGTCGCTGGATTTCGCCGGTGCGTTGCAACTGCTGCGCCAAGCTCGGTTCGGCGTCGAGCACACGGGTGTTGGTCTCGGCCACCAGCTCCATCAACGCGCCATACAGGGGAACTTCATCTCGGTACATGTCGGACATGGCCTTGGAAAAGCCCTTGCGGATCTCGTCTGGGCTGACATGTGCGGTGGTGGGCATAGAAAAATTCCTGATGGCATGGCGATGGGGGTGGCCGTTGCCCGGAGTTTGTTGAGCGCAAGGCTTGCTTGCAAACGAAGAATCCTCAGGACTTCATTCTGCAAATGAATGAGATGACCTGAATATGACAAAAAACAGCCGGTGCAAAATTTCATTTTCCGGCGGTTTTCCTAACTAATTCTTCACGGAGTGCGCCCCGGTCGGCATGAAAGAATCGCCACGTTTGCAAGGATGAAAACGCCGTCATGCACATCACGCACATAAAAATATGTTTAGGGGCCGTCATTAATGAAAATTTCTACACTGGCGTTGTCGATCACCGCCGCCGTTCTTGCACAACAGGCTTACGCTGATGATTTCGGGCTCGGCGCTCTGGGCACGGGTAACGGTCACAGCGGTTTCCTTGAAGACAGTCATGCGGCCATTAGTTCGCGGACCATGTACTACAGCGCGGATAACCGCTCGGGGACCAACAACGACCTGCGCGAAGCGGCAACCGCGCTGCGTTTTGACTACAAATCCGGCTACACCCAAGGCACCCTTGGCGTCGGCTTCGACGTCATGGCCTTCGGCGCCTTGCGCCTGGACGGTGGCGATGGTCACACCGCGGGCCCAGGCTTGGCGGGGAACGGCAACAGTTTCTTCCCAACCAAGAATAATGGTACCGAACCGGCCGATTCCTTTGGTCGCGCGGCAGGCAATGTAAAGTTCCGCATTTCCCAGACCGAATTGCACGTCGGCGGTGGCTTGGCGCCGGTCTTGCCGATCCTGGTCTCCAACGACAGCCGTGTGGCACCGCAAACCTTTGACGGCGGGGTCCTCACCTCCAACGACATTCCAAATGTCACCTTCACCGGCGGTGAGCTCAACCGTGCCGAAGGCCGTGCCTCCAGCAACTCCACCGGCTTGAGCGTGGCCGGCGGTACCCGCGACAGTGACAGCTTCAAGTTTGGCGGTGTGGACTACAAGCCGTTTGGTTCTTCCGACAACACCATCGCGAAAAACCTGACGTTGCAGTACTACTACGCTCAACTGCAAGACTTCTACAAACAGAACTACGTCGGCCTGGTTCACGTATTGCCACTGGGTAATGACCAGTCGTTCAAGACGGACCTGCGCTACTTCGACAGCAGCAGCGACGGCAAGAACGGCGAGAGCGGCTACCAGTTCAACAACAACGGCGGCTTTGCCAAGCATGCCAACGAAGTGGACAACAAAACCTACAGCGCGGCCTTCACTTACCAACTGGGCGGCAGCAGCTTGATGCTCGGCCATATTGGCGTGGGTGACG
This sequence comes from Pseudomonas sp. 58 R 12, assembly GCF_900005865.1. Classification (NCBI taxonomy): domain Bacteria; kingdom Pseudomonadati; phylum Pseudomonadota; class Gammaproteobacteria; order Pseudomonadales; family Pseudomonadaceae; genus Pseudomonas; species Pseudomonas sp. 58 R 12. The sequence continues at coordinate 918,508 of NZ_CVTP01000028.1, forward strand.
ACGGCGGCTTTGTGTGGGTCAACCAGGGCAGCCTGGCCGACCCGCATGCGCAAGGCGCCGGCGGCAGCGACTTCTACCTGTTCACCGACGCCGTGGTCGGCCAGTTCTCCCGTGCGGGCGAGCAGGTCAACTTTGGCCAGTACTCGTATGACTTCAAGGCCTACGTGCCTGGCCTGAAAGCGTCCGTGGCTTACCTGGACGGTACGGATATCAAGTCGAAAGTCGCCGGCGGTCCCGACCAGAAAGAAAACGAAGCCGACTTCCGCCTGGACTACGTCGTGCAGGCCGGGCCGCTGAAAGGCTTCGGTACGACTTTCCGCACCGGCACCTACCACGGTAAAAACACCGGCACTGCCGATCAGGATCAAACCCGCCTGATCTTCAACTACACGTACGCCATCTTCTAAGTCTTCATGTGCACCCGGGCGTCATTGGGCTCTACACTGCCTCTCACTTGGTAGGCGATGGAGGACCCAATGGCGGCCACACCCGACACCCGAATAGTTGGAACAATCGAAGGCCAACGCCTGGCGACGCCGGGTGCCGAGCGTTGGCGCGAGTGGGGCCCTTATTTAAGCGAACGCCAATGGGGCACTGTGCGTGAAGACTACAGCGCCGACGGCGACGCCTGGACTTACTTCCCCCATGAACATGCCCGCAGTCGTGCCTACCGCTGGGGCGAAGATGGCCTGGCCGGTTTCAGCGACAAAGCGCAACGCTGGTGCCTGGGCCTGGCCCTGTGGAACGAGCGCGACGCGATCATCAAGGAGCGCCTGTTCGGCCTCAACAACGCCGAAGGCAACCACGGCGAAGACGTCAAGGAACTGTACTTTTTCGTCGATGGCGTGCCGAGCCATGCCTACATGCGCATGCTCTACAAATACCCCCATGCAGCCTTTCCCTACGACGACCTGATCAGCGAGAACGCCCGCCGTGACCTGCAGGATGCCGAGTACGAAATCCTCGACACCGGGGTGTTCGCCGACAACCGTTACTGCGACGTCAGCGTCGAATATGCCAAGCACCAGCCCGACGACCTCTTCATGCGCGTCACCGTGCACAACCGTTCGGACCAGCCGACCCGCTTGCAGGTGCTGCCCCAACTGTGGGCGCGCAATGACTGGAGCTGGACCTTTGATGCGCCCAGGCCGCTGTTGAAGATGGACGGAGAGTCGGTGCTGGCGCGCCATCATGAACTGCCTGATCGTCATCTCAGTGCTTGGGGCCAGGATGGGGTGGAGTGGCTGTTTTGCGAGAACGAAAGCAACTATCCCAGGCTAAATGGACAGCCGGCGCCAGGGCCGTTCAAGGATGGGGTCAACGATTACGTGGTTGAGGGTGTGCAAGCGGCGATTCGCCGTGACAGCGGCACCAAGGTCGCGGCGCGTTTTGTCCTCGAATTGGCGGGCCTTGAAAGCAAAACGCTCTATCTGCGTTTTGCGCCCGTCGACGCGCCGCAGGTCAACGCGCGTAAGCTGTTCGAACAACGCCGTCAGGAGGCCGACGAGTTCTACGCCGCCTTGCAACATGGCATGGCCAGCGACGATGCGCGCAATGTGCAGCGCCAGGCGTTGGCCGGGCTGCTGTGGTCCAAGCAGCTGTACTATTTCGACGTAAACCAATGGCTCGACGGCGACCCGGCGCAACCCGCGCCACCGCCCGAGCGCTTGTATATCCGCAACACCCATTGGCGACACCTGTCGAATTTTGACATTCTCTCCATGCCGGACACCTGGGAATACCCGTGGTATGCCTCGTGGGACCAGGGCTTCCAGGCGGTGGCCATGGCGCTGATCGATCCGGGGTACGCCAAGCAACAGCTGTTGCTGCTGGTGAAAGACCGTTTCATGCACCCCAACGGCCAGTTGCCGGCCTATGAATGGCGCTTTGACGACGCCAACCCGCCGGTACATGCCTGGGCCAGTTGGCGGGTTTATCAGCAAGACAAAGCGCTGAACGGTGTAGGCGATATGGATTTACTTGAGAGGATTTTCCATAAGTTGCTGTTGAATTTTTCCTGGTGGGTGAACCGCAAGGATGCCGAGGGCCGCAACCTGTTCCAGGGCGGTTTCCTGGGCTTGGACAATATCGCCTTGTTCGACCGCTCGGCCGCGTTGCCGCCGGGTTACCAGCTGGATCAGGCCGACGGCACGGCGTGGGTCGCGGCCTATGCCCTGGACTTGATGCGCATCGGCCTGGAGCTGGCCAAGCGCAACGTCGTCTACGTCGACATCGCGGTGAAGTTTTTCGAGCACTTCCTGTACATCGCCGGCGCCATCAACCGCGTCGACGACAGCGCCGAAGGCCTGTGGGATGAGCAGGACCTGTTCTTCTACGATGTGCTGCACCGCCCCGACGGCCAGAACGAGCCGGTGCGCCTGCGCTCCATCGTCGGCCTGATGCCGCTGTTTGCCGTGCTGGTACTGGAACAGCGCGAGCATGAAGGTTTGGAAGGGCTGCGCGAGCGGCTCTTGGGTTTCATGCATCACCGCCCGGACCTGGCAAAGCTGGTCTCGCGCTGGAATGAGCCGGGACAAGGCAATCGCCTGCTGCTGGCGCTGCTGCGCGGTGAGCGCACCAAAGACCTGCTGCGGCGCATGCTCGATGACAGCGAATTCCTGGCGCCCTTTGGCGTGCGCTCCTTGTCCAAGGCTTTCGCCGAGCAACCCATGGCGTTGAAGATGAATGGCACCACGCTGAGTGCCTGCTATCAGCCAGGCGAATCCGACTCGCGTTTGTACGGCGGTAACTCCAACTGGCGCGGGCCGTTGTGGATGCCGGTGAACTATATGTTGATTGAGTCGCTGCGCGAGTTTCACCGTTACTACGCGGATAACTTCTCGGTGGAGTACCCGACGGGCAGTGGTTATCTGTCGTCGCTGGAGGACGTGGCTGACAGCCTCAGTCAGCGGCTAACGCGGTTGTTTCTAAGGGATGAAAATGGCCTGCGGCCGTCGATGGCGGGGTATGCGCAGTTGGAGGCGGACCCGGAGAGTCGCGATTTGGTGCTGTTCCACGAATACTTTCATGGTGAGACCGGGAGGGGGCTGGGCGCGTCGCACCAGACCGGGTGGAGTGCGTTGGTGGCGTTGCTGCT
>NZ_CVTP01000026.1:0-290303 GCF_900005865.1 Pseudomonas sp. 58 R 12
CCTCAACGCCATCGCGGCAGCCAACGAACAGCACTCGACCTACAACTCGAAAAAGATCAAAAGCATCGAAGACCACGTGCAGCAAGTCTCCAGCGTGATCAAGGCCGGCGGCGACGCCACCCTGAGCGCCGGGCAGAACCTGCAACTGGTCGCCAGCGTGATCAAGGCCGGCAACGAGGCGTACCTGGTATCCGGCAAAAACCTCGAGCTCAAAGCCGCCGAAAACCAGGACTACAGCTTCTACAGCAAGACCAAAAAAACTTCCCAGGGCAAGAAATTCCGCCTCGACGAAACCGACGCCATGAACAACGTCGGCAGCCTCGTCAGCGCCGGCAAAAACAGCACCGTCGTGGCCGGTGAAAACCTGCTGCTGGCCGGCAGCGCCGTTACCGCCGAAAAAGGCGCCACGCAACTTGCGGCCGGCCAGGACGTGAGCATCCTCGCCGTCACTAACTCAGACAGCGCCCGTCACGAACGCAAGGAAAGCAAAAGCAGCTGGGGCGGCCTCAAGTCGAGCAAAGTCCAAGACAAAGTCGACGAAAAACGCACCACCGCCCTGGGCAGCATGGTCTCCGGCGAAACCGTCACCGTCGCCGCCAAGCGCGATGCCATCGTCACCGGTTCCAACCTGGTCAGCACCGGCGACCTCGCCGTGCAGGCTGGCCGCGACCTGACCATCGACGCGGCGCAAAACACCTTCGCCCGCACCGACATGCACAAGGAGAAGAACCGCGACCTCACCGGCGTGTTGACCGGCAACAAGCTCGGTCTGGACGACATGACCGGCAACCAGAAGCTGTACATCAACAGCTCCAAACACAACGGCACAGCCAATGAAATGACCTTGACCGGCAGCACGATTGGCTCTAGCGCGGGCAACGTGTCGCTGACGGCGGGGCGTGAGTTGAAGGTGGTGGCCAGTGATTTGGTGAGCACCAAGAACATGGAGTTGAGCGGGGCTGATGTCACCGTTACTTCGGGGATGGAGACTGCGAGTCAGACCAGTCAGGACAGTTCAAAAAGTTTGGCGGTTGGGCGTGTAGTGGGTGGCATGGTCGTCGACACCGCCACCAGCATGCGCGATGCAGCCAAGGCGTCGCGCAGTGCCGACGACCCGCGCCTCAAGGCAGTGAAGATCGCCCAGGCGGCGTTGGCGGCCTACAACCTCAATAATCAGATGGGCGACCTTGCTAATAAAATCAACGGCAATGACGACACCAGCGGTAGTTCCTCCGGCTCAATGATCAAGATTGGCACCGAACTGGCCAACACCCGCACCAAAAGCAGCAACGAGTATGCGGCGCAGACCGCCCACCAGAGCAGCCTCAATGCCGGTGAAAACCTGTCGATTGTTGCGGCGGGCGATGCGCCGGGTACCGCAGGAGATCTGTTGATCACCGGCAGTTCATTGAAAGCGGGCAACACCCTGCTGTCGGCGAAAAACAACATCCTGCTGCAAAGCGCGCAGAACACCACCGACCGCAAAAATGACGGCTCGCGCAATCGAACCGCCATCGGCGTCAGCTTCAACATCGGCGAGCAAACCGGTTTCACCCTCGACCTCGGTGCGCAAATCGCCAAAAACCTGGGTTCGGGTAGCTCCGTAACCCAGGTCAATACCACCCTGGATACCGGCTCGCTGGTACTGCGCAGCGGGCAGGACACCACACTGGCCGGGGCCCAGGTGCGTGCTGATCGCATTGATGCCGACATCGGCGGCAACCTCAACATCCTGTCGCGCCAGGACTCCGAAACGTCCAAGAGCAAGCAGAACAGCGCCGGTTTTGGCGCGAGCATTTGCATTCCTCCGTTCTGCCTAGGCTCCACCGTTTCTGCGTCCGCGAACCTGGCGGCGTCGAAAATGAACAGCGACTACCAGGCGGTGACCGACCAGAGCGGCTTCTTTGCCGGTAAAGACGGCTACGACATCAATGTCGGCAAGACCACCACCTTGCAAGGCGCGGTGATTGCCAGTGAAGCCAGCGCTGACAAGAACCGCCTCAGCACGGATCGCTTGCTGGTCAGCGATATCAAGAACAAGAGCGATATCAAGAGCCAGTCGGCGGGCGTGAGCGTCTCCGGTTCTTACGGTGGAGAGGTGGGAACACTCAAGCCAGGTCCCTTGTATGGCATGGCACTAAACGACTCGGATCACAGCTACACGCGCAGTGCGGTAAGCGAAGGCACGATCATAGTGCGCAACCCTGCGGGCGCTAGCGATCTCGTCGGTTTGAACCGTGACACGGCCAACGCCAACCAACGCCTCGACAAGCCCGATGAAAAGGCCATGCAAGAGCGCATGGACCTGGTCAAAAGCTCGATGGAGCTGACCAAGGGCATTGGCGACGCGATTGCCGAGGCCAGAATCAAGGCAGCAAACGACCCCAACAGCGACGTCAGCAAAGCCACGCGGCAGAAGCTGATTGATGACGGTGTCGCTAACCCGACACCGGAGCAAATCAGCTTTCGTGCCCAACAGGATTACGGCGTCGGCAGCAGCTTCCAGAAAGCCAGCCAGGCGGTGACGGCTGTGGTGCAAGCGGCCATGGGCGGTAGCGTCGGGGGCGCGTTGGCGGGAGCGGCGGCGCCGTATCTGGCAGAAACAATCAGGGACAGGACCAAGGGCGACCCCACAGCCAATCTGATGGCCCATGCGGTACTGGGTGCTGTGCTCGCCAAGGCTGGCGGTAACTCAGCACTTGCTGGCGCAGCCGGTGCTGTTGCGGCGGAGGAAACCGCGCGTCTGATCAAGGAAAGCCTGTATGGCGATGTCAGTAATGAAAAACTGTCCGAAGGGCAAAAGCAGACAATCTCCAGCCTCGCAACCTTGGCAGGTGGTCTTTCCGGGTCGCTTACCGGCAAGGGCGCGCTGGATGCGGTCGCAGCGGCACAAGTCGGTAAGAACGCGGTTGAAAATAACCTTTTGAGTCCAGCCAACGAGTCTTTGCTTCAAAAGGCCCGCGACTCGTTCAAGCGCAACAAGTACACCCTCGAGGACGCAAAGACGCTTATCGCGCTCGATCAGCGAGATCAGATTTCAAATGCCCTGGTTGAGCGCCTGCGCCGCAACCCAGACTCGATGTCGGCTGCCGATAAAGTCGCAGCACAGGCCTACCTCGCGGATTACGAAAACGCACTTGTTGCGGCGTATGGTCAGGGTGAGGCTGATCGTCGCATCTACGCGCTGATGCGGCCCGGTCCTCTGCGGCAAAGCAACGATGTGGCATACGCGGCTGGCAGTTCCAATAAAGACGCTTCGCTGGAACGGCTCTATCCCGGCGACTTGTTGGCGCAGATGAACCGCTCTCCTAGCGAAAACGAACAGCTTTACCGCGAAGCGCAAAAGACATTGCGCATCGGACAGAACTACGAAGGAGAAGCTGCAATCGGTACGCCGGCTTTGTATGTGCTGGGCGGGGGCATGGGCTTGGCGATACGGTTGGTGACGGCTGAAAGTGGCATATTGCAGGCTACTTATGGTGGGGTGCAGACCTACAAGGGTGATTCGGGCGACGGCGCCCAAAACATTTTCCTTGGGCTTTTGAACGCTTCGGCTGCTGGGTTGCCGAGCGTGTTTAAGGGGCAGTCGGTTGCAGGCTCTGCTAAAGGTGCGGTTGCTAAAAACGAGGGAATGTTTTGGGGGCAGGCGGACTCGGAGATGGGTATTCCGATTGAAAGGAATGTTCTACCAGGCGGTCCAGATTTTGCCAAAGGAGTGAAAACGCCGGCAGGTTCGGTAGAAAGTCAAGCGACGCCTAATTTTCTAAATCAATTCCCAGATCATCCAACAGCTGTTCCAACACTTATCGCAGATACAAAGTTGACTAAAGGTATAGGAACATATAACTATGTTGTTCTTGAAGATGGTAACTTAGTAATCGGGCGAAAGTTTAATGAGGTAGGTGGAGGTCACATTGACCTTGCGAATAGTAAACCCGTTATTGCAGCTGGCGAGGTGAAAATTGTGCGCGGGGAAGTTAAATATATAGATAACACTTCTGGGCATTATGAACCTTCCGGTCGCGCTGCACAGATCGCAGCAGAAAATGCGTTCTCTCAAAAAGGACTTGATGTGACTGGTAAATACATAGAGAAAGTCTGGGTGCCAGATCCTGGTAATCCAAGAAAAGGTGCTTGGGTGCCAAAATGAATGACATTATTGAACAGTTTGATATTCTTTGTGATGTAGCTATGGCCGCTTTTAGTGAAGAGCTGGAAATTTCCTATGAGATGTCATTGTTAAATATTTTAGAATTTGTAAAAAAACATCCGGACTATAGAGAGTGGTTTATAGATAGATTTAAACTGATTTTAACATCTAGGAACTCGCCATTTGAAGCTGTGGCATTTTGCATGCGTGAGTTGCAGTGGCCTGAAATAAAAGAATTTGTAATTTCAAAAATGAACCCTTCAGAAGATCCTCGTAGTGAGGCCCTTCGAAGTCTATTGACCGCATATGATGAGTTTTGGCCGGATTCGGATCTTTATAGTTATTATAGTATGAGTTAGTTTGTGTAAAGATAAAGGAGGATTGTTTAAGTTTTTCGTTTGGCGGTAAGCTATTAAATAAATCTTTCCCCTGTAATGTGGGGTGCATGTGGGAAGGTGGGTCAGGTGTATGGAATCATTACGCAGGGATAAAGGGGGCGGATTTATTTAAATGTGACGCTGATCGGTAGGCTATTAATAAATCTGTCCCCTTTAATTCTGATACCTTTGCAGGCAGTGTTGAAGGCCTACGACAATATGCCAAAAGTACCATGTCCGGATTTTGTTTCAGGAGAAAAATAGGGTGGGAATTAATGATGGAGTTTACAACCGCCTATACGCCAGTCACTGGAAAATAGGGGTCAGACCACGATTACTGCTAAAACGTATATTGGTGGTCTGACCCCTATTTTCCTAAAAATTATGCTCTTTAAAAATTTGATTTATTTTTTGAAATCATTATCTTCCTTTGTTTTTGTTGCAGACGACTAAGCTGATCTCTTTCAGAAATCAGGGGTTTGTTATGGCTCGTCGTCCTCGGTTGTTGGTACCAGGTCTTCCGCTGCACATCATACAGCGCGGAAATAATCGTTCGGTTTGCTTCTATTCAGAAGATGATTATATTTTTTATATCCACCTCTTAAAGCTCTTGTCGGAAACGCATGGCTGCAAAATTCACGCGTGGTGTCTCATGACGAATCACGTGCATTTGTTACTGACTCCAACTACCGCTCTAAGTGCTTGTTCGTTAATGAAAGGACTTGGTCAGCGTTATGTCCAAAATATAAATCGTACTTATCAACGAACAGGAACTCTGTGGGAAGGTCGTTATCGTTCTTGTTTGGTGCAACACGAAAGCTATTTGATGGCCTGTTATCGTTACATAGAAATGAATCCCGTCAGAGCGGGAATGGTGGATCATCCCGCTGAGTATCGTTGGACGAGCTACCGAGCAAATGCAGAGCTGGAAACTTCAGCACTTATAACGCCTCATGATTGTTATAAAGAATTGGGTAGTAATGTCGATCAGAGGGCTGAGGCGTATCGTCGTCTTTTCAAGGATGAGCTTCAGCAAGAAGTAATCGACCAAATCAGAGATGCTACAAATGGAAATTACGTATTCGGAACGGGAAAGTTTGCGTCGCAGATAGCACAAGCTTTGGGTAAGAGAACCGTTAGAGGATTCGCTGGCCGACCAAAGAGATGACTTTCAAATGTCAATTGTGTTCTGACCCCTATTTCCCCCCAATGTATATTGGTGGTCTGGCCCCTATTTCTGGAGATCCCCGAGTGGTCGACGCCTCTGGCGCCAAAACGGTGAAGGCATGAACGTTAAAACGGCATTAGAAGCCCTGGGGTTACACGACGCGCTGGTGGCATGCGCCGATGGAAGCATCGGCACGCCCATCTGCACACTGCGAGCCCCTGCCGAGTGGTATGGGTTTCCACCTGCGTTGATCCCGATATGGAGTGACGGATCTTGGCCTACCTATATTGGGTACTGGAAGCACTGGTTTGTTGATCGTGAACCCACCTTCGTAAAAATGTATGTTGGCATCGACCGAATGACCGTAGAGATCGCCCGCACGCCTGCGCAACTGATGGGCGTGCTCGCAATGATGTCGATGAGTCTTGAGGAGGGTGTCACGCCCGAACTTGAGCAGTTCGCCAAGGCGGTGGGGCTTGATTGCCTGGAAGCATTGGATGCGCAGTCGTTGAAAACTGGCGACGACTCCAAAGGCTTCGCCAACGTTGAACCGTTCAAGACGTTGACGCCACTGGCCAGTATTTCTGACGGTGCAAAGCGTTATACCGGAAACTTTCCGAACCCGTTCGACCCAATCCCTAATTGGTGGGAAAGCAGTTGCTATTTTGAAGTTGTCGACCAGCACATCCCAGTGCCGAACGGCGTGGAACTGCCCACTTGGTTTGATCCTGAGCGCGAGAAAAAGCCGTTGTTCGAGGATTTTATGCAAGCGGGACGCCTTGACTGCGCATGGCTGACTCTGAACTCCACTGGCTGGTCCATCGGCGATGCACGGCAGGCACTGGTTGCGTTGCAGGAGCGCGCCGATGATAAGGCGTTTGACGCGGTTGTTGCTTACTGGTTGTCCATTGCGGATTTGGATGCTGGGGCATATTAAAAGTGAAGGGGAATCGGGGTTAAGGGATCGGATAAAGGTGACTGATTTATTTACAAGCTGTTTAATAAATCTGCCCCTTTAATGCTGCCATCAGATATACCAAAGGGAATACCTATTAATGGTCATGCCAGTCTTTTATAGCAAATCCTGGTTCCGTGCAAAAAAATGCGCGATAGAACCAATGAGTGAGTCCACGGCACGGTCCGAGCATCAGGCAGGTAAGTCATATACCGCTCTAATTGGGTCGGAATCAACGCCTTCTTGTTTTGTTGAAATGTTGATAGATAAGGGTATGGTTGGCGTCGGTTTTCTTGACGATAAAGGCCATGAGTATCTGACCTATCAATTTCACTACTTAGACGAAAGCCAACTTTTTCTCTCGATGGCCACCCACCGTGAATTCGAGGGGGGCAAGGTCGCTTTTGGAACAACTTATATATTTGGACGGCAGGGTGGTCTTGTCGTTAGGCGTGAGAGGATGATTCCCTATACGGTTGAAGATGCTCAATCAACCTTTGAACCGGCAGGGAACTACGAAGTTGCACCGAAATTTGGTGATTATTCAGGTGTAATAAATATTAATCGGTGAGGGGGGTGATTTAGGAAGTAAACGTGACGGATTTATTTAATGTGGAGGGATCGGGGTCGGGCCACGTTTTTAGCGAAATCCATATAAATTTAACGTTAATGGTGGTCTGACCCCTATTTCCAGTGGTCTGACCCCTATTTCCACTGGCAGTGGGAGCCGTGTGCTTTATGCATTCGATGCAGAGAACGATTGGTCAATCGTAGAAATTGATCCTGAACTGGATGGGGCAACAGTTTTGTTCGAAGATTTTTCCAGCTTCATTTTGAACCAGTTAGCGGCGGTCAAGGGTTACGTGGATTGGCGCGCCGCACAGTAATATGCGCAACGCGCGCACTTGCATTATTAAGGATGATCAATGAAACCCGTAAAACTCTCCCTACAAGCTTTCCTGATGTCCTGCCTGGTGGCCGGCTGGGGGCTTGTCTACGTGGGCCGTATCAAGTGGGCCATTTGGGTTGCCGCGCTGTTGTACGGCGGTGTGGTGCTGCTCGGCGTGTTCGGTCTGAGCGCCTCGCCCATCGGGCTGTACGTGTTGTTCGGCTGGATTATCGCGGTCAAGCTCAGCTCGGCAATCGTATCGGCCGTGTTGGCCCGTCGTTACACAGGCCCGGTGGGCGTGCCGCGCAAACGGTTCCACGCGCTATACGTCGGCGTGTTGATCGTGATCACGTTCATTCTGTTGGAGGTCTTGCGGGGGCCGCTGATGGGGTTCAAGAACTACTACATTCCGACCGGTTCGATGGCGCCAACGGTGTCCGTGGGCGACTACATTGTGGCCGACCTCAAGGCCGGTGCGCCGAAGGTCGGCGATATCGTGGTGTATCGCTGGAACGGCACTGAGGCGATCAAGCGCGTGGCGGGTGTTGGGGGAGATACGTTGGCCATCGTCAACGGCGAACTGATCCGCAACGGTGAAAACCTCGGCCTGTTTCATGCGCCGGCAGACCGTGTGAATGGGCCGGCGTCGATGGAGTTGGCTCCGCTCAAGGTCGAGCCAGGGCACGTCTACCTGCTGGGTGACAACCGCAACAACAGCAATGACAGCCGCTTTATGGGGCAGGTGGCCGTTGACGAGGTGGTCGGTAAGGTCACCGGTATCTGGTTTTCCAAAGAGCGGGCACGCGTCGGGACGACGTTCCCGTGAATGCTCAAATGCGCTTGGCGCGCTTTTTCAGCATCGGGTGTCGGGTTGCCCAGTGGCTGTGCCTGTTGGTGATGTTCGCCAGCGCCACGGTATTCATGCTGGCCTGGGCCTACCTCGATCCTGGTTCGGCGCCGTTGGGCGTGGCAGTCGCAGGCTTCGTGTGGTGCGGCATTGGGCTGTTGTTCGCGTTCGTGTTTGAGCGGTCGCGCACAACTGCAGCAACGCTTCGATTCATGCTGACTCGGATGGCTGCGATACTGGTGCTCGCGGCCGCGGCGGCCTACTTGCTCGGCCTGTTGTGGCTTGAGCCTGGGCGCGATTCCCTGGACGCTCTGTTGGAAAGGGCGTCCTGTGAAAAGTACGGCGGCACGATTGAAAAAGGCTGGGAGCGCAATTGCACCCGCCCGGAATAGACGCAATCACTTTGAAGTTGGAGTAATCCTGTATGGACGCAAATAACACCCCTAAACGCCCCACAATCCTGGCCAGCATCGGCCGTCGCCTGGCCGCACGCATCATCGACTGCGCCATCGCGGTGCTGATCTTTTTCATCGTCAAATTCGTCGCCGGGGCGTTGTCTGCCTATGTCCCAGGGGTGACGCCCAAGGCTGGTTTCCTTTGCGCGTTTTTTGCGGGCTTTGCCTACTTCCTGCTGGCCGATGCACTCCCCAACGGCCAGAGCCTGGGCAAGCGCCTGCTGAGCATTGCCACGGTGGACCGCAAGACCCTCAAGGGTTGCAGCGTTTCCCAGTCGTTCACGCGTAACTCCGGTGCACTGGTGGTCATCGATTGGGTGTGGATCCTCATGGAATCCAGGACACGCCTTGGCGACATGTTCGCCAAGACCATCGTGATCCAGACCGGTAACCTGACGAGCGTTCGCAGCCTGGCGGATATTTATGACAGAGGCAGGGGATAAGCGCGTTATGAACGATTCAGCATCGGCGGCAGAAATCTGGAACCTCGCCAGCCCGTTCAGGCGGCTGCTCGGTTATGTCATCGATATGGCCGTGGTGTTTTTCCTGCTGTTTTTGATCCGCAACCTGGACTACGCGTATCTGTCTTTGCGCTCGGTGGTGGGCCCGCTGTTTTTCGATGGCATCCGCTATGTGCTGATGTTTTTAGCCTTCGGGTACTTTCTGTTTTGCGATGCCTTGCCCAAAGGCCAGAGCCTGGGTAAGCGGGTGTGCCGCACGGCGGTGGTGGGTTACCCGTATCCAATGAACTGCACGCTGTTTCAATCGTTTCTGCGTAATTTTCCGAAGCTGCTGTTCAGTATGCTGGACGGGCTTTTTGTGCTGTTCGGGTTGCGCCGTCGATTGGGCGATATGTTGGCCAAGACGATTGTGATCAACACTTGAGCAGGGCGGCATGGCTGTAACAATGTGGGAGCGGCGGTTCGCAGCTCCCACATTTTTATTGAGGTGCGTCAGCTGGATATCCGCCGACGTACAGGCCTTACAGTAACTTGCGCTGCACCGCCTCATCCAGCGTACTGCGCGTCAACGCCTCGACCACTTCCCGTGTGTCGGTCTGGAAAGGCAGGCCTACGATCAGCACCAGATGCACCCATGTGCGCACCGACTCACTCTTTTTGACCCGGCCCAACTCTTTGCCGTCCTTGTCTTTGAACACCGTTTCGAGGGTAAAAATGTTCTTCGCAGTGGTGGGGATGATGCAGAACGTGAAGCCGGTAATAAACGCTGACACCGGGCTGTATTCTTCATTGTTGTGCAGGGTGGCATCCACATAGAGGTCCGAGTCAACCTTGTCGGTGCTTACTCGCGAAAAGCGGTTGGACTGCTGGAAGGTGTCGGCCACAGCCTTTTCCCACAGCACCACCGGGGCACCTACTGCCGCGTTGCCCGGGCCACCGTTGACGTGGTTTTGCGCCGTGGTGCGCACGTACGCCGTCGGCTTTTGTGCCGGTGCGTTCGCGGTTGGTGGCCAGGTTTGCACTGCTGGCAGTTCGTGCTGCGAGTAAGAAACGCAACCGGTCAGCAAGACCGCCGCGAGGACCAGGCAGTGTTTGATCAATCCTTTCATGTGTTGCTCCTTAAATTTACGGTTTCGCCAGTTTGGCGGTAGCGGTGTCGAGCAATTGCGCGACCAGCTTGGTCAGTTGCTGGCCGCCCATCGAAGGCGCCCAATACTGGCCGCTGTAAAGCCCGACGTTGTGTTCGAACTTGATCGACTCTTTCGCCGAAGCCAGTTCCTGGCCGTTGCGGTCGACGATGACCAGGTCGCCGGCTACGTCGAAGCTGTCCACGTAGATCGGGCCGTTGACCCAGATCCAGATCGTCAGCGTCAGCAGCGCGCCCGGCACATACGCAGGGTGCGGCGCGCGATGGCCTTTGAGGGAGGTCATGTTGAATTTGAGCGTGACGTCGTGCTCGCCCAGGCGTACCGGATACTCGGTGACCTGCTTGAAATAACCCGCCGTGCGCACGTACTGGTTGATCTGGGCCGTCAGCGAGCGGCTGATGGCCGTCTTGTTGGCCTCGTTGACGTCGGCAGCATTCACCGTCACATCGGCGACTTGCGCACTGCGCGAGCTACTGCTGGAGGCCGGATGGAGCGGGGCGCCGATGGGGCCAGTGACGGTGTACGACACACAGCCGGTCATGGATAACGCGGCGACGAGCGCCGCCGCCCGGAAGAGGATTTTCAACACGCAATATCCCTATAAATGAACGAACCAAGCCACTGTCTCGTCCTTCACGGGCATAACTTGAGCATGCATTTTTTATTTGATCGGTGCAGGCTAATAGCCATCATTGTTTTTGTTTTGCTGACAATGCCTTAGGGCATTTCGCCGCGGACTTGGGCGTAAGCGCCAGTAAAACGGCGCAGCTTGGGCGTCAAAACAACTTGAGAACGGCTTTCAACTCCGTAAAATGCCGCGATTGTTTAAAGCACGATACTTTTCAGGGACGAATTCAGACATGCGCCTGTTTGCCGTATTTCTCGCGGCCTGCCTCATGGCGGGCTGTGCCTCCAAGCCGGCGTACTACATCTCCCCGGCGCCGGTCACTATTCCCAAGACGGCTACCTACTGGGTCGACACCTTCGACGTGGAGGTGGGGGGCAAAAGCAAACATTTCATGCCCGACGACAAGGTTCGCCAGGAACTCGGCGTCGACCTAGTCAACCGCCTGCTCAACGCCAAGCGCTACGCCACGAGCAAGGAAACCGCCGATTATTTGCTGGACGTGGATATCGTCTACGTGCGGCATATCATCGACACCAACGGCGGGCTGTCCAATTTAGTCGTCGACGACGGCACCATCCTGCAAAGCATCGATTTCGGCTACAAGGTCAAGGTCAAGAAGGGCAGCGCCCAAGTGCTGCGCTTTGCCCACGACCGGCCTGGCCTGGTGCCCAACAACTGGGTGGGCCAGGTGCAGCAATGGAAGACCATTGGCGGCATCATCACCAATACCGGTAACACCAGTGTCGAGCGACATTTCACTGGTGGGCTGAGCCAATACATTGTCGACGACCTGCAAGATATTCCTTCTCGATAGCGGTTAATCGCCTTGGATTTCCCCACTTAGGAGCACCCTGTGAACACACTGTCCAAAATCCTGCTGTCCGGCCTCACCGCCGCAGCGCTGCTGACCGTGGCCGGTTGCGCCACGGAGAGCAACCGCGCCATGCCGGTGGAACAAGTCGCCAGCGCCAACGTCGCCTATTCCGGCGTGCGTGTACCGATTGCCGTGGGCAAGTTCGACAACCGCTCCAGCTACATGCGCGGCATCTTCTCCGACGGCGTCGACCGCCTCGGTGGCCAAGCCAAGACCATCCTGATCACCCACCTGCAGCAGACCAACCGCTTCAGCGTGCTGGACCGCGACAACATGGGCGAAATCTCCCAGGAAGCCGCGATCAAAGGCACCGCGCAGAAACTCAAGGGCGCTGATTACGTGGTGACCGGCGACGTGACCGAGTTCGGCCGCAAAGAGACTGGCGACCGCCAGCTGTTCGGTATCCTCGGCCGTGGCAAGACACAAGTGGCTTACGCCAAAGTCGCGTTGAATATCGTCAACATCAGCACCTCCGAAGTGGTGTATTCCACCCAAGGCGCCGGTGAATACGCGCTGTCCAACCGTGAAGTCATCGGCTTTGGCGGCACCGCCAGCTACGACTCCACCCTCAATGGCAAGGTCCTCGACCTGGCCATGCGCGAAGCCATCAACCGCCTCGTCGACGGCATCAACGCCGGCGCCTGGAACCCACGCAACTGATCAGCAGCACCTCAAGGAGCAGTACAAGGATGAGCAAGGCAGTTAAGTTGGCGCTGGTGCTGACAGCAGTTGCAGCGGTTACCGGGTGCCAGACGGCGCCCCAGCCCCTGTATCAATGGGAAAGCTACCAGCCGCAGGTTTACGAGTACTTCAAGGGCGAGCCCAAGGAAGCGCAGGTCGAGGCGTTGGAGCGGGATCTGCAGAAGATCAACGCCAGCGGCCGCAAGGCTCCGCCGGGTTACCACGCCCACTTGGGCATGCTGTACCTGAGCATGGGCAAGGATGACCAGATGGTGCAGGAATTCCGCACCGAGAAAGCGTTGTTCCCTGAGTCCGCCGCCTACATGGATTTCCTGCTGAAAAACGCCAAGACCGGAGTTGCCACTAAATGAGCCTGTTAAAACTCACTGGCGCCTTGCTGGCCCTGGCTTTGCTCGGCGGTTGCGCGGCCCCCAAGACGATTGATTACACGGCGTACAAACAGGCGCGACCCAAGTCGATCCTGGTACTGCCGCCGATCAATGAATCGCCGGAAGTGCAGGCGTCCTACAGCCTGGTTTCGCAAGTGACCTACCCGCTGGCCGAAGCCGGTTACTACGTGTTGCCGATCGCCCTGGTGGACGAAACCTTCCGCCAGAACGGCCTGACCACCGCCAACGATATCCAGGGCGTGGCACCGGCCAAGCTGCACGACATCTTTGGTGCGGACGCGGCGCTGTACATCACCGTTACCAATTACGGCACCAAGTACATGCTGATCTCCAGCGACACCTCCGTGACGGCCTCGGCCAAACTGGTCGACCTGCGTACCGGCACCACCCTGTGGACCGGCTCGGCGCATGCTTCCAGCGAGGAAGGCAACAACAACGGCGGCGGCCTGGTCGGCATGCTGATCACGGCGGCGGTCAAGCAAGTGATCAACAGTTCCACCGATGCGGCGCACCCGATTGCCGGTATCACCAGCGCGCGGCTGCTGTCGCCGGGGCAGCGCGCGGGGATCCTGTACGGTCCGCGTAACCCGAAGTACGGTACGGACTGAGTTTGATCCTGAAAACACCGTAGACCCAATGTGGGAGCGGGCTTGCTCGCGAATGCGGAGTGTCAGTCGATGCATACTTCAACTGACCGGCTGCATTCGCGAGCAAGCCCACTCCCACAATGATTGAGCCGTGATTCGAGATTTAACCCGAACCCACCACACCTTGCGTCTGAGCTTGTGAACGGATCATTCATTCACGAGGTTCAGCCCATGTCCCGTCCTCTGCTCTTCCTGCGTCCTGCTGCCCAGGGCTTTGCCGTTACCTTGCTGGTGGCGCTGGCCGGTTGTGGGCTGTCTACGTCCACTGATGTGTCGACACCTGTCGAGCCCGCACCCGTCGCTGAGCTGCAAAGCGCGCCAGCCCAGGGCGCGATGGTCAAGCGCATGGCGATGCCTGCACCCATGCGTATGCAGGAGTCGGCTGTGATGGAGTACCGCAGCGAGCCCCGCGAACAGTACGAAAACCTGCCGGACAACCCGGTGCATCGTGTGGCTGAAACGCCCGTGTCCACCTTCAGCGCTGACGTCGACACCGGCAGCTACGCCAACGTAAGACGATTCCTCAACCAAGGCAGCCTGCCGCCCGAAGGCGCTGTGCGACTGGAGGAAATGGTCAATTACTTCCCCTACAGTTATGCGCTGCCCACCGAGGGCTCACCCTTTGGCGTGACCACCGAAGTGGCCGCCACACCCTGGAACCCGCGCACTCAACTGCTGCGTATCGGCATCAAAGCCTCTGACCGTGCGGTAGCGCAGCTGGCGCCGGCCAACCTGGTGTTCCTGGTGGACGTGTCTGGCTCTATGGACCGCCGCGAAGGCTTGCCGCTGGTAAAAAGCACCCTGAAATTGCTGGTGGATCAGTTGCGTGAACAGGACCGTGTTTCGCTGGTGGTCTATGCCGGTGAATCCCGCGTGGTGCTCAAGCCCACCTCCGGTCGCGACAAGGTGAAGATCCGCAATGCAATCGACCAACTGACTGCGGGTGGCTCCACAGCCGGTGCATCCGGCATCGAACTGGCCTACCAGATGGCCCGCGAAGGCTTTATCGACAAGGGCATCAACCGCATCCTGCTGGCCACCGACGGTGACTTCAACGTGGGCATCAGTGACTTCGACAGCCTTAAGCAGATGGCCGCGTCGCAGCGCAAAAGCGGCGTATCCCTCACGACCCTGGGTTTTGGCGTGGATAACTACAATGAACACCTGATGGAGCAACTGGCCGACGCAGGCGACGGTAACTACGCCTACATCGACAACCTGCGCGAAGCCCGCAAGGTGTTGGTCGACCAACTCAGCTCGACCCTGGCCGTGGTCGCGCGGGATGTGAAGTTGCAGGTGGAGTTCAATCCGGCGCGTGTCAGCGAATATCGCCTGCTTGGCTATGAAAACCGAGCCCTGAAGCGTGAGGATTTTAACAACGACAAAGTCGACGCCGGTGAAATCGGTGCAGGGCACACGGTAACTGCGCTGTACGAAATTGTGCCGAAGGGCGAGAAGGGGTGGTTGGAGCCTTTGCGTTATGCCGCTGCGCCTGCAGGCGAGGGTAAGTCCGGTGAGCTGGCGATGTTGCGTGTGCGCTACAAGCCCGCCGGGGGCGGTGAAAGCCAGTTGATCGAGCGGCCCATCAGCAACGAATCCACCAAGGCCAGCGACGACCTGCGCTTCGCGGCGGCCGTGGCAGCGTTCGCCCAACAGCTCAAGGGCGATGGCCGCTACACTGGCAGCATGAGCCTGCAAGACACCGCCGCGCTGGCCCGCTCGGCCCGAGGCGATGACCCGTTCGGGCTGCGCAGCGAGTTTGTGCAACTGGTAGAGCTGGCGCAGGGCCTCAAACACTGATCGCGCATGCAACGACGATCCAATGTGGGAGCTGGCTTGCCTGCGATGCAAGCGACTCGGTCCATCAGTTACACCGAGTTGATGCCATCGCAGGCAAGCCAGCTCCCACACTTAGATCGGCTTTGACTTTCAGAAAGGAGTTCGCCACTTACATGGCCGTACCAGATGCTTCACCCAGCGACGAATCGCTGCTGGCCCGCTACCGAACCGGTGACGCTGCCGCGTTCGAAGCCTTGTATGCGCGGCACCGCCAGGGCCTGTACCGTTTCCTCGTGTCCCTGAGCAACAAGGCCGAACTGGCCGAGGAAATCTACCAGGAGACCTGGCTCAGCCTGATTCGCAGTGCCACCCAGCCACAAGGCCGGGCGAGTTTTCGCACATGGCTGTTCCAGATTGCCCGCAACCGGCTCATCGACCACTGGCGCAAGCACGGCATCCACAACCCGCTGCACGACAGCTACGATGAGCAATTGCACGCCCAGCCCGACGACAGCGCCGGCCCCGAGCAGCAACTGAGCCTGAGCCGCGAACAGGCCCGCCTCGACGCCGCGCTGCAAGACCTGCCCGAAGACCAGCGCGAAGTCTTCCTGCTGCGCCTGCACGGCGACCTTGAAGTGCCGCAAATCGCCGCCCTAACCGGCGCCCCGCTCGAAACCGTAAAAAGCCGCCTGCGTTACGCCCAGCAGAAACTGCGCCGCCTGCTGGCCGAGGAGATACCCGCATGACCGACTCCCGACACACCCCGGATCCTGACGACGTGCTACTCCAGCATTTCCGTCAACACAGCACCAGCGAACCGCCGGCGTCCCTCGACGCCTTCATCCTCGCCACCGCCCGCCGCGAAGCCCCGGCGTCGCAGCCGAGCCTGTGGCAGCGTTGGCTGCGAGCGTGCCAACGTCCGCGCTGGCAGATGGCGTTTGCCACCGTGGCCGGTTTAGCGCTCATGATCGGCGTAGTGACGCGCTCCCCCGTGCCGCAACCTGAAATGTCCACGGCAACCTTCTCCGCCCTTCATGAGGAAGCTCCACGCCCCGCCCCGCCCGCGATGTCCGCGCCCGCACCGGTGGCCCGAATGGCCGTCGCGCCCCAGGCCGAGCGTGCGCAAGTCATGGGCTCGATGGCGGATGAAACCACAACCAAGCTCAGCAAACGCGCGCCGGTGGCGTTACTTTCGTTGGAGGAGGGGTTGCAGGAGATTGTGAGGTTGCGTGAGGCCGGGGAGACCAAGGCGGCGGATGAAAAGCTGCTGGCTTTGCATGAGCGCTTTCCCGAGGAAGACTTGCCGATGCGGTTGGAAGCGTTACAGAAGCGTTAAACAGGCGCTCATAAAAAAGCCCCAGGCCTTTTGGCCTGGGGCTTTTCGTCATATCTGGTGCCCCGGCGTCGTTTGAACTTGTCTGTAACGTGCCCGATTTATAAGGGGTCTAGTGGCAGTGCGTCGGTTAGGCATACACGAGGGCATACACGGCGCAGCGTGCTGCCTGCAATCATGGATTGCCGATAGCTATGACGTCCTGAAGTTTTCCATTTCGAATATCGCATTGGACTAAGACCGGAAACCCTGGCCCCCCCTTATCAAAAATCCCCCCCATGATAGGGGTGTCGTATGTATACCGGGGGTCATTAGGTCGCTGGTTCCAATAACGCAACGTCCCATAGGAAACGTTACCAGGCGGCGAGATCCGATTTTGCATATTGACGCGGCATTGTTCGAGTAGGTCCAGGCGAGTTGCCGGTCTTAGGGCCGAGCTCCGAGCAATGACGCACTCCCTAAAGCTTTTGACCTCACCAAGAATCACCTTGGTGCTCTCTGGCGACTTGTCCATCTGCTTCAACAGCGATGCTTCTTGGGTGTCGACGCTTTGATTCATGCTCAGGCTGAAATCAGCGGTCCCCTTTTTCTGAGCGACCTCGAAAGCGGTTTTGAACACGTAAGCGGTTTGCGTGCTTAGGCCCATGCCACATGATTTCAATGCAGTATTGACCGGGTCGGTCTCCACTGCTGAGTGTGAACATCCTTGAACAAGAGTCAGCGCAATAAAGCAGAGGGTCGACAGCTTCCTAGTCATGATTTTTCCCCGAGGGTGAAGATACTTAACGGCCGTGCGTAGGGATACTTAAGATGGAGGGGGCGTGACGAGGCGAAATCCGCTGGGGACCCTGAGGACTTACCGCTGACACGGGGCATGAAACCCGCGGGACTGAGTTAGTGGGAGGTGCCGGAAGTTACTGAAATTTCAATCGTTGAAATTGAAAGGATCTTGAAGAAAAAAGGGGATCCTTACCGGATCTGTAACGGCCCTCGGTTTGTTCAATATTGTCAACGGATGGCTCGGTCGACCAGTCAACTACTTTTGAAACCCGGCCACTAGTGAGATCTGGCGAATTTCTTGTCGCTGAAGGCATGTGCAGAGAGGGGGGCGTGTGGGGTTTATGGATCATATACCGAACAATCGTTGGCGCAACAGCGCGTTCTCTTCTTCAAGATGAACAATCTTGCCTTTGTAGGACGCCCGCTCACTGATCATTTGCTCAAGTAATTGCCGGAGCAAAACAGGATTATCAGGAAGGTCTTTGGGCATGGAAATCATGCCGCGGATTATACCGAATCAGGCGACGTATCGAGGCGTCAAACCTGATGAGGGCGGTTGCGCCAGAGGTCGAAGCCGTCGAGTAGCCAGTTCAGTTCCTAGACTGTCAGGACAATCGCCTCGTTACTGGCTTAGGGCGATGCTTTGAATCGCTCGGACTCAAGGCGCTTGAGCCAAAGGCAGAAGCCGTTGCGTTCCCAATACAAAATCTTCACGCGGTTTCGGGACTAGTTGAGGAAAACGAAAAGCACAGGGTCGAACACGGTGACCTTGATATCCAATTCGACCAGCGCGGCCAGACCATCAATGGATTTTCGGAAGTCCAGGGGTTTGGGATAGAGATAGACTTTTTCGATTTTGGCGTCGGGTCGCATCATGAGTTGCAAATCTGGAGCACAGCGTCGGGGATCAGATGGCCGCTTTGATGTGGGGTTCATGGAGCGCTTACTATGGATCGCATACGATTAACGTGTTGTTATTTGCGACGCAACTGACTAATTGAGCGGTCTTGAGGTGTAACCCTATGTTTATCGAGTTTTTCGTCAAGGAACTACGAGACTCTCTGGAGGGGCTGAGATGGATTACATGTGGGTAGTGAAGGGTTGAAAAGTTTCACAGTGTTTCACGTTACAGCATCAACCCCACTCATAGCCTTCAAGCTCTATGTCATGACTTAAAAGTCGAGCTGTTTTAAAGCCCATTGAGTTATCGCGCTCTGAAAAATATTCGACCAAGTCACTTATGTCGGTAGGCATGCCTTTGTCAGGGTCAATTCCATATTTTATAAACGCAGCATGGAACTCTGGGTAGGCCTTGGTCACGTAATTTGAGGAGTCTTTCAATGAAATAAGGTCTGCTAGACCTTGATCTTGGAATAGAGCGGCTAGTCCCTCCTTAGAGAAGGTTGGACGCCCCATCTCAGCGGATCTAGCTATCAATATCGTCCTTAGGCACCAAGCGAGTCTTTTGTTTAAAAGGTAATAGTCCTGCATGTGCTTGGCATATGCTACGAGTGCATGCCCTAATTCACTAGCATTTTTAATTTCAGCAGTGTAGCTCTTCTTTTTAATAAAATTTCTTTTGACTATGCTGAATGCGCTTGTAGGGTCGTAAATTACTTGCGCTTCTAAAACGATGTGCATAAAAAATAAGTCGCCGCCTTCAGCTCTTGAAACTGCAAGCGGTAACGGATAGCAAGCAATATTTGTATTGCCTTCAATTATCATTTCGTAACGAGCATCGTCAGTGATTGCAAACAAATCTGTATCTGAATCGACTGTGTTATCTTTTCGAGCGCGACTACCGTATACGATAAGTGAAAGAATAGGCATTAGTTTACCCTGCTTATTCTGTTGATGATGGTTGGAACGAGCACTGCGTACCACCACAGGCCAAAGAAAGCATTTAGTCCATAGAGCAATTGCATATGG
The DNA here is from genome assembly GCF_900005865.1 of Pseudomonas sp. 58 R 12. Classification (NCBI taxonomy): domain Bacteria; kingdom Pseudomonadati; phylum Pseudomonadota; class Gammaproteobacteria; order Pseudomonadales; family Pseudomonadaceae; genus Pseudomonas; species Pseudomonas sp. 58 R 12. The sequence goes on from NZ_CVTP01000026.1 coordinate 19,512, forward strand.
CCTGGTGTGGTTCTTTCCGAGTGTTTCGTGTAGCCGACAAGAAAGGTAATATCGAAGCCCTTGATTAAACCCCGGTTTAAGTCTTCGAGCATGATTCCGTAGATAATTCCAAATATAAGTGTAATAGATATTCCAATTATCGCTGGGCGGGCGATGCTTTTCCCCCAGCAATTTACGGTGCCTGAGATGTTAAGTATTAAGAGCTCAAAAAAAGCTGCAAACAAATTTAAACTTTGACGAAAATATCCTTTCTTTTTTTTGATTTCATAAACTGAAACATGGATTCTGCTTTTTAGTGATTGGTTTAAGTATGTTTTGATTGCATCGTAATATGCGTCTTCGTCGCCATGATTTTCGGCGTTTTTTAATATCACTCTAGAAAACTTTGCTTTTGTGCCTTCTAATCTCATTTTCTGATAGTCAGGATCTTTTTTGTTCTCTGAAAGTACTTTTCTGTCTAAATTTGTATATGCTGAATTTATAAAATTGTACGGATTGGAAATGAGGGTGTTTGGAAGTTTTGTGGCAGTGCCTGAAAGTGTTATATCTACCCACTCGCACTGGTAAAAAGTGCAGTCTTGAAATTCGGATAAGGTAAACGAACATTTGTCGAAGCGGCATTCGCTGAATTTTACGCCACGCCACACGCTGCTTTCAAAATCGCACCGTGTAAATGTACATTTTCCGAATGATATTTCTTGTCGAGGCGCTTCGCTTATATATTCGCCATTAAAGTCGCATTCGTCAAAGTTTTTACCTTTGCAGTTGAAACGACGTAATGACTTTTCACGCATGAACTCTAATAGAGCATCTGAAGTGAATAGAAGTTGAGAAGGTCCGTTATTATTTTTTAGATCCCATCCGTGAAATAGGATCTGTAAGTTTTTGCCTGTGTAAATAGAGTCCCAGTAAGCGGCGCCTCTTTTCTCTGATCCTGAAACCACAGGCTGTTGAGCGGCTTCTGCCAAGGCTAAATCTTGTTCAAAACCTGCCACTTCGGAGCTCCATGCAAGGCGTCTTTGATCAATAGCATATCTCTTTAACCTTCCATTCCGGTAGAGAATCGACGAATATGGGGACATATTTATTTACGCTCAGACCAAAACTCTATTCATTGCGTGACAACACACCTAACGCAGGATTGCCGGCTAGCAGCAGTGCCAACTGCCGCCCTGAGATCACAAGAGCCCATATGAGATGCAACTATCCGGAAATTCCAGACAGTTGCGCCCTAAGGCTTACAAAAAATCACCCACAAAAAAGCCCCAGGTCTCTCGACCTGGGGCTTTTTCATTTCATATCTGGTGCACCCGGCGGGATTCGAACCCACGACCCCTGCCTTCGGAGGGCAGTACTCTATCCAGCTGAGCTACGGATGCTTGTGCGGGCGACATCATACCCATGTCGACCTTGGGCGTCCATGCTGGTCTTTGGGCGTTCACGTGTAGGAATTTGCCGTACCAGAGGCCCTAAGCCGGGCACCACTGATCAGGGCGGGGAACTACGCTGATCAGATAAACCCGGCAAATGCGTCGTTTTCGTTCTTTTTTTCGAACATCCTATTGCCCTGTACCCCCATTGATCCTAGGATTCGTTTGAGATTTCAAACGCTCTGTCTCCCGTGCGCTCTTTCATTTCATCCGCGCGCTGGGGCTGATTTCCCTGACGGCAGCCCACAAGGCGCCTTTCAACAACTCTAATTCGCTCCGCGTGCGCGCGGTGCTGTTAAGGAAAGCCGACATGCAGCTTAAAGATACCCAGTTGTTCCGCCAGCAAGCCTTTATCGATGGCGCTTGGGTCGATGCGGACAACGGTCAAACCATCAAGGTCAACAACCCTGCCACGGGCGAGATTCTCGGTACCGTGCCAAAGATGGGCGCCGCTGAAACCCGCCGCGCCATCGAAGCCGCCGACAAGGCGCTGCCGGCCTGGCGTGCTCTCACCGCCAAGGACCGCGCGAACAAGCTGCGTCGCTGGTTCGAACTGATCATCGAGAACCAGGACGACCTGGCCCGCTTGATGACCCTGGAGCAAGGCAAGCCACTGGCCGAAGCCAAGGGCGAAATCGTCTACGCCGCCTCGTTTATCGAGTGGTTCGCCGAAGAAGCCAAGCGCGTCTACGGTGACGTGATTCCGGGCCACCAGCCCGACAAGCGCCTGATCGTTATCAAGCAGCCGATCGGCGTGACCGCCGCCATCACTCCGTGGAACTTCCCGGCCGCGATGATCACCCGCAAAGCCGGCCCGGCGCTGGCCGCCGGTTGCACAATGGTCCTCAAGCCGGCGTCGCAAACCCCGTTTTCCGCATTCGCCCTGGCTGAGCTGGCGCAGCGTGCCGGTATCCCAAAGGGTGTTTTCAGCGTGGTGTCGGGCAGTGCGGGTGACATCGGCAGCGAGCTGACCAGCAACCCGATCGTGCGTAAGTTGTCCTTCACCGGCTCGACCGAAATCGGTCGCCAGTTGATGGCCGAATGCGCCAAGGACATCAAGAAAGTCTCCCTGGAATTGGGCGGCAACGCGCCGTTCATCGTGTTCGACGATGCGGACCTGGATAAGGCCGTCGAAGGCGCGATCATCTCCAAGTACCGCAACAACGGCCAGACCTGCGTTTGTGCCAACCGCCTGTACATTCAGGATTCGGTGTACGACGCGTTCGCGGAAAAACTGAAAGTGGCCGTGGCCAAGTTGAAGATCGGCAACGGTCTGGAAGAAGGCACGACCACCGGTCCGCTGATCGACGAAAAGGCCGTGGCCAAGGTTCAGGAACACATTGCGGATGCCTTGAGCAAAGGCGCGACATTGATGGCTGGCGGCAAGGTCATGGAAGGCAACTTCTTCGAGCCGACTATCCTTACCAACGTGCCGAAAAACGCTGCGGTCGCGAAGGAAGAAACCTTCGGCCCACTGGCGCCGCTGTTCCGTTTCAAAGACGAAGCCGAAGTGATCGCGATGTCCAACGACACCGAGTTCGGCCTGGCTTCTTACTTCTATGCCCGTGACCTGGGCCGCGTGTTCCGTGTGGCTGAAGCCCTGGAATACGGCATGGTCGGCGTCAACACTGGGTTGATCTCCAATGAAGTGGCGCCGTTCGGCGGCATCAAGGCTTCGGGCCTGGGCCGTGAAGGCTCCAAGTACGGGATCGAGGATTACCTGGAAATCAAATACCTCTGCCTGGGCATCTAAGGAGCCCGGCACGGCATTGCTGCAAACGCAGAGGGCACGAGAGCGCTGTCCCTTTGCGTGTTTCACACCGTACTTCGTAGTGGCCGGGAAAGCTGTGGCAGTCGATCATCGCATGCTGCCGTAGTTGCCTCCCCGCCACGTATTCCTTGGACCGCGCCACCCGATGAGTGGCGAATGAGGACTTTATGAGCAAGACCAACGCATCCCTGATGAAACGCCGCGAAGCCGCTGTACCCCGCGGTGTTGGCCAGATTCACCCGATCTTCGCCGAATCCGCGAAGAATGCCACCGTGACCGACGTTGAAGGTCGCGAGTTCATCGACTTCGCCGGCGGCATCGCCGTACTGAACACCGGCCACGTGCACCCGAAAATCATCGCCGCCGTGACCGCGCAACTGAACAAGCTGACGCACACTTGCTTCCAGGTGCTGGCCTACGAGCCTTACGTGGAACTGTGCGAAAAAATCAACGCCAAGGTCCCAGGTGATTTCGCCAAGAAAACCCTGCTGGTCACCACCGGTTCGGAAGCTGTCGAAAACGCCGTGAAAATCGCCCGCGCCGCCACTGGCCGTGCTGGCGTGATTGCTTTCACCGGCGCTTACCACGGTCGCACCATGATGACCCTGGGCCTCACCGGTAAAGTCGTGCCTTACTCGGCCGGCATGGGCCTGATGCCAGGCGGTGTGTTCCGTGCGCTGTTCCCGAATGAACTGCACGGTGTGAGCGACGACGATTCGATCGCCAGCATCGAACGCATTTTCAAGAACGATGCCGAGCCGCGTGATATCGCTGCCATCATCATCGAGCCGGTGCAGGGCGAAGGCGGTTTCTACGTCGCGCCAAAATCCTTCATGAAGCGCCTGCGCGAACTGTGCGACAAGCACGGCATCCTGTTGATCGCCGACGAAGTGCAAACCGGCGCCGGTCGTACCGGTACGTTCTTCGCCATGGAACAGATGGGCGTTGCTGCCGACCTGACCACTTTCGCCAAATCCATCGCCGGCGGCTTCCCGCTGGCGGGTGTGTGCGGCAAGGCCGAGTACATGGACGCCATCGCGCCAGGCGGCCTGGGCGGCACCTACGCCGGTAGCCCGATCGCGTGCGCAGCTGCGCTGGCGGTGATGGAAGTGTTTGAAGAAGAACACCTGCTGGACCGCTGCAAAGCGGTTGGCGAGCGCTTGGTCACGGGCCTCAAGGCCATCCAGGCCAAGTACCCGGTGATCGGTGAAGTGCGGGCCTTGGGCGCGATGATCGCGGTCGAGCTGTTTGAAGGTGGCGATAGCCACAAGCCAAACGCCGCTGCCGTTGCTTCCGTGGTAGCCAAGGCGCGTGACAAGGGCCTGATCCTGCTGTCTTGCGGCACCTATGGCAACGTGTTGCGCGTACTGGTCCCGCTGACCTCGCCGGACGAGCAGTTGGACAAAGGCCTGGCGATCATTGAAGAGTGCTTCAGCGAGCTGTAAGCGGACGCTGGCCTGATCGATACAAGAAGCCCGCCTCGGCGGGTTTTTTGTGCTCTGGGGGGGCTCAGCCCGCGATTACGCGGTTCTTGCCCAGGCGCTTGGCCTCGTACATGGCGGCATCGGCGCGGGCAAACAGGCTGTCCAGGGTCGAGTCTGCCTCGGTGAGGCTGGCCAGGCCCTGGCTGATGGTCACCTTGAACGCCTGGCCTTCATAGCTGAAACTCAGCGCTTGAATCTCCTTGCCCAGGCGTTCGGCCACTTGCAGAGCCATCTCCGGCGCGCAGCCCGGCAGCACGGCGGCGAACTCTTCACCACCGATGCGTCCGAACAGATCGCCACGGCGCAATACCCCTCGGCCGCTCTCAGCGATGCGCCGCAGTACCTGATCGCCCTCCAGATGCCCGTAGGTGTCGTTAACGTCCTTGAAGTCATCGATGTCCAGCAGCAGGAACGCCAGCGGCGCGCCTTGCGCACAGGCACTGTCGAAGGCTTGATTGGCGCATTCGAAGAAGTGCCGGCGGTTGCTGCTTTGAGTCAGCACGTCGGTGGTGGCGAGACGGTGCAGCTCCAGCGCCATCTGTTTCTTTTCGGTGATGTCTTCGGCTATGCCTACCACGATCAAGGGTTCACCAGGTTCGATCTGCTGGTTGATGTAACACTTGTCGCTCAACCAGCGGATTTGCCCGTCGGCGGTGATGATGCGGTACTCGCGTTCTTCCACGGCGCCTTTTTCCAGCACGCGGGCCAGGCTGTGTTCGGCGTAGTCGAGGTCTTCGGGGTGAATGCTGTTGCGCCACTCCCGATGGTCGGCCAGCAGCAGGCCTGCGGAGCGCCCGAACACCCGCTCATAGGCCGGGCTCACATACAGTACGCGGCGCGTTTCCCAGTCGATGGCCCACAGCACGGCGTTCACGCTCACCAGCATTGAGCTGAGCAACTGCTCGCGCTCACTCAGCCGCTCGACTTCACCCTGGGCGTGCACCAGCGCCAACAGGGTCGCCGCCGCAGCCGGACGCGGATGTTCAGCGGTGGGCGGATCGGACAAGTAGGGTTTTTCGTGAACCATCGGCACAACTCTCTCTGGGCGCGCCGCACATTGAAACAGCGGTCACTACAAGGGGCCACCATGATGGCGAAGTGTTCATTGAGAGAGGCGAATTGCAGTGAAGTTCCGTCAACAGGACCGATTGCCGGTGACCGAGAAATGACGCCAAAAAGCCGATGGGTGGGAGGGCAAGCCCTCCCACCGTACGGTCAGGCCGCCGCAGGACGCAGCGAATAGGTCTTCAATTGGTGGGCGAAATCCCGCAGGGACTGGATGCCGCTGGCCTCGGCTTCATGCACCCATTCCTTGATGGCTGCCAGCATATCGTGGCCATTTGAACTGGTCTTCAGCCAGATCTGCTGCAGTGCCAGGCGCTTTTCGTAGATCACTTTAAGTGCCTGGCTGTGTTCCAGCATGCTCTGGATACGCAGGTGGTGACGGTCATCCAGCAAGCTGGTTTCTCGCGACAGCAGGCGCTTGGCGCGGTGGAATTGGTGACGAACCGAGTGATCGACTTTTTCCAGCTCCTGCTTGACGAGCGGGGCGATCACCAACTTGCGGTACTGGGCCATGATCTGGAAACGGTTGTTGAGGATCGCCATGGCGGTGTCCATGTCCAGGTGGCCCTTGCCTTCGACGCGGTGGGCGATGGGCGCAACGCGTTGCACCTTCGCCAGGCGCAGGAAACTGAACACTTTGATCCAGGCCCAGCCCATGTCGAATTCCCACTTCTTCACCGACAACTTGGCGGAATTGGGGTAGGTGTGGTGGTTGTTATGCAGCTCTTCACCACCGACGATGATGCCCCATGGCACCAGGTTGGTCGCCGCGTCACGGCATTCGAAATTGCGATAGCCCACGGCATGGCCCAGGCCGTTGATCACGCCGGCGGCCCAGAACGGGATCCACATCATCTGGATCGCCCAGATGGTGATACCGATCGTGCCAAACAACAGGAGGTCGATCACGCCCATGATCGCCACGCCCAACAACGGGTAGGGGGTGTAGACCTTGCGTTCGATCCAGTCGTCCGGGCAGTTCTTGCCGTAGATGCGCAGGGTCTCAGGGTTTTCGGCCTCGGCGCGGTACAGCTCGGCGCCTTTGCGCATAACGGTGGACAAACCCTTGATGACCGGGCTGTGCGGGTCATCGACGGTTTCGCACTTGGCGTGGTGCTTGCGGTGGATGGCAGTCCACTCGCGGGTGTTCTGCGCCGTGGTAAGCCACAGCCAGAAGCGGAAGAAGTGTTTCAGGCCGGCATTGAGCTCCAGGGAGCGATGGGCTGAATAGCGATGCAGATAGACCGTGACCCCAACGATGGTCACGTGGGTCATCAACAGGGTGACTGCAACCAGTTGCCAGGCTGACAAGTCAAGAAAACCGTTGTACCACATAGGCTGTATGGCCCTCAGATAAAGAAAAGAACAGCTCACGCATTATCACTAAGCCTACACAGAAAACCAGCCGCTCTTTCAGATAGGAGTGACTGGATGTTTCTTATTCTATAATCCCCAGCCTTTGTAGGACGATTCTGTTTTTTGGGTAAGGATTACTGAGCATATGCTGTTTTCATGCCGAGGTGCCCTGCGTGCAGGGCTGTTATACCTGCTGGTTTCCATTCTGTGGATAGGCCTCACTCGGCAGGTATTGATCGAGTTTCTCGATGACCCCAGCGAGCTGAACGACTGGTTGCAAGTGCGTGGCTATGTGTGGGTGGCCCTCAGCGCCTTGGCGATTTACCTGATGTACGCCCGGTTTGCCCGTGCCCACCAGTTGCAACAACCCCTGAAGGAAAACCGCGAGCGCCTGCGCCAGGCGGCCGCCGTGTTCGATTGCACCCGTGAAGGCGTGCTGGTCACCGACGCCCATGGGCTGATCGTCCACGTCAATCGCGCCTTTATGGCGATTACCGGTTATCAAGGCGAAGACGTCATGGGCCAGCTTCCCAGCCTGTTCAAGTCCGGTCGCCACTCGTCGAATTTCTACCGGCAGATGTTCCAGAGCCTGCAGAGCACCGGCGAATGGAGCGGAGAAATCTGGAACCGGCGCAAGAGCGGTGAAATTTATCCACAGTGGCAAACCATTCGTGTGATTCACGATGACCAGGGCCACGTCAGCCATTACGTCGCGGTGTTCTCCGATATCAGTGCCATCAAGGACTCCGAGCACGAACTGGCCCACCTCGCGCACCACGACCCCCTGACCGACCTGCCCAACCGCTTGCTGTTCACCGACCGCGCCGAGCAGGCGCTGGCCTCGGCGCAAGTCCACAAGCGCGGTTGCGCCCTGCTGTTGCTGGACCTGGATCACTTCAAAATCATCAACGACAGCCTGGGCCATAATGTGGGAGACCAGTTGCTCAAGCTGGTGGGCGAACGGCTGCAGGGGTTGTTCGGCCCCGGCGTGACCCTGGCGCGCCTGGGTGGAGATGAGTTCGCCGTGCTCGCGGAAAGTTGTCCACAGGTGGTTCAGGCTGCCGCCTTGGCGCAACGCATCCTCGATGCGATGAAGCAGCCGTTCAGCTTCGACAGCCACCAGCTGTTTATCAGCGCCAGTATCGGTATCAGCCTCTTTCCCAGCGACGCCCTGAGTGCTGAACAGTTGCTGCGCAATGCGGACTCCGCACTGTTCAAGGCCAAGAGCGCCGGCCGTGAAGGCTACGCGTTGTACACCGAAGAACTCACCGCCCATGCGCAGAACCGCGTGGAAATTGCCAACGAGCTGCGCCGTGCCCTTGAGCTGCAAGAGCTGCGCGTTTATTACCAACCGGTGCATGAGCTGCACGGCAGTCGCCTGATTGGCGTCGAAGCGCTGGTGCGCTGGCAGCACCCGGAGCGTGGCCTGGTGCCGCCGGGAGAATTTATCCCGATTGCCGAGCGCACGGGGTTGATTGCCGATATCGACGCTTGGGTCATGGATCAGGCTTGCCGGCAGATGTGCCAATGGCTGGCCGATGGGGTGCCGTTGAGCTTTATCGCCGTCAACGTGTCCAGCCGTTTGTTTGCGCGGCGCGAATTGTACGAGCAGGTCGCCCAAGTGCTGCACGACACGGGCCTCGACCCCGGCTTCCTTGAACTTGAAGTGACCGAGAGCGCGGTGATGGACGACCCCGAAGTCGCCCTGGAGCAACTGCACCGCCTGCGCGAACTGGGCTTGCGCCTGGCCATCGATGATTTTGGGACCGGTTACTCGTCGCTTCTACGGCTCAAGCGCCTGCCTGTGCAGAAACTCAAGATCGACCAAGGGTTTGTTGCTGGGTTGCCGTGGGATGAGGACGATGCAGCGATTGTGCGGGTGGTGATTGCGCTGGCGAAAAGCATGGGCATGCAGGTGCAGGCCGAAGGGATCGAGCAGGTGGAGCAGGCGCGGTTTTTGTTGGAACAGGAATGCGATCTGGGGCAGGGGTATTGGTTTGGGCGGCCGATGCCGGCGCAGGAGATTGATTGGTCGAGAGCACCCGCCATCCGAAATTGAAATGCTTTAAAAATGTGGGAGCCAGCTCCCACATTTGAATCTGCTCAAGGCTTTATTTTGGCGCTCGGGCACATAAACCGCGCGCAACCTCACGCCCCACCAGAAAATTCTTTCTGGTTATATAAACATTCTTAAATAGTATTTTTAAGAATATCCGCGCTTATCTACTATCGCCCTCACGCCGCAAGCAGTGCCGCCACTGCGAGGCACTATTCATTTCAGGAGCGAGACCATGAGCGCATCTCTACGTAGCGTCGACGGCCAGGACGAAGCAGCCATTTTGCGTGAGATCCAGAGCGCCCTGCGCGATCTGCGGTTTGGCGCGGTGGAAATCACGGTGCACAACGCGCAAGTGGTACAGATCGAACGCAAAGAAAAATTCCGTCTGCAGAACCCGGGTAACAAACCGAGCTAAGCAAGAACGGCGATAGACCCGCAATTATAAGAAAAAGCCAACACCCCAGAATTTCAGGAGCTTCTATGTCGTCGATTCGCCGTTACGCCCTGGCCGCCCTGGCCAGCGCCGTGTTTGCAGGTTCCGCGGTTGCCAAGGACTACGAGTTGCTCAACGTCTCGTACGACCCTACCCGTGAGCTGTACCAGGACTACAACGCTGAGTTCACCAGTTTCTGGAAACAGTCCCACCCCGGCGACAACGTCAAGATCCAGCAATCCCACGGTGGTTCGGGCAAACAAGGCCGCGCCGTGATCGACGGCCTGCGCGCCGACGTAGTGACCCTGGCCCTGGCCGGTGACATCGACGAAATCGCAAAACTGGGCAAGACCCTCCCGGAAAACTGGCAGACCCGCCTGCCGGACGCCAGCACCCCGTACACCTCGACCATCGTGTTCCTGGTGCGCAAGGGCAACCCTAAAGGCATCAAGGATTGGGGCGACCTGATCAAGAAAGATGTGTCCGTGATCACCCCAAACCCGAAAACCTCCGGCGGCGCACGCTGGAACTTCCTCGCTGCCTGGGCCTACGGCCTCAAAACCGGCGGCAGCGAAGCCAAGGCCCAGGAGTACGTGAAAGAGCTGTTCAAACACGTGCCTGTGCTGGACACCGGCGCGCGTGGTTCGACCATCACCTTCGTCAACAACGGTCAGGGTGACGTGTTGCTGGCCTGGGAAAACGAGGCGTTCCTGGCCCTGAAAGAAGACGGCGGCGCTGACAAGTTCGATATCGTCGTGCCTTCGCTGTCGATTCTCGCGGAGCCGCCAGTGGCCGTGGTCGACAAGAACGCCGAGAAAAAAGGCAACACCGAAATCGCCACTGAATACCTGAAACACCTGTACAGCCCGGCTGGCCAGGAGATTGCGGCCAAGAACTTCTACCGCCCACGCGATGCAAAAGTGGCCGCCAAATACGCCCAGCAGTTCCCGAAACTGGACCTGGTGACTATCGACAAAGACTTCGGCGGCTGGAAAACTGCCCAACCGAAATTCTTCAACGACGGTGGCGTGTTCGACCAGATCTACACGGCGCAGTAAACCAAAATACCTGTAGGAGCCTCGCTTTTCTGTGGGAGCTGGCTTGTGTGGGAGCCGGGCTTGCCCGCGATAGCCTCACCGCGGTGTGTCAGTCACATCGCGGTGGGGCTATCCCAGGCAAGCCAGCTCCCACAGAAAGCGCGCTCCTACAGTGGCATTTACCCCTTAACCAAGGACTCTTATGTCGCGTCGTATCTCCCCCGTCATACCCGGCTTCGGGCTGACGCTGGGCTACACCGTGGTGTACCTCAGCCTGATCGTACTCATCCCCCTCGCGGCGATGTTTGTACACGCCGCACAACTCACCTGGGATCAGTTCTGGGCCATCATCTCCGCACCGCGCGTGCTGGCGGCGTTGCAGCTGAGCTTCAGCACCGCGCTCTACGCCGCGCTGATCAATGGCGTGATCGGTACGCTGTTGGCCTGGGTGCTGGTGCGCTACACCTTCCCGGGCCGCAAGATCATCGATGCGATGATCGACCTGCCGTTCGCCTTGCCCACCGCTGTAGCCGGTATCGCGCTGACCGCGTTGTACACGCCGAACGGCTTCGTTGGGCAGTTCGCGGCTGACTTGGGCTTCAAGATCGCCTACACCCCCTTGGGCATCACCCTGGCGCTGACCTTCGTCACGTTGCCGTTCGTGGTGCGCACGGTGCAGCCAGTACTGGCCGATATCCCCCGGGAAGTCGAAGAGGCCGCCGCCTGCCTGGGCGCCAAGCCGTTGCAGGTGTTCCGCCACATCCTGGTGCCGGCGTTGCTGCCGGCCTGGTTGACCGGTTTCGCCCTGGCGTTCGCGCGTGGCGTCGGTGAGTACGGTTCGGTGATTTTCATCGCCGGCAACATGCCGATGAAAACCGAGATCCTGCCGCTGCTGATCATGGTCAAGCTCGACCAATACGACTACCGCGGCGCCACGTCCATCGGCGTGCTGATGCTGGTGGTTTCTTTTGTACTGCTGCTGCTGATCAACTTGTTGCAGCGGCGCATCGAACGTCCATAAGGAGGCGCGGAACATGTCCCAATCGTCTATTTCCGCCGCGTCCTCGGCCAATGCGGCCCGCCGTGGCAGTGCAACGTCGCGACGTATCCTGATCGGCCTTGGCTGGCTGGTGTTCGTGTTGTTCCTGTTGTTGCCGCTGTTGATCGTGGTAACCCAGGGCTTGAAGAACGGCCTCGGTGCGTTTTTCACCGCGATCCTTGAGCCCGACGCACTGTCGGCACTGAAGCTCACGGTGATCGCCGTGGCGATTTCGGTGCCGCTCAACCTGGTGTTCGGCGTCAGCGCCGCGTGGTGCGTGAGCAAATACTCGTTCCGTGGCAAGAGCATCCTGGTCACGCTGATCGACCTGCCGTTCTCGGTGTCGCCGGTGATCGCGGGTCTGGTCTATGTGCTGATGTTCGGCGCGCAGGGCTTCTTTGGTCCGTGGCTGCAAGAGCATGACATCCAGATCGTGTTCGCCTTGCCCGGCATCGTGCTGGCGACCATCTTCGTCACCGTGCCCTTCGTGGCCCGAGAACTGATCCCGCTGATGCAGGAACAGGGCACCCAGGAAGAAGAGGCCGCGCGCCTGCTGGGCGCCAATGGCTGGCAGATGTTCTGGCACGTGACCGTGCCGAATATCAAATGGGGCCTGATCTACGGCGTGGTGCTGTGTACCGCACGGGCCATGGGTGAGTTCGGCGCGGTGTCGGTGGTGTCCGGCCACATTCGCGGCGTGACCAACACCCTGCCGCTGCATGTCGAGATCCTCTACAACGAATACAACCATGTCGCCGCGTTTGCGGTGGCCAGCCTGTTGCTGATCCTGGCGCTCTTCATCCTGCTGCTCAAGCAGTGGAGCGAGAACCGTATCAACCGCCTGCGCAACAGCGCCGGTGAGGAATAAGTCATGTCGATCGAAGTCCGTAATGTCAGCAAGAATTTCAACGCCTTCAAGGCCCTGAACAGCATCAATCTGGACATCCAGAGTGGCGAGCTGGTGGCGTTGCTTGGCCCGTCCGGCTGCGGCAAGACCACCTTGCTGCGCATCATCGCAGGGCTCGAAACCCCGGATGACGGCAGCATCGTGTTCCACGGTGAAGACGTGTCCGGTCACGACGTACGCGATCGCAACGTCGGCTTTGTGTTCCAGCACTATGCGCTGTTCCGCCACATGACGGTGTTCGACAACGTGGCGTTCGGCCTGCGCATGAAGCCAAAGAACCAGCGCCCGAATGAAAGCCAGATCGCGGTCAAGGTGCATGAACTGCTGAACATGGTGCAGCTGGATTGGCTATCGGATCGCTACCCGGAACAGCTCTCCGGCGGCCAACGCCAGCGTATCGCCCTGGCCCGCGCCCTGGCGGTAGAACCCAAAGTGCTGTTGCTCGACGAACCCTTCGGCGCCCTCGACGCCAAAGTGCGTAAAGAGCTGCGCCGCTGGCTGGCGCGCCTGCACGAAGACATCAACTTGACCTCGGTGTTTGTGACCCACGACCAGGAAGAGGCCATGGAAGTCGCCGACCGCATCGTGGTGATGAACAAGGGCGTGATCGAGCAGATCGGTTCACCGGGTGAAGTCTACGAAAACCCGGCCAGCGACTTCGTTTATCACTTTCTCGGGGATTCGAACCGTCTGCACCTGGGTGAAGACCAGCACGTGCTGTTCCGGCCTCACGAAGTGTCGCTGTCGCGGCATGAGTTGGAAGATCATCATGCGGCTGAAGTGCGCGACATTCGTCCATTGGGCGCCACCACGCGGGTCACCCTGAAGGTCGAAGGCCAGAGCGAACTGATCGAGGCCGAAGTGGTGAAAGACCACGACAGCCTGACCGGGCTGGCGCGGGGTGAGACGCTGTTCTTCAAACCCAAGGTCTGGCAAAAAGCCTAAAGCCGGTGCAAAACCCAATGTGGGAGCGGGCTTGCTCGCGAATGCGGAGTGTCAGTCAATGCATTCATCAGATGACAGACCGGATTCGCGAGCAAGCCCGCTCCCACATTTAGACCTCTCTCGGCTTCAGACCGTGGCGCGTTTTTCTCTGACGGCCACCGGCCCCGAGCGCTGCTCTATCTGTTGCTTGAGGTCATGCCGCAACCCCAGCAAAAACGCCAACTCCGCCACCACAAACAACGGCCCCACGATCAGCCCCGACACATCATCCACGAACGCCGGCTTCTTGCCTTCGTAGTAATGCCCGATGAACTGAATCACCCAGCCCACCACAAACATCCCAATGCCGCCGCTGAGCCATACCATCGTGCTCTGTGCCGCCAGCACATGCCCGGCCCACACCGACAAGCCCATCAGCAGCGTCATCAACACACCCAGCGCCAGTTCCAGGCGCAGGTAAAACCACGCCGACAGCAGTGCGACGATCACCGCCGGTGAAATCCACCCCCCGCCTATCACCCATTCCGGGCGTGACAGCAGCACGGCTACCGCGACGACAATCAGTGGAATGCCGACAAAGTGGCTGGCGATGTTGCGCGGGTCGCGGTGGTAGGCAGCGTATTGACTGAGGTGGTCGACGAGGCTTTTCATTGTTATTCCTCCTGTAGGATGTTTGATCATCCCCCGTCAGCCGGCGACTGACTGTCAACTGGGCGACAATCTCTGGAGTTCTCATGATTGCGGCAACATGGCATGCCCGATTGGCCACCGGTCAGTGGTTCAGCCACCTGCCTGTACCGCTACAGGATAGTTTGCTGGCGGCGGCTCGGCTGCGGCAGCTGACGGCGGGGCAATACCTGTTCAGGCGCGGTGATCCGCCCTGTGGGGTGTATGCGGTATTGGAGGGGGCCGTGCGTGTCAGCGCGGTCAATGCGCAGGGCAAGGAAGCGGTGTTGAGCCTGGTTGAAACACCGTTCTGGTTCGGCGAGATCTGCCTGTTCGACGGTTTGCCGCGTACCCACGACGCCTTGTCGGTTGGGCCGTGCATGCTGTTGCAGGTGCCGCAATCGGCGATGCTCGAGATTCTTGACCACAACCCTGTGTATTGGCGCGACATGGCGTTGTTGATGAGCCAGAAGTTGCGCCTGTCGCTGATCAATATCGAACAGATGAGCCTGATGCCGGCGTCGACGCGTATCGCCCACCGGCTGCTGATGATTGCCGGCGGGTACGGCGAGATAGAGCACTCCCGTCGCGTCTTGCACCTGCCCCAGGAAGATTTGGCCGCGATGCTGAGCCTGTCGCGCCAGACCACCAACAGTTTGCTCAAGGCGTTAGAGCAGCAGGCGATCATCAAGCTGAGTTACGGCGCGATTGAAGTGCTCGACCTGCCGCGCTTGCGGCAGGCCGCGGGGGCCGGCTAGGAACCGCGATACGTCGAAAAGCCGTAAGGGCTCAGCAGCAGCGGGATGTGGTAGTGCTGGTCGGCCTGCTTGACCTCGAATATCACCGGGACCTCCGGGAAGAACGTCTCGCGATGGGCTTTCTGGTAGTAGTCGCCGGTCTTGAATACCACGCGATACTCGCCCGGCTTCATGGCTTGGTTGGCCGGGAACAGTTCGGCGATGCGTCCCTGTTGGTTGGTGACTCCTTCGGACAGCGATTGCCAGTGATCGCCTACGTGCTGCTCCAGGGTGACGCTGACACCGGCAGACGGCAGGCCGTTTTCCAGGTTCAGCACATGTACGCTCAGGGGGTTGCCGGCCGCCAGGGCCAGGCCGCTCAGGCCGCTAAGGCTGAGGGCGGCGAGGGTCTTGGTCAGGGTTTTCATCGAGGTTTCCTCAAGGGGTGATTGTCAGGCCAAGTTGATTGGCTGCCTTTACCGCGCACGCTTCGTCCTGCTCGGCACCGCCTGCACCGGCAATGCCCAGCGCGCCCACCAGTTCAGCGTCGGCAAACAGCGGGATGCCGCCCCCGAGCAACAGCAATTCGGGCAAGCTGTTAAGGTTGGCGGCCTCGGGGTTGTTGCGCGCACGCTCGGCAAACAGCCGGGTGGGGGTTTTAGTCGACAACGCCGTGTACGCTTTGCGTTGGCTGGCGATGCTGTTGTGCGGCCCTACGCCGTCGGCCCGCAGGCTCAGCAAAGGATTACCGCCCCGGTCGAGTACGGTAAGTGCCGCCGTGCACTGCGCCAGGCTGGCGTCTGCCAGTTGGCGTGCGGTGTGCAAATCCAGGTCGGCGTGGCGCGGCAGCGGTGGTGCTGCCAGGACGCTGGTGCTGATGGCGAAGCTCAAGAACAAGGCATTGCGGTACATGGGAACGGCTCCAGAAAGCAGGCCGCTACCTTAGCCAGCGATCTCGGTCAAAAGCCGAACAATTCGATTACAGGTTTGTAATGAACCAAGAGGTAGGCATGCAGGTGTTGTTAGTGGAAGACCAGCCGAAATTAGCGCAACTCATGGCCCAGGGCTTGAGTGAGGCCGGCTTCGCAGTGGAAGTCGCAGCCAATGGCATGGCGGCTCAGCGGTTTGTGGAAAGCACTGAATATGACTTGGTGATCCTGGATGTGATGTTGCCGGGTTTGAATGCCTGGAAGTTGCAGCAGGCGATACGCAAGAAGGGTGAGACGCCGGTGTTGTTCTTGACGACCCCGGAAGGGATCGAAGACCGCCTGCGTGGGTTGGAACTGCATGAGGATGATTACTTGCTCAAGCCGTTTGAGGCCAAGGCGTTGGTGGCGCGGGTGAAGAAGCTGTTGCGGCGGGATCGTGGGCGCTGACTGATCCGGCATCTTCAGTGCCTGGGCCACCGCCATCGCAGGCAAGCCAGCTCCCACATTTGGAATGCATTCCCCCTGTGGGAGCCGGGCTTGCCCGCGATGGGGCCCTCATGACCACCCTACATTTCCCTACCGCAACCCATCCCGAAACTGCCCCGGCGTCATCCCCGTCCAGCGCTTGAACGCTCGGTTAAAGCTGCTGGTATCCGCAAACCCCAACAAATGGCTGATCTCCGCCAATGAGCACTGCGGATCCCGTAGATGCAGCAACGCCAAATTCTCCCGGCATTCATTGAGCAACGCATCAAACCGACACCCTTCATCCGCCAGGTGCCGCTGCAAACTGCGCAAGCTCAGGTGCAGGGCCTGGGCAATGCGCTCAGCACTTGGCTCGCCGTCCGGCAATTGCGCTTCAATAGCCGCACGCACCTTACGCTCCCAGGTCAGTGGCTGCAGTTGGGCGAGGGTGCGCTTGAGCACGGTTTCGTTGTGCTCGGCCAGTTCGGGGTTGGCGTCGTCCAAGTGGCTGTCGAAATCGTGGGCGGCAAACTCCAGGCAGTCTTCTTCGGCACCGAAGAACACGGGCGCACGAAACACGGTGTGCCACGGATTGGGATCGGCAGGCTCTGGCCGTCGCAGGTGCACCGCCAGCGGTGCGTACTCACGGCCCAGGCGATTGCGGCAGGTGCGCACATAGATCGCCGCAAACGCATCAATGGCTTCGAATGCCGGTGCCGGGCTGCCCGGTGGTTGCAGCAGGCGAAAGCGGTAGCGTTCGCCATCCCGGCTAAGCTCCAGCGTCAGCGCGTCACTGACCACCTGGTGATAACGCACGATGCGCTCGAACACCTCCCGCAGGCTGCCGCTGGCCACCAGCGCATACCCCAGCGCATGAAAGGTGGTGGGGCTGACAAACCGCGACACCCGCAAGCCAATCGCCGGATCACCGCTGGCTTGCACCGCCAATTCCCATAATCGCGTCGTGGCCGACAGCGGGTAGCGCGCATTCGGGTCGTCCATCTGCTGCGGGTCGAGCCCGGCCTGCGTGCACAGCGCGGCGCTGTCCAGGCCCAGGGCGTCGAGCTGCTTGCGCAGGGCGCGGGTCCAGCTGGCGAGGGAGGTGGGTTCAGTCATGACGATTGGCGCTTGCGGTCAACAGGTTGGCGTCCGGGGCTAGCGTCCTGCCAGATCGCGTGGGGCAGGATGAACGCATCGATAACCAGAGGATGTGATCATGGACGGTACTTCTGCAAGCCCCCAGCAGATGAACGCACAACAGCGCTCGGCGCATATCCGTGACGTGGTGCTGGCCGAAGGCGTGCGCTTGCGCCGGCAGCACCCCTGGTTGCTGCATCAAGACGCATTGGGCGCGGGCATTCTGGCGTTTGCGCTGGTCGGCATGATTGGTTCGGCAGCGCTCTACATCACCGGGTATATGGCCTGGTGGGTGTGCCTGCTGCTCAACGCCTTCCTCGCTTCATTGACCCATGAGCTGGAACACGACCTGATCCACAGCATGTATTTTCGCAAGCAGCGCCTGCCCCACAACCTGATGATGGGCCTGGTGTGGCTGGCGCGCCCGAGCACGATCAACCCGTGGATACGCCGCCACTTGCACCTCAACCATCACAAGGTCTCCGGCACTGAGACCGATATGGAAGAACGCGCCATCACCAACGGCGAGCCTTGGGGTTTTGCGCGGTTGCTGATGGTTGGCGATAACGTCATGTCGGCGTTTATCCGCATGCTGCGGGCCAAGACCTGGAGCCACAAATTCAAGATCCTCAAACGCTCGCTGCTGGTCTATGCACCGCTGGCGCTGTTGCATTGGGGCGCGTGGTACATATTCCTCGGCTTCCATGCCGCCAACGGCATCGCCAGTCTGATGGGCGCGTCGATCGAATGGTCCGCCGGCACCTTGCATATGATGCAGGTGATCGATATCGCCGCCGTGGTGATCATCGGTCCCAACGTGTTGCGCACCTTCTGCCTGCACTTTGTCAGCTCCAACATGCACTATTACGGTGATGTGGAACTGGGCAATGTGATCCAGCAGACCCAAGTCCTCAACCCTTGGTGGATGTGGCCGTTGCAGGCGTTCTGCTTCAACTTCGGCAGCACCCATGGCATCCATCATTTTGTGGTGAAAGAGCCGTTTTATATCCGCCAGATGACGGCCAAGGTAGCGCACAAGGTGATGGCTGAGATGGGCGTGCGCTTCAATGACTTCGGGACGTTTGCACGGGCCAATCGACTTGGATTTCCACCGCCTGCAGGGTTTCGATCAGCGCCTTCGCCGCAGGCGACAAGCGCACCCCAGCGCGGCTGATCACCCGCTACGGTTGTTCAGGCTGTCCAGGGCACGGGGCAGGTTGCGCCAGTGCAGCCTCTGCAATTGGCCACTGGCGAAAGCGTCGACGAACGCTTCTTCGGCGCCCGCGGGCAGTTGGCGAAGGTCCATGGTGGGTCCGGCATCCTGTAGGAGAACCGGAATTTTAAGGGGACGCCTTATTCCGTCAATGAAGCGTTTTTGTTTTGTCTGGATCTTAAAGGCATATCTATAGAGCGGGTGCCGTTCGATAGGTGGCGGGGCTGAACACGCGGGTCACCACCAGCATCGCCACTGCCGTCACTGTCAGCACGACCCAGGCGCTGGCAAAGCTGCCGGTGAGTTCGCGCAACCAGCCGGTCAACCATGGCGAAATCGCATTGATCAAAAAGCCCACGCCTTGCACGAACGCCGCCAGTTGCCCGGCTTGGCGCGGGTCGCGGTGATGGTCGAGCGTCAGTAGCAGACTTAGGGCGAAACACGCGCCCAGGCCGAAACCACACAGCGCCACCCACAGATGGGGGAACTGCAACGGCGCCATCAACAGGCCGAGATAACCAATGGTCTGGGCCAGCAGGCTGATCCACAGCAGCGGCCGACGATCGATCCCGCGTTGTGCCAGCAGCGGCATCAACAGCGCGGCGATTACCTGGAAGATGGTCATGAACGCCAGCAGCGAACCACTCGGCAGCACGCCCCAGCCCAGTTGCTGATAATAGGCCGGCAGCCACGCGACCAGGCTCATGTAGCCGCAGTTCACCAAGCCGAAATACAGCGCCAGCAGCCAGGCGCGGCGATTGCGCAGGCCCTTGAAGGCGGGGATGACTTTCGCGCTTTTTGCCGCTCCCAGTGGCAGCCGGATCCACAGCAACAAGGCCGCGAATGCGGGCAACAGCCATATACCGAGCCCCACCTGCCATTGCTGGAAATGCGTGGCGGCCACCGGGCTGAGCAGCGCCGCCAGCCCACCGCCGGCCATCAACGATGCGGAATACACGCCCATCGCCACTGGCACACGGTGATGAAACTCGCGCTTGATCATCGCCGGCACCAACGCCTGGATCAGCGCGACACCGGCACCGCCCAGCAACGCGGTCACCAGCAGCGTAGAACCTTGGCCCATCAGCCAGCGGGCCAGGCACGCCAGCAGGATCATCACCAGGCCGAGGGCGATGCCACGCCGTTCACCGAGCTGCGCTTCAACGCGTACACCCACCAGCGCCACCAGGCCCATGCACACCACGGGCAGGCTGGTGAGCAGGGCACTGCTCTGGAAACTCAAGCCGGTGGCCAGGCGAATCTCACCGAGCAGCGGGCTGATGGAGCTGAGGATGGGCCGCAGATTGAGACCCAGGACTACCAACAGTCCCCAGCCGGCGAATTTGCCGGCAGATGAAGGGTTGAACGTCATGCAGCAGGCTTCCGAAGGGTTAAAAATGAGGGGTGAGTATGGGCAGCGCCACGGGTATTCTGAAATTAAATATAACCATGCCAACCAGTGGCAAATGGAATGGTGACTGCCATGTTCGACCCCGTGTTATTGCGCAGCTTTGTCGCCGTAGTGGATTGCGGCAATTTCACCCGGGCGGCCGAGCGCCTGCACTTGACTCAGTCCACCGTCAGCCAGCAGATCCGCCGCCTGGAAGACGCGGTGGCGTGCCAGCTGCTGGATCGCGACCAACGCCGTGTGGTGGCGACGGCCGAGGGCGAGCGCCTGCTGGCCTATGCGCGGCGCATCCTCGCGTTGCATGAAGAAGCCGCCGACGTGTTGATCAGCCAGCAGAGCGACGGTGTGCTACGCCTCGGTGTACCGGAAGACTTTGCCGCCGAACGCCTGATGCCATTGCTCTCGGCCTTTGTGCTGGCCTATCCGCGGGTGCGCCTGGAAGTCACCAGCGGCCTCGGCCCCGAGTTGCAGCGCCAGTACCGCAGCGGTGAATTCGATGTGTTGCTGGTCAAGCAGATGGGCGACAGCGACGACTGCCTGGCCTCATGGCCAGAGCCTTTGTGCTGGGTGGATAGCCTCAGCACGCCGTCTCTGGGCCGCGATCCCTTGCCGTTGGTGGCATTCCCAGTGGGCGGCCTGTACCGCAATGAAATGCTGCAACACCTTGAAGTGGGCGGCTGGCGTTGGCGCATCGGGTATTCCAGCGCCAGCCTGGCCAGTGTGTGTTCAGCGGTAGCGGCGGGGTTGGGAATCAGCCTGTTGCCCCTGCGCGTGGTGCAGCCCGGCCATAGGGTGTTAGGTGCTGACAGCGGTTTGCCCGCGGTACAAGGCGTACGTTTGGCGCTTTACGCCCGTACAGGCCTGGGAGCAGCAGGGCATGCATTGCAGCAGCAAATCTTGAAGTTGTGCGCCGGGCAAATGGCATAGGTCAGTGGGTTCTATTCACTGTGGCACTCGCGCTTAATAGCGAGAGCTGCTCTGTGAGTTGAGCAGCTCGCACACAAGCGCCGTTGCTGCACCTTGTCCGCAGAGGTGGGCGATGTCTTGTCGTGAGCCCATCGCGGATTGCCCATCCTGGCCCGTATAGGCCAGCGTTCCCCCAGCACTTCAACGGCACTGTGGTACCCGTTGCTGATCAAAAACGCGGCGGTGCCAGCCGCGCGTGCGTAGCGAGCGTCCCGTTCTCTGGGTGGTAAGTAAGCCATGGGATCGTTCGTGTTGCTTGATTGTTCTCTGAACGTGTCCATCACTTGAGTGAAGGGCTTTTGCTCACCGCGAAGCATGTCCCAGACGGCCAGGGTTTCCGCCTGTGTGCCAGACATGTGTGCCACCAACGGTTCGTCGGTGGTGTTCACCCGTTCGGTTTTCAGCTGCGCCACGTCCCATCGGCTAGGAAGCAACCGCTGTGATTGCGCAATACCCAGCAGGTCATCCGCTTGTCTCCCCAGGTTGTGAATGCCTGTGCGTGGAGGTTGCTCATTTGGCGGTTTGATTCGTTCCTGTTTTTTAGTCGGGCCGATGGTGCCCGAGCCCCCCAGTTCGGTAGTGGCGGCCATGGATTCCGCCGCCGGATGCGCAAGTCCCAGTAGGCGAGGAATCCATTTGCGCAGTTGCTGATTCTGCTCTTTCGTACGCTCGATGCCGGTCGTTGTATCGCTCAGAATCGCTCCGATATCACCCATGAGTGCTATCAGTACCGACCGATCTTTAGCCGTCGCGCTGTGACTGCCCGCCGGTATGTCGTTGACCAACCGTTGCAGGGTATTGAGCAAGGCCTGCGGCTTTTCGCCAGGCATGAGCCCTTCAGCTCCAAAAAGATGCCCCCCCAATGGGCCTTGCAGAATACCCAAGTAACTGATCATTTCGTGCGCTCGGCCCGCCGCTAACCCTATCTAGGTGCGTAACGTTTGACCGGGATGATAGAGCAGGTCCCTGGCCGCCACGGTTTGTTGCAATGCCAGTTCGCGTGTACGGCTTCCCTCCACGGACCGACTGGCGGGGTCAACAAACGCATTTGTCTGCGACGGTGCAGCAAGTTGGGTGACCGCGGCAGTGCCGTTGAATTGAGGTATTGAAGAGGAGGAGATCTGATGGATGAGCATGTCAATACACCTTTTGGTTAGCTTGGTGTCGTTCAGTGACAGGGGCCACGCGTCGAGTTCCATGCCCCGCAACGGATCAACTGCGCTCGCAACGCCTGCTAAATGATGCCTTTCATGAATATTTTGTATGCCTGAAAAGCATTGGAACAGTCACGTGTCAAAGCCAGCCCTCGCAGGCCGTGGCTTTCAGGTTTTTCGATGTTTCGTTTATTCGGTTTTGATCTAGGTATAAATTTAAAGGTTACTTTAAGAGATAAGCGTCTAGGCCCGATGATTCAGCCTAGGACGGCCTTCCACGCAGGCCTGTCGGTTTTTTGTTTCAAACCGTAGGAAGGCGCCATGGCGCCAGGCCCCGGTTGGTGAGTTGGTCGACCTTGGCCGGCCGCACCGCGCGCCGTTGGGGCAACTGCGAACACAGAAAACTGTTTATCAACAAGGATGAAATCCAGCCGAACCTGCTGGAATTCAACTTGCAGGCGGCCAAGGCCAAGGACCCCGTTGTGCGGGTGCAATTGCAGGCTGACGATGGCGTGAATTACGGCGAAGTGGCACGCGCCATGGCGTCTATCGAGCGCGCGGGGATTACCACGCTGTCGGTGATTACAGCGCGCTAATTTCAAACATCTCGACAGTTTTTGGGCCGTCTCCTTGGCAGGGTGCGGCCTTTTTTTTTGCGCGCGATTCCTGCCACGACACTGAACCACTGTGTGCGGGCTTGCTCCCACATTTTGATCTTCTGTGGGGTTGAGTTTTTGGTTATTAATAAATAGCTTCTTATTCCTTAACGAATATAATCCCCGTCCCTATACTGTTCAGCAACGTTAAACGCTGCAGGAGGGCACACCCATGCACAGCGAATCGATTCGTTATCTGATCGTGCCGGGCTGGCAAGGATCGCCAGAAGATCATTGGCAAAGTCACTGGCAGAACAACCTGCCCAACAGTGCACGGGTGGAGCAGGCCGATTGGCTCACCCCGCGTCGCGAAGATTGGGTGGCCGCGCTGGCTGAAGCCATCGCCGCCGACAGCACGCCGGTGATCCTGATCGCGCATAGCCTGGGCTGCATCACCGTAGCGCATTGGGCGGCCACGGCCCCCGTGCAGTTTCTGCGGCAAGTGCGCGGCGCCTTGCTGGTGGCCCCCGCCGATGTCGAACGTCCTGCCTGCTCGCCTGCCTTGCGCAACTTTGCGCCGATCCCCACCGACCTGCTGCCGTTTCCCAGCCAGGTGGTCAGTTCCGATAACGACAGTGCCGTCAGTGCTCCACGCGCCTTGGAGCTCGCGCGTAACTGGGGTGCCGAAGCCGGCATCTTGTCCGGTGCCGGGCATATCAATGTGAAATCCGGCCACCAGCGCTGGGAGCAGGGTTTCGCTTACCTCTATCGCCTGCAAAGCCGCCTAGAGCACCACGCCCGGCGTACTGCCTGAACATTTTTCAACGCCCCGTCCCTGAGTGGATTGGGGGCGGGAGCCTGCCATGAGTCTGCATGAAACCTACGGCCAGCCCTTGCTGACCTTTCCCGACGCCGAGAAAAGCCCGCTGAGTATCCGCGCCAAGGCGTTGGTGTTTGTTGATCCTCGTTCGCGCCAATTGCGCGAAGACCTGGAAAGCCTCGCGCCGCGCGCGTTACCTGTGTTGATCCGCGGCGAGACCGGTAGCGGTAAAGAGCTGCTGGCGCGGCATATCCACTGTGGCAGCGACCGCACCGGCTTGTTTGTTTCGGTCAACTGCGGCGCCATCAGCCCGACTTACGCCGATGCCGAATTGTTCGGCTATGCCGCTGGCGCCCACAGTGGCGCGGCCAGCAGCCGGGCCGGTTGGTTTGGCTCGGCGAATGGCGGCACGTTGTACCTGGATGAGATCGGCGACTTGCCGCTGCCGATCCAGGTGAAACTGCTGGCCGCCCTGGAAAACCACGAAGTTACCCGCGTCGGTGCCCATCAGCCTAGCCCAGTGGATGTGCGCCTGGTTGCCGCCACCAGCATCGACCTGGCCCAGGCCGTGGCTGCCGGCAAGTTCCATGAGCGCTTGTTCCATTACTTGAGCGAAGGCCGGTTGGACTTGCCGGCACTGCGCGAGCGCGTCGGCGATATCCTGTCCCTGGCCGAGTACTTCCTCGGGATCTACAGTCAGCGCCTGGACCTGCCGGTGCCGCTGATCAGTGATGACGCGCAGCGTGTGCTGGAACACCACAGCTGGCCGGGAAACACCCGTGAGCTGGAAAACGTTATTCACTTTGCGTTGCTGGTCAGCAGCGGCGACGAGATTTTGCCCGAGCATTTGAACCTGCCAGCGGCGGGCTCACCCCTGGAGCGAGTACAGCGAATTTTCAACAGCGCCAGCCCTGCCGAGCAGGAAACCCTGCGCAAATTCCTGTATGAATAAAATGGAATATCAACGTGAATAAAAGATATTGTTCGGGAATAAAAAATCTAGGTATTGTCCATTCCACGCCGCGATAGCACTTCGCTGGCACACCTCATAAAAACGGTCGTCAGAGACGCCCCGGAATGTCGATAAGGACACTGCATGAAAAAGGTTCTGTTGTTTACCGCACTGGCGGCTGCCCTGACTGCAAGCTTGGCCCAGGCCAACGAGAAATTGGTCGTAGCGGCGACCCCGATCCCGCACGCCGAGATCCTCGAGCTGATCAAGCCAACCCTGGCCAAAGAAGGCGTGGACCTGGAAATCAAAGTCTTCACCGACTACGTGCAACCCAACACGCAGGTTGCCGAGAAACGCCTGGATGCCAACTACTTCCAGACCCTGCCGTACCTGGAAAACTTCAACAAGGGCAAGGGCACCAACCTGGTCACTGTAATTGGCGTACACGTTGAGCCAATCGGCGGTTACTCGAAAAAAATCAAGAATATTTCTGAGCTCAAAGATGGCGCCACCGTTGCCATCCCGAACGAAGGCTCCAACAGCGGCCGTGCCCTGTTGCTGCTGCAAAAGAATGGTCTGATCACGCTGAAAGACCCAACCAATGCCCTGTCCACACCGAAAGACATCAAGGACAACCCCAAGCACCTGAAATTCAAGGAGCTGGAATCGGCCCTGCTGCCACGTGTACTGGATCAGGTTGACCTCGACGTCATCAACACCAACTACGCCCTGGAAGCTGGCCTCAACCCGGCGAAAGACGCGCTGATCATTGAAGACGCCAAGTCGCCCTACGTGAACTTCCTGGTGGCACGCCCGGACAACAAGGACAGCGACGCTATCCAGAAACTGTCCAAGGCCCTGACCAGCCCGGAAGTCAAAGCCTTCATCGAGAAGAAGTACAACGGCGCGGTAGTGCCGGCGTTCTGATGTAAGCCAAAACCCCCTTCAAGGTTTCAACGCCGACGGCTACTACAGCGTCGGCGTTTTTTTATGCGGTCTTTTTGAAAAAAACAGGGTTGGAAAATATAGGCGCGTTAACTGCTTTATTGGCCTTGGCAAATGGTTTGGTTCATTTATCAGTTTGAATAATTATTTCTGAGTGTATTTATAAATTATCTTACAGTTTTAGTTTTGCCCGATTGAATGTGTGAGAGCAAGCTTGCACAGGTTGTAGGAGTCATCGCATGGAGGCGCCAGTGAGTTATATAAGCTTTTGGAGCCGTTATTATGTTGAAATCCATTTTCCCCGATCATGTGCCGACCTTTATGGCAGCTCCTGCCATTGGAGCTCACCCGCCGGAAAGTGCTGCAAGCTTCGAAACCCAATACCCCAAAGACCAGTTCAAGCCGGTGGCCAATAATATCCACATGGTCTGGGTCGGCTCCAAGCCCGGCTCAAACCAGGACACCTACTTACGCCAGTGGGCCAAGATGAACCCCAACCATAAAATTATGTTGTGGGTGGACTCTACTCAATTTGATACTTATGCAACTAATAAAACTGCACAGGCCAAAGCTGAAAGTATCTATCCAAACTATCAGTCGGAAAGGCCTGTTCGTGGTTTGTTCAGTCAACTTAAAACGGTGATGAGCAGCCCGGGGAACGAGCCGCGTAATAAGATTGAGCAAAAACAAGTGATCTCAGAGCTTAATAAAGAACTGTCGTCCCCAGGTAACAAAGCATTGAGGGCTTCTCTGCTGCCTGAGGGTGGGAAAGTGACTGCGGAAAATGCTTCGCAAGTGCTAAGTGCATTTGCGCGTCATGCTTCGCGTACCGATGATAAGTTTAATCAAGCAGAAGCCACCATTCTCGACCAGACCACTAAGTCCTGGGACCGCTATGTCAGCAACCCGCCCCGTGATACGACGGCGCTAACTGCTTTGCAAGAGCGATTCGCAGACCTGAAAAACGTACAGATACGTGATTTGAGCAATCCGGCCGATATACGTTTGAAAAACCAGGACGTTTATCAACATGAAATCATCGGACGCAATGGCGGTTATGCCGCAGCCTCTGACGTCGCCCGGTATGAAATCGTCAATCGACATGGCGGCACCTACACAGACATCGATCTGGAAAGCGTACGCCCGCTCGATGGCGCGTTGAATGCCCATCCGGACCTGATGCTGGTCGGCATGGCGGCAGGCAAGAGTGAAGCGAGTGGCAACGCCACACCTTATTTTGCCAACGCGTTGTTCGCCAGCCATCCCCAGAGCGCGATGCTGACGACCATGATTGATGACATCGGGGATAAATATCGCTCGATGAAAGGTAATGAGTACGCCGGCGACCGTTATTTCAGCCGCCCGAACAAAAGCACGATCGAAACCACCGGGCCCAACGCATTACGCGGGCATGTCGACCGGGTGATACAAGAAGCCAAAGGGCAACCGGACCAAATACGTAACGACGCCGCATCCTCCGCCGAACGTATATGGGACATGGCGAAGCCAGAGAACAAAGAGTACTGGAGCCTGGTGGATTCGCACTTCAAGTTCCCGGACAACTACGTCAATTTTGAAACGGAAGAGCAGCAGAAAAGTGCCACCAAAGCCATGGCGGGGGGCGCTGATCGGCGGCCATCGGCGCAAGGTTGAAAGCGTGAAAACAGCCTCACCGTGGTGAGGCTGTTTTTTTGTCACAGTGCCTGGCTATTGATTGCCCTGCGCAACGCCATCAACCATTTCACCAACTCCTGCGGATCAATCGGTTTCCCTTCGTTCATTGTTCAATCCCTCGAATCTCAGACCCCACAACCATAGCCGTCACCCGGCAAACCCGCGAATCCGCCGGTTATCTTTTTGGGTGATATCAATATGCTATTTTGGTATTTAAATTTTGCTTTTTATGCTTTTAAAGTTCGCGCTACCCGGCGTTACCCATGTCGGATCGGATTGCGCTCGCTGCATTACCCTTGCGGCGTCATGGACTGGAAATGACCTTCGATTTCGCTTTTATCCTCAGCACCCTGCCGGCGTTTTTGAAAGCCGTGGGGGTGACCCTGCAAGTAGGCTTGATCGCCATTGCCACCTCGCTGCTGGTGGCGCTGATCAACGCGGCGCTGCTGGTGTTTCGCACGCCGTACCTGTCGCGCCTGGTGGCGCTGTACGTGGAGCTGGCCCGCAACACGCCGCTGCTGATCCAACTGTTTTTCGTGTACTTCGCGCTGCCGGCCCTGGGCTTCAATATTTCCGGGTTCTGGGCGGCGATCATCACCATGACGTTCCTTGGCGGCGCGTACCTCACTGAAGTGCTGCGCGCCGGTGTGGAAGCCGTGCCGCTGGCGCAGATCGAGTCGGGCAAGTCCATCGGCCTGTCCGATTGGCAACTGCTGCGGCATGTGATCCTGCCGCAGGCCGGCATTCTCAGCCTGCCGGCGCTGTTCGCCAATTTCATCTTCCTGCTCAAGGAAACCACCGTGGTCTCGGCCGTGGCGGTGCCGGAGATTCTCTACACCACCAAGAGCTACATCGCGCTGTACTACAAGACTTACGAGATGCTCGCCGTGCTGACGCTGATTTGCGTACTGCTGTTCTTGCCGCTGTCGCTGCTTCTCAGCCGCTTGGAAAGGAGGCTCCAACATGGCCAGTTCGGGTCTTGAGTTGTTGTGGGTGTCGTTGCCGCAACTGGGCAAAGGCGCCGCGCAAACCCTGTCGATTTCATTCTTGAGCATCGCCTTCAGCACCGTCGGTGGCGTGTTGTATGGCGTGCTGCGCACCTTGAATAACACGCTGATCAACGCGGCGCTGCGGGTTTATCTGGAGCTGTTTCGCGCAATCCCGGTGCTGGTGTGGTTGTACCTGCTGTTTTTCGGTCTGCCGATTTTCTTTGGCCTGAGCATCCCGAGTTTCTGGTGCGCGGTGCTGGTGCTGTCGTTGTGGGGCGCCAGTGAAGTCGGCGAAGTGGTGCGTGGCGCCTTGCATTCGTTGCCTCGCGGCCAGCGCGAGGCGGGGTTGTCGATAGGCCTCTCTGATCCGCAGCTCTACGGCTACGTGCTGCTGCCACAGGCGCTCAAGCGCATGACGCCACCGACCATCAACGTCTACACGCGCATCATCAAGACCAGCTCCCTGGCGGTGCTGATCGGCGTGGTGGATGTGATCAAGGTCGGCCAGCAAATCATCGAACGCACCTATGAGTCGGTTCTGATCTATGGCGTGCTGTTCCTGTTTTTCTTCTTTATCTGCTACCCGTTGTCGGCCGCCTCCAAGGTGCTGGAACGGCGCTGGGCCCAAGCATGAGCGCATTGATCGAGTTTCAGGGTTTCAACAAGTTCTTTGGCGAGGCGCAGGTGCTCAAGGGCATCGACCTGAGTGTGCAAAGCGGTGAAGTGGTGGTGATCCTCGGCCCCAGTGGCTGCGGCAAAAGCACCTTGCTGCGTTGCCTTAATGGTCTGGAAGTCGCGCATAGCGGTAGCCTGCGCTTTGCCGGCAATGAGCTACTGGACAAGAAAACCGACTGGCGCCAGGTGCGCCAGGACATTGGCATGGTGTTCCAGAGTTACCACCTGTTCCCGCACATGAGCGTGCTCGACAACATCCTGCTCGGCCCGTTGAAGGTGCAAAAACGCGACCCTCGTGAAGCCCGCGAGCAGGCCGAAAAACTGCTGGACCGCGTGGGCCTTGCCGACAAGCGCGACGCCTTCCCACGCCAGCTCTCTGGCGGCCAGCAGCAACGCATCGCCATCGTCCGCTCGTTGTGCATGAACCCCCAAGTGATGCTGTTTGACGAAGTCACCGCCGCCCTCGACCCGGAAATGGTCAAGGAAGTGCTGGAAGTGATCCAGGGCCTGGCCCGCGATGGCATGACCCTGCTGATCGTCACCCACGAAATGGCCTTCGCCCGCGCCGTCGCCGACCGCGTGGTGTTTATGGAGGCCGGTCGCATCCTTGAACACAACACCCCCGAAGAATTCTTTACGAACCCGCAAACCGCACGCGCGCAGCAGTTCCTGGAGAAGTTCTCCTTTGTGTCAACACTGCCCAAAAAACCTAAGGAACTTGCGCTGATATGAAAAAGTTACTGCTGCCACTGTTTGCCGTCGCCTTACTGGCCGGGTGCGATAAAAAGGCCGAAGAGCCTGTAAAGCCGGCTGCCACCGTGAGCTACATCGACAAGATCAAGGCGCGCGACAAGCTGATCGTCGGCGTCTTCACCGACAAGCCGCCGTTCGGTTTTGTCAACGAAGCCGGTCGCTATGTGGGGTTCGATACCGACATTGGCCGTCAATTCGCCAAGGACCTGCTGGGCGACGAAAACAAAGTCGAATTCGTGGCGGTCGAGCCGGCCAGCCGTATTCCGTTTCTGCAAAGCGACAAGGTCGATCTGATCCTTGCCAACATGACTGTGACCCCGGAGCGCAAGGAAGCGGTGGACTTCACCAACCCCAACCTGAAAGTCGCGGTACAGGCCCTGGTGCCAAACAACAGCGCCGTGAAAAGCCTGGATGACCTGGCCACCCGTACGACCATCGTCACCACCGGTACCACGGCTGATATCTGGCTGACCAAGAACCACCCGGACTGGAAGCTGCTCAAGTTCGAGAAGAACTCCGAGTCGTTGCAAGCGTTGTCGGCGGGGCGTGGTGATGCCTATGCGCAAGACAACCTGGTGTTGTTCAGCTGGGCCAAGCAGAACCCGGGCTACCGCGTGCTGGAAGAGAAACTCGGTGATGAAGCGCCGATTGCGCCAGCGGTGAAAAAGGGCAATGTCGAACTGCGTGACTGGGTGAATGCCGAGTTGGCGAAGTTGGGTGAGGAAAAGTTTTTGCTCAAGCTGTATGACCAATATGTGCGTAAAGAGCTGAGCGATGACACCAAGCCTGAGAGTGTGATTGTGGAAGGTGGGAAGTGGCAGGGTTGATCCGTTCATTATTGAGTGACTGACCTACCGCTATCGCAGGCGAGCCCGCTCCCACATTTGAAAGTATTCACACATCAAAATGTGGGAGCGGGCTTGCCCGCGATGAGGCCAGTACAGGCGACGCCTATTCTGGCCAATGCCAAGCCGGCGCATCCAGAATCCCCTGCCCGACGATCCGTGTCTCCCCCAACACCTTCTCCAGCACAATCGAATTACACCCCTCATCCTGCTGCAACGCCGCAATCAAGCGGCTGGCATGGGACACCACCCACACTTGGCAATGCTGCGAAGCCTGGATAATCAAGCGCGCCAACGCCGGTAACAAATCCGGGTGCAGGCTGGTCTCCGGCTCGTTCAGCACCATCATGGTCGGTGGCCTCGGCGTCAGCAGCGCCGCGATCAGTAGCAAGTATCGCAAGGTGCCGTCGGATAACTCTGCCGCCGACAGTGGCCGCAGCAAACCTTCCTGATAAAACTCAATCGCAAAACGCCCGCCCTGCAGCGGCTCGATATTCAGGCGCGCGCCGGGGAACGCATCGCTTACCGCCCGCTGCAAAGCCTCGGGGTCGCCGATCTCGCGGATCGTCTGCAACGCTGCCGCCAGATCGCGCCCATCGTGGTGCAAAACCGGTGTGCGCGTACCCAATTGCGGCTGGCGTACCGGTGCATCCACATCGCTGCGAAAGTGATCATAAAAGCGCCAGCCACGGATGCTTTCCCGCAGCAGCAACACCTCCGGCGAGCCGCGCAGGCTGCCGACCTGGTCAAATAGGCTGTGATAGTTGGGCGTGTGCTGGGCGAGGACATCCCAGTTTCGACCGTCGCGTGCGCGCACCATGGGCCCGGACCGTTGCACCAGCAGGCTCGCCGGACGGTAGAGGTGGCCGGCCCAGATGCATTCCTTCTTTACTTCCGGGTCCAGGGAGAAGTACGACAGAGTCTTTTCCGGCAGCCCAAGGGAAATCGCGTAGCTGAAGTCGTCCCCGGCAAAGCCCAGGCGCAAGCGTTTGACGCCCTGGCGCACGGTGGCCTCAACCGGCACCTCACCGCTGCGCATGCGCCGGCTGATGGTTTCCGGCCCGGCCCAGAAGGTGGAGTCCAATCCGCCTTCACGGGCCAGCGCATTGATCACCCCGCCCTGGGCGGTTTCCGCCAGCAGGCGCAGGGCGCGGTACAAGTTGGACTTGCCGCTGCCATTGGGCCCGGTGACCAGGTTCAGCCGGTCCAGGGGCACCACTAATGTGTTGATCGAGCGGTAATTGGCCACCGCGAGGGTCTTGAGCATCGGTCACATACCTGTAGTGAGCGGGCTTGCCGCGCGCGCTGGGGTGCGTAGCAGCCCCAAAAGGAATCACCCCATTCTATCGGAAAGAACTTCTGCACCTGGCGGGGGACCGCTTCGCAGTCCAGCGCGGGGCAAGCCCGCTCACTACAGAAAGCGCCCACCTGTGGAACCCTGAACTAAGCTCACAGTCGCATACACACTGGCAAGTCGGCATCACGCAAAAGGAGCCTGCATGGGCGCTCGCATTTCCACCTGTATTTTTGGTCTTGGCTTACTGACGCTACTGAGCGGCTGTGGCGAGGAAAAGGCTGAACCCAAGGCGCATTCACGGGTGTTTGTGCAGACCGTGCAGTCGGCGGATTTTGCGGCGGCGGTCACGCTCACCGGCGATATCCAGGCCAGGGTGCAAACCGATCTGTCGTTTCGCGTCGGCGGTAAGATTATCCAGCGCATGGTGGATGTGGGTGACCGCGTAACCGCCAAGCAAGTGCTGGCCAAGCTCGACCCGAAGGATTTGCAAACCAACGTTGATTCCGCCCAGGCCCAGGTCGTGGCCGAGCAGGCGCGGGTCAAGCAAACCGCCGCCGCCTTTGTCCGCCAGGAAAAGCTCCTGCCCAAGGGCTACACCAGTCGCAGCGAATACGATTCCGCCCAGGCCGCGCTGCGCAGCAGCCAAAGCGCACTGGCGGCCGCCCAAGCCCAGTTGGCCAATGCCCGCGAACAACTCGGTTATACCGCGCTGATCGCCGAAGCGCCGGGTGTGATTACGGCGCGTCAGGCCGAGGTCGGCCAGGTGGTACAGGCCACTGTGCCGATTTTCAGCCTGGCCCGCGATGGCGAGCGTGATGCCGTATTCAACGTGTACGAGTCGCTGCTGGTAGAGCCGCCGCCGGATGCGCCGATCACCGTCAGCCTGTTGGATAACCCGAGCATCAAGGCCGTGGGCAAGGTCCGTGAGGTCACGCCAGCCGTGGCCGCGAATACCGGCACCGTGCAGGTGAAAATCGCCCTGCAAGCCCTGCCCAAGGGCATGGAGCTGGGCTCGGTGGTGAGCGCTACCGCCAATGGTCCGGCCAAGGCCAGTATCGAATTACCCTGGGCCGCGCTGACCAAAGATCTCAGCGAGCCCGCCGTTTGGTTGATCGACGGCGACGGCAAGGCGCAATTGCATAAAGTTACCGTGGCGCGTTACCTCACCGGCAAGGTCATCATTGGCGATGGCCTCAAAGGCGGCGAAAAAGTGGTGGTGGCCGGTGGGCAATTGCTGCACCCCGGCATGCTGGTCGAGATCGCCCAGCAAGGAGCGCAGCCATGAAGCGCCTGACGGGGGTACTCGCCGCCAGCCTGTTGCTGGTTGCCTGTTCGAAGGAAGAGCCGCCGCCGGAGCCCCTGCGCCCGGTGCTGTCCATGGAAGTAACATCGGAAGATCAGGAAAACCTCGGTCGTTTTGCCGGCACCATCCAGGCCCGCTACGAAAGTAACCTGGGCTTTCGCGTGCCTGGGCGTATTGCGCGGCGCGCCGTGGATGTGGGGGCCGAAGTGGAGAAGGGTGCCTTGCTCGCCGTACTCGATCCCACTGACCAACAGAACCAATTGCGTTCCGCCCAGGGCGATCTGGCGCGCGTACAGGCGCAATTCATCAATGCCCAGGCCAACGCCCGCCGTCAGCAGGAGCTGTTCAACCGTGGCGTCGGCGCCCAGGCCCAGTTGGATATTGCCCAGACTGACCTGAAAACCACCCAGGCCACCCTCGAGCAGGCACAAGCCTCAGTCAATCAAGCCAAAGACCAACTCAACTACGCCGAACTGCGCACCGACCATGCCGGCATCGTCACCGCCTGGAATGCCGAGGCCGGCCAGGTGGTCAGCGCTGGACAGCAAGTGGTGACCCTGGCCCGTCCGGATATCAAGGAAGCGGTGATTGATTTGCCTGCCGGCCTTGCCGAGCGCCTGCCGCATGACGTGGTGTTCCTGGTCGCCGGGCAACTCGACCCGAGCGTCAACACCACAGCCATCGTGCGCGAGATTGAGCCCCAGGCGCAAAGCGCCACACGCAC
Source organism: Pseudomonas sp. 58 R 12 (assembly GCF_900005865.1). Taxonomy (NCBI): domain Bacteria; kingdom Pseudomonadati; phylum Pseudomonadota; class Gammaproteobacteria; order Pseudomonadales; family Pseudomonadaceae; genus Pseudomonas; species Pseudomonas sp. 58 R 12. The sequence goes on from NZ_CVTP01000026.1 coordinate 53,286, forward strand.
CCGTCGCGCGCGGCTAACGCTGGCCGAAACACCACCGGCATTCCGCCTCGGCACGGCGATCAGCGTCACTCTGAGCACCGCCATCGCCCCGCGCATCGAAGTGCCCCTGAGCGCCCTGCAGGACGTCGACGGCAAGACCCGCATCTGGCTGCTCGACACCCAAAGCCAGACCGTGCAACCGCGCGACATCAGCGTGATCAGCCGTGATGCCAACAGCGCCTTGCTCAATGGCGGCGTCAAACCCGGCGAGCGCATTGTCACCGCTGGCGTGAACAGCCTGAAGCCTGGGCAGAAGGTCAAAATCGACGAGGACAGCCCGCGATGAAAGGGAGTTTCAACTTATCCGACTGGGCCCTCAAGCATCAGTCTTTCGTCTGGTACTTGATGTTCGTCGCGCTTCTGATGGGCGTGTTCTCCTACATGAACCTGGGCCGCGAGGAAGACCCCTCGTTCACCATCAAGACCATGGTGATCCAAACCCGCTGGCCGGGCGCGACCCAGGAAGAAACCCTCAAGCAGGTCACTGACCGCATCGAGAAAAAACTCGAAGAGCTGGACTCCCTCGACTACGTAAAAAGTTACACGCGGCCGGGCGAGTCCACGGTGTTCGTGTTCCTCAAGGACACCACCAGCGCCAAGGACATCCCGGGCATCTGGTACCAGGTCCGTAAGAAGATCGACGATATTCGCGGCAACTTCCCTCAAGGTTTGCAGGGGCCGTCATTCAACGATGAGTTCGGTGATGTGTTCGGCTCGGTGTACGCCTTTACCGGCGACGGCCTTTCGATGCGCCAGTTGCGCGACTACGTGGAACAGGTGCGCGCTGAGATTCGTTCGGTGCCGGGGTTGGGCAAGGTCGAGATGATCGGCCAGCAGGACGAAGTGATTTACCTGAATTTTTCCACGCGCAAGCTGGCGGCCCTGGGGATTGATCAGCGCCAGGTCGTGCAGAGCCTGCAGTCGCAAAATGCGGTGACCCCGGCCGGGGTGATCGAGGCCGGGCCGGAGCGGATTTCCGTGCGCACGTCGGGGCAATTTGCCTCGGAGAAAGACCTGGCCAACGTCAACCTGCGGCTCAATGACCGCTTCTATCGCCTGGCAGATATCGCAGAGATCACGCGTGGCTACGTCGACCCGGCGCGGCCGATGTTCCGCTTCAACGGTAAGCCGGCGTTAGGCTTGGCCATCGCGATGCAGAAGGGCGGCAATATCCAGTCGTTCGGCAAGGCCCTGCATGAACGCATGGACGAGTTGACCGCCGACCTGCCGGTGGGCGTCGGCGTGCACAAGGTCTCCGACCAGGCGGAAGTGGTGGAAGAAGCCGTCGGCGGCTTTACCAGTGCGCTGTTCGAAGCGGTGATTATCGTGCTGGTGGTGAGTTTTATCAGCCTGGGCATGCGCGCCGGGCTGGTGGTGGCGTGCTCGATTCCGTTGGTGCTGGCGCTGGTGTTCGTGTTCATGGAGTACAGCGGCATCACCATGCAGCGGGTATCGCTGGGCGCCTTGATTATCGCCCTCGGCCTGTTGGTGGATGACGCGATGATCACCGTCGAGATGATGATCACGCGCCTGGAAAAAGGCGAAACCAAGGAGCAGGCGGCGACCTACGCCTACACCTCGACGGCGTTTCCGATGCTCACCGGTACTTTGGTGACGGTCGCCGGCTTCGTGCCGATTGGCCTTAACGCCAGCTCGGCGGGCGAGTACACCTTCACCCTGTTCGCGGTCATTGCCGTGGCGATGCTGGTGTCGTGGGTGGTGGCGGTGCTGTTTGCGCCGGTGATCGGCGTGCATATTCTCAGCGCCAACGTGAAGCCGCACGATGGCGAGCCGGGGCGAATTGGCCGCGCTTTCAATGGCGGCATGCTGTGGGCCATGCGTAACCGCTGGTGGGCGATCGGCATCACCGTGGCGCTGTTTGTGGCGTCGGTGTTCTCCATGCAGTTTGTGCAGAACCAGTTCTTCCCCTCGTCGGACCGCCCGGAAATCCTCGTCGACCTCAACCTGCCGCAGAACGCCTCGATCAACGAGACCCGTAAAGCCGTCGACCGTCTGGAAGCGATCATCAAGGATGATCCGGACATTTCGCGCTGGAGCACCTACATCGGCCAGGGCGCGATCCGGTTCTACCTGCCGCTCGACCAGCAACTGGAAAACCCCTACTACGCGCAGTTGGTCATCGTGAGTAAGGGCCTGGAGGAGCGCGGCGAGTTGATCCAGCGTCTGCAAAAGCGCCTGCGTGATGACTTTGTCGGCATCGGCAGCTTTGTGCAGCCGCTGGAAATGGGCCCGCCGGTGGGGCGCCCGATTCAGTATCGCGTGTCGGGCAAAGACACCGACCAGGTGCGCAAACACGCCATCGAACTGGCGACGTTGTTGGATAAGAACACCCACCTGGGCGAGATCATCTACGACTGGAACGAGCCGGGCAAAGTGCTGCGCATCGACATTGCCCAGGACAAGGCGCGGCAACTGGGGCTGTCGTCGGAAGACGTGGCGCAGTTGATGAACAGCGTGGTCAGCGGCGCTTCGGTGACCCAAGTACACGATGATATCTACCTGATCAACGTGGTCGGCCGCGCCGAAGACGCCGAGCGCGGCACGCCGGAAACCTTGCAGAACCTGCAGATCGTCACGCCCAACGGCACCTCGATTCCGCTGCTGGCCTTCGCCACCGTACGCTATGAGTTGGAGCAGCCGCTGGTGTGGCGCCGCGATCGCAAGCCGACTATCACCATCAAGGCCTCGGTGCGCGATGAGATGCAGCCGACGGATCTGGTGAAGCAGCTCAAGCCGGAAATCGACAAGTTCAGCGCCGGTTTGCCGGTGGGCTACAAGGTCGCCACCGGCGGTACCGTGGAGGAAAGCGGCAAGGCCCAGAGCCCGATTGCCAGCGTGGTGCCATTGATGCTGTTCCTCATGGCAACCTTCCTGATGATCCAGCTGCACAGTGTGCAGAAGATGTTTCTGGTGGCGAGTGTTGCGCCGCTGGGGCTGATCGGCGTGGTGCTGGCGCTGATTCCCACCGGCACGCCCATGGGCTTTGTGGCAATCCTGGGTATTTTGGCGCTGATCGGCATCATCATCCGCAACTCGGTGATCCTCGTGACGCAAATCCATGAATACGAGGTGGCCGGTTATACGCCGTGGGATGCGGTGGTGGAAGCTACCGAGCACCGGCGTCGGCCGATCCTGCTCACGGCGGCGGCGGCGAGCCTGGGCATGATCCCGATTGCGCGGGAAGTGTTCTGGGGGCCGATGGCGTACGCGATGATTGGCGGGATTATCATCGCCACGTTGCTGACGCTGTTATTCCTGCCGGCGCTGTATGTGGCTTGGTACAAAATCCGCGAACCCAAACAGGAAACCCAGGAAAAACGCAGTTAAAAATGTGGGAGCGGCGGTGCGACGATTCGACTTGCTCGCGAATGCGGTAGCTCAGTTACAGATGTACTGACTGACACCCCGCATTCGCGAGCAAGCCCGCTCCCACAGTCGGAATGCATTGCCAGGCTGCTTTCAGCGTTTGCGCCAGACACTCGCCAGCCACGGTTGCTGCTCCCGAGGCAACCCAGCGGGACGGTAGTAATGCTCCAACTCATCAAACCCAGCCGCTGTCAGCAGTGACTGCCACGCCTCCAGGTCGTGATAAGACCCATACCGTGGCCCGTTCCAGCCTTCCCGGTTTTCGCCGCGTGGATTGGAGCTGAACAAGACTCCGCCTGATTTCAACGACCCGTGAAGCTGCTCCAGCACACGCGGTAATTCCTGCTTGGGAATGTGAAACAGCACCGCATTGGCAAAGATTCCATCGAAGCGCCGGGCCGGCAGATCCAGTTTGAGGAAATCCTGCTGCAACACTTCACAGCCACTGTCTTCGCGCGCCATCTGCGCAAACCGCTCCGAACCATCAAGCCCCACGGCGATATGCCCCATGCGCGTAAACGTCTGCAAATCGCGCCCCGGCCCGCAGCCGAAATCCAGCACGGTAAACGGCGCGGAGCCCTGGATATGCCGCAACAGCGCGTCGATGTTCTGGCTCACATCGTGATCGCGGGTGCCTTCGCGGAAATCCTCAGCCACTGTGTTGTAGTGGCCAAGGGTGGTGGCGGTGATCTGGTCGAGGTCGTCGGGCTTGAGAGTCATGGAGAGCAATACCGGGCGCTGAGATGGTCCGACTATACCTCACCGCTTGTTCAACACCCGCGCCAACCGATCCCCACCCAACTGAATCACCGCCACCAGAATCACCAGCAGCACGATCACCGTCAGCATGATCTGCGTATCGAAGCGCTGATAACCGTAGCGGTAGGCGATGTCACCCAAACCGCCCGCGCCAATCGCCCCGGCCATGGCGGACGAGTTGATCATGGTCACCAGGGTGATGGTGAACCCGCCGACAATTCCCGGCAACGCTTCCGGCAGCAGCACGTGCCAGATGATGTGCCAGCGTCGGCAGCCCATGGCTTGCGCGGCTTCGATCAGGCCGTGGTCGACCTCACGCAGGCTCACCTCGGCAATCCGTGCAAAAAATGGCGTGGCGGCGATGGTCAATGGCACGACCGCCGCCCACACGCCGTAGGTGGTGCCGACGATCAATCGGGTGAACGGGATCAATGCCACCATCAGGATCAAGAACGGAATCGAGCGGAACAGATTGACGAACGCCCCCAGCACGCGGTTCAGCGCCGGGGCTTGGTAAATACCGCCCTTGTCGCTGGTGACCAGGAACACCGCCAGTGGAATTCCCACCAGCAACGCGATCAGCGACGACACGCCGACCATCAACAAGGTGTCGATGGCGCCCTGTACTAAACGATCAAACCACATAGCCCAGCACCTCCACCTGTTGTGCCCAATTCCCGGCGCGTTTACGCAGCTCGCAGGCGTCGTGGGGCGAGCCACTCACCGCCAGCAGCAGTTGCCCCAGGGCGTGCCCCTGGATACGTTCCACGCCGCCTTGCAGCAGGCGTACACGCCCGCCGAGCGCGCTGAACAACGCGGCCAGGTCCGGCTCGTCGGTATCGCTGCCGGTAAACTGCAAACGCAGCACCACAGCGGCATCGGTGGATTGCGGTGTGGCCTGCAAACGGCTTTGCAACTCGTCCGGCAGCCCATGTTGCAGCGGTGCCAGCAGGGTTTTGCTGACGTCATGTTGCGGGTTTCCAAACACTTGCCATACCGGGCCCTGTTCAACGATGCGCCCGTGTTCCAACACCACCACGCGGTCGCAGATTTCGCGGATCACTGCCATCTCATGGGTGATCAATACGATGGTCAGGCCCAGGCGCCGATTGATCTCACGCAGCAGGCCGAGGATCGACTGGGTGGTCTCTGGATCAAGGGCCGAGGTGGCTTCGTCGCAGAGCAAAATCTCTGGGTCGTGTACCAACGAACGAGCGATGCCCACGCGCTGTTTTTGCCCGCCGGAAAGCTGCGCCGGGTAGGACGTGTGCTTGTCCTGCAAACCCACCAATTCCAGCAGTTCGCGCACCTTTTGCTCACGTTGGGGCTTGGGCACTCCGGCCACTTTCAGTGGTAATTCGACGTTTTGCCACACGGTCTTGGCCGACATCAAATTGAAGTGCTGGAAGATCATGCCAATACGCCGACGCAGCGCCACCAGGCGGTCTTCGTCAAATTCGCCAATGTCCACCTGATCGATCAGCACCCGTCCGCTGCTGGGCTGCTCCAGGCGGTTGATGGTGCGGATCAGCGACGACTTGCCGGCGCCGCTGCGGCCGATAATGCCGAACACTTCACCGCGCTGTATCGCCAGGTCTATGCCTTGCAAGGCGTGCACGGTGCCGTCATAGGTCTTGCCCAGGTTGATAAAACGCACATGGGCGCGGTTCAGGTCCGGATGCAGTTCTGTCTGCTCGGCGTCCCTGGGCGCTGAGCCCAGGTCGCGCAATTGGGCATTGGCGGCGGTCATTTTTTATCTTCCCAGCCGACTTGGTAGAGCTTGCCGAGGGACTTATCCAACGCAGCGCGTACCACGGGCGAGTGCTGGTAGATATCGACGAACTTGATCACCCGCGGGTCGGTTTTGCTTTTCGGCTGGATCACGAACTGGATCACGTACTCCGGGTGGTCGAGGCCGTCGAACAGCAGCGCCGATTCAGCATCGAAGGTTTTGGACAGGCGGATATAGGCCGGGTAGCCCTGCACCAGGTCTGCATCGTCATAAGCGCGCACCAGTTGTACGGCCTCGACTTGCAGGATCTTGATCTTTTTCGGGTTGGTCACAATGTCTTCTTCGGTGGCCTTGTAGCCCACGCCCGGCTTGAGGGTGATCAGGCCAGCCTTGGCCAGCAATTGGAGGCCGCGACCGCTGTTGATCGGGTCGTTGGCAATCGCCACGCTGGCGCCCTGGGGCAAGTCGTTGATGCTTTTATATTTTGTCGAATACAGCCCGACGTTGTTGATGATGCCCGGCGCGTACGGCACCAGGTCAAAACCGGCGGCGGCCTTGGCGTTTTCCAGGAATGGGATGTGCTGGAAGTAGTTCACGTCGATATCACCGGCGGCCAGGCTGACGTTGGGCGCGATCCAGTCGGTGAACTCCACCAGCTCGACCTTCAGGCCTTGTTTGTCGGCTTCGGCTACCGCGGCTTCCAGGGGAATGGCGAAGGCGGCGGTGGTGCCGATTTTCAACGGCGCATCGGCGGCGAACGCCGCAGAGCTGAACAAACCGAAGGCCAGGGCCAGTGCTTTGACTGGGTGAGAGAGCAGTGTTTTTTTCATGGTCGATTTCCAGTCATAAGGTGTATTCATTAACAACTCGGTCAACTGTGGGAGCTGACTTGCCTGCGATGGCGGTCTTTCAGCCACATGTGTATTCGCTGACCTACCGCTATCGCAGGCGAGCCAGCTCCCACAGTTTTGGTTCAGTGTCGGTAGGTCGAGCCGGTGTGTTGTTCGGGTAAGCGGGCGCTGCCACCGAAGACCTTTTCGCGCAGCGTTCCGGTGTCATAAGCAGTCTTGTACGAGCCGCGGCGCTGCAACTCCGGCACCACCAGATCAATGAAATCCACGTAACTTTCCGGCGTGACAATGCGCGTCAGGTTGAAGCCATCCAGGCCGGTCTCACTGATCCACGACTCCAACTCATCAGCAACCTGCTCAGGCGATCCCACCAACGTGATATAGCGCCCGCCCAGGGCGTGTTGCTCGAGCAATTTGCGCCGGGTCCAGTCGTTGTTCTGCAGGTTCTTGGTGGCCGATTGGATCGCATTGCTCTTCACGTATTGGATCGGCTCGTCCAGTTCGTACTGAGCGAAGTCGATCGCGGTGGACGCCGAGAAATGCGCCACGCCGGCCTCTGCGCTGGCGTAGCTCAGGTATTCGGCGTGCTTGGCCCAGGCCAGCGCTTCAGTGGCGCCAACGATCACGTTGAGGCCCATGAACACCTTGATGTCATCCGGGTTGCGCCCGGCTTCCACGGCGCTGGCGCGCACCTTGTCCACCTGGAGCTTGGTCGCGGTCTTGTTCTGTCCGCTGATGAACACGCATTCGGCATGACGCCCGGCGAACAGCAAGCCCCGGTCCGAACTGCCCGCCTGAAACAGCACCGGCGTACGTTGCGGCGAGGGTTCGCACAGGTGATAACCCTCCACCTGATAGAACTCACCGTGATGCTCGACCTTGTGCACCTTGCCCGGCTGCGCATACACCCGCGCTTGTGGATCGTTGATCACTGCGTCGTCTTCCCAACTGCCTTCCCAGAGTTTGTAGAGCACCTCCAGGTATTCATCGGCCTGGTCATAACGGCGGTCGTGCTCGACTTGCTCGGTAAGCCCCATGGTCTTGGCGGCGCTGTCGAGGTAGCCGGTGACGATGTTCCAACCGACCCTGCCACGGCTCAGGTGGTCGAGCGTGGACATGCGCCGGGCAAACAGATACGGCGGCTCATAGGTGAGATTGGCGGTGAGGCCGAAGCCGAGGTTTTTTGTGACGGCGGCCATGGCCGAGACCAGCAGCAACGGGTCATTCACCGGCAGTTGGATCGACTCCTTGAGCGGCACATCAATCGAGTGCTGGTACACGTCGTACACACCGACGATATCGGCGATGAACAGGCCGTCGAACAGCCCACGCTCCAGGGTTTGCGCCAGGTCGGTCCAGTACTCGATGGTCTTGTACTGGGTGGACGTGTCCCGTGGGTGGGTCCACAGGCCGTGGTTGATGTGCCCGATGCAGTTCATGTTGAAGGCATTGAGCAGGATTTTTTTCTTCGCCATCAAATGGTCCCCCGCAGTGGCGGGTTTTCATTGTTGAGGTAGTAATTGCCCACCGCGTGGTACTTCCAGCGCACCGGGTCGTGCAGGGTGTGCACGCGAGCGTTGCGCCAGTGACGATCAAGGCCGTGCTCGACCAGGGTGGCCTGGCTGCCGGCGAGTTCAAACAGCGCGCTGCCGGCGGCCAGGGAGATTTCGGTGCTCAAGGCGCGCACTTCAGCGACGGCAATTGAGGCGGCCGCAACCGTCTCGGCATTGCTGTCGGCCTGGGCACGGTCGAGAAATTCCCCTGCGCGTTCCAGCAGTGCCTCGGTGGCATGCAGGCGGATGCTCAGGTGGCCGAAGCTTTTCAGGGTCAGCGGGTCTTCAGTGGCCTTGTCGCTGCCGGAATCGATCCACGGGCGGGTCTTGGTGCGCACGAAGTGCAGCGCATCTTCAAAGGCTGCGCGGGCAATGCCGGTGTCGATGGCCGCATGGAGGATCTGCGCCAGCGGGCCGACGGTGGTCGGGCGTTCGAAGGCGCTCTGGAACGGGATTACGTCATGCGCGGCGACCCACACGTTGTCGAACACCACCGAACCGCTGCCAGTAGTGCGCTGGCCGAAGCCGCTCCAGTCGTCGATGACCGTCAGGCCGTCGCTGTCGCGCGGGACAAAGGCGAGTTGCTGCACGCCCTGTTCATCCACCACTGACGTGGGGATGCGCTGGGCGTAGATCGCGCCGGTGGAATAGAACTTGCGGCCGCTGATGCGGAACCCGTCGCCGTCGCGGGTGATTGAAGTGACGCGGTCATGGGCGGTCTTGGTGCCCAGTTCCGCCAGCGCATTGCCGAAGCGCTGACCGGCGAGCACTTCGGCGTACAGACGCTTTTGCTGCGCAGGGCTGCCGTTTACGCGCAGCACTTCCAGTGCGTAGAAATGGTTCTGCGGGATCTGGCCCAGCGAGGCGTCAGCCTGGGCGATCAGCGCAATGACCTTGGCCAGGGTGACGTTGGACACGCCTGCGCCGCCGTACTCCTTGGGCACGCTGATGCCCCACAGGCCGGAGCGCGAAAACACGTCCAGCTCGGGCAAGGGCAGGCGGCGCTCGCGGTCGCGCTGGGCGCTGTCGCGGCGGAAGTCTTCGGCCAGGTCGCTGGCGACAATAAGGGCGTGTTCGTCGCTGGTAATGACCGCGACGGGGTTAGAGAAAGTCATGATGTTCTCCAGATGTCTGGTCAGTCAGATCCAGGAATGTCGAGCCGGCAACGTGCCGTTCAGTCGATAAGCGCCCACCGCGTGATACTTCCAGCGCACCGGGTCGTGCAGGGTGTGCACCCGCGCGTTGCGCCAGTGACGGTCGAGGTTGAACTCGGCGAGGGTGGCGCGGCTGCCGGCCAGTTCGAAGAGCTTTTCGCTGACCAGCAGCGACACTTCGGTGGTCAGCACTTTCGCCTCGGCCACGGCAATCGACGCACGCGCGGCTGACTGAGCGGTGATCGGCGCGGCGCTGACCTGGTCCAGCACCTGACCGGCCTTGCGCAGCAGGGCTTCGGCGGCGTGCAGTTCGATCTTGAGCTTGCCGATATCGGCGATCACATACAGGTCATCACTGGCGCGTTCGACCTTGGCATCGATCCAGGGACGCGAGCGTTCACGAACGAAGGCGATGGTGTCCTCAAGCGCGCCGCGCGCAATGCCGGCGTCGATGGCGGCCTGAATCAGTTGGGAAACGGCGCCCTGGATGTTCGGGGTTTCGCCGATGCGCCAGTTTTCCACGACCCGTTCGGCGTCCACCGGCACCTGGTCCAGCAGCACCGTGCCACTGGCGGTAGTGCGTTGGCCGAAGCCCGACCAGTCATCAACAATGCGCAGCCCTTCGGTGCCACGGCGCACGAACGCCATGACCTGCTTGCCGTCATCGTTCAGGGCTTTTACCGCAACCCAATGCGCAAACAGCGCGCCGGTGGAATAGAACTTCTGGCCGCTGATTACGTAACCGTCACCCTTGGCGGTGATGCGCGCCTTGAGCTCCAGGGTGTTCTTGGTCCCGCGTTCAGGGCCGCCATTGCCGATGCGCCAACCGTCGAGGACGCTCTGGAACAGCTGCTTTTTCTGGCGCTCGGTGGCCGCACCCTGTAACAGGTGCAGGATGCCGAAATGGTTCTGCGGGATCTGCCCGAGGGCCGGGTCTGCCGCGCTGATGATCGCGAACACGTCGGCCAGGGTTACAAAAGACACCTGCGGGCCGCCGTATTCACGGGGAATGGAAATACTGCCCAGCCCACTGCGGGTGAACTGTTCAATCTGCGCCCACGGCAACTGGCGTTGCCTGTCGCGCTTGGCGGCTTGCAGGCGCGCAGCCTGAGCCAGCTCACGGGCAGCGTTCAACGCCTCTGCATCGTTGCGCAGCACAGCGGCCGGCAACAGCAGGGGGGCTACATCCAGATCACGCTGGGGAGTTGTTAGAGCCAAGTTAGACATCAGCGCCGCTCCTTGGCTGCACGTAATGCCCTGGCGTTGCGCACCGGGGTAATTCTGACCATACCGACCTCGCATTCAATGAAATAAAAACAGAAAAATCAGAGATGTCCGGTGGTCCGGTGCATATACCCTAAGCGTGTTAAATATTTAAATAAACTAACTTTTGGGAATATGCATAGAAGGTCTGTCACCCAGGTTCGCAGGGCGACCCGAGAGGGCGGGGACGATAGATCAGCGCAGTCCCGGCCGGGTGGGTTGGCACCTCGGCGGCAATGCGTAAAGTGCGGGCGGGTGCCCAGCGTGAGTTGTTGCCGACGCGATCCAGAATGCAATAGGTCACCTCCAGCCGGCAGTCGTCGCCGGCTTCGACAATCACCGTCGAAGGCACCCACACCTGCACCGCCTGGCCGATTTCCCTGGCCTGGATCTTCGGCAGATCCAGGCGCACATCGCCCCAGCGCAGGGTGATGGCATCGCCGGTGGTCATGTTCAGGTACGGCTCGATGGTCAGGGGAATACCACGCCGTACCTGGCTGGCGTTGACGCCGCAGCGGCGGATGGTCTCGGGCAGGCCCACGGGGGCGAGGTTGTGGTTTTCGTCGCGGTACAGGGGCGAGGGTTGGCCGCCAGGGTAGTGGGTCTTTACGCGCACCCGCGTTTCGGCGGAGCGCGCAGGGCCATGGCCGATCTGCATGACCTGGTAATGGACCTGAGCCGGTCCATCCAGCACGAAACTTTCCGGCACCCGCAGGTGGGTGAATGCGCCGACCTTGCACGCGGTCACCCGCCGTGAAGCGGCAAAGCAGTTGTTCCAGAACAGCTCGATCAGGTCGCCTTCATCCATGCCGGGATACGGCGCGATGTCGACCTGCAGGTGTGTGGCGGCCAGGGCATTGATGCCATTGCCGATGGCCTGGGGCAGTGTCGGGGCAGTGAGCAGGGGGGGCGTCATAAATAATCTCCTTGATACAGCCAGCAGCAATCGTCCCGGACCTTTGGCGCGGGTGCGCGGGGTGACCGAAATGAACGATTCAGAAAACAGCTGGGATAGGATCCAATCCTCTGAACGCTAGATAAGAGGGTTGGCCAAGGGGCGTCAATGGCGGCAAAAGGCTAAACGGCGGGTTTGGCGATATTCAGAAGGGTCTGACTGGGGCGGGGATATTCAGGCGGATACGGGGGGATGTTTTACAGGTTGGAATGAGGACTTCCTGTAGGAACACCCTTGTGTGGGAGCTGGCTTGCCTGCGATAGCATCACCCAGGTGTGACTGCTCTACCGAGGTGTCTGCATCGCAGGCAAGCCAGCTCCCACACAGGGGTTCAGTGCGCCAGAAACTTGCTCAAAAACTGCCGGGTGCGTTCTTCCTTGGGGTTGGCAAACAGCGTCTTGGCTTCGCCTTGTTCAACGATCACGCCCTTGTCGAAGAAGATCACGCGGTTGGCCACGTCACGGGCAAAGCTCATCTCGTGGGTGACGATGACCATGGTGCGGTTTTCTTCGGCAAGGCTGCGAATGGTCGCCAGCACTTCGCCCACCAGCTCCGGGTCCAGCGCCGAGGTGGGTTCGTCAAACAGAATCACCTCCGGCTCCATGGCCAGTGCACGCGCAATCGCCACGCGCTGTTGCTGGCCACCGGACAAGCGCCGTGGGTAGACATCTTCCTTACCTGCCAGGCCCACCTTGGCCAGCAGTTTGCGCCCCAGGGTGTCAGCGGCTTCGCGTGGCATCTTCTTGACCACGGTGGGGCCTTCGATGACGTTTTCCAGCGCAGTGCGGTGCGGGAACAGGTTGAAGCTCTGGAATACAAACCCCACGTGCTGGCGCAGGCGCCGCACCAGGCTTTGTTGCTGGTTGATCGGCCTGCTGGTGTCGATTTCGATGTCGCCTACCTTGATGCGGCCACTGGTGGGCTGTTCGAGGAAGTTCAGGCAGCGCAGGAAGGTGGTCTTGCCGGAACCGCTGGGGCCGATAATGGCGATGACTTCGCCTTCCTTGACCTCAAGGTCGATGCCGTTGAGCACCACCTGACCGTTGAATTGTTTGGTCAGTTTTTCAACCACGATCATGCTTCAGGACTCCAGGTCATGCCGGTTGACCCGGGCTTCCAGACGATTTTGGAAATACGCCAGGATGCTGACCAGCACCCAGTAGATCAGGGCGGCCGACAGGTACATCGCGAAAATCTCGAACGTGCGCGCGGACACCAACTGCGCCTGGCGCAGCAGCTCGGGCACTTGGATGGTCGCTGCCAGCGAGGTGTCCTTCACCAGCGATGTAAAGCTGTTACCCAGCGGTGGCAATGCAGTACGCATCGCCTGCGGCAGGATCGCCCGACGCAGGGTCTGCACACGGGTCATGCCGATACTGGCAGCGGCTTCCCACTGGCCACGCTCGATAGAGCTGATGGCGGCGCGCAAGGTTTCACAGATATACGCTGCCATGTTCAATGAGAGGCCGATCAACGCGGCGGGAATCGGGTCGAGTTCGATACCCACTTGCGGCAAGCCGTAATACATCATGAACAGCTGCACCAGCAACGGCGTACCGCGAAAGAACGACACGTAGACGCGGGCGATCCAACTCAGCGTCTTGAAGCGCGACAAACGCATCAAGGCCAGGCCGAAGCCCAGCACAAAGCCGAAAAACAAACCGCCCAGGCTCAAGATCACGGTGAAGTACACGCCCTGCATCAAGAAGGGCGTGGAATTCAGGATCAATTGAAACTTTTCTTCCATTATTGGGTGACGTCAGCGTTGAAGTACTTCTCGGAGAGTTTTTTCAACGTGCCGTCTGCGCGCAGTTTTTCGATGGCCTTGTTGACCGCAGCCAGCAACTCAGGCTCGCCTTTACGCAGGGCTACGCCTGCTTCTTGACGAGAAAACGCGTCACCGGCAGCGGCGGTGTCCGGGGCTTTTTTGGCGTATTCCAGTGCCGCCAGGCGGTCGATCAGGATGGCGTCGATACGGCCGATGCGCAGGTCCTGGAACTTGGTTGGGTCATCTTCGTAGGTGCGGATATCAGCGTTCTTGACGTTGGCTTTCACCCACTCCTCGTAATTGGTGCCCAGGCCCACCCCGACCTTTTTACCGGCCAGGTCGGCAGCAGATTTGATATTGAGTTTGTCTTCGTTCTTCTTCAGTACCAACGCCTGAATCCCGGAAACGGTATAGGGCTCAGAAAAGTCGTACTTCTTTTTGCGCTCTTCGGAAATGGTGACTTGGTTGATCACCGCGTCCAGTCGCTTGGATTCCAGTGCGGCCAGGATGCCGTCCCACTTGGTGGCCTGCAGTTTGACCTTCACGCCCAGCTCCTTGGCCAGCGCTTCGGAAAACTCCACTTCAAAACCCGCGAGCTTGCCGTCTTCCCCGACAAAGCTGAAGGGTGGGTAAGTGCCTTCCAGACCGACGTTGATGACGCCGGCTTTCTTGATGTTGTTCAGCTGCTCGCCGGCAATTGCCTGGCCCATCAGGCCAGCCCCGAGTGCCAGGCCCAAAGTGCCGACCAGCAACGTGCGACGGAATACAGAAATAGTCATGAAGAGCCCCTGTGTTTTTATGTTGAGCGAAGCAGGTGACGCGGTAGTCGTATCCTGCCTTAAAGCGCGTAGCGCGTCTTCGCCTACGGCGCGACTATAAAGCTGGTTTTTAAGACTTGAAAATAATATAAATATAAATTGATATTCTTTTTTAGAATATATCAAGGATCTAATGTGGCAGCGTTTATTCAGCTGAACACTGAGTCATAGGCAAACAACGCCGGCGCCCCGCCGGTATGCAGGAAAATAATCGGCCCGTCTTCAAACCGGTTACGGCCGATACCGTCCAGCAAGCCGGCCATGGCCTTGCCAGTGTAGACCGGGTCCAGCAGCAGGCCTTCCTGACTCGCCAATAGCTTGACCGCAGAAAGGGTGCCGGCGTTCGGTTCGCCATAGCGCGGCCCGAAGTATTCGTCCCACAGGATCACCTTGAACGCTTGCGGGATATCCACACCCAGCAACTGCGCGGTACGTTCGGCCAAGTCCTGCACTTTCGGGCGCTGGGCTTCGTCGGTACGCGACACGGTGACGCCAATTACGGGCAGGTCTGGCAGCACTTCACTCAAGGCCAGGGCGAGGCCGCTGTGGGTCCCCGCACTGCCGGAGGCCAACACCACGGCGGCAAATTCGATGCCGCTGTCTTCGATCTGCGCGGCCAGCTCAAGCCCGGCGCGTACATAACCCAGGGCGCCCAGGGCATTGGAGCCGCCGATAGGCACCAGGTACGGCTTCTTGCCGCTGCTGCGCAGGCGGTCGGCGAGGGCATTGAGCTGGTCGTCGACGTTGTCGAGGTTTTCCACCAACTCTACTTTGGCGTCGAACAGGTCAAGCAGCAGGCGGTTGCCATTGCCCAGGTAGTTGGGGTCGTCGGTACCGGTAGGGTTTTCCAGCAAGGCAACGCAGCCCAGGCCCAGCTTGGCGGCCAGCGCAGCGGTCTGGCGTACGTGATTGGACTGGATAGCGCCGGCGGTCACCAGGGTGTCGGCGCCTTGGGCGATGGCATCGGCGGCCAGGTATTCAAGTTTGCGCAGCTTATTGCCGCCCATGGCCAGCGGCGTGGTGTCGTCGCGCTTGACGTACACATCCCTGCCCAGCCAGGCCGACAGCCGCTCGAGTTTTTCCAGGGCAGTGGCGCCGCCCAGCAATTCCAGGCGGTTAAAACGGTCGAGCTGTTGTTTGATCATGGCTACGCACGGTTGATGAGTATGGGGCGACTATAGGCAGGCACTTTTCATCGGGCAACCGACAATCGCTTATTCCGGACAGTTCTTAGTATCACACCATTGGTTCTTAAGAGTGGCCCGGGCGCATACCGTAAAGTGATGGCCATTTCGTCAGGAGTGAATACCGTGAGTGAGCGTTCCAGCCATTGGCAACTACAGACCATCGTCAGCCAACTGCGCGGCGCCCGGGACCAATGGCGAACGCGCAATGGGCGCTTGAGTGGCGAGCATGGCGGCCGTGAGTTGCCGTCACGCGAGGCGGTGGCGCAGATTCTCGAAGCACTGTGTGGCGCGCTTTTCCCCATGCGCCTGGGGCCGGTGGACCTGCGTGAAGAGAGTGAAGATTTTTACGTCGGCCATACCCTCGATGTGGCACTCAATGCTCTGCTTGGTCAAGCGCGCCTGGAGTTGCGCTACGCTGCGCGCCAGGGCGCCCAGGACGACAGCACTGTCGATGCTCACGCCATCCGCCTGATCCAAGATTTCGCCCTGGCCCTGCCGTCCCTGCGCAGCCTGTTGGACACCGACGTTCTCGCCGCCTATCACGGCGACCCGGCCGCGCGCAGTGTTGATGAAGTGCTGCTGTGCTATCCGGGGATCCTGGCGGTGATTCACCATCGCCTGGCCCACCACCTGTACCGCGCCGGCCTACCGCTGTTGGCGCGGATCAGCGCGGAAATTGCCCACTCGGCCACCGGTATTGATATCCACCCCGGCGCGCAGATCGGCCCGAGTTTCTTTATTGACCACGGCACCGGTGTGGTGATCGGCGAAACCGCGATCATCGGCGAGCGCGTGCGCATCTACCAGGCCGTGACCCTGGGCGCCAAGCGCTTCCCGGCCGATGAAGATGGGCAGTTGCAGAAGGGCCACCCACGCCATCCGATTGTCGAGGATGACGTGGTGATTTACGCCGGGGCGACCATCCTGGGACGCATCACCATTGGCAAAGGCTCAACCATCGGCGGCAACGTGTGGTTGACTCGCAGTGTGCCGGCGGGGGCGAACCTGACGCAGGCGAACCTGCAGCACGATGACGGCACGCAAAAGTAAACTCGTCAGCCGTCAAGCCGACTCAGTGACAGGCGGGTTTGCTCGCGCAACCATTCGTTGCGCCGCGCGGCCAGGTCGTTATAGACCTGGTCGTAGAGCGGCACATATTGCTTGGCGTTTTCTGATCTTTCCTCGTGTTATGTGCTGAACGTTTTGTCATCTCCGCCCGTCATACCTTTCCCTGAGCTAGTGTGGGAATTGTCTACCACTCGGCCCTGCGATTAGTCCCAGACCGCCTATCCATGTTTAACTTGAATGCTCGTTCAAGTTAAACCCGGTGGTTCGCTGCCCGCTCACAACAGGAGGCTTACCTTTGCTGAGTCCGTTATTTACAGCCACATCCCTCATCGTCGGGGTGCATCGTTCATGAGTGCATCGTCCACCCCCGCAAGCGGCCTGGTGCGCATGAATGCGCCGGTCTTCTACTTTGCCGCCAGCTTCATCCTGCTGTTCGGCATCACGGTCATCGCTATTCCGCAACAGGCCGGCGCCTGGCTGCTGGCGGCGCAAAACTGGGCGGCCAATACGGTCGGCTGGTACTACATGCTGGCGATGACCCTGTATCTGGTCTTCGTGGTGGTCACCGCGCTATCGGGCTACGGCAAGATAAAACTCGGTGCCGACCACGACGAGCCCGAATTCAGTTACCTGTCCTGGGCCGGCATGCTGTTCGCCGCCGGGATCAGCATCACGCTGTTTTTCTTCTGCGTGTCCGAGCCGCTGACGCACTTGGTGCAACCGCCTCAGGGTGCGCCGATGAATGCCGATGCCGCGCGCCAGGCCATGCAGGTGCTGTTTCTGCACTGGGGCCTGCACGGCTGGGGCGTGTTCGCCTTTGTTGGTATGGCCTTGGCGTATTTCGCCTACCGGCATAACCTGCCGCTGGCGTTGCGTTCGGCGCTGTACCCGCTGATCGGCAAGCGCATCAATGGCCCCATCGGTTACGCGGTGGATGGCTTCGGCATTATCGCCACGGTGTTCGGCCTCGGCGCTGACATGGGCTTTGGGGTGTTGCACCTCAACTCCGGTCTCGATTACCTGTTCGGCATTGCTCATACCCAATGGATTCAGGTCGGCCTGATCACGCTGATGATGGGCGCCGCGATCCTGGTCGCCGTCTCCGGCGTCGACAAGGGCGTGCGGGTGATGTCCGACATCAACATGCTGCTGGCCTGTGCGCTGCTGCTGTTCGTACTGTTCGCCGGGCCCACCCAGCATTTGCTCAACACCCTGATCCAGAACATCGGTGACTACTTGGGCGCCTTGCCGACCAAGAGTTTCGACGTGTATGCCTACGACAAACCCAGCGACTGGCTGGGCGGTTGGACGGTGTTCTACTGGGCCTGGTGGATTGCATGGTCGCCGTTCGTGGGCCTGTTCATCGCACGCATTTCCCGTGGCCGGACCATCCGCGAATTCGTGTTCGGCGTGCTGCTGATCCCGCTGGGCTTCACCCTGGCGTGGATGTCGATCTTCGGCAACAGCGCCATCGACCAGGTGCTCAACCACGGGCTGACCGCACTCGGTCAGTCGGCCATCAATGACCCGTCGATGAGCCTCTACCTGCTGCTGGAAACCTACCCGTGGAGCAAAACCGTCATCGCGGTCACGGTGTTTATCAGCTTCGTGTTCTTCGTCACGTCGGCCGACTCCGGCACCGTGGTGCTCTCAACCCTGTCGTCCAAGGGCGGCAACGCCGACGAAGATGGGCCGAAATGGCTGCGGGTGTTCTGGGGCGCGATGACCGGGCTGGTCACCAGTGCCTTGCTGTTTGCCGGCAGCATCGACTCGCTTAAATCTGCGGTGGTGCTGACCTCGTTGCCGTTCTCGATGATCCTGCTGCTGATGATGTGGGGGCTGCACAAGGCGTTCTACCTCGAATCGCAGAAGCAGATCGCTCAACTGCATTCGCTGGCGCCGGTGTCGGGTTCACGCAAGGGCACAGGCGGCTGGCGCCAGCGCTTGAGTCAGGCCGTGCATTTCCCGTCACGGGATGAGGTGTACCGGTTCCTTGAGACCACGGTGCGCCCGGCGATTGAAGAGGTGACGGCGGTGTTCGTCGAAAAAGGCCTCAGGGTTGTCACCCAGCCCGATCCGTCCAACGACAGCGTCAGCCTGGAAATCGGCCACGGCGAGGAACATCCGTTCGTTTATCAGGTGCAGATGCGTGGCTATTTCACGCCGTCATTTGCACGCGGTGGAATGGGTTCCAAGCAGCTCAACAACCGTCGCTACTACCGGGCGGAAGTGCACTTGAGCGAGGGCAGCCAGGACTACGATCTGGTCGGCTACACCAAGGAGCAGATCATCAACGACATTCTCGACCAGTACGAGCGGCACCTGCAGTTCCTGCATTTGGTGCGCTGAGGCGAAGGACCGCGCATTTACGTCATTGGACCGTACCACTCTGACAAGACTTTGCTGTAAAAAGAAAGGGCAGAGTTAAGCGATTCAGCTGGTTAAAAGGCCTGGGAATATCGTTATTCCCAGGCCTTATTTGCCTACGTCCAAGAGAGGATTCGATGACTTACATTGCTGCCGAAAACCGCTATGAATCTATTCCGTACCGCCGCGTAGGCCGCAGTGGATTGGTGCTGCCTGCACTGTCCCTGGGGCTGTGGCACAACTTTGGCGACAGCACTCCGATCGACACCCAGCGCGCCCTGCTGCGCACCGCGTTCGACCTGGGGATCAACCACTTCGACCTGGCCAACAACTACGGCCCGCCCTACGGCAGCGCCGAGATCAACTTCGGCCGTTTGCTGCGCGAAGACTTCAAGCACTACCGTGATGAACTGATCATTTCCAGCAAAGCCGGCTGGGACATGTGGCCTGGCCCCTACGGCCAGGGCGGCGGTTCGCGCAAATACGTGCTGGCCAGCCTCGACCAGAGCCTGCAACGCCTGGGCGTCGACTACGTGGATATCTTCTACTCCCACCGTTTTGACGCCGACACCCCATTGGAAGAAACCGCCAGCGCCCTCGCCACCGCCGTGCAACAAGGCAAGGCGTTGTACATCGGTATTTCCTCCTACTCCGGGGTAAAAACCCGCGAAATGGCGGCCTTGCTCAAAGAGTGGAAAGTGCCGCTGCTCATCCACCAGCCGGCCTACAACTTGCTCAACCGTTGGGTCGAAAAAGACCTGCTGGACACCACCGAGGCGCTCGGTGCCGGGGTGATTGCCTTCACACCACTGGCCCAGGGTTTGCTGACTGACAAGTACCTCAACGGTGTACCGGCGGATGCGCGGGTCAATCGCCCGGGCGGTGGTTCGTTGCAGGCCAAGCACCTGTCCGAAGAAAACATCGCTCATGTGCGGGCGCTTAATGAAATCGCCCAGCGTCGTGGTCAGAGCCTTGCGCAATTGGCGTTGGCTTGGACGTTGCGTGATCCACGGGTGACCAGCGCGTTGATCGGTGCGAGCCGGCCGGAGCAGATTATCGAGAACGTCGGGGCGTTGAAGAATTTGAGCTTCAGTGCAGAGGAATTGGCGGAGATTGATCGGTTTGCGCAGGAAGGCGGGATCAACTTGTGGGAAAAGCCATCCACCGCTGAATAACCGGACACACCTGGGTAAATTTGTGGGAGCGGGCTTGCTCGCGAAGGCGGAGTGTCAGTCGATGAATCTGTTGGCAGGTCCACCAAGCTCCCACATTTGAGCTTAGCCAGGCTCTAGAACGGTACGTCGCCCAAGATTGTGGCTCGATGCATCACCCGCCGCTGCGGCCGGTAGTCATCCACTGCGTAGTGCTGGGTCACACGGTTATCCCAGAACGCCACGTCGTGCTCCTGCCAGCGCCAACGGCTGGTGAACTCCGGGCGGGTGGCATGGGCGAACAACAGCTTCAGAATCGCCTCGCTTTCCGCCGGTTCCAGCTCGTTGATCCTGGTGGTGAAGCCCTCACTCACAAACAACGATTTACGCCCACTCACCGGATGCGTGCGCACCACCGGGTGTGACAGCGGTGGGTTCTTCTTGCGTGCTTCTTCCCACCGAGCCAGGTCTTCGGCGGTGTTGCCAAAGCGCTCCAGCGGGAAGGATTTAGTGAAGTCGTGGGTGGCGGTGAGTCCATCGAGCAATCGTTTCAATGGCTCGGACAGTGCTTCATACGCCGCAATCCCACTGGCCCACAGCGTATCGCCGCCAAATGCCGGCAGCAGCTTGGCACTCAGCACCGCACCCAACGCCGGAGTGGGCAGGAAGGTCACGTCGGTGTGCCAAACGGCATTGTCGCGCACGTCGGTGACGGCGGTGTCCAGGATCAATACTTCGGGCTGTTCCGGCACGTTGGGGTAGATCGGGTGAATATGCAGATCACCGAAATTCGCCGCGAACCGTGCTTGCTGCTGTGGGGTGATCGGCTGGTCGCGAAAGAACAGCACCGAATGCGTGAGCAACGCCTGTTCGATGGCGTCACGCTGTTCGAGGGTCAGCGGCTGGGTGATATCGACGCCATTGATCTGGGCGCCCAAGGCGGTGCTTAGTGGGGTAACGGTCAGGCTGCTCATGCTGTTCTCACTCAATGTGCCTGGCCATGCCACGGCACCAGTTTTCGCTGCAGGGCACGCAGGCCCATTTCCATGGCGAAGGCGATCAGGGCGATCACCAGGATGCCCAGCACCACCACGTCAGTGACCAGGAACTGCGCCGCCGACTGCACCATGAAGCCCAGGCCGCTGGTGGCCGCGATCAGCTCGGCGGCGACCAAAGTGGACCAGCCCACACCCAGGCCGATGCGCACGCCGGTAAGGATGTCGGGCAGGGCACTCGGCAGGATTACGTGCCGAATCAGCTGGGCACGGGTAGCGCCCAGCGACTGCGCCGCCCGCAATTTGGCGGGGTCAACAGTGCGCACGCCGGTGGCGGTGGCGATGGCAATCGGTGCAAAGATCGCCAGATAAATCAGCAGCACTTTGGACAGCTCGCCAATGCCGCACCAGATCACGATCAGCGGCAGATAAGCCAGGGGCGGGATCGGCCGGTAGAACTCGATCAGCGGGTCCAGAATGCCCCGCGCAATTCGGTTGGAGCCGATGGCAATCCCTACCGGCACGGCGGTCAGTATGGCAAAGCCCAGGCCCAGGCCGATGCGGCTGAGGCTCGCACCCAGGTGCTGCCACAACGTGGAGTCCATGTAGCCCGTGGTTGCCAACAGCCAGCCTTTTTGCAGCACGGCGGAGGGTGGTGGCAGGAACAGTGGTTCGATCAAGCCGGTGGCGGTCACGGCCCACCAGATGGCCAGCAACGCGACCAGGGTCAGCAGGCTGATCCAGCGCGTGCTCAAGCTGCGACGTGCCGGAATAACCGCGTGCGCCACCGGTTGTGCGGCGGTGGCGGGGAGTTCGTAGCTGCTCATGCGGACACCTGCCGTTGGGAGAACACTTTGCCCAGCACGTGCTCGCGGGTTTCGATAAAGCGCGGGTCAGACTTGATTGCCCGTGCCGATTCACCCGCTGCATAGCGTTGGCCGAAATCCAAATGCAGACGCTCGACGATCTGGCCCGGGTTGGGCGCCAGCAGAATCAGGTCGGTGGCAAGAAACACGGCTTCTTCGATGTCGTGGGTAATCAGGAACACCGGCTTGGCTGTACGCCGCCAGACTTGCAGCAAAAGCTCCTGCATCTGTTCGCGGGTAAACGCATCGAGGGCGCCGAAGGGTTCGTCCATCAGCAACACGCGAGGGTCGGCAGCCAGGGCGCGAGCCAGGCCAACGCGTTGCTTCTGGCCGCCGGAAAGCTGCCAGATGCGACGGCTGTCGAAACCCGCCAAGTCCACCAACGCGAGCATTTCCCGGGCGCGCACTTCACGTTGCGCCTTAGGTACACCGGCCAGTTCAAGGCCGAAGCCCACATTAGCCAGCACGTCCTGCCAGGGCAGCAGGGCGTCGTCCTGGAACACCACGCCACGCTCGGCGCTGGGGCCTTTGACCGGCACGCCGTCCAGGGTGATGCGCCCGGCAGACGGTTCGACAAAGCCGGCGATCAGGTTCAACAGCGAAGTCTTGCCACTGCCGGACGGGCCGAGCGCCACCAGCAATTGCTGGGGCCCAAGGTCGAGTGAAATGTCGGACAGTACCGGTTCTGTGGCGCCTGGGTACTGTGCGCTGATGCGCTCCAGCTGAAGCAAGGCCATCGCAATGAACTCCTGATCAGTGGGTAATGAATTTGGCGCTGACGAAAGGTGCGTAGTCCGGCAGCACCGCTTCGACCTTGCCTTGTTCCTTGAGGAACGCAGCGGTGTCGGTCACAGCCTTGGTGGTCGGTGCACCCAACAGGGTCACCTGATCAGCGGCCAGCGGGTAGACGTTGCCTTGCAGCAGCAATGGGATGTCGCTGGCCTTGGCGCCGGAGAGCTTCACCAGTTTGTCGACGTTGGTTTTGTCGGCGAGCCAGGCTTGTGGGTCTTTGCGGTAGGCGGCGTAGGCATCCAGGGTGACTTTGGCGAACGCCGTGACGATTTCCGGGTGCTTCTCGGCGAAGTCCTTACGCACGATCCATGCGTCGAAGGTCGGCGCGCCGAACTTGGCCAGCTCGCCGGAGGTGATCAGCACCTTGCCGTTTTCCTTGGCCACGCCCAGGGCGGGGTCCCACACGTAAGTAGCGTCGATGTCACCGCGCTTCCAGGCGGCGATGATCGCCGGTGGGGCGAGGTTGAGGATGGTCACTTTGGACGGGTCGATGTTCCAGTGTTTCAACGCGGCGAGCAGGCTGTAGTGCCCCGTGGACACGAAGGGCACGGCGATCTTTTTACCGATCAGGTCCTGCGGGCTGTTGATCCCGGAACCGTTGCGCGCCACCAGGGCTTCGGCGCCGCCGATCTGGGTCGCGACAAGGAAGGTTTCCACCGGTACTTTGCGGGTGATCGCAGCGGTCAGCGGGCTTGAGCCGAGGTAGCCAATCTGTACGTCGCCGGAAGCGATGGCCGCGATGATGTCGGCGCCATTGTCGAATTTGCGCCAGTCGATCTTGGCGTTGGTGGCTTTTTCGTACGCGCCGTCGGCCTGGGCGACTTTGGCCGGGTCCACGGTGGTCTGGTAAGCGATGGTCACATCCGCCGCCTGGGCAAACAGGCTGGCACCGGCCAGGGACAATGCGGCCAGGAAGCGCAGAGGGGTTAACAGTTTCAAGGGGAAGCTCCTCAATCAGGCGGCCGAGGGTCGGCGTGTGAGGAGACTAAATGATCTAAGAATCCGAAAATAAATAACGTTTTCGAATTAGCTTATGAGCAGAAAAGTGCGACTCGGTCTTCAGGCTGAGGCGCAAATGTGGGAGCTGGCTTGCCTGCGATGCAGACAACTCGGTATTCCAGATAGACCGAGTTGATGCTATCGCAGGAAAGCCAGCTCCCACAGGGGACCGCGTAAGGATTTAGTTGCTGATGGCCAGAATGCTCGCCTGGTACGACCCGACAAACACATCAAAGTCGCCCACTTCGTTCTGCTCCAGCTCTGCCTGTTGCGCCAGCGATGTACGTGCCAGCTGTTCAAAGCGCGCCTGCTCGTCCGCCGGCAACGGCTCCTTGCGAAAGTGCTCAGCGTGCACCTGGCTCTGGTGCAGGGAGAACTGCGCAAAACTCTCTTTACGCTCGGCCATCGCCGCCAGCACCTGGGCCGACGGCGTCAGGGACGGGTCCTTGACCTTGGCCAACTGAGCGTCCAGCGCCTGGCTGTGCTCGGTGATGCCGTGGCTCTCATCCAACAACGCGGCCAACGGTGCAATCTGCTCCAGCAGCTCGGCAGCCCATTCCTTCATGTCCACCGGTTGCCCCTGACGTTGCAATTGCAGGCCCGGACGGCGACCTTCCTTGACCACGCTGAGGAAGTTGGAGGTTGCGTTGCCACATTCGTTGTTGGCGAACAGCGGGCTGTCGTTCAGCGCGCAATACAGCAGGAAAGCGTCGAGGAAACGCGATTCCGGCAGATCGATGCCCATCGGCAGGAATGGGTTGATGTCCAGGCAGCGCACTTCGATGTACTGGATGCCACGCGCCATCAGCGCCTGGATCGGCCGCTCGCCGGTGTAGGTCACACGCTTGGGGCGGATGTTGGAGTAGTACTCGTTTTCGATTTGCAGGATGTTGGTGTTGAGCTGTACCCATTCACCGTCCTTGTGCGTGCCGACTTCTACGTACGGCGCGTAGGGCGTTGCCACCGCTTCACGCAGGCTGTCGGTGTAGCTGGCCAGGTCGTTGTAGCACGGCGTGAGGCCGGCCTGGGCGTTGCTCTGGTAACCCAGGTCGCTCATGCGCAGGCTGGTGGCGTAGGGCAGGTACAGGGTGTCAGCGTCGAGCACTTCCAACTGGTGCGAGCGACCGCGCAGGAAGCCCGCGTCCAGCGCTGGCGAGGCCCCGAACAGGTACATCAGCAGCCAGCTGTAGCGACGGAAATTGCGGATCAGCGCGATATAGGCGTTGGACTGATAGTCGCGGTCAGTACCGACAAATCCTTCAGTTTCCTTGAGCAACGGCCACAGCTGTTCCGGCAGGGAAAAGTTGTAGTGGATGCCCGCGATGCATTGCATGGTCTTGCCGTAACGCAGGGCCAGGCCCTTGCGGTACACGTACTTGAGCTGTCCGATATTGGACGTGCCGTAGTAGGCAATCGGAATGTCTTCCTCGGCCGGCAACGGGCACGGCATCGAGGGGCTCCACAGGTATTCGCTGCCGAGCTTGGTGTAGGCAAAGCGGTGGATCTTGTCCAGGCTGCTCAGGGTATCGGCCGGGTTGGGCAGGGCGGGAGTGATGAACTCCAGCAGCGATTCCGAGTAGTCAGTGGTGATCAATTCGTTGGTCAACGCGGCGCCCAGGGCTTCGGGGTGCGGCGTTTGTGCCAGGCGGCCCTCACCCGTAACGCGCAGGCATTCGCGCTCGATGCCGTGCAAGCACTGCTCTAGCAGGGAGAGGTGTTCGCGCTTGCCGAGCAAAGCCAGGCGGCGGTTGAGAAGTTCGCTCAAGTTGGATTCCTTCACGCGTCAGTCGCCCCAATATGGGGGTGGGCAGGACGGTCTACAAGGGTGAAGTTAAAACTGGCGTGATCGCCTGGTTTAGAGTCGATTTGACCCGCTGTGAAAAAGCCTACTTCACTCCATGAATTTGGCTACAGCGCGGCAAGAAAATTCCGACGCTGTGATTGCAGCGCCGAAATTAACTCAAATCGGGGGTAGGGAGCTATAGGACAGCGAAGGTGCCCTGCGCTTTTGCGACAAGTCTTTCGTCTTGGTACACATCCGCCTCGACCACCAGCGTGCGGCGCCCGGCATGAATCACCCGGCTGGTGCACAGCACGTCACCGCCTTCCACCGCTCGGATATAGTTGATTTTGCACTCGATGGTCGCGCTCTGCTGGTCGAAACCATGTGAGCTGGAACAGGCCAGCCCCATCGTAATGTCCACCAGGCTGAAAATCGCCCCGCCATGGAGCTTGCCCGCGCGGTTGCGCAGGTGCGGCTCGAGGGTCAGGGCCACCTCGGCAACGCCTTCCTCCAGGCGTTGCAGACGGCAGCCGATCAGTTCGCTGAACGCGCTCTGGGTCAAGCCGGCCGGAATTTCCATCAACGCTTCTTCAGCTGTTTAGCGTTGGCGAACAGCGAGGCCATGGCGTTGTTGCTCGGCGCTGCGGTGGCGGTTTCCTTGCGTGGCGCGCTGTTTTGCGACTGGCGCGGTGCGGAGCCTGGGCGTGCGCCACGGGCACCGTCGATTTTCTCGCCGGGGGTGTCGCTCATGCGCATCGACAGGCCGACGCGTTTGCGCGGGATGTCGATTTCCATGACCTTGACCTTGACCACGTCACCGGCTTTCACCGCTTCGCGCGGGTCCTTGATGAATTTCTCCGAAAGCGCGGAGATATGTACCAAACCGTCCTGATGCACGCCGATATCCACAAAGGCGCCGAAGTTGGTCACGTTGGTGACGACGCCTTCGAGGATCATGCCCAGTTGCAGGTCCTTGAGGTCTTCGACACCGTCCTGGAACTCGGCGGTCTTGAACTCGGGGCGGGGGTCGCGGCCCGGCTTTTCCAGCTCTTGCAGGATGTCGGTGATGGTCGGTACACCGAAGGTTTCATCGGTGTACTTCTTTGGATCCAGACGCTTGAGGAATGCAGCGTCACCGATCAGCGAACGGATGTCGCGGTCGGTTTCGGCGGCGATGCGTTGCACCAGGGGGTAGGCTTCCGGGTGAACCGCGGAAGAATCCAACGGGTTATCGCCGTTCATCACGCGTAGGAAACCGGCGGCCTGTTCGAAGGTTTTTTCACCCAGGCGTGCGACTTTTTTCAGCGCTGCACGGGTTTTGAACGCGCCGTTTTCGTCACGGTGAGTCACGATGTTTTGCGCCAGCGTGGCGTTGAGGCCGGAAATACGTGCCAGCAACGCGACGGAAGCGGTGTTCACGTCTACGCCCACGGCGTTTACGCAGTCTTCCACCACTGCATCCAGGCCGCGCGCCAGTTTCAGCTGCGACACGTCATGCTGGTACTGGCCCACGCCGATGGATTTAGGGTCGATTTTCACCAGTTCGGCCAGTGGATCCTGCAGGCGACGAGCAATCGACACCGCGCCACGGATCGACACGTCGAGGTCCGGGAATTCCTTGGATGCCAACTCCGACGCCGAATACACCGAAGCACCAGCCTCGGAGACCATGACTTTGGTCATCTTCATGGCTGGGTATTTCTTGATCAGTTCGGCGGCCAGCTTGTCGGTCTCACGGCTGGCGGTGCCGTTGCCGATAGCGATCAGGTCGACCGAGTGTTTGGCGCACAAGGCGGCCAGGATCGCGAGGGTCTGGTCCCATTTGTTGTGCGGCACATGCGGGTAGACAGTCGCGTGGTCCAGCAGCTTGCCGGTGGAATCGACCACGGCCACTTTGCAACCAGTGCGCAGGCCTGGGTCGAGGCCCAGAGTGGCACGTGGCCCGGCCGGGGCAGCCAGCAGCAGGTCGTGCAGGTTGTGGGCGAACACGTTGATCGCCTCGGTTTCGGCGCCGTCGCGCAGTTCGCCCAGCAGGTCGGTTTCCAAGTGGGTGTAGAGCTTGACCTTCCAGGTCCAGCGCACCACTTCACCGAGCCACTTGTCCGCAGGACGGTTCTGATTCTGGATGCCGAATTGTTGACCGATCATG
The DNA here is from genome assembly GCF_900005865.1 of Pseudomonas sp. 58 R 12. Classification (NCBI taxonomy): domain Bacteria; kingdom Pseudomonadati; phylum Pseudomonadota; class Gammaproteobacteria; order Pseudomonadales; family Pseudomonadaceae; genus Pseudomonas; species Pseudomonas sp. 58 R 12. The sequence continues at coordinate 80,922 of NZ_CVTP01000026.1, forward strand.
CCTTCGCAAGGGTGCATGGTGCCCGGCAACTCGTCGCCGACCTTCAGCGCGGAGCTGAGAATGCCTTCGTTGCGGCCACGGAAAATAGCGAGTGCGCGGTGGGACGGCATGCTCTTGAGCGGTTCGTCGTGTTCGAAGTAATCGCGGAACTTGGCGCCTTCTTCCTCCTTGCCGGCGATGACGCGGGCACTGAGGATGGCTTCCTGCTTAAGGTAGGTACGCAGTTTTTCCAGCAGGCTGGCGTCTTCGGCGAAGCGCTCCATGAGGATGTACTTGGCGCCTTCGAGGGCGGCCTTGACATCGGCGACGCCTTTTTCGGCGTCGATGAAGCGTGCGGCTTCGGTTTCCGGGGTCAGCGACGGGTCGTTGAACAACCCGTCGGCCAGCTCGCCCAGGCCAGCTTCCAAGGCGATCTGGCCCTTGGTGCGGCGTTTTTGCTTGTAGGGCAGGTACAGGTCTTCGAGACGGGTCTTGGTGTCGGCGAGCTTGATGTCGCGCTCGAGTTGTGGGGTCAACTTGCCTTGTTCCTCGATGCTGGCGAGGATGCTGATGCGCCGTTCGTCGAGTTCTCGCAGGTAGCGCAGGCGCTCTTCCAGGTGACGCAGTTGGATGTCGTCGAGGCTGCCGGTCACTTCTTTACGGTAACGGGCGATGAAGGGCACCGTGGAGCCTTCATCCAGTAGAGCGACGGCCGCTTCGACCTGTTGTGGGCGTACACCGAGTTCCTCGGCGATGCGGCTGTTGATGCTGTCCATAAAACCACCTGAAATTCTTAAAAGCAGCTCGCAAGCCCGGAAAACAAGGCGTTGGGAGGCTGGTTGAGCGGCCCGACTGGCGCCGCTGCCTGGGTCAAGAGGCAGCCTATTGACCCTCGAAATCGAAAAAATCACGACAAGCGGTGAAAAAAGCCTCGGCATCAAACGGTAACGATCTGACGTTGCCCTGCACGACGGCGCCGCATTATAACCAGCGTTCTGCCCTTGGGGGGGATTGCGCCAACGGTTGTAGGGCGCGGGTTCGCTGGCAGTAGAGGAAAAATCTGCTAACAATGCACACGGTGCGTATAACGGCAGCTAGGCCATAATGCGCGCCGAGATAAGAGGAGCATCTAATGAGCAGCACTGCACAAACTGCTGAAGGCGAAAAAATTCTCATCGTTGACGACGATCCGGGGCTGAGCAGCCTGCTGGAGCGTTTCTTCAACTCCAAGGGCTACCGCGCCCGCGCGGTGCCGAACACTGAGCAGATGGACCGCCTGTTGGGGCGTGAAGTGTTCAACCTGGTCGTACTCGACCTGATGCTGCCCGGCGAAGATGGCCTCACCGCCTGCAAACGCCTGCGCGGCGCGAACAACCAGATTCCAATCATCATGCTCACCGCCAAGGGCGATGAGCTTAGCCGCATCAAGGGCCTGGAGCTGGGCGCTGATGACTATTTGGCCAAGCCGTTCAACCCCGATGAGCTGATGGCGCGGGTAAAGGCCGTGTTGCGTCGCCAGGCGGCCCCGGTACCGGGCGCACCCGGCAGCGAAGACGAAAGCGTCACCTTTGGCGACTACGAACTGTCGCTGGCGACCCGTGAGCTCAAGCGTGGCGATGAAGTGCACATGCTGACCACTGGCGAATTCGCCGTGCTCAAGGCCCTAGTGATGAACGCTCGCCAGCCGCTGACCCGCGACAAACTGATGAACCTGGCCCGTGGCCGGGAATGGGACGCCCTGGAGCGCTCCATTGACGTGCAGATTTCCCGTCTGCGCCGGATGATCGAGCCGGACCCATCCAAGCCTCGGTATATCCAGACCGTGTGGGGTGTGGGTTATGTGTTTGTGCCGGATGGCAATAAAACCAGTTGACCGATGATTTGCAGGGCGGGCCTCCCGGCGTTTGATTCCATGAGAATCGACGGGAGGCCCGGCATCTGCAATTCTGCGAGCGCTGCTCGTTTCTGCAAGGTATCTAGCTGTCTTCTATGAAAACCCCGCTGTGGTTCCCCCAAAGCTTCTTCTCTCGCACCCTTTGGCTGGTGCTGATCGTCGTTCTGTTTTCCAAAGCACTCACGCTGGTTTATCTGTTGATGAACGAGGACGTGCTGGTGGATCGACAATACAGCCACGGTGTTGCCTTGACGCTGCGCGCCTATTGGGCGGCTGACCCCGAGAACCGCGAGAAAATCGCCAAGGCCGCCACGCTGGTCCGTGTGGCGGGCGCGGGGGTGCCCGAGGGTGAGCAACACTGGCCCTACAGTGAAATCTACCAGCGCCAGATGCAGTCTGAACTCGGTGAAGACACTGAGGTGCGGCTGCGTATGCATGTATCGCCAGCGTTGTGGGTGCGCGCGCCAAGCCTGGGTGAGGATTGGCTGAAAGTGCCGCTGTACCCGCATCCGCTGCGTGGGCAGAAGATCTGGAACGTGCTGGGCTGGTTCCTGGCGATCGGGCTGCTTTCAACGGCGTCGGCGTGGATCTTTGTCCGGCAGCTCAACCAACCACTCAAACGCCTGGTGTTTGCCGCCCGCCAATTGGGCCAAGGGCGCAGCGTGCGCTTGCCGGTCAGCGATACGCCCAGCGAGATGACCGAGGTGTACGGCGCGTTCAACCAGATGGCGGAAGACGTCGAGCAGGCCGGGCGCGAACGCGAGTTGATGCTGGCGGGAGTTTCCCACGACTTGCGCACACCCTTGACGCGGCTGCGCTTGTCTCTGGAGTTGATGGGCAACCATAGCGATCTCACCGATGACATGGTCCGCGACATTGAGGACATGGACGCTATTCTCGACCAGTTCCTCGCGTTCATCCGTGATGGCCGGGATGAGGTGGTGGAAGAGGTCGACCTGACTGACTTGGTGCGTGAGGTGGTCGCGCCCTACAACCAGAACGGTGAGCAGGTGCGCATGCGCCTTGAGCCGATCCAGCCTTTTGCGTTGCGGCGGGTCTCGATGAAGCGCCTGTTGAACAACCTGATCGGCAACGCTTTGCATCACGCCGGTTCCGATGTTGAAGTGGCGGCGTATGTATCCGGCGACAGTGCTGCGCCCTATGTGGTGCTGAGCGTCATGGACCGGGGCGCGGGCATCGACCCGGACGAGCTGGAGGGGATCTTCAACCCTTTCACCCGCGGCGACCGTGCCCGAGGTGGTAAGGGTACTGGTCTGGGGTTGGCAATTGTGCGGCGGATTGCCTCGATGCATGGCGGCAATGTTGAGTTGCGTAACCGCGAGGAGGGAGGGTTAGAGGCGCGAGTGCGTTTGCCGCTCGGGCTGATGTTGCCGAGAGACGCGGTCTAACAAACAGCAGCGATCCAAATGTGGGAGCTGGCTTGCCTGCGATGAGGGCGGCGCATTCAACGTCATTGTTGACTGAGCCTCCGCTATCGCGGGCAAGCCAGCTCCCACAGTCGTTGTGAGAGTCTGGAGGTGGAGGGTTGGGGTTTGTCAGCCCTTGCCCTTGGTCCGAGTCATATTCGCCCCGCCACTCTTTTCCAAATGCTGAATGATGATCCCCGCCACATCCTTGCCTGTGGTGGTCTCGATCCCTTCCAGCCCCGGCGATGAATTCACCTCCATCACCAGTGGCCCATGGTTGGAGCGCAAGATGTCCACACCCGCCACGCTCAAACCCATCACCTTCGCCGCCCGCAGCGCGGTCATGCGTTCCTCGGGGGTGATCTTGATCAGGCTGGCACTACCACCGCGGTGCAAGTTGGAGCGGAACTCCCCCGGCTTGGCCTGACGCTTCATCGCCGCAATCACCTTGTCACCCACCACGAAGCAGCGGATATCGGCGCCGCCGGCTTCCTTGATGTATTCCTGCACCATGATGTTCTGCTTGAGACCCATGAATGCCTCGATCACGGATTCCGCCGCCGTCGCGGTTTCACACAGCACCACACCTATGCCCTGGGTGCCTTCCAGTACCTTGATCACCAGCGGCGCGCCATTGACCATCTCGATCAGGTCGGGAATATCGTCGGGGGAGTGGGCAAAACCGGTCACTGGCAGGCCGATGCCCCGGCGTGAAAGCAGCTGCAGCGAGCGCAACTTGTCCCGAGAGCGGGCAATGGCGACTGATTCGTTGAGGGGCGATACGCCCATCATTTCAAACTGGCGCAATACCGCGCAGCCATAAAACGTCACCGAAGCTCCGATGCGAGGGATCACTGCATCAAACCCCTCCAGCGGTTTACCCCGGTAATGGATCTGCGGTTTATGGCTGGCAATGTTCATGTAGGCACGCAACGTGTCGATCACCACCATTTCGTGGCCACGTTCAGTGCCGGCCTCAACCAGGCGACGGGTGGAATACAGACGCGGGTTTCGCGACAGCACAGCAATCTTCATGCAGCACCTGGGGCAGAAATAGTAGAGACCGGGAACACCGGCTTGTCTTGAACGTACTTGACGCCTGGACTGACCACCAATTGGCCGTCAATCAGCGCCTTGGAACCCAGTAACAGGCGATAACGCATGGCCTTGCGGCACGCGAGGGTGAATTCCACCCGCCATACCCGATCACCCAGCGCCAGGGTGGTGCTGATCACGTAGCGCACCTGCGCGTGGCCGTTGGAGCTTTTGATGGTTTTCATCGTCACCAGCGGCGCCTCGCAGCGGCGGTGGCGCAGTTGCACAATGCTGCCCAGGTGCGCGGTAAAGCGCACCCATTTCTCGCCGTCGCGCTCAAAAGGCTCGATATCGGTAGCGTGCAGGCTGGAGGTACTGGCACCGGTGTCGATCTTCGCGCGCAGGCCTGCCACTCCCAGGTCGGGAAGTGCCACCCACTCACGCAGACCCACAACGGTCAAATGGTCAAATGTCTTCAATATGGGTAACCGATCGATTCGCCCAGGCCTGGGGTGAAACCTCAGCCAGGGCTTTGAATGCAGGCTTGGCGAACCAATAACCTTGCATCAGAAATATTCCGCAGTCGGAAAGGAAGTCACGCTCACCAGCACTTTCGATGCCTTCGGCGATGACAGTAACCCCTAACTGCTCACAGATTGTGACAATCCCCCGGACGATGATCTGTCGGACACGATCCTGATCGACATCGCGAATCAGTGCCATGTCGAGTTTGATCAAGTCAGGTTGAAAATCGGCCAGCAAACCCAGCCCTGAATAACCCGCACCGAAATCGTCGATGGCGGTCTTGAAGCCGAATTCGCGGTATTCACGCAGAATATTCGTCAAATGGCGATTGTTATCTACGTGCTCGCTTTCGAGTGTCTCGAAAATCAGTTGGTTCAGCGGGAAATTGTTCGCGCGAGCCGCCTCCAGGGTGCTGCGGATGCACAGCTCCGGACGGTACACGGCGTTGGGCATGAAATTGATGGAAAGATGGGTTTGCATACCCAGGGCCGCCGCCCCGGCGATCGCTTGGGTTCGGCAGCGTTGGTCGAAACGGTAGCGGTTGCTTTCGTCGACCTGGTCCAGCACAAACTGCGCCCCTTCGCCTTGCGTACCGCGCACCAGGGCTTCGTGGGCGAAGATCGAATGGTCCCGAAGGTCTACGATAGGCTGGTAGGCAAACGCAAAATCGAAGCCCAAGGGCTCGCTTTGCTGGCAGCCCACGCAGCGCTGGTCAGGCGAGGTGAGTGAAGTGGGAAAGTCGGTCACAGCGTATCCTCGCGAAAACAGGGTGCTACCTGGCGTATCTTAGGTGAGCCTTGAGGTTTATGCGTCGAAGGGTTTCAACGTTAAAGTTGCGACATTTTTCAGAGCGAGGAATTCAAGTGGCTCAAAAGCAGGAAGAGGAAGAAAAAGTCCGTCTGGACAAGTGGCTGTGGGCTGCGCGCTTCTATAAAACCCGTGCCCTGGCGAAGGCTGCCATCGAGAGCGGCAAGGTGCATCATCGTGGCGAGCGCTGCAAGCCGGGCAAGGAACCTCGCGTCGGGGATGAATTTCAGATTCGTACCGGGTTTGATGAAAAAACGGTCGTGGTCCAGGCGCTTTCAATCGTGCGCCGTGGGGCGCCTGAAGCGCAGGCGCTGTATACCGAGACCGAAGCCAGTATTGCCAAGCGTGAAAATGCGGCGGCGATGCGTAAGGCCGGCGGTATCGGCATGACCACCGATGGCAAGCCGAGCAAGAAGCAGCGCCGCGACTTGTTCAAGTTTCGCGGCAGTGGCAATGACGACTGACCGAGCGCGTTTGTGTAGTGAGCGGGGCAAGCCCGCTCACTACAAGCGTATGACGCTTAGCCGACTAATCAGTGGCACGCGTTGAAACAGCCGGAAGACGGGCGCTGTCACCCGCAACAACCCACCCGACACCTTCGCCGCAAACGGTGTGTAATACCCCCACCCCAGCGCCAACAGTGCCAGCAACACACCACCGATGTAGTCGTCCTGCCCCCAATGTGCCCCCGCCACCAGGCGCGGCATCATGAACAACATTGCCAGGCCCCAAATCACCAGCACCTGGCCGATGCGCTTGGCGAACACCGTCATGAACATCCCCCAGATCAACAGCACCGACGCGTGATCCCCCGGGAAACTCTGGCTCGAACGGTCCTTCAGTTCCCACGTCTTTTCCAGCCCCGGGAAGTAGTCGCTCATCTGGATCGCCCCGCTGATTACCATCGACGGGCTACTGTGTTGCCAGCCCATGTGTGCCGCGATTTTGGAAAACAGCATGCGGATAAACAGCAACAGCAGCAGAATTCCGACAAAACCTAACAATGCCTGGCGCACCTGCACGGCCTTGAATACCCAATCACCGCGAATCAACAGCAGCAGCAGAATTACGCCGACCACTGCATCAAACGGTCGCAAACTGGCCACGGCCCACACGTGCAGCCATGTGGAGTTGCTCGCCAGCGGATCATTGAGCAGATGAAACAGCCACTCGTCGAAAACCACACACAGCATCTGGCCCGTGGGCCACAGCCAAAAACACAGCAGCCCGATCGCGAGTAGATTGCACCAGGCCCATCCCCCGAGGTTCCACTTGGCTTGGAACAAACCCGGATTGTTCATAAACTGTCCCCCACGGCTCTAGAAAACCGCACCAAAACGGTGCTAAAGCGTTTAATTCTATAAACCTTGTAATCAATTTGTCATCAATTCAGATACCCAGACCTATGACTGATCTACCGGATACCGACTTCACCCAACGCTTCATCTTCGACGAGAACGACGCCCGCGGCGAACTGGTCTCGCTGGAGCGCAGCTATGCCGAAGTCCTTGCCAAGCACCCCTATCCGGAGCCGGTTGCGCAACTGCTCGGCGAGCTGATGGCGGCCGCCTCGTTGCTGGTGGGCACGATGAAATTCGACGGTCTGCTTATTTTGCAGGCGCGGTCTGAAGGTCCGGTCCCGATGCTGATGATCGAGTGTTCCAGCGAACGCGAAATCCGTGGCCTGGCCCGTTACGACGCCGACCAGATTGCCCCGGACGCCACCTTGTCCGACCTGATGGCCAACGGCGTGCTGGCGATCACCGTCGACCCGACCGAAGGCCAACGCTACCAAGGCATCGTCGACCTCGACGGCGAAACGCTGTCGGACTGCTTCACCAACTACTTCGTGATGTCCCAACAAGTCGGCACCAAGTTCTGGCTCAACGCCGACGGCAAGCGTGCCCGCGGCCTGTTGTTGCAACAATTGCCGGCTGACCGCATCAAGGACGACGATGAGCGCACCGATAGCTGGCGCAAGCTGACCGCCCTTGCCGGTACGCTGACGGCGGAAGAGCTGCTGGGCCTGGACAACGAAACCATCCTGCATCGCCTGTACCACGAAGAAGCCGTGCGCTTGTTTGACGCACAAGGCCTGCGCTTCCGTTGCAGCTGCTCACGTGAGCGCTCAGCCAATGCCTTGGTCAGCCTGGGCCTGGAAGATGCCCAGGATCTGGTGGTCGAGCACGGCGGCAATATCGAGATCGACTGCCAGTTCTGCAACCAGCGCTACCTGTTCGATGCGGCCGATGTCGCCCAATTGTTCGCCGGCGCAGGCATCGATACCCCTTCCGACACCCGCCACTAAAACGTTTAAGCACAGGTGAATCACCTGACAATTGCCGGTTTAGCGCTGTTCTGACGGGAGGGCCCTACTTTTTTTGGGCTTTTCTGGCATAATCCGGCCCACTTTTTTCGCGGTAGTAGTGCGCAACTTTCTACTACAAAACGTTTGGAGCACTCGGCCATAGGCCGACGGGGAACCTCATGACGCAAGCCAACAACGCCGTATACACCGATCTGAGTGTTGATGATCTGGTTAAAGAAGCCCTGCAGCGCGGTGAAGGCGTGCTTGCCGATACTGGCGCACTGGTCGTAGAAACGGGTCACCGTACCGGTCGTTCGCCGGTCGACCGTTTCATCGTTGAAGAGCCTTCCACCCAGGACGCCATTGCCTGGGGCCCAATCAACCGCAAGTTCCCGGCCGACAAGTTCGATGCCCTGTGGGCTCGCGTCGAGGCGTTCAACAACGCGCAAGAGCATTTCGTTTCCCACGTCCATGTAGGTGCTTCCGAAGACCACTACCTGGCCGTGAAGATGACCACCCAGACTGCCTGGCAGAACCTGTTCGGTCGCTGCCTGTTCATCAACCCGGCCCAGTACAACCCGGCCGGTCGTGAAGAGTGGCAAGTGCTCAACGTGGCCAACTTTGAATGCGTGCCTGAGCGTGACGGCACGAACTCCGACGGTTGCGTGATCCTCAACTTCGCCCAGAAGAAAGTGCTGATCGCCGGCATGCGTTACGCCGGTGAAATGAAGAAAGCCATGTTCTCGGTACAGAACTTCCTGCTGCCGGCTTCCGACGTCCTGCCGATGCACTGCGCCGCCAACATTGGCGAAGCAGGCGACGTGACCCTGTTCTTCGGCCTGTCGGGCACCGGCAAAACCACCTTGTCGGCCGACGAAAGCCGTTACCTGATCGGTGACGACGAACACGGTTGGGGCGAAGGTGTGGTCTTCAACATCGAAGGCGGTTGCTATGCCAAGTGCATCGACCTGTCCGAGAAGAACGAGCCGGTCATCTGGAAAGCCATCAAGCACGGCGCCGTGCTGGAAAACGTGGTTATCGACGATGCCAGGCACGCCGACTACACCAACGTCAGCCTGACCCAGAACAGCCGCGCCGCTTACCCGCTGGAGCACGTTGCCAAGCGTTCCGAAAAGAACCTGGGCGGCGAGCCAAACGCGGTGATCTTCCTGACCTGCGACCTGACCGGCGTGCTGCCGCCCGTGTCGATTCTCAGCGAAGAACAAGCGGCTTACCACTTCCTGTCCGGCTACACCGCACTGGTGGGCTCGACCGAAATGGGTTCCGGCAGCGGCATCAAGTCGACCTTCTCCACCTGCTTCGGCGCGCCGTTCTTCCCGCGTCCGGCCGGCGAATATGCTGAGCTGCTGATCAAACGCATCCGTGGCTTCGGCTCCAAGGTCTACCTGGTCAACACCGGCTGGACCGGCGGCGGCTACGGCGTCGGCAACCGCTTCAACATCCCGACTACTCGCGGCGTCATCGCAGCGATCCAGAGCGGCGCGTTGATCGGTGCTGAAACCGAACACCTGGACACCATCAACCTCGACGTGCCATTGGCCGTACCGGGCGTTGAGACTGGCCTGTTGAACCCACGTAACACCTGGGCTGACAAGGCTGCTTATGACGACGCGGCGAAGGCGCTGGCTGCGTTGTTCATCGAGAACTTCAAGAAGTTTGAAGTGAGCGATGCGATCAAGGCTGCGGGTCCTAAGTTGTAAGATTCGATCGGTGTGAAAAAGCCGCCTCTCGTAGGCGGCTTTTTTGTGTGCGAGAGTTTAATCGGCGATGTGCAGAACCACAGCGCCGACCAGTACCAGCACAACCCCCAGCACCTGCACCGCCGACAACCGCTCCTTGAAAAACACAAACCCAAGCATCGCCGCAATCCCGCCCGACAACGTACTGATCACCGTCACCACCGAAACCGACCCCGCCATCGCCCCCCACGAAAACGCCGAGAACCCACCGAGGTTCATCAGGCTAGCCCCGGTCAAGGTCACGCAGTTTTTCAGCGGCGGGATTTTCAGGCCGTCCTTGATCTTCAGCACCATCACCACCAGCACGCACAGGCCTACCAGGTAACCCAGCCACAACATCGAGACCGGCCCCAGCGCCGGTAAGGTGTACCGGCCTTGCAGCCAGAAACTGGTGCCGTACAGCAACGCGGCAAGCATGGCGTAGGCAATGGACAGGCGTGGGTTGTTGTGGGGTACACCGTTGTCCTTGTGGATGCTGGAGAGGATCACGCCGATCACGCACAGGGCGATGCAGCCCAGCTGGATCAGGCTGATGTGCTCACCGCTGGCCCAGGACAGCAATGTGGTGACCACGCCGTAGGACGTCACCAGTGGCGCGACGATGGCCGCTTTACCCAGGGCAAAAGCCTTGGACAGCGCAAGGGCGCCGGAGACGGTAAGCAATGCAGCAGCGATGCCCAGCAGCCAGACGCTCAGCGGCGCATCGAGAGATTTGAACAGGAAGGTGGGGAAGATGACCAGCAGCAGCGTCATGATCAGGAAACCGAGCGCTTGGCCAAAATAGACCGCGCGTTTAACGCCCACGGCTCTGGCGTTGAGGCCCACGAGAAAGTCCGTGCCACCCCAGAGCACGGCGGCCAGCAGGCCCATTATTACGTCCATGTAAAGTCCTTGTTGTTCAGTGCGCGGTTGAGCAGATTAGTGCAGATCCAGTGTGGGAGCGGGCTTGCTCGCGAAAGCGATGTATCAGTCAACATATTCGGCGACTGACCCTCCGCTTTCGCGAGCAAGCCCGCTCCCACATTTGACTTTCAGTGTGTTCGAAATCTGTATTCTCTCAGCTCAGATTCTCCAGCGTCTGCGTATCCCAGCTATGGGTCTTGATAGCCAGGTAGAGCATGCCGATGGTCAACGGCACCTTCTCGCCTCGCCCTTTGGCCCGGCGCTTGAGAAACACATCAAACACCGGTGGGTTGAAGTAACGATAAGTGTCGTAGTCGCCGAGGTCGAGCGCGAATTCCTGCTCCAGTGCTTCCATGAGTTGCTTGGCCTCACTGCCGTCACAGCCCAGGTCGAAGTTGAGTGAGGTTTGCAGGCGGATCGTCTTGTGTTTCGGCAGGCCGATTTCTTCGTGCAGCAGTTGCAGGAGTTGCTGCATCACGGGGTCTTCGGGGAGGTCAGGGGCCAGGTTCATGGTGGGGGCACGCAGGAGTGGGTGAGGGGGATGGTTGTGTGGGTGTCGGTATTTAGTTTGGCGGATCAGCAAAGCAACGCCCGTAACAAAAGCAATGACAAGCAGGCTCTCGATCTGTGACGCCCTTATCCAAGAGGTCGCGCAGAATAGAAGTGTAGGACCGATTACCACAAGGATCAGCCCACACCATTTTCTAAGGGCAGGGCGCTTGAGTGTTTTTTCAACTAAGGCGGCAACGGCAAAGAGTAGGGTCAGGCTGATCCAGTCGAGGTAGTCGGTCATTGTATTAGCCACCCTGGCGATTGGCAGCCAAGAGGACAAGGCGAATCACCGTCAAGATGACGCCGCAGTGAACTATGGGTTGAGTCCTTTCCATATTCACGGGTCTTAGCCGAAACGGTTGAGAGGACGCTATTTTCCGTCAGCGGTGGGTAACATCTACAGAGGGGCGAGCGACTGTTTGAAGCAGTTTGGGAAAAGTACGGCGCGAGGGTTAGAGGTTTCTTACAGCGGTTTCCGGCATTTGTAGCTTGAAAGTGATTTAACAGAAAACGCTCCCACATTTGGTTTGAGGTGTTCCTACAATCGCTATCGAATCTGTCTGATTTGGCCCAAGGCCATCGCCGCACCCTGTGTATCATCCTGTCTCTTTTTTCCTTGCGACCTTTCTCGATTCGCTGAGATTCCCAGGCTATGTTTTTAAGCCAACTCAGCGGTCAATGGAGTGACAGCCTATGCACGACACCCTCCAGCAGGTCTTTGGTTATCCACAGTTTCGTTTGGGCCAGGAGCAAACGGTCAACGCCGTACTGGCCGGTCGTTCTGCAGCGGCAATTTTTCCTACCGGGTCGGGCAAGTCCTTGTGTTACCAGCTGTCGGCGGTGTTGCTGCCGCACCTGACGCTGGTGGTGTCGCCGCTGTTGGCGTTGATGCAGGACCAGCTTGGTTTTTTGCAGCGTCACGGTATTTCGGCAGGCAGTATCGATTCGGCCCAGAGCCGCGATGAGGCCAATGACGTGATGGCCCGTGCGCGCTCGGGTGAGTTGAAAATCCTGATGGTTTCGGTGGAGCGCTTGAAGAACGAGCGCTTCCGTAACTTCCTGCAAAGCGTGCAAATCTCGCTGCTGGTGGTGGACGAGGCGCACTGTATTTCCGAGTGGGGCCACAACTTCCGCCCGGACTATCTGAAGCTGCCGGACTACCAGCGCCAGTTCAATATCCCACAAGCGCTGTTGCTGACAGCTACAGCGACGCCCAAGGTGATTGCCGACATGCAGGCGAAGTTCGCCATTGCACCGGACGATGTGGTCACCACGGGCTTCTACCGGCCCAACCTCAATCTGTTGGTGGAACCCGTCAGCGGTGCGGACAAGCGTCGTCGTTTGGTCCAGTGGATGAGTGAGCGCGCCAATCAACCCAGCATCGTCTACGTCACACTGCAGAAAACCGCCGAGCAGATTGCCGAGCACCTGAACCGCAACGGTATCCAGGCCGAGGCCTATCACGCCGGTCTGCCCCACGATAAGCGCGAGGGCATCCAGCAGCGCTTCATGGACGGGCGCTCCAATTGCATCGTCGCCACCATCGCGTTTGGCATGGGCATCGACAAGAGTGACATCCGCAACGTGGTGCACTTTGACCTGCCCAAGTCCATCGAGAACTACAGCCAGGAAATCGGTCGCGCGGGGCGTGATGGGCAGCCGTCTGACTGCCTGGTGTTGGCCAACCGCGACAGTCTCAATGTGCTGGAAAACTTCGTCTACGGCGATACGCCGGAGCAGGACGGTATCCATCGGGTGCTGGAAGAATTGCAGGCCGCGCGCGGCGATGGGCAGTGGGAGTTTTTGCTCCGGTCTTTGTCGGACCACAGCAATATCCGCGAACTGCCGTTGAAGACCCTGCTGGTGCAGCTGGAGCTAAAGGGCGTGGTTGCGCCGCGCTACGCGTTTTATGCCGAGTACCGCTTCAAGTACCTGATCGAGCCAGAGGCTTTGCTGGCGCGATTCTCCGGCGAGCGGCAGCAGTTCGTGGCGGCGATCATCCAGGTATGTAAACGAGCGAAAACCTGGGCGACGGTGGATTTCGACGCACTTTATCAACAGCACAATGCCGAACGCAGCCGGGTGGTGAAGGCGCTGGATTACTTCCAGGAGCAGGGCCTGATCGAGCTGGAAAGCAAGCAGATGACGGAGGTCTACAGCCTGCTGGATACCGATTTTGATCCACAGGTCTTGAGCACTGAGTTGTACACAGGCTTCAAGCAGCATGAGGTGGGCGAGGTCGCACGAATTCATGCGATGCTCGATCTGTTCGCCACCGAGCGCTGCCTGGGGCAGCGCCTGGCGCAGTATTTCGGCGATGAAAATGCACCGCAGCGTTGTGGGCATTGCTCGGTGTGCCACGGTCACGTCGCGCACCTGCCGCCACCGCCAGGCTTGCCGCCGCTTGTGGATAAAAACTTCATGGGGCTGTGCGGTGATTTTATCCACAGGCATCATGAGCACACCGGAGAACTGCCGGGCGCGGAACGACTGACACGTTTCCTCGGCGGGATCAGTGTGCCGTTGTTTACCAAGTTGAAGGCGCGGGGTATTCCCGGTTTCGCTGCGTTGGAAGATTACCCTTACGCTGAAGTACGCGAGTGGGCGCAGGCCCATTTGAATGACCTGTAAACCCACCTCCGCGAGACTTACCGATGCCTGACTCAGTGCCACGACGTGCCGATTATCCTCACTTCCAGCCGATCATCACGCGCTGGCACGACAACGATGTGTATGGCCATGTGAACAACGTGACTTACTACAGCTTCTTCGACACAGCGGTGAATACCTACCTGATCGAACAAGGTGGCCTGGATATTCATGACGGTGAAGTAGTGGGGTTTGTGGTGAGTTCGGCGTGTGATTATTTTGCGTCGATCGCTTTTCCCGAGCGCATCGAAATCGGCCTGCGGGTGGGCAAGTTGGGTAACAGCTCAGTCCAGTACGAATTGGCGGTGTTCAAGGCAGGCGAGGAAGAAGCCTGTGCGGCGGGGCGCTTTGTGCATGTGTTTGTGGATCGCGGGTCGAACCAGCCGGTGACGATTCCGGGTTCGCTGCGCGAGGCGTTGCAGCGGTTGGTGGCCTGACCCACGATCATGCAAACAATGAAGGCCAACTGTGGGAGCTGGCTTGCCTGCGACAGCGGTAGTTCAGGTTAAAAAGTGTCGCCTGACACTACGCTATCGCGGGCAAGCCCGCTCCCACATGGTTTTTGCAGTGGTGTTCAGACCGCTGACTTACCGGTGACGGTAGTGATGCTTGTTCTTGCGATGCCCATAGGCATGCCCGCGTCCACGGTGATCGTCGCGGTCATACCGACGGTTATCACGGCTACGCGAACGACGGTCGTCGTCATCGCTCTTGTTACCCATGTAGTTACCCAGTGCGCCACCCGCACCGCCGCCGGCGGCTGCGCCGATCAGGCTACCGGTGTTGCCGCCCATGCTGCGGCCAACCACGTTGCCGCCCGCTGCGCCCAAGGCGCCACCGATGGCTGCTTCGCCACGGCTGCGTTTGTCGGCACCCACCGCACTGCCGCCCGCGCCGCCCAGGGCTGCGCCGATGGCCGAGCCCGTGTTGCCGCCGATCGACTGGCCAACAACCGAACCGAGTACCCCGCCCAATGCGCCGCCCACACCGGCTTCGGTGGTGCCACCAGCCATGGCTGCGCCACTGACCAGGCCAAGGGACAACAAGAGAATCGAGGAGAACTTCATAGGGAGACCTCAAGAGGATGACGGCGCGATCCTGAGGCTGTGTCGACATTGTGACAATAGAAATCCGACCAGTAACACGAGTTGTACACAATTCGCTAAGTTACTGTTTTAGCTGGGGAACTTAAGTCGAATTAGTGAGTCTTTAGCTACTTGGGAATGGCCGCTTTTATGCAAAAGCGGCCTTTTTTGTGCCCGGAATTCATGGTTGTAATGAGCGGGCATTACGCCGAGCGGGCCATGATCAAGCCATTGTCACTTGCCGATTCCAAGCGGATCGCCACGAACTTCGACGTCGGCGTATGGCTGCCATCCCCGGTGCTTTCCAGCGGCACCAGTGGATTAACTTCCGGGTAGTAAGCCGCAGCCTGGCCCGCCGGAATATCAAACGCCAGCAAGGTAAAGCCTTTCACGCGGCGTTCACGCCCATCTTCCCACAGCGATACGATGTCAGCCTTCTGCCCCGGCTTAAAGCCCAGGCGGATGATGTCGGCTTCGTTGACGAACAGCACGTCGCGCTGGCCTTTGACCCCACGGTAGCGATCGTCCAGGCCATAAATAGTGGTGTTGTACTGATCGTGGGAGCGCATCGACTGCATGATCAGGTCCGGTATCCGGCCGGTGGCGTGGGTGCGCTCGTGGATCAGGTCTTTGGGCAGGATGTTCGGGCGGAAGTTGGCGCGGCCCGACGGCGTGTTCCAGCGGCGCGCACCTGCGGAATTACCCAAGTAGAAACCGCCCGGATTTTTGATCTTCTCGTTGAAGTCCTTGAAGCCAGGAATGGTGTCGGCGATCAGGTCGCGGATACGCCCGTAGTCCGCCACAAGCCAATTCCAATCAACGGGTTTGCTACCCAGGGTGGCGGCCGCAATGCCCGCGAGGATTGCCGGCTCCGATTTCATCAGCTTCGACAGCGGCTGCAGTTGGCCGTTGGAGCCGTGCACCATGCTGAACGAGTCCTCTACCGTTACCGCTTGCGGGCCATCGGCCTGCATATCAATGTCGGTACGGCCCAAGCACGGCAGGATCAGTGCGTCTTTGCCGTGCATCAGATGGCTGCGGTTGAGCTTGGTGCTGATCTGTACGGTCAGGTCGCAATTGCGCAAGGCTTCGAAGGTGCGTGGGCTGTCCGGCGTAGCTTGGGCGAAGTTGCCGCCCAGGCCGATAAACACCTTGGAGCGGCCTTCGAGCATGGCGTGAATCGCCTCGACCACGTTGTGGCCGTTGTCACGCGGCACCTGGAACTGGAAACGTCGCTCCAGGGAATCGAGAAACGCCACCGGTGGGCGCTCGTTGATGCCCATGGTGCGGTCGCCTTGCACGTTACTGTGACCGCGCACCGGGCACAGGCCGGCGCCAGGGCGGCCAATGTTGCCGCGCAGCAGCATCAGGTTGGCGATTTCCTGGATGGTCGGCACCGAGTGGCGGTGCTGGGTGATGCCCATCGCCCAGCACATGATCACGTTCTTGCCTTTGGCGTACATGCGCGCCGCTTGCTCGATCTCGACCAGGGTCAGGCCGGACTGCTCGACGATTTCATCCCAAGAGGTGTCGTCGATCTTGCCCAGGTAATCCAGCACATTAGCGGTGTGTTCGTTGAGGAAGTCGTGGTCGAACACCGCTTCCTTGCCTTCGGCCTGGGCCTGGCGTTCCCACAGCAGCAGGAACTTGGCCATGCCGCGCAGAATTGCCATGTCGCCACCCAGCGCCGGGCGGAAGTACGCGGTATTAGTCGGTTTGTCGCCGTTGGTGAGCATTTCCAGCGGGTGTTGCGGGTGTTGGAAGCGTTCCAGGCCGCGCTCTTTCAGCGGGTTGATGCACACCACTTGGGCGCCGCGTTTAACCGCTTCGCGCAGCGGCTCGAGCATGCGCGGGTGGTTGGTGCCGGGGTTCTGGCCCCAGACAAAAATCGCGTCGGCATGTTCGAAGTCATCAAAGGTCACGGTGCCTTTGCCCACGCCCACGCTCTGCGCCAGGGCCACGCCGCTGGCCTCGTGGCACATGTTCGAGCAATCCGGGAAATTGTTGGTGCCGTAGGCGCGTACAAACAACTGGTACAGGTACGCGGCTTCATTGCTGGCGCGGCCCGAGGTGTAAAACTCGGCCATGTCCGGGCTAGGCAGGGCGTTGAGGTGTTTGCCGACCAAGTCGAAGGCCGCTTCCCAACTGATGGGCAGGTAGCGGTCGGTTTCGGCGTCATAGCGCATCGGCTCGGTCAGGCGGCCCTGGTATTCCAGCCAATAGTCGCTCTGTTCAATCAAGGCACTGACGCTGTGCTTAGCGAAGAACGCTGCATCCACGCGACGTTTGGTGGCTTCCCAGTTCACCGCCTTGGCGCCGTTTTCGCAGAACTTGACCATGCCGCTTTCCGGCGAGTCGCCCCAGGCGCAGCCCGGGCAGTCGAAACCGCCGTTCTGGTTGGTCTTGAGCATCATGCGCAGGTTTTTCAGCGCGTTGTCGCTGGTCAGCCACGCCTGGGCCACGCTGATCAGTGCGCCCCAGCCGCCCGCCGGGCCTTTATAGGGCTTGTAGCGTGGGGTCGGGGTTTGGTCGGCTTGGTGATGATTGCTCATGGCTGGTACTCCATCGCAGGGCTGTAGACCCGCGGCGCGCTTTTCTGCGGCAGGTGGATGAGATTGAGGTTGTGTCGGCGCGCCCATTGCAGGGCCAGGCCGGTGGGTGAAGACAGGCTTACCAGGGTCTGGATGCCCGCGCGCAGGACTTTCTGTATCAATTCGAGGCTGCAACGGCTGGTGACAATCGCCAGGCCGCCGTCAGTCGGGATCTTTTGACGGATGAGTGCGCCAATCAACTTGTCCAGGGCGTTATGCCG
The DNA here is from genome assembly GCF_900005865.1 of Pseudomonas sp. 58 R 12. Lineage (NCBI taxonomy): Bacteria > Pseudomonadati > Pseudomonadota > Gammaproteobacteria > Pseudomonadales > Pseudomonadaceae > Pseudomonas > Pseudomonas sp. 58 R 12. Next base: position 98,658 of record NZ_CVTP01000026.1, read on the forward strand.
GCCGATGTCTTCACGGCCCAGCAGCAATTCGCCCTGGCCGTTCATAAACACCGCCGCATGCACCGCGCCACTGTATTGGCCCAAGGGCTGGAACGCGCTGATGCGCTGGCGCAGGCCGTCGAGCCATTCGGCAGGCGGCAAGGGTGCGCCGGGCAGCACTTGCAGGTCTGGCAAGGCTTGCTCCACCGCTTCCACGCCGCACAGGCCACAGCCGCTGGTGCCGGCCAACTGGCGGCGCTGCTGCTTGAGGTTCCAGAAGGCACGGCTGGAGATCTGCACCTGAGCGTATTGGGCCGAGCCCGAACCGCTGAGTTTAAGATCATATATGTCGCTAACGTCGGCGATAATGCCGCTTCCGAGGCTGAAGCCGACGATGAAGTCTTCCAGGTCGGTGGGCGTTACCAGCATGACCGCCTGGCTGATGTCGTTATAGGCAATCGCCAACGCCACTTCTTCCGCCAATGCAGTACTGGCGACTTCTGTGTGTTCGAGGTTGCAAAACTGGTAGCTCTGGCTGGCGGAGGGCGCAGGCGCTTCAACAGCGGGCGCCGCGCAGACTGGACGCTTGGCGTTCATGGGGCAGTACCACCGACGGATTGATCAGTGCTCAGACTAGGCGCGACAAAGCGTCACGTCTAATTGCCAGTACTGATCCGCCGATAGATGACGTCGATCAAGATTCGATTTGCGATTTCTGATACAGCGCGAAACACGCCTCCGCCAACGCTGAACGCGGCGCGCTGCGGCGCATGATCAACCCCAGGCGGGCCAGTGTATGGGCGTCTTCGATCGGCTGCAGGCGCAGATGTTCGGTGAGCGCGTCCAAGCCCCCATCCAGCGGCATCACCGCACAGCAGAGGCCGCCATGCACAGCTTGTAACAACTGATGGACGGCATCGGTCTGCAGCAACGGCTGCGGGTTGAGCCCACGGCTGTGGAAGTTGTGGTCGATGGACTGGCGAAAGTGCATGCCACTGGTCAGCATGCCCAGGGGCAGTTCGATCAGCGCTTCCCAGCTCAACGGCGTATCTCCAAAGCTGAAGAAGCGCTGGTCGTAAAGCAGGCCCATACGGGTTTCGCCCAACGCCAGCGAGTCGAAGCGTTCGTTGTCCAGGCGTTCGAGGTAAGACACACCCAGGTCCAGCCGATTGCTCGCCAATTGTTCAAGGATCTGTTCAGAGCTGAGCGCCGACAGCTCGAAGCGCAGGCTCGGGTGTTCTTTATGCAGTTGCTGCATCAACGCCAAGGGATCGAAGCTCGACAACGGCACCACGCCCAGGCGCAACGTACCCACCAGGTTGCCGCGACAGGCTGCCGCTTCGGCCTGCAAGCCGTCATATGCCGCTAGCACCGTGCGAGCCCATGCCAACACCCGCTCACCGGGGGCGGTAAAACCTTCGAAGCGCTGGCCACGGTTGACCAGCGATAGATCAAGCTCTTCTTCCAGGTTGCGCAATCGCATCGACAGAGTCGGTTGGGTGATGTGGCAGCGCGCCGCCGCCTGGCCGAAGTGACGGGTTTCGTCGAGGGCGATGAGGAATTTCAGCTGTTTGATGTCCATCTTCGCTCCAGGGCTTATTCCAATGGCGGGGGGATTCTAGCGCGTTTGGGTCTTGGGTCGGGCTGGAACCCAAGTCCACAGGACTGGTCTAGTCTTGGGCATCTGGAAATCAAAAACCAAGGAGAGCGCACTATGAGCATTTTTAGCTTTATCAAGGAAGCTGGCGAAAAGATTGTCGACCTGTTGACGCCGGGCAATGCAAACGCCAGTGAGCAGTTGAAGGACCACGTGTCCAAAGTGGGTCTGGGTAATCCGAGCGTGCAGACCACGGTAGATGGCGACAAGGTGACGGTGACCGGTGAAGTCGCCACCCAGGAAGAGAAAGAGAAGATTCTGCTGGCGCTGGGCAATATTGCCGGTGTGGCCAGTGTGGATGACCAGATCACTGTAACGGGGCCGGCTGTCGAGGCTGCCACTTTTGTAGTCGTGAAAAAGGGCGACACGCTGAGTGCTATTTCTCTCTCGGTGTACGGTAACGCCAATCTGTATAACAAGATTTTCGAGGCGAACAAGCCGCTGTTGTCCCATCCGGACAAGATCTATCCAGGCCAGACACTGCGTATTCCCAAGTAATACGAAGGCCTAAATGTGGGAGCGGGCTTGTGTGGGAGCCGGGCTTGCCCGCGATAGCATCGCCTCGGTTGGAGCTAAACACCGCGGTGCCTGCATCGCGGGCAAGCCCGGCTCCCACATGGATCTTCTCCCACTTGGGGGTCAGAGTCCGACAATGAGATCTCGGTAATCACCCACCGCTGCGAATTCAGCTGTGTCCTTGGGCCCCTTCTTACTGTCCGGCTCTTTCACTGCCAGCAAATGCCCCACGCCAAACGCCTGGGCGCTGCGCAGGATCGGCAACGTGTCGTCGATAAACAGGCTGCGGGCGGGGTCGAAGTTGATGTCGGCTTGCAGGGCATCCCAGAATTGCGGGTTTTCCTTGGCGAAACCGTAATCGTGGGAGCTGATCAACCGTTCGAAATACGGCGCCAGTTCAATGCGTTCCAGCTTCAATGACAGTGAATCACGATGCGCGTTGGTGATCAGGATCACACGCTTGCCGGCCCTTTTGATGGCCGCCAGGAACGTGTCGGCATCGGGGCGCAGGGCGATCAAGTGGGCGGTCTCCAGCTTGAGTTCGCGCACCGGGATCTTCAGCTCCGCGCTCCAGAAATCCAGGCAATACCATGGCAAGTGTCCAGCGTTACGCTCGAACAGGGGCTGCAACTCCATCTCGGCCATGGCGCGGCTCACCCCGTGCAGCTCGGCGTACCGCTGGGGCAGGTGGTCCATCCAGAAATGGTTGTCGTAATGCAGGTCGAGCAGGGTGCCGTCCATGTCCAGCAGGACGGTGTCGATGGCGTGCCAGGGCAAAGCGGGCATGGGGCGTTCTCATGTAAGTAAAGATATCCGACACAGACAATCGGAAAAGCCACGGTATAGTAACCCGATCACGCCAAGGAGCCGTTTATGCGCCAGAAACCCACCGTCCTCGCCCGCGAAATAGTCGCCAGTAGCCGTTTGTTCCGCGTGGAGGAAGTGCAATTGCGCTTTTCCAATGGCGTTGAACGGACCTACGAACGCCTTGTGGGCCGCGGTGCCGGCTACGGCGCGGTGATGATCGTGGCGATGATCGATGAGGATCATGCATTGCTGATTGAAGAATACTGCGGTGGCACCGACGAGTATGAGCTGTCCTTGCCCAAGGGCTTGATCGAACCCGGTGAAGATGTGCTGGCGGCAGCCGATCGCGAACTCAAGGAGGAAGCCGGCTACGGCGCGCGGCAGTTGGAACACATTACCGAGTTGTCATTGTCGCCCGGTTACATGAGTCAGAAAATCCAGGTGGTGCTGGCCACCGACCTCTACGAGGAACGCCTTGAAGGCGATGAACCTGAGCCGATGCGTGTGGACCGGGTGAACCTGCGCGAGCTGTCGATGCTTGCGCAAAACGAGCAATTCAGCGAAGGCCGCGCCCTGGCCGCGCTGTACCTGGTACGAGACCTGTTGACCCAGCGTGGAGCGTTTACTGCATGAGCGAACTGTTTTTAGGCCACGCGTTTATTGCCCCTGTGATCGAACTGGCACGCCAGGCGGGTGAAGTGATAATGCCGTACTGGCGCGCCGATGTGGCGGTGACTTCCAAGGCCGACGAATCGCCGGTGACGGCGGCGGACCTGGCCGCGCATCATCTGATCCTGGCAGGCCTGACCGCGCTGGACCCGAGCATTCCGGTGCTGTCCGAGGAAGACGCCGACATCGACCAGAGCGTGCGTGCCGGCTGGGAGCGCTGGTGGTTGGTTGACCCGTTGGACGGCACCAAGGAGTTTATCGCCGGCACCGAAGAGTTCACCGTCAATATCGCCCTGATTGAACGAGGCCGCGTGGTGTTTGGCGTGGTGTCGATGCCCACCAACGGGCGTTGTTATTTCGGTGGCGCGGGCCTGGGCGCTTGGCGTTCGGACGTCAATGAAGCGCCCAAACAGATTCAGGTGCGCGCCGCGCCGGCGGCGGGTGAGTCATTTACTGTGGTCGCCAGCCGTCGCCATACAAGCCCTGAGCAGGAACGTTTGCTGGACGGTTTGAGCGAAGGCTTGGGTGAGCTGAAACTGGCGAATATCGGCAGTTCGTTGAAGTTTTGCCTGTTGGCCGAAGGCAGCGCCGACTGTTATCCGCGTTTGGCACCCACTTCACAGTGGGACACTGCGGCGGCTCAGGGCGTGCTGGAAGGGGCTGGGGGCGAGGTGTTGGAGTTGAACGGCGCGCCGTTCAGTTATCCGGCGCGGGCATCGTTGCTGAACCCGTTCTTTTTGGCGTTGCCGGCGAAGGCGGCCTGGCGTGAGCGGTTGCTGACCCTGGCCCGGTCCTAAGGCCACCATACATTCAATGTGGGAGCTGGATTGCCTGCGATGGCGGTGGTTCAGTCACTGAAACGGTGACTGTCAGACCGCTATCGCAGGCAAGCCAGCTCCCACAGTTGGTTTTGCATGATTGCTTTTAGCGGTGCAGGACGTATTGACCGGTGAAAGCCACCGCTCTTTCCTCACTGCCTTCATTCACAATCCATGTCTCCAACGCCAACCGCGCACGGCCATGACGCTTATACGTCGCCACAAAGCGTTTCCACACCTTGTCCTCCGGCGCCGCGCAAACAGCCGTCGCATCCCGCGTGACCGGCAGCGGATAGCTGATCTGCCCCTCCTGAATCACGATATGCCCGTCTTCAATCCCTTCTTCACGCAGCTGCAAGTGCAGCCAACCCCAGCCCGCCAGGACTGCACCGCAATACAGGCTGCCGCCGAACATGGTGCTCTTATGGTTGATATTGGGTTGCAAGGGCAGGTGCAATTCCAGCTGCCCGTGCTGCCAATCAAGCACCTTGAGACCCATTTCCCGGGTGAGGGGGATGTCGTGGTGAAGGATGGATTCCAGGTAACGGCTGTCGCGGCTCATGGGGGCCTCTTGGCGGGTGGGAGCGGTCATTCGTCGTCGCCACTTTGGTTGGCGAAGTTCAGGCCGTGCTTGCGCAGTTTGTCGTGCAAGGTTTTGCGCGGTACGCCCAAGGCTTCGGCCAGGCTACGCATAGAGCTGTGCGGGCGGGTCAGTTCGGCGGCGATCAGGCTTTTTTCGAACTGCTCGACTTGCTCGCTGAGGCCGCCGGGCGTGGAGGTCAGGACACCGGCCGATGGATTGTCCGGTGTGTTATCCAGCGCCAGTTCCAGGCCCAGGGCGAAGCGTTCGGCAGCGTTTTGTAGCTCGCGCACGTTGCCCGGCCAGCTATGACGCAGCAGCAGCGCGCGCTGGCCCGGTTGCAGCTCGTGCAGCGGCAGGCCGTGGCGGCTGCTGGCTTCATCGGCAAAATGCTGGAACAGCATCAGCGCATCTTCACCGCGCTCACGCAGCGGTGGAATACGCAGCGGCGCGACGTTGAGGCGGTAATACAAGTCGGCACGGAAACGGCCCTGGTCGGCGGACTGGCGCAGGTCTTCCTTGGTCGCGGCGATGATGCGGATATCCAGCGGTATCAGCTGATTGCCGCCCAAGCGCTCGACGACGCGCTCCTGCAACAGGCGCAAGAGTTTGACCTGTACATCCAGGCTCATGCTTTCGATTTCATCGAGGAATAAAGTACCGCCGTTGGCAAATTCGAATTTGCCGATCCGGCGTTTCTGCGCGCCGGTAAACGCGCCGGGTTCATGGCCGAACAGCTCGCTTTCCACCACGGATTCGGCCAAAGCGCCTGCGTTGATCGCCACAAACGGACCGCTGCGGCGGCTCGATAGGTCATGCAGCGCGCGCGCCACCACTTCTTTGCCGGCGCCGGTTTCGCCGAGGATCAGCACATCGGCTCTGGTCGCCGCCAGTGCACCGATCTGTTCGCGCAGGCGCAGCATTTGTGGCGAGTGCCCCACCAGGCGTGTGCTCAATTGCTGGCGGTCGCTGAGGGCCAGGCGCAGGCTGCGGTTGTCCAGCACCAGGCGGCGCAAGGCCAGGGCGCGGCGCACGCTGTCGAGCAAGGCATCGCTGGCGAAGGGCTTTTCGAGGAAGTCATACGCCCCGGCGCGCATGGCTTGCACCGCCAGCGGTACATCGCCGTGGCCGGTGATCAGCAGCACCGGCAGGTCCGGGTCCTGGCCGTGCAGTTCGGCGAGCAACTCCAGGCCGTCCATGCCGGGCATGCGGATGTCGCTGACCACCACGCCCGGCCAATCCCGCGACAGGCGCGCGGTAAGGCCGGTGGCTTCGCCCAGGGTCAGGACTTTCAGCCCGGCCAGGTCCAGGGTCTGGCACAGGGCCTGACGCAGGTGTGGATCGTCGTCGATCAACACCACCTGAATCTGGTTATCGATACTCATACACTGCGGTCCTCGGACGGTTGCAGACTGACGCCAGGCGAGCCGGCACGCAATTTCAAGGTTAACAGCGCGCCGCCTTCCTTGTGGTTGGCAAACAGCAGTTCACCGCCAAAGGCGCGCATCAGGGTTTCACAGATCGCCAGCCCTAACCCCAGGCCCTGGGTGCGGGTCTTGGTGGTATAGAACGGCTCGCTGGCGCGGCCCAGGGCCTCCATGCAAAAGCCCGGTCCGTTGTCGCGAATGTACAGGTTGACGCCCTGCTCGGTGGTTTCGGCACTCAGCCAGAGTTTGCGCGGCGGGCCTTTTTCGGTGAGGGCGTCGAGGGCGTTGGCCAGCAGGTTGCCGAGCACCTGGCGTAACCGGGTTTCGCCGGCCTGTACCCACAATGTTGCCTCCGGCAAATCGCGGATCAGCTCCACCTCCATCGACCGACGCCGCTTGGCCAGCAAGGCCAGCGCATCGTCCAGTGCCGGTTGCAGGGCTACGCTTTCGGGCGCATGCCGGTCGCGACGGGCAAAGGCGCGCAAGTGGGCAATGATCGAGGCCATGCGCCCGGTCAGTTCGCTGATCAGCTTGAGGTTGCCCCGCGCGTCGCTGGTGCGCTCGTGGTCGAGCAGGATTTCGGCGTTTTCCGCATAGCTGCGAATCGCTGCCAAAGGCTGGTTGAGTTCGTGGCTGATGCTCGCCGACATGGTGCCCAGCGCCGACAGTTTGCCGGCCTGTACCAGGTCGTCCTGGGCACGCACCAGCTCCTGCTGAGCGTGCTCGCGTTCCAGCACTTCCTGTTTCAGGCGCCGGTTGAGGCCTTCAAGGTCACTGGTCCGTTCGACCACTCGCGCTTCCAGCTCGCGCCGGGCCTTGGCTTCAAAGGCGATGCGTTCCAGGTAATGGCGGCGGCGTTGCATCATCAAGCCCAGTAACAGCATCAACACCAACAGCGTGGCGCCACCCACGGCAACGACCGTGCGTACCGGGCGGTTGATCAACGAACGTGGCGCGAGGATTTCCACGTTCCAGCCGGTCTCGGCGATGGCCGTAGATTGGCGAAGCCAGGCGGTGCTGCTCAGGCTCAGCGGCTGGGGATCGCGGGTGGGGTAGGGCTGGATGGCGATGATGGCCTGGCGCTCTTCAGCCGTCAGCGGCCGGGTGGCACGGAATCGCCACTGTGGCCGCGACGTGAGAATCACCACGCCGTTATGGTCGGTGACCAGCAGTTGTTCCGGGGTGTTGCCCCACAGGCTTTCGGTGTGGTCCAGGTCGACCTTGACCACCAGCACGCCGATGATTTTATCGCCATCGCGCACGGCGGCGGCGAAGAAATAGCCGCGCTTGGCCGACGTGGTGCCCAACCCGAAAAACCGCCCCAGGCGCCCGGCCATGGCTTCGCTGAAGTAGGGACGGAACGAGAAATTGCGCCCGACAAAGCTGTCTTGTTTATCCCAATTGGAGGCGGCGAGGGTCTTGCCGGAGGTGTCCATCAGGTACATCACCTCCACCCCGGCCTGGGCGGCGACGTCCTTGAGCAGCAGGTTGGCGTTGACCAGGTTGGTGCTGACCTGGGGCGCGCCAAGTGCCGTGCGCAAGGCCGGCAGGTCGCCAAGAATTTGTGGCAGTACTTCGTAGCGGTGCAGGGTGCCCAGCAGGTTGGCCACGTACAGGTCAAGGGTCTGGCGATTCTGGCCGGCCAGCTCACTGCGGTAATAACGCTCGGCCAGGTGCTCCAGCGGCCACAGCAGCGGTGCCAGGCACAACGCCAACAGGGCGAGGCTACGCCAGCGGGGTCTACGCGGGAGGGGTGGAGTCATGGGATTCGTGCGCCTGTGGGTACAGGCGCATTATGCCTAGTGCTGCCCTGCAAGACACTCGCGCAATGCGTCTTGCCACGGCGGTTGGCTGATGTGCCATTGCTGCTGCAGGCGACTGCAATCGAGACGCGAGTTCAATGGGCGCCTGGCTAGCGTCGGGTAGGCGCTGGCAGGGATCGGCTCCAGTTCAGCGCAGGCGTTGCCTTGCGTGCGCAGATGCTCGCCAATCGCCTCGGCAAACCCGAACCACGACGTTTCGCCTCTGGCGGTCAAGTGATAGACACCCCATTCCCCCGGCTCGCCCGCCTGCCAGCGCTCGATCAACCCACGCGTGCTGTGGGCGATGCTGCCGGCCCAGGTTGGCGCGCCGATTTGGTCGGCGACGATGCGCATCTGCGGCTTTTCCTTTAACAGGCGCTGCATGGTCAGCAGGAAGTTCTTGCCGTGGCTGGAGTAGACCCAGCTGGTGCGCAGGATCAAGTATTTGCCGCCAACGGCCGTAATCGCCTGCTCGCCCGCCAGTTTGCTCTGGCCATAGACGCCCAGCGGGTTCGGCGTGTCGGCTTCGGTGTAGGGGGCGGGTTTGCTGCCGTCGAACACGTAGTCGGTGGAGTAGTGGATCAACGGGATGCCCAGGGCTTTGGCTTCCTCCGCGAGAACGCCGGGGGCGATGGCGTTGATCGCGAACGCTACGTCCGGCTCGCTTTCAGCTTGATCGACAGCCGTATGGGCCGCGGCGTTGATGATCAAGTCAGGGCGATGGGCGCGGACTTGCTGGCGGATCTGGTCGGGGTTGGCCAGGTCGAGTTGGTCGCGGCCGAGAACGATGAGATCGCCGAGGTCCTGGAGCCGAAGTTGCAGTTCGCGGGAGACTTGGCCGTGTTGGCCGGTGATCAGGATCTTTAGAGCGGAGGTCATGCGAACAGGTCCGCATCTCTCAGGCTTTTGCCGTTTTGATCCTTGACGGACAAGATCGGCGGGCCGTTGAGTTGCCAATCAATGTTGAGATCAGCATCGTCCCAGCGAATGCATCGCTCTGAAGAGGGGGTATAGTAATCAGTCGTCTTGTAGAGGAATTCAGCGTAATCGCTGAGCACTACAAAACCATGAGCAAATCCCGGTGGAATCCATAGCTGGCGGCTATTATTGGCCGACAACCGCACGCCTGCCCATTTGCCAAAAGCTGGTGAGCTTTGACGTATGTCCACCGCCACGTCCAACACTTCACCTGCGGTCACGCGCACCAATTTGCCTTGGGGATGCTCCACTTGGTAATGGAGTCCGCGCAGGACTCCTTGCTGCGAGCGTGAGTGGTTGTCCTGCACGAACTGCTGTTGTAACCCGGTAGCTTTCGCGAAGTCCCGGGCATTGAAACTTTCATAGAAAAAACCGCGTTCATCGCCAAATACCTTCGGCTCGATGATTAATACACCGGGCAACTCAGTGGCGGATACATTCATATGGATTATCCCCTGCAAGGGTGAGCAAGTATTTACCATAGCCGGTCTTGCCAAAATATTTGGCCCGCTCCAGCAAATACTCACGATTAATCCAGCGATTCTGATAAGCGATTTCTTCCAGGCATGCCACTTTCAGGCCCTGACGATGTTCAATCGTCTGTACATAAAGTGAGGCCTCTAGAAGGCTGTCGTGAGTTCCTGTATCGAGCCAGGCGAAGCCTCGGCCGAATCGTTCCACATGAAGGTCGCCGCGATTGAGGTAGGCGTTATTAACATCCGTAATCTCAAGCTCACCCCGGTGTGAGGGTTTGACCGCTTTGGCGATTTCGATCACGTCGTTGTCGTAGAAGTAAAGACCGGTCACGGCATAGGGTGACTTTGGCTTGAGAGGCTTTTCTTCGATGGAGAGGGCCCGGCCTTCCTTGTCGAAATCAATCACGCCAAAACGCTCCGGGTCCTTGACCCAGTAACCGAATACCGTGGCACCGGAGGGCCTTTTAGCTGCTGCACGTAGTTGGTCGCCGAAATACGAACCATGGAAAATGTTGTCGCCCAAGATCAGGCAAACCGGATCATCCCCGATGAACTCTTCGCCAATAATAAAGGCCTGCGCCAGGCCATCGGGAGATGGCTGTTCTGCATAGCTGAACCGTACGCCAAACTGACTACCATCCCCGAGCAGATTGCGGTACTGCGGCAAATCCGCCGGGGTGGAAATCACCAGGATGTCCTTGATTCCCGCCAGCATCAGCACCGAGATCGGGTAATAGATCATCGGTTTGTCATACACCGGCAGCAGTTGTTTGGACACGCCCAAGGTAATGGGGTGCAAACGGGTACCTGAGCCCCCCGCCAATACGATTCCCTTCATCATGCAATCAGATCCTTCATGTCGGTATTGCCCAATCGTTCACCCTGATAACTGCCGTCTTGGACCCTGCGGCACCACTCCAGATTTTCGAGGTACCACTGCACAGTCTTGCGCAAGCCGCTCTCAAAGGTTTCCTCAGGAACCCAGCCTAGCTCACGTTCGATCTTGCTGGCGTCAATTGCGTAACGCTGATCGTGACCCGGTCGATCCTTCACGAAGGTGATCAGGTCGGTAAATTTCCCTACACCTGTCGGGCGTTGCGGTGCCAGCTCTTCCAGCAGGTCGCAGATACCACGCACCACATCAATGTTCTTCTGCTCGTTATGGCCGCCGATATTGTAGGTCTCGCCTACCATGCCCTCTGTCACCACTTTGAGCAGGGCGCGGGCGTGGTCTTCGACGAACAGCCAGTCGCGTACCTGTAAACCATTACCATAGACCGGTAGCGGCTTGCCCGCGAGTGCATTCAGTATCACCAGTGGAATCAGCTTCTCGGGGAAGTGGAATGGCCCGTAGTTGTTTGAACAGTTGGTCAGCAATACTGGCAGGCCGTAGGTGCGCTGCCATGCGCGCACCAAGTGGTCGGACGCAGCTTTGCTGGCCGAATAGGGTGAGCTGGGCGCGTACGGCGTAGTCTCGGTGAACAGATCGTCTACGCCATGCAAGTCGCCATACACTTCGTCAGTAGATATGTGATGGAAGCGGAAGGCGCCCTTGGCGGGTTCTGCCAACGTGTGCCAATAAGCACGAGCAGCTTCCAACAGGCTGTAGGTGCCGACGATATTGGTCTGGATAAAGTCCGAGGGCCCGTCAATCGAACGGTCAACATGGGATTCGGCCGCCAGGTGCATGATAGCTTGGGGCTCGAAACGCGTCAGTACGGCGCTGACGGTGGCCTGGTCGATAATGTCGGCCTGAACAAACTCATAACGGCTATTGCCCGCGATGCTGCTCAGCGATTCCAGGTTGCCTGCATAAGTGAGCTTGTCCAGATTGAGCACTTCGTGCTCGGTGTGTTGAATCAGGTGGCGAATCAGGGCGGAGCCGATAAAACCAGCACCACCGGTGATGAGAATGCGCATGTCGGAGGGCCTTTTCCTTAGACAGACAGTAAACGAATGGAGCATAGCTTGAGTTGTGCGGTGGGGTGGTGCAAGCGCGGCATGCTTCGGGGGTTGCCTAACCCCCCTGAAAAATGGCGATATACACCCCTAAAAAACCGAGGCTACCCTCCATGTTGCTCGCCACCCTGATCCATCGCGCCAGTCTACCCTGCCCGCAAGTTGGCCCCGATCAGGCGGCTCGGCTGCTCGAGGAGCATTACGGCCTGACGGGCACGCTGCACTCGTTGGGGAGCCAGCAGGACCTCAACTACAGAGTCGACAGCCCCCGCGGCCGGTTTGTTCTGAAAATCTGCCGCGGTGACTACGCTGCCGTTGAGCTGCAGGCCCAGCACGCGGCGCTCAATGCCCTGCAGGCCCAAGCCGATGTGCACGTGCCCAAGGTCATCAAGGCCGTGAGCGGTGAAGAGTTGCTGACCCTGACCCTCGACAGCCAAACCCTGCACGTGCGGGTGCTGGACTATATCGATGGCCAGCTGTTGACCCATCAGCCTCATCTGGGCCGCGCGGTAATTGCAGGTTTTGGTGATCTGTGTGGGCGGATGAGCCAAGCGCTGGCGCCGTTCGAACACCCGGGCCTGGAGCGCACGCTGCAATGGGACCCGCGCCATGCCCGGGAGCTGATCACCCATCTGCTGGCAACCCTGGAAAACCTGCCCCACCGCGAAGCGCTGGAGTACGTGGCAGGGCAGGTCGAAAACCGCCTCCGGCCCCTGGCTGATCATCTACCGTGGCAGGCGGTGCACATGGACATCACCGATGACAACGTGGTGTGGCAGCGTGATGCGCAACGTCACTGGCAACTTCAGGGCGTGATCGATTTCGGCGATCTGGTGCACACCTGGCGCATCGCCGATCTGTCAGTGACCTGCGCCGCGTTGCTGCACCATGCCGAAGGTGATCCCTTTGCCATCTTGCCGGCGATACAGGCCTGTCATGCGGTGACACCGTTGCAACACGAAGAATTGCAGGCGCTGTGGTCGCTGATCGTTGCACGGGCGGCGGTGCTGGTGTTGAGCAGCGAGCAGCAGCAACGCCTGGATCCGGATAACAGCTACCTTCTGAAAAACGCCGCACATGAGTGGGAAATTTTCCACGTGGCGACGTCAGTGCCGTTTGAGTTGATGGAGGCGGCGATCCTGGGCTGTGTCGGGCAGGCGTTGGCACCGATTGCCGGCCAAGGCTTCGCGCCCTTGCTACCGGGCCTGGTGGGACGTGAGTTTGCGTTGATCGACCTGGGCGTGCTCAGCCCGCATTTCGAGGCAGGCAACTGGGAGCAGGCGGGTATCGATCAGCGCTTGTTGCAGGATGCAGCTGCCGTGCACGGCCTGGCGGCCAGTCGCTACGGGCAGTACCGCTTGTCGCGTACGCAGCCCGACAGTGCTTATGAACCTGAGACGTTCGCGCTGCACGTCGAGCTGCACGTGCCCCGGGGCACCTCCATCGAGGCTCCGTTTGCGGGCATCGTCCGCCCCGGCGTGAATGGCGAACTGCGTGTGCACAGCAGCGAAGCCAATGTGCGGTTGTGGGGTGCCAAAGCGCTGTTGCAGCCTGGCGCCGCTGTACTCAAGGGGCAGGTGATCGGTGAGGTCGAAGGCCCGCTGACCGTGCAACTGTGCCGTACTGGCTTGCCGGCGCCGCTGTTCTGCACGCCGTCCCGGGCGCAGGCGTGGCAGGCGCTGTGTCCCTCGCCGGCGGCGCTGCTGGGCCTGGCTTGCGACGCAGAGCCCGAGTTGGACTCCGAGGCCTTGCTCGCTCGCCGCGACGCCAGTTTCGCCCGTTCGCAAAAGCACTATTACGTCGACCCGCCGCGCATCGAACGCGGCTGGCGCAACCACCTGATCGACATGCAGGGCCGTTCGTACCTCGACATGCTCAACAACGTGGCAGTGCTGGGCCATGGCCACCCGCGCATGGCGGCGGTGGCGGCGCGCCAGTGGTCGCTGCTCAATACCAACTCACGTTTTCACTATGCGGCGATTGCAGAGTTCTCCGAGCGCTTGCTGGCGCTGGCGCCGGAAGGCATGGACCGCGTGTTCCTGGTCAACAGCGGCACCGAGGCCAATGACCTGGCGATCCGCCTCGCCTGGGCCTACAGCGGTGGCCGCGACATGCTCAGCGTGCTCGAGGCGTACCACGGCTGGTCGGTGGCGGCAGATGCGGTGTCCACCTCGATTGCCGACAACCCCCAGGCGCTGAGCAGTCGCCCGGACTGGGTGCACCCGGTGACCGCGCCCAATACTTATCGAGGTGAGTTCCGCGGGCAGGACAGTGCGCCTGATTACGTACGAAGCGTGGAACACAACCTGGCGAAAATCGCCGCGAGCAAACGCCAACTGGCAGGGTTCATCTGCGAGCCGGTGTACGGCAATGCCGGCGGCATCTCCCTGCCGCCGGGCTATTTGCAGCAGGTGTATGCACTTATCCGCGCCAGGGGCGGCGTGTGCATCGCCGATGAAGTGCAAGTGGGTTATGGCCGTATGGGGCATTTCTTCTGGGGGTTTGAAGAGCAGGGCGTAGTGCCCGATATCATCACCATGGCCAAGGGAATGGGCAACGGCCAGCCGTTGGGGGCGGTGATCACCCGTCGCGAAATCGCCGAGGCGCTGGAGGCTGAGGGGTACTTCTTCTCATCGTCGGGGGGTAGCCCGGTCAGTTGCCGGATCGGCATGGCCGTCTTGGATGTGATGGAGGAAGAAAAGCTGTGGGAAAACGCCCAAGTGGTTGGTGGGCATTTCAAGGCGCGGCTGGAAGAATTGATCGATCGTCATCCATTAGTGGGGGCTGTCCACGGCTCCGGGTTTTATCTCGGCCTGGAATTGGTGCGCGACCGGCACACCCTGGAGCCGGCCACTGAGGAGACCGCCTTGCTATGCGACCGCCTGCGGGAGCTGGGGATCTTTATGCAACCCACGGGGGATTATTTGAACATCCTCAAGATCAAGCCGCCGATGGTCACGTCCAAACGCAGCGTGGATTTCTTTGTCGACATGCTGTCGAAGGTGCTGGACGAACACGCGTAATAATCGATTGTTATCGGTTATTTTCTGTCATCTTCATCTGCTATGAACTTATGTTGCTTTTAAAGCCGATTTATATCCGTTATAAAGTCGGCCTTTACCCCCATTCGGAGTCCTGATCGCCATGACCACCCTGCACAGCACCCCTCGCGCCGATGGCTTCCACATGCCTGCCGAATGGGCGCCACAGACTCAAACCTGGATGATCTGGCCAGAGCGCCCGGACAACTGGCGCCTGGGCGGCAAGCCAGCGCAGGCCGCTCACGTGGCGGTGGCCAAGGCCATCGCACGTTTTGAACCGGTGACCGTAGCGGTTTCCGCCGGCCAGTACGAAAATGCTCGCGCGCGCCTGGATGTGCCGAATATCCGGGTGCTGGAGATGTCCAGCGATGACGCCTGGGTGCGCGACACCGGGCCGACCTTCGTGATCAACAACAGCGGCGAAGTGCGCGGTGTGAACTGGGACTTCAACGCCTGGGGCGGTTTTGATGGCGGCCTGTATTCGCCGTGGAACCGCGATTCGCAGGTCGGCGGCAAGATCCTCGAGATCGAACGGGCCCCCCGCTATCGCACCGAAGGCTTTGTGCTGGAGGGCGGTTCGATCCATGTTGACGGCGAAGGCACCCTGATCACTACCGAAGAATGCCTGCTCAACCGCAATCGCAACCCGCACTTGGGCCGTGCCGAGATTGAAGCGGTGCTGAGTGCCAACCTGGCTGTGGATAAAATTATCTGGTTGCCAGACGGCCTGTTCAACGACGAAACCGACGGCCATGTGGATAACTTCTGCTGCTACGTGCGCCCGGGCGAAGTGCTGCTGGCCTGGACCGATGACCCGCAAGACCCGAACTACGCACGCTGCCATGCCGCCATGGACGTGCTGCAAAGCAGCACCGATGCCCAGGGTCGCTCGTTCACAGTGCATAAAATGCCGATCCCTGGACCGCTTTACGCGACCGAGGAAGAATGCGCCGGTGTTGATCCGGTTGACGGGACCCAGGAGCGTAATCCGACCGTGCGGTTGGCCGGTTCCTACGTCAACTTCCTGATCGTCAATGGCGGCATCATTGCGCCGAGCTTCGATGACCCGCTTGACAGCGTGGCCAAGACAATCCTGCAGGACCTGTTCCCGCAGCACGAAGTGGTGATGGTGCCGGGCCGCGAACTGTTACTGGGTGGCGGTAATATCCATTGCCTGACCCAACAACAGCCAGCCCCGCACAAAAATTGAGTGCACTTGTAACAGTGTCTTGGCGCTAGCCGGGTGCTTCCCGGTTTCAGCGCTAACAGCAAGCCCGCGGCCCCGCAAGGTCGCGGGCTTTTTTGTATCGGCATACCTATAAACACGAGACATTGGCATAGCTCTTGTATCGCTGTTGTCACAGTGGCCCAAGGTGATGACTGCGCAGTTCTGTCATAAACCTTGAGTAAGTTAGCCGCTCACGCAGTAGGAGAGAGCGCTGAAATGAACGCCGATATCAACCCGATGTACACGCGCACGTTCCACCCCTTGAGGGTCAATGGTGACGCGATCCATGCGCTGGGGCTCTGGTTGAAGGAAAACGGTTCGCGACAGATCAGGCAACAGCCTGACTTGCACAGTGTGATGCGTGAACGCTACCCGGCGGGGTTGTTCAGTGAGGACGAAGTGCATGCGTTGTGTGACGTGTTGAATAGCTGAAGCACCACCGAAATCAAATGTGGGAGCTGGCTTGCCTGCGATAGCGGTGTACCAGCCAACTATTCGCTGGCTGGCCCACCACTTTCGCAGGCAAGCCAGCTCCCACACTGACCGCGTTTTCCTCAGAAACTGTAGGTGCCTGTAACCACCACGCTACGCGGCTCCCCTGGCTGGATCTGCGCCACACTGGTCGCCGACGCATAGTAGGTTTTATCCGCGATGTTGTTCAGCGCCGCCCTTACATCCCACTCCTTCTGACGGAACCCCGCCAACGCATCCCAGCGGCCATAACCCGGTAGCACCACGGTGTTGAGGCTGTCGGCATAACGGTCGCCGACCAGCGTCAGGCCGGTTTCCGCGTACCAGCCCATCTCCGGTTTCCAGGTAATGAACAGGCTGCCGTTACGCTTGGCCACATCGCTGACGCGCTTGCCTTCGAAGCCGTTGTTGTCCTTCTCGACCGTGGCATTCTGCAAGCCCACACCACCGCGTACATACCAGTTTCCGACGATCTTGCCGGTGGCGGTCAACTCCACGCCGCGAGAGCGCTGCAAGCCGCTGAGCAGGGTGATGGTGCGGTCCAGCGGGTCGCTGGTGCGGCGGTTGTAGAGTTCCAGCTCGTACACGGCGAGGGTGGTGCTCAGGCGGTCGTCGAGCCAGTCGCTCTTGACCCCGATTTCCTTCTGCTTGGTCAGCTCAGGGCTCAGGTCGTTGACGCTGCCGGCGGCGTTCGGGGTGATGCCGATCAAGCCGCCGCCCGCAGGGGAGAACGTCTTGCTCCATGAGGCATAGAACGAGTGATGTTCCAACGGCGTCCACACCAGGCCAAAACGCGGGCTGGTGCTGTGGCTTTTGACGGCCTGCTGGGTGTTGAGCAGCTTGTTCTTGGTGTCTACCTCGAAGCGGTCATAACGCAGGCCGGCCAGGATTTGCCACTGGTCATTCAGGCGCAGTTGATCCTGTACATAAATGGCGCGACTGTCGACTTCGGTGTGGTTGTTGCTTTGCAGGCTCATCCGTCCGGTGTGGCTGAGGTTGCGGTTGGGCTGGTTGAGATCCAGGGGCGGCACGACGCGGCCGCCTTGTGCGACGGCCGTGGCGGTATACAGCTTCGGGTCGCGGCGCTGGCTGCCCAGTTCAAGGCCGGTGAGCAAGCGGTGCTCCAGGCCGAAGGTGCTGAAGCCGCCTTCCAGCTCGACGTTGTTGAAGATGTTGAGGGTGGTCAGGTCCTGCTGCCAGCGCTGGCGCGTGACACGGTTGGTCGACGGGGTATAGGCGGTGAGGTAGGTGTTGTCGAAATCGCTGTCGAGCTTGAACACACCCAGGGTCTGGCGCAGTTGCCAGTTGTCGTTGAGCTCATAGGCGAGCTTGGAGCGCAGCGACTGGGTTTTGTCGTCGATGTAGTCGCGGCTGTCGCCGTAGGTGGTGCTGCGGCTCACGTCAGCCGGGCGCCCGTTGACTCCGGGAATGCCACGGTCGGGCGTGCGGTTGTAGCGACTGTATTCGTATTGCACCAGCCAGTTCAGGTCTGGCGTCAGTTGCCAGCTCATGGACGGCGCGAAGAGCTGGCGGTTGCCGCTCACACCGTCGCGAAAGCTGTTGTTGTCCTGGTTACCCATGTTCAGGCGCAGGCTGATGTTATCGGTGGGGTCGGTGCTGAGGTCGGCGTACAAGCTGCGCAAATCATTGCTGCCGCCTTGGGCCTCAATGCTCGACTTATGTCCGGCGACCGGCAGCTTGCTCACGCGGTTGACGATCCCTCCCTGGCCGCCTCGCCCGTAAAGTACTGCCGCCGGCCCCTTGAGCACTTCGATGCGCTCGATGTTATGCAGGTCGCGAATGTATTGGCTGTCGTCACGAATGCCATCCAGGTAGAAGTCATTGCTCGCGTCGAAACCGCGGATGCGCAAACTGTCGAAACGCGTGTCGGCGCCGCTGCTGACGTTCGGGATGCCGCTCAACGCCTGGCCCAGGTCGTTGGTGCCGTAGGCGCGCAAGCTTTCGGTCTTCACTGAATCGATCGCCTGAGGCACGTAACGCACGGGTGTGGCGGTGCGGGTGGCCGTGCTGGTTTCCTTGACCCGGGGGTCGTCTTCGTCAGCTTCGGCACTGATCGAGGTTTCAGGCAAGGTGGTGGCCGCACAGGCAAAACCGGCAGACAGCAGAACGGAAAGCCCAAGGGTGATGGGCGTCAGGCGAAGGGCAGGCATGAAGGCATGTATCCGAATTGTTTGGGAGGAAAACTGCACGTTAATGGTAATGCTTTGCATTTGCGCGCGTTATCTATTACCAAACGTATCGACTTCTAAATATGTTACGAGATGTGTTTCAAGGGCATTTGAAGGTGTTTTTTTGTCGTTTTCAGAACAGCAATAGGCCTTTGCTTAGAATTATTTCGCCTAAATACAGACGATTCACGAAATTGACACATAGTTCAACGCGCGACTAGGATTGCGCCCAACGCCTGTGGCTCACCGCCATGACTCATCCAATAAAAAAAGGCTCGCGGCCTGTTAAGGCGTCCGCGGGCCTTCTTTTTTCAGGACGCAGTCGATACCAGAAAGCGACATGGGGCCTGGTGTCATAGCGCGTACTCAACCAGAAATAAGGAATACAAAAAAATGTTGAAGCAACGGATGAGTCTGATCGCTCTGGGGATTTTGAGCGCATCGACAGCAATGGCCAACGACCAGGACCAATCCAAGGGTTTTGTTGAAGACAGCCACCTGAATATCGCCGCACGTAATGCCTACATCAGCCGTGACTACAAAAACGGCAAGCAAGACAAAGCCGAATGGGGCCAAGGCTTCATCGGTAAGTTCGAGTCCGGTTTCACCCAAGGCACCGTGGGTGTGGGTGTGGACGTGATCGGCCAATACGCTATCCGTCTGGACGGTGGTCAAGGTCGCGCTGGCGCGGGCGGCATCGACTTCTTCAAACAGGGCAACGGCACTACCAACCCTGATGGCTCGAACAACCCTGGCTCGGCACCCCACGACCTGGCCAAGGGCGGCGCTGCCGTGAAGTTCCGCGTTTCCAACACGGTGCTCAAGTACGGTGATCAGTTCCCGGCTGTGCCTGTGCTTCAGTACGACAACTCCCGTCTGTTGTCGGAAACCTACACCGGTACTTCGATCGTCTCCAAAGAGATCGCCGGTCTGCAACTGGACGCGGGTCACTTCACCAAAGAAGCGCGCAAGAGCATGGAAGGCACCGACAGCGGTCGCCTGAAAAGCATCGACTATATCGGTGGTAGCTACAAATTCACCGAAAGCCTGTCGGCCGCGCTGTATGCCTCCGACATGCAGGACGTGCTGAAGAAGCAATACGTCAACGTCAACTACGTGCTGGCCCTGCCAGAGAAGCAGTCGCTGACATTTGACTTCAACGGCTACAAAACCAAGCTGGACCGCAGCTTCGCCCTGGAAAACCAGAAAGATGCTGACGCCCGCGACAACAAAATCTGGAGCCTGGGCGCCACGTGGGCTGTTGGCCCGCACAGCTTCACCGTCGCTCACCAGCGCAGCACCGGCGACACCGGCTACCTGTATGGCGGCTACCGCAACGCTGGCGGCATCGGCGACGGTGGCAACACCATCCTGCTGGCCAACTCCTACTGGTCTGACTTCAATGGCAAGGATGAGCGTTCGTGGCAACTTGGCTACGGCATCGACTTCGCCACCTTCGGCGTACCGGGCCTGACCTACAACGTGGCCTACGTGCGCGGTACCAATATCGACGACGGCACCAACCGTGGCGATGGCACTGAGCGCGAAATCTGGAACCAGTTCAAGTACGTGGTCCAGAGCGGTCCAGCCAAAGACCTGAGCCTGCGTGCTCGCGCCTCGTGGCTGCGCGTTTCCAACAACGTTGACCAGTACAACGTAGGCGGTAACGAAATCCGTCTGTTCGCCGACTACCCGATCAACGTTTTCTAATTGATCCGGCGTCGCGCCTGATGCCAGGCGATAAAAAGCCCCGACCTGTTCGGGGTTTTTTTATGTGCGCCCGGCAGTCCTTTTGCGCCTCAGGCACAAGCTTTATGCCCACAAACGTTGCGCAGATCCCTTTTCAGGAGCGCTGTACACCATTTTTTAAAAGCACTGACAAGGCGGGACGTCTGAAAAAACGGATAGCAGGTAAGTGGCAAAAATTTCGCCTAACCCAATCGACGTTAACCGCGTTTAAACACCCGAATATGAGTCAATTAAATGACGGTGATTTAAAGTCGCCTACCGTCTGGCGGCATAAAAGACGATATGTTGACAGTTTCTCCCGGATCTAACATGATCGGCGGCGTTTTGATGGCTTCAAGCCATTAAACTGACATCATTGCACCAAGCGGGCTGAGGGATTTGTCAGTCTGTGCTGGGCCTTAATCGTGCCACCGTTAGCGGACTGCCTATATGAAATCTCCGCTTGAGTCGTCAGGAAGAACCTCCATGGATGTTAAGCGAGTTTTGATTACCGGTGGTGCAGGCTTTATTGGCTCGCATTTGGTAGAGGCCTTGCTGGGCAAGGGTTACAGCATTCGTGTGCTGGATAACCTGTCGACCGGCAAGACGAGCAATTTGCCTATCGGGAATCCGCATTTGGATGTCGTCGTGGGTGACGTTGCAGACACGGCGGTGGTCGAGCAAGCCATGCAGGGATGCCATGCTGTGGTTCACCTGGCAGCAGTGGCATCGGTGCAGGCGTCGGTGGACGATCCTGTCGCTACCCACCAGAGCAATTTCGTCGGCACGCTCAATGTGTGCCAAGCCATGCTGAAGGCGGGTGTGAAGCGTGTGGTATTCGCTTCCAGCGCTGCAGTCTATGGCAACAACGGCGAAGGCACGGCCATTGAAGAAGACACCCCCAAGTCTCCCCTGACGCCTTACGCGTGCGACAAGCTGGCCAGTGAGTATTACCTGGACTTCTATCGTCGTGAACATGGCCTGGAGCCGGTGATCTTTCGCTTCTTCAATATCTTTGGCCCACGCCAGGACCCGTCCTCTCCGTACTCGGGTGTGATCAGTATCTTCAGCCAGCGGGCAATCGCCAAGCAGCCGATTACCGTATTCGGTGACGGTGGGCAAACGCGCGATTTTGTCTACGTGCAAGATCTGGTGAGCATTCTCGTGCAGGCCGTGGAGGCCCGCGAGGCAGCCTCTGGTGCGGTCAATGTCGGGTTCAGCCGCGCGACCAGTTTGAACGACCTGATCAGCGAGCTGGGTGGTGCGACCGGTACGGCGCTGACGGTGACGCATCAGGCGCAACGCCAAGGCGATATTCGTCATTCCCGCGCGGATAACACGCGCTTGCTGCAACGCTACGTGCTCTCGGAACCGACGTCCGTGGGCCAGGGGTTGGCACAGCTGCTTCGCAGTTTGTAACCCTCCGGTCACCTGTTTGACCTTAGCGCCGTCCCAGTTTCAATCATTTCAAGAGTGCATTATGGAAATCGTTTTTCGCAGGACGCGTGTCCGCGCAATAGCCGAGCGGCTGCTGGCCGCGTTTGCGTTGTTCGTTGGCGGGGCCCCTGTGCAGGCCGCTACTGTGCCGCAGCCGGCCAGCGTGGCCTTTTGGTATGCCGATCAGCCGCCCCTGGCGGAGTTGGCGCAGTTCGACTGGGCTGTGGTCGAGCCCGGCCACATGACGCCCGCCGACGTCAAAACCTTGCGCACGCTGGGCAGCGAACCCTTTGCTTATTTGTCCGTGGGCGAATTCGACGGTAATAAGGCGGAGCTCGACAAAGCCGGCTTGAGCAAAGCGGTTTCCCCGGTGCGTAACGATGCCTGGGACAGCCAGGTCATGGACCTCACTTCGCAAGCCTGGCGTGAGCATTTATTTGCTCGCGCCAAAGCCTTGCAAGCCCAAGGTTATGGCGGTGTATTTCTGGACACCCTCGACAGTTTCCAGTTGCTGCCTCAAGCCCAGCGTGAAGCTCAGCGCGTGGGCCTAGCCAACCTGCTGCGTGAAATGCACAAGCGTCAGCCAACATTGAAGTTGTTCTTCAATCGCGGTTTCGAAGTATTGCCCGAGCTGGATGGCGTTGCCGCCGCCGTGGCAGTCGAGTCGATTCACGCGGGCTGGGACGCCTCCGCCAAGCGTTATCGCCCGGTCTCGGAGTCCGACCGCGAATGGCTTGAAACGCATTTGAAACCGCTGCGTGCCAAAGGCATCCCGCTGGTAGCGATCGATTACTTGCCGCCTGAGCGCCGTGAAGAAGCGCGCAAGCTCGCAAAGCGCCTGCGCGAAGAAGGCTACATCCCGTATATCAGCACGCCTGACCTCAACACCCTGGGCATCAGCAGCATCGAGGTTCAGCCACGCCGTATCGCGCTGATCTTCGACCCGCGCGAAGGTGCGCTGGAAGATGCTGCCGGTCATAGCGACCTCGGCGGCTTGCTGGAGTACCTGGGCTATCGCGTCGATTATTTTCCGGCCGACAGCAAGCTTCCGCTGTACAGCTTCAGTGGCCTGTACGCCGGCGTTGTCACATGGATGACCAGCGGCCCGCCCCAGGACCCGGCTGCGTTTAATCGCTTCATCAATGCGCGCCTGGACGAACAGGTGCCTGTGGCGTTTTTCAGTGGTTTGCCGATTGAAGACAAGCTGCTGCTCAAGCGCCTTGGCCTCAAGCGTGATGCGCCGCCCGCCACGCAGGTGCTGACCGTTACTCACCAGGACAAAGCCCTGGTGGGCGCATTTGAAGCGCCGGTGGTGCCGCGCTCGCGTGACCTCGCCGCCGTTTCCGTGATGCCCAATGGCCCGACAGCGGCGCTGTCGTTGAAGGGGCCCGGCGGTGACGTGTTCACGCCGGTGGTGGTCGGCAAATGGGGTGGCTTGGCACTTGCGCCCTATCTGCTTGAAACCAACAACGAGCGCAGCCGCTGGATCCTCGATCCCTTTGCGTTTCTCCAGGCCAGCCTGCACCTGCCAAGCCAGCCGCGCCCGGACAGCACTACCGAAAATGGCCGGCGCATTGCGACCGTGCACATCGATGGCGATGGCTTCCCTTCCCGCGCCGAAGTGCGTGGCACGCCTTACGCGGGTCGCCACACGCTGGACGACTACATCAAGCCCAACCCGTTCCTGACGTCGGTGTCGATCATCGAAGCCGAGATTTCGCCGCGCGGCGCGTTCCCCTTCCTGGCCCGTGAGCTGGAGCCGATTGCACGCGAGATCTTTGCCAACCCTAAAGTTGAAGTGGCCACGCATACCTACAGCCACCCATTTTTCATGCAGCCGGATAAAGCCAAGAAACGCGAGAACTTCAATCCGGAATACGGCATGAACATGAAGGTGCCTGGCTACGACAAAATTGATTTTCGCCGCGAAATCTTTGGCTCGCGCGACTACATCAACCAGAACCTGACCACCCCGCAGAAGCCGGTGAAATTGGTGTTCTGGCCAGGTGATGCACTGCCATCGGCGAGCACCATCCAATTGGCGTATGACGCTGGCCTGAAAAACGTCAACGGTGCCGAAACCATCATGACCAAGGCCAATCCGTCGCTGACCGGCCTTAACCCGCTGCTGCGCCCTACCGCAGGCGGCTTGCAGTACTACGCGCCGATCATCAACGAGAACCTCTACACCAACTTGTGGAAGGGCCCGTATTACGGTTTCCGCGAGTTGATCGAGACCTTCCAGCTCACCGACAGCCCACGCCGTCTGCGTGGCCTGCACCTCTATTACCACTTCTATTCCAGCACCAAGCAGGCGTCGATCAAGGCCATGCACGAGATCTATGGCTACATGCGCGAGCAGCAGCCGATGTCGTTGTGGATGAGCGACTACCTCGACCGTCTGCACGGTTTGTATCAGGCGAGCCTGGCACGCACCGCGGATGGCGCCTGGCAGATTCGCGGGATGGACGCACTGCGTACCGTGCGCCTGGACGCGCAAATGGGCTGGCCGGACCTGTTGCAATCGCAGGGCATCGCCGGCGTGCGCGATTTGCCGCAAGGGCGCTACGTGGCCCTGAGCAGCGACAAGGCGTTGCTGGTGCTGCGCCCGGATCGAGACCCGAGACCGGCGCTGGAAGAAGCCAATTTGCCTCTGCTGGACTGGCGTTACCTGGATGAGCGCCGCGTGAGCTTTGCGTTCGCCGGCCAATTCGACCTGACCTTCTCCGTACGTTCGGCTACTGCCTGCCGCGTGGAAGTGGATGGTCAACGATTTGCGGGCAAGGCTTCCGCCGGCCTGTGGACTTTTCAATTACCTATGAAGCAGGTGAGTAATGGTCAGCTCCTCTGCAACTAAAAACAGCCGCCTGCTCAATCCTTGGGCATTGGCGGTGGTGGCGGTTGCCGTAGGTGGCCTGTTGTGGGCGACCTTCCAGCGTGAAGAAGTGTTCCAGCCTGACGGTCGCCAGCCGGATGCGGTCTCGGCCAACTATGCCGAGCTGCTGCTGACGGCGCACCCGGACGACGATCACCTGCGTCTGCAACTGGTCGATTTGTTGATTCGCCTCGGTGACTACACCAAAGCGCGCCAGCACCTGGAAGCGTGGCCCAAGCCACAGCCGGAAACCCAGGCTTATTACCGCCTGGAACTGGATGCCCTGGTCGCCGACAGCAGCAACGACCTGATCGCGCAACGGGCCCTGGCCGAGCGCCTGGGTAGCTTCGACTACCGCAAGTTGCCGATGCCGCAGTTGCAAAACCTGGCCAAGCGCGCGTTGACGTTGCAGGCGCCGGAGTTCGCGGCCAACGTGTATGAAGAAATCGCCGCGCGCGATCCGGCGCAACGTGCCGACTCGCTCAAAGCCGCCGCGCAGTGGTACATGGCCGCCGGCCAACCGCAGCATGCCGCGGACATCTACTTGCAACTGCGTCGCGACGCCCAGCTACCGGCCGAGCGCCGTGATTATGCGCAGTTGGCGTTCAACAGCTTGCTGTCGGCGGGCCACGACGAACAGGCCGCGCAGGTGCTGTCCGACGAATTGCCCCAGCTCACCCAGTCCTCGGCCGATGTGGCGTGGTTGGAGCAGGGCGTCGATGTGGCCGTGGCGACCAAGCGCTTTGACCTGGCGCAGCGCGTGCTCAAGCAGTGGCGCGAGGTGCAGCCGGACAACCCGAAAATTGCCCTGAAAGAATTCCACGTGCGCCTGGCCATCAACGACCTGGCCGGTGCGTGGGAAACCGGCCAGCAATTGACGGTCGACTACCCTGATGACCCCGTATTGCTCGAGCAAATGGCGCTCCTGGGCGAATGGCGCGGCGATAACGCAGCGGCCGTGGGTTATTGGATTCGCTTGCTCAAACTCAAGGAAGACCCGAAAACCCGCGAGCACGCTTGGCGCCTGGCGAGCCAACTGTTCGATTTCGACCGTTCGATCCCATTGCTCGCCGAAATCATGCAGCAGCGCGCGCTCACCGATATCGAGCTGGACGCCTTGGTCTACGGCCACGAATCGCGCGGCACGCCCGCCGAGGCCGAAGCCTGGTTGCGCACCTATCTGCGCAAATACCCAGGGCACCGCCTGGCGTGGACACGCTTGCTGCAAAACCTGGACAACACAGGGCAGTTCGCCGCGCGCAGCAAGGTCTACAACGACTACGCCAAACGTTTCACGCTGACCCCGGCCGAGCGAGTGGACTGGGTTGGCACCGAGATGAAGCTGTTTGACGAGCAGGCTGCATGGGACGTCGTGAAGTTGGATGACCCTTCGATCGAGGATCCTGAGTATTGGCACGCCCGCGCTAGCCTGGCGTGGGACCTGGAGCGTGATGAAGACCTGCGCGTTTCGTTGGAACGCCTGCTGGCGATCAACGGCAAGCTGGTCAGCGGCGACGAGAGCCAGCTCATCACTCTTTATCGCACCCGAGACCCACAGCGCGCCCTGGCCCTGATGGTCGCCAGTTGGAAACGCGCCCAAGACCCGCAACGCTTGGTCGAGGCCTTGCAGCTCGCCCAGGAATTGCAGGAGTGGGACCAAGTGGTCGCGTTGCTCGAAGACGCTAAACAGTACCCGGAGGCCTACGAGCAAGCCCAGGTCCTGGCCGTGCGGGGGGCATTGGCGATTGAGCAGGGCGATAGCGCCGAAGCCGAGCGTTTGTACCTGCTGGGCCTGTCACGTTATCCCAACGACAACCTGTTCCGCGAACGCATGATCTGGATGTATGTCGACCAGGGCAACACCGAGAAACTCAAGCCATTGCTGGCCAAATGGCGTGCCTATGCGCGTGAAGACCGTCTGCTCTGGCTGCCATTTGCCAGCGCCAGTCAGTTGTTGAATCGTGATACCGACGCCTTGGCCTGGTACCGCATGTACCTCAAGCTCACCCCGAACGACTGGCTGGTGCAGGCGGCATACGCCGACGCACTGGACACCGCCGGCTATCAGGATGCGGCGCAACGGCTGCGTTTGAAACTGCTGCGCAACCCCGAGGCTGAAGGGCTGCAACCTTCGTCCCAGCGCTACGCAATCTGGTTGCGGCTGATGTCCAGCAGCTACTCGCCACGCAAGGCGCAGCAGGAACTGTTGAAGTGGAAAGACGGTTCGCCGTCGATGAAGCAGATGTGGTTCGAGCGCTTGCTGGCACGGCTGGATGCGACCAATCAGGAGTCGCAGAAAGACCAATGGCTGGAATGGGCACGTAGCCAAGGCCTCAAGGTCGACCGTTACGAGCAGATTCAGGAAGCGCTGCGCAGTCGCAACAAGGCCCAGGTTGAAACCCTGTTGGCCAGCAGCGACCTGAACCCGGCGCAACGTGCGCAGGCACTCAGCCGCCTGGGTCGCACCAACGAAGCGCTGGACGTCAGCTTGACCGCATTGGGTGACGACCAGCCGGAGTCGGTGCGCGAGCAACTGCGCCGTCAAGCCGTGGAGATCCACGAAAGCACCCCGCAAGGCGCACTACTGTCCTACCAGAAGCAAGACTTCGGTGGCCTCTCGTTTGATGCGCCGCGCCTGGAAATCGCCCACAACCTGGGTGACAACTGGTACGCCGACCTCGAGATGGAGCACGGCAACTACAAGGGCGACGACATCATCTCATCGAGGATCGGTGACGAAAGCAACGCAGCCCTGACCTTGATTCGTTCGGTGGAAAACGGCAGCTGGAAGGTGTTCGCCGACACCAGCCAGCGCAAGGACGACGACCGCAATGGCCTGGGCCTGTCGCGCATGTGGCAGCTGGGTTCCAGCCACCAACTCGAGACCGGCCTGGACTGGCATCGCAAGAGTGACGACAGCGGCTTGATGCGCGCCTTCGGCCAGCAGGACCGAGCCTGGGTCGGTGGGCGTCATGGCCTGACCGCCCGGGACCAGTTGAGCTGGGAAGTGGCGCAGCGTTCGTTCTCTACCCGTGCCGGCGACTCGCTGGGTACCGGGCATGCGCTGAAGGTTGAGCTTAACCACACGCTGGAATTTGCCGGGCCTAACTGGACGGTGCGCGGCGGTGCGGATTATCAGAAGAACAGCGTGAAGGACCGGGAGCTTGACTACCTGTCGAGCCGCAACGGCGGCGCCGTCAAGGTGACGCCTCAGTCGATAGATACCGACACGGGTCTGCCTGATCCTCTCGATGTAGACCCGGTCACCGCCGACAACCTGCTGCAAAGCCGCTACGGCCAACTCTACGTCGGTACCACCTGGCGTCGCGGCATCCCTGGCGCGCTGGTGCGCACCAAGCCGCAATACACCTGGTTGGTGGACGTGACGGCAGGCTGGCAGTGGACAGACCAAACCTTCAACTACGGCATGAACACCGGCATCGGCTTTGAAGTGCTGGGTGACGACGAACTGGCCCTGACCGTCGGTTACCAATCTGCGCCACAAGGCGGGGATGGTAAATCCGGCGGCACACTGGGCATGAGCTACGGCGTGCGTTTCGGGCGCTGATTACAGAATCTCTACGGGAGAAAACCTATGCAAGTAATTCGTAAACTGAGCCTGGCGCTGACAGTCCTGTTCGTTGCCGGCTGCTCAAGCTTCACCAGTGAGACCAGCCCGAACCTGCCGCGCAATGCGCAGTGGGGCATCGTGCCGATGGTCAACTATTCGCAGACCCCGCAAGCCGGTGAGCGCAGCGAGCAGATCCTGCTCAGTGTGCTCAGCAGCCATGGTCTGCAACCACGGGTTTACCCTGTCACCACCCAGGGCGAACAAGCCTTGATGGACGACAATGAGCGTCTGGCCGGTGCCCTCGATTGGGCCCGTGAGCAGAAACTCGATTACGTGGTCGCGGGCAGCGTGGAAGAGTGGCAGTACAAGAACGGCCTGGACGGCGAGCCGGCGGTCGGCATCAGCCTGCGCGTGCTGGAAGCCAGCAGCGGCCGTGTGCTGTGGAGCAAAAGTGGCGCCCGCGCCGGCTGGTCCCGTGAAAGCCTGGCGGGCAATGCTCAAACAGTCATCGACAAACTTGTTGGCGCCCTTCGGTTCGAGTGAACGCAATGAATTCTCCACACATGGATTACAGCCTGGCGCCTCGCGCCAGCGGGCCGGTGTCTTGGCTGGAAACGATACTGGTGACGGGCCTGGCGATCGGCCTCGGCTTCTGGCTCACGCCTGAAGACCCGTTGCAGATGCATGCCGGTTTCCCCTGGCCGATCCTGGCACCGCTGCTGTTAGGTGTACGTTATGGCTTCGTGCGCGGCTTGTTCAGCGCGGTTCTGGTGGTGGCGGCGCTGTTTGCGCTGCGCAGCAGCGGGCACGAAGGTTACACCCAGCTTGATCCGTCGTTTATCGTCGGCGTGCTGGTGTGCGGGATGCTCGTCGGTGAAGTGCGGGACCTGTGGGTGCGTCGCCTTGAGCGTCTGCAGATGGCCAACGAATACCGTCAGTACCGTCTCGACGAATTCACCCGCGCCCACCAGATTCTGCGGGTCTCCCATGACCTGCTCGAGCAGCGTGTGGCGGGCAGCGACCAGAGCCTGCGCAGTTCCTTGCTGGGCTTGCGGGAAAAGCTGCGCGGCATGCCGGTCGAAGGCGATGCCCTGATCGCGCTGGCTGAGCCCATCGTAGCGATGCTCGGCCAGTACGGCGCCTTGCGCGTGGCTGGGTTGTACCGCGTCGACGACAGCGAAAAAAACATACTGCCGCAAGCCCTGGCGATGATCGGTGTGATGGGCCCGTTGGACGCGGGTGATGACCTGATCAAGCTGTGCCTTGAGCGCGGTGAACTGGTCAGCGTGCGCCAGGAATTGATTGATTCCGGCAACTCCTCGCAGTTTTCGTCGCTGCAAGCGTGCATCCCGCTGATCGACGCCGAAGGCAACCTGATGGCCATCCTGGCGGTTCGGCAAATGCCGTTCTTTGCGTTCCAGGACCGCACCTTGAGCCTGTTGTCGCTGCTGGCCGGTCACATCGCCGACCTGCTGCGTCGCGACCCGCAAGTGCTGCAACTGCCGGACGCCGACGCCCAGCAGTTCACGTTGCAACTCAAGCGCTCGCTGGTGGACATCGAGCAGCACACCTTGCCGGCCGGGTTGTTCGCGTTTGAGATGACGCGCCCCAACGACGAGCTGACGCGCCTGATGGAGCGCAGCCAGCGCGGCCTGGACCTGCACTTGCCGGTGCGCAACAACCGCGACCACGCGCTGCTGTTGGTGTTGTTGCCGTTGACCAGCCCGCAAGGCACCGAGGGCTACCTGGCCCGTATCAGTCTGCTGTTGCATGAGCACTTTGGTATCGACAGCGACTTCGAAAGCCTGGGCGTACGGGTGATGCCTTTCAACCTGGAGCCTGGCTGTGATCGCAACGGGCTGCGTAACTTCCTTTACAACGAGTGTGGCTTGAATGATCAGCAAGTGGCTGTTTAGCGGAGCCTTGTTGTTAGAGGCGGGCAGTTGGGCCAGTTTGTGGCTCGATGCGCCTCAATTGCACCAATTGCTGGTCTTCTCCTTCAGCCACGGGCTCGCCTGCCTGATGCTGTGCGCGGCCGTGTGGCTGTTGCTGCCGGCGCGCTACCGCAAGCCGTTGCCGTGGAGCCCGCTGTTCATCTTCAGCCTGGCGTTCTTTGTGCCGGTCATCGGCACCTTGGGTGTGGTGGCTGCGATCTTCCCGGCGCTGTACTTGCCGCGCAAACGCGACAAACAAGCCTGGCAGGCCGTTGGTATTCCAAGCTTGCCGTACCGCGCGCAGGCGCAATTGCACAAGCCGGTTTTCGCCGATGGCGGCTTACAAGATGTGCTGCGTCACGCGCCCGATCCGGACCAGCGTTTGTCGGCCTTGTTGGCCACGCGACGGATGCCCGGCAAGGAAGCGGTGCCCATTCTCAAGTTGGCGCTGGCAGACCCCAGCGACGACGTGCGCCTGCTCGCCTACTCGATGCTCGACAAGCAGGAAAGCGATATCAACCTGCATATCCAGATGGCCCTCGAGCAACTGGTGGATGTCAGTACGCGCACCGCAGGCCCGGTCCACAGCATGCTGGCGCGCTGGTACTGGGAACTGGCCTACCTCGGCCTGGCGCAAGGCAGCGTGCTGGAGCACGTACTCAACCAGGCCAGCGAGCATGCCGAGCAGGGCTTGGCAGCGGGCGAGGGCGGTGAGCTGTTCCTGCTGGCTGGCCGTATCGCCCTTGAGCGCGGCGAGAACGAGCGCGCCGAAGTCCTGCTGCGCCTGGCGGAAGAAAACGGCATGGGTTCGGCCCAGGTCTTGCCGTTTCGCGCAGAGCTGGCGTTCGAGGCCGGTCGTTATCACGAAATTCCCGGGTTGCTCGCCAGCCTTCCCGAGAAAACCCGCCAGCGGCCACCGTTCGCTGAGTTGGTGAGGAGCTGGAATGAGTAACAAGCAAGAGGCACCGATTGCAGACATCTGCCTGCTGCTCGAAGGCACCTGGCCTTACGTGCGCGGCGGCGTGTCGAGCTGGATTCACCAGATGATCCTCGGCCTGCCGGAGTTGACCTTTTCGGTGATGTTCATCGGCGGCCAGCGCTCAGCGTATGAGAAACGCCGTTACGAAGTGCCGGCCAACGTGCTGCACATCGAAGAGATGTTTCTCGAGGACGCGACCCATCCCACCCATCTGCGCGGCACACCGCGCGAAGCCGACCCGCAGCACCTGGCCGACCTGTATCGCTTTTTGCATCACCCGGATCAGCCTGAACGTGAGCTGGGTGAGAAGCTGCTCGATTGCATCGCCAACGGCGACATGACCCTCGACGACGTCCTGCGCAGCCGCGCCAGTTGGGAGACGCTCAGCGAAGGTTATCGCCTGCATTGCGCCGACCCGTCCTTCGTCAATTATTTCTGGACCCTGCGCTCGCTGCAGTCGCCTTTGCTGATGCTGGCCGAAGCCTCGCGCAAAATGCCGCGGGCGCGCATGCTGCATTCGATTTCCACCGGTTACGCCGGGCTTTTGGGCTGCATTCTCAAGCAACGCTGGAACTGCGCCTACTTGCTCAGCGAGCACGGCATTTACACCAAAGAACGCAAGATCGACCTGGCCCAGGCCTCGTGGATCGCCGAGACCTCCGGCCAGGCGCTGAACCGCAGCCTCGACGGCGGCTCGGGTTACATCCGTACGCTGTGGGTGCGCTACTTCGAGCGGATCGGCCAATTGGCCTACAACAGCGCCGACAACATCATCGCCTTGTATGACGGTAACCGTCAGCGCCAGATCAAGGACGGCGCCGAGCCTGCGCGCACGCAATTGATTGCCAACGGCATCGACCTGTCGCAGTGGAATCGTGTGCTTGAAACACGCGCGCCCGGCATTGCCCCGCGGGTGGGCCTGATCGGGCGTGTGGTGCCGATCAAGGACGTGAAAACCTTCCTGCGGGCCATGCGCGGTGTGATCAGTGCCATGCCTGAGGTTGAAGGCTGGATCGTCGGGCCGGAAGAGGAAGACCCGGAGTACGTCAGCGAATGCCGCAGCCTGATGGCCAGCTTGGGCCTGGAGGGCAAGGTGCACTTCCTCGGCTTCCAGCGCATCCAGGACATCCTGCCCCAGCTCGGCCTGATGGTGTTGACCTCGATCAGTGAGGCGCAACCCCTGGTGATCCTCGAAGCCTGGGCCGCCGGCACGCCGGTGGTCAGCAGCGACGTGGGCTCGTGCCGCGAACTGATCGAAGGCGGCAGCGCCGAAGACCGTGACCTTGGCATTGCGGGCAAGGTTGTCGCGATCGCCGACCCACAGGCCACCTCCGTCGCCATCCTGGAACTGCTGCGCAGCCCGGAACGCTGGCAAGCCGCACAGGCCAGCGGCCTGGCGCGGGTCAACCGTTATTACACCGAAGCCTTGATGTTGCAGCGCTACCGCGACCTGTACCAGGCAGCCATGGAGAACAGCTAAATGGCCGGTATTGGCTTTGAACTGCGCAAGATCCTCTCGCGCGACTCTTACACCGCCACCCTGCATGCCTACGTCTATGCCGGGCTGATCAGCTCCGGGCCGTGGGTGTTGTCGATCATCAGCGTGATGCTGGTGGGCATCATTAGCCTGGGCTTGATGTTGCCCAACTCGCTGGTCGGGCAGTTTCTGGTGACGGTGACGTACCTGATGGCCAGCTCGTTGATCCTGACGGGCGGCCTGCAACTGTTCTTTACCCGGTTTGTGTCCGACCAACTGTTCCAGCGCAACTACGAGCAAATCCTGCCCAACCTGCTGGGCATATTGCTGATGGTTACCGTAGGCGCTGGCGTACTCGGCATCATCCTGCTGGCGGTGCTGTTCGATCAGCCGCTGATCTACCGCGTGCTGGTGCTCTCGAACTTCGTGGTGCTGTGCAACCTATGGCTGGTGATCATTTTCCTGTCGGGGATGAAAAAATATAACCGCATCCTGCTGGTGATGCTGGTGGGCTACTCGCTGATGGTTGCGAGCGCCTACCTGCTGAGCTTCCTGCAGATGCCAGGCTTGCTGCTGGCGCTGTTGATCGGGCACAGCACGTTGCTGTTCCTGTACCTCTACGACATCCTGCGCGAATACCGGGCTGAGAAGCTCATCGCCTTCGACTTCCTCGATCGCCGCAACGTGTTCCTCAGCCTGCTGGTGACCGGGTTCTTCTACAACTTCGGCATCTGGGTGGACAAGATCATGTTCTGGTTCAACCCGGCCACCTCCAACACCGTCATCGGCCCGCTGCGCGCCTCGATCCTCTACGACATGCCGATCTTCATCGCCTACCTCGCGATCATCCCCGGCATGGCCGTGTTCCTGGTGCGCATCGAAACCGACTTTGCCGAATGGTACGACCGCCTGTTCCGGGCCATCCGCGACGGCGAAACCCTGCAGCATATCGGCTCACTGAAAACCGAAATGA
This sequence comes from Pseudomonas sp. 58 R 12, assembly GCF_900005865.1. NCBI lineage: Bacteria > Pseudomonadati > Pseudomonadota > Gammaproteobacteria > Pseudomonadales > Pseudomonadaceae > Pseudomonas > Pseudomonas sp. 58 R 12. The sequence goes on from NZ_CVTP01000026.1 coordinate 132,229, forward strand.
CCCTGTCCATCCGCCAGGGTCTGCTCGAAATCTGCAAAGTCCAAGGCCTCACCGTGGTGCTGCTGTTCCTCTTCGCACCACGCCTGCTGGACTGGCTGGGCATCTCCAGTTACTACCTGCCACTGTTCTACATCGACCTGATCGGCGTGAGCATCCAGGTCGTCTTCATGGCGCTGCTCAACGTATTCTTCTACCTCGACAAACGCCGCGTGGTGCTGGAACTGTGCGTCCTGTTCGCCGTCCTAAACGCCGGCCTGACACTGCTCAGCATGCACCTGGGCCCGAGCTTCTTCGGGTATGGGTTTACCCTGTCGCTGCTGGCGTGTGTACTGCTGGGGCTGGCGCGGTTGTCGTCGGCGCTGGAGGATCTGGAGTACGAGACGTTTATGTTGTCGCGCTGATCGCGGTGGCTGGCGAATAAAAAAGGCACTTGTCGGTTAGCGGCAAGTGCCTTTTTTGTTGCTGACGGCGGGTTATTGCCCGGTGTTTCAAGGAGACTCCAGCACCTTCAGGACTGTTTTTACGTACGCTCTTAACATGATCCCTATCCCTGAATGACGGCAAAAGGATACTGCCGCGCTGAGTGTAGGTCAGTCGTAGTTTTTTGCTCGAGCGGGAGAATCAAGTCGCTGTTTGTTTGTAGAGCAGAAGCTTTTTATGCGTCTAACTTACGCCGCGAGGGGGAGGGAGGCTCATTTCGCGAGGACTTTGAGAAGCCGCGGCGCAAGCTCAAACGGGGCGAGGCAACTCGCAATAACACCAAAGTGTAGAAACAACAAAGGCCCGCATTTCTGCGAGCCTTCGTTTTGTTTGGTGCGGCACCAGGAGTCGAAAATTATGATAATTTTATGATTTATATGGTTTTTATTTGTTGAGACTCGACTATCTATCTCTAAAACTATCCTTTAGTACTCGCCCAACCTTTCATCACCGCAAGAAAAGTCTAACCAGGACTGATTGCCCTCGATGCATGGTATGCATCGTACTTGCGTGATAAGAGTGGGGCTATGGTGCGCGCCAGCAAACGGCGCAACGCTGTGATTGGTAACAGTCCAGCAGTCAAGACCGGTCATTCTTAGAGGTATGCGCACGAGGGCTGCAACTCAGTGGGGCTGGGGGCGCTGTTTCGATACCTTGGTAGTTAATGCATTCACTGTTCTGCCATTAACCTTTCATCAAGTTATCTATAAACATAGAAGGGCGAGAGCCATAGGCCTGCCTCGCCCATTGTTTTACAAGATTAGATATAAAGTCTGAAGGTGTACTTAAGGTCAATGGTTGTTGCAGTTAAAAGTTTTCATTTGTGACTAACTTATGGAAAAATTTTGCACTGGTATAAGCTGCATATTTTTGCCAAAGGTCATTCTTCTCAGCGTCAGCAAAATCACACACAGACTTAATTGCGATTGGTAAAGGGGCGGGTCTGCAAGAAAAATCAGCACATGCCATTACAGCGTAGGCTTCCATCTCAACACCTAGAACTTCTCGATTTTGTGCAGTAATAGGCTGCATTGCATCGCTTGTGGCCAACACGGCGGCCCCAGATGCCATTGGGCCTACATGTATTGCAAGCTTACCCTGTGGAAGTTCTTTCTCCCATTCTGACTGTATCGCTCTAGCAGTTATGCCATCTGTCGCAAGCTCCATTGACAGTTGAGAAATATGCGTGTCAAGCGGATGTGGATAGGGCGCAGCCAAAAAGACGCGCGTGCCGTCTTCCTTCTCGGCATGCTTGCCACTCCCCCAGTCCCATGACGGGTCAGCTACGATGACATCTCCATAATTGGTTTTTCCTTTTACGCCTGCACAAATCCCCAACATTACTATATATTTAGGCTTAAACTTCGCTACCATTTTTGAAGCCAGCGCCGCAGAAGATGGCATGCCCTTTCTACGCGCAGACGCCGCGATTACAGTAAGATTGCCTTCCTTGCGATTGATTTCTCCCACATGATAGCCGGTCGGATCGTCAGGGAATCGCAATGATTTCCACCCATAGGGAAGCTCTAATACAGCAGGAAGTTCTGGGTCACCCAATGCGGTCATGATAACTACATCAAAACGAGGGGAAGCTGAATCTAAGCGGGCTCGCCGTTGGAGGGCATATTTAACTTTCCCCAATAAAACCCGCTTCCAATTGCTTGCCTGACCCTCTTTATAGGAACAAAATATAGCGCCCCTATCATTTACCTCCTGCTCGGCTTTCTCTAACTCCTCCTCTAAGGCGGAGAGAAATATAATATCGGGCAGAGAGATTGAGCGATCCAACATTAGCATGTCATGAAACGCCAGCCCCCCACTCCTCTCAGGGGCCGAGCCCAACGTTGCTGGAAGGTTAAGGTCAATGACGAGCAAGTCATACTCTGTATTTTGCAGCTTACGGCGAGCCTCATTCGCAGTACTTGCATGCTCAATAACTACCGAGGGATTGAATCCGGTAGCTACTTCGGATATCGAAGCTATTTTTGCGTATTCATCATCCACAACAAGAACTTTAATCATTGAATTTCAGCTCGAATGTCATTTATAAGGGTTTTCAACGAAGCTCGCCAACCATCTTCAGCAGGGTTGTAGTACACTGATCCGCGAAAGGTCGGCCTGAATTGATCTGCAAGCTTTTCCACCAACTGGCTAAGCGAGACTTTCGACGAGTTGTCCCCGAAAGCATCAAACATCGTTACCACAATGGTGGGTATTTTTATTCCTCGAAGTTTCATTTGGGCCAAAAGCTCGCTACCTGCAAAACTCTCTGGACTACCACCAGTTGGTTCCGTAGGTGATACGTCGTAATTAGGCATGCTCATATCCAAGAGAATAAACTCATAGGATTTTGAACCCTTGATTACAGATTTTAAGCCGCTATTATAAGATCGGGCCGTAGCTATGTCATATCCTGGAAATTCATTGTTAATGAAATCTTCAAGGATCTTGAGCTTGTCCTCATCGTCCTCAATTATAAGCATTTTATTCATCAGTCACCTCCATGCCGAATTTTACGGTAACTTTAAACTTTTGCTCATTTGTGAAGCCAAATACAAGAGATGGATCGCGATATTGAGGTGCGTTAATGATCGCCCATAATTTATGAAATCCGCTGCGTCCTTCCTTCTGTGCTTTGTTACGATTGTCATCCTTAGTCAACTCCGAGCGAATCCGCTCCAGACGCTCCTCATCACGATCATCAAATGTCTTGGGGAATACCTGATTGGTGAGTGTAGCACTGAAGCAGCCGTCTTTAAAATCGAGGTCTGCGACCACTTTAAGATTAGACAGAGACTCTCCTGAGTGACCAATCGCGTTCTCGAAGAGGACGCAGAACATATCGACCATGGCATCAAGACTTCTTCCGGGCATGATTCCTGCTGCGTCAGATATACTTAGAGCAACCCCCTCCCAATCACCCGCACCTGAGATAGAATTTCTGATCATGTTCGTTGCAATCAAGACAGGGAACTCGATGATGTAGTCTTGGCGGTCATATACTTCGCTTCGCTTAAACCAAGACGTCACAGTCATTAACTGTGTCTGAGTGCTAGTTCGCGCTCTATATACATGGTTATAAAGCTCTCCAAGCCGATCTGAGAAGGCTAGATTATTCAATGCGCGCAGTAGGTCGTCGAATGTCCCCATCAATCGCTGGCGAATCCCTGATCGCAATATTTCTTGTACGAGAACTAAGTTTGCATCCGTTTTATCCCATAAAGCATCAATGCATAGGTCGATAAACTCATCTAGGTTTTTGAGCTTGGTGTCACTTGTTTGCATGTACATGCGTTCAAGGTTTGATGTCTGATATGAGAATAGTGCTTGCTTGTTAGTGTCTTTGGAAATCAAGTCATGAGTTATCTTGATCTGGATCAGGTCGTCCTTTATATGCGCGATAATTGAATCTAGGTCAGTTGCAAATCCTTCAAGAACGTCTGAAAGCTCGTTGTGCTCACTTTCGTTTAGCTCGAATAGGGTTTGAGCCCAATGGTAATTAGGCACATATGATAAAGAGCCTTCTTTGCGCTCCGTCACAAGAAACTCATCCGCTGCAGGCTTGCGCAAGGCGTTGCTGAGCTTTCCATGCCGCACGCGCGTGCTTAGATAAGCATTCAAGCCATGATCGCCTCGGAGGAACTCATTTGTAACTTCTTTAAACATTGCCGCGAATTGGAGGTCTAATTCGGTCGGACTTTCAGCAAAAAGTATATGATACATTGATGCTATGTGAGCGACAGTGCTATCACTTCCCGATTTAGAGAGTAGCTCTGATAGCTTTCCAATCACCGAACTGTCAAGGCTAGGTATATTAGGTGTTGCTGATTTATATCGCGCGTATGCATCGCCAAGTTTAGTTCGTAGTGCTTTTTTTATTGCGGCAATGTCGACATACACTTTGCTCTGTTCTACTAAGTTTGTAGCTTTCGCGATTTCAAGAGTCTTTACGCGCTCGCGGATTTCGGCAAGATACCCAAGGGAGCTTTGGCTATCAATTTCAGCCAAGACCTGACAAACCTTAATTCGCTCCTCTTCAATCTGCCGCGTACCTTCGTATAACACTGTTTGCCGCATAACTTCTGGGCGCCAAACGTTGTTCAGATAGTAGATTACGTTACCTAGCCCAAACTCATCAGCTCTGCCACTTAGTGCGCTGGGCGACTCTATCTGAAAGCTTGTTTGGAATCGCTCAAAAGCGTACCTCAAATGTGTAATTCGATCATCTGAGCGGTAAGAAGTATAAAGTTCGAATGCGAGTGGTAAAAATATTGACTCTGGCCAATCTTCTGGCTCCTCTAACTTCCCTATAATTTCATCAAGCGGCAAAACGGTCGGGGCATGAGGCCATTTGAGAAAGCCTGTAACTAGATACTCGATGGATTTTGAGTATTGACCGCTTCTTGAATAAGCGATGGCGGCGGCAGCAGAGGCGCGTAGAGACTCTGCACCACTTGAGTTAGTTACCAACCATTCAAAATTTTCTATCGCTGCAGTGAAGTTGTTACGTGCAAGGTGGTAGGCGCCCAGATAGCGACGTCGGCGTTCCTCTGTAATATTTTTTGTGTCGGCTGCTTCGCCCTGGCTGACCAATATAAAGACTTGGATAGTGGCGCTATAACGATGTTTCTTACTGAAAAATCTAATAATGTCTTGCGTGCCTAAAACAACGGGCTGTAGCAAAGCGCTAAAGGGAGTAGGCTCGCTCTCCAGGATAACTAAGCGCCGCAGCGCCGCAGACGGATATTCGAACTTGTCACTCGTCAGTTCAGAAGCGACGACCGCTCGCAAAAATGTTGTCCAAGAGTGTCCGTAAAAACGATCATGAAGAGCGTATAGTGATAGAGCTGAAGAATATGTATCAGGGGTAAGAGATATGATATTTCGTAGATGTAGCTCAATTTCTCCAATTATTCCATCACTTTTCGTGCTTTCCTGCCCAAGCTTCAACTCAGCTCTCACACGCATTACGAGCGCACCCATGTCAGCGGGTTGCTGCTTTAGATGCACATCAGCTAACTCAAGCGCGACCTGATAATCTCCTTTGGAATAGGACTCAATGAGATCTTCTTTGCTACTAAGGCCTTTATATAGATCTCTATCTCTTACATCTAATGCGATCAAGAGTGGGATTAGGCGCTTATCTGATGTTGATCGATATAAGAAGAGCACTGGCTGCGACAAGATTTCGCGAAGAGTTTTTGTGAGCGGCTCTTTTGCGGCAACTGCTTGAAGTGTTGTAATTAGACTCTCGTAGTAGTCAATTACACTAAAGTGAGAATCAACTAGCAATGTTAACGAAAGATCGTCAATATCTGGATCTGATAGTCCAAATAGCTTGTTTTTCATGAATCGGTGTGCTGAGCTTTCTGATGACTCAAAAAAGTTTGCTAACTCGGTTTGGAGATAGCCAGGCACGGTTGTGCCTTCAATTCTTTTTGATATGAAGTACAGTAGTACTCTTAGAAAACTATTTTCCTCCGTTTGCTTTTCATATGCCCCGACAAGACGTCTTTTTTCTTCGACACCTTGATAGTACTGGGCGTTTGCCAAAGAGTTCTGAATGTACCATAATGACCAGCCAAGTTCTCTTTCGGTGTTTTTAAGAGCGTTTGACGCACCTTCGCGATCATTTAAAAGCAAGCAGAGTTCAAATTCCTCTTTGTATGAGATGAACGACTTTAGCTCCTTGTTGTATATGCTTAAAGTTACAATCGCCCATATTACTTCGTTGGCTAAACTGCTCGGGCTGCTTGTTAAAGACTCTGAGAAAATTTCATTCAATGATCTAGGGAAGGCAGCTCCATGCACGCCTTCGATAAATTCAGTGGTCAATTGAAGGCTATTTAAGAGTGGAAAAAAAATATCAGAGCGATTTTTGCTCTTTAGTGTGAATACATAATCTGCGTCTGGAACAGACCGGTTACTAAAGTTTCTCTGAGCAGCGAATATTTTTTTATTTGCGCCGGATTTGCTCAGCCGCCTATTCGATGGTTTCCTTGGCATATAATCACTTCGCCTGTTGGTAGAGTAAAAGACAGAGCCAATATTTTAACTATATTCTGAAGTGGCGCTTAGTGTATAGCGATCATCATACAGAAACCGCAACTGCATCAACTTTCTATTATGTTTTCGCTGCTGTAAAACTTACTTGCCTTGCCGGCTGAAGCTGACCTAGCAAATTTCCGACTTGCCTCGAGCGATTATGGATTAGGTTAGCAGCCCTCTGCCACAACAAAAAGTCGAAAGCCCCTACTTCATAACAGCATGTGGCAAGGCGCTTTCCGATCAGCATCAAAATGCGGATCATCTTTACACTTTCGTTCACGTCATTTCATCTTGCCTGGTAGTGTAGGTGCTTTGTTGCAGTCTGTAGGGCTCGTTGTCAGCCCCAACGAGGCGCGAGCTATCCGCGTTTGCTGCTCAAATGCGTGGCTGCGGCCGTTTGATTTGCGATATAAACCTGCTCAAGGCAGGCATGCCAGCGACGACCTGATGGCATGAAAACATGTGTTTTCCCCCCTCTGCTATCGGGGGGCTTCTAGCCCCGTCGATGATCGGACACCTCCGAAAACCGGTGTGTTCACACGTGGCATTTCTTAACGGCTTGGCCGCTTCAGGCCGATTGTTGTTGCAGGTGACTACCAAAAGTCAGGCTCTGCTCAAATATTGAAAACCCATGATGTTTCTAGGCGTCGAGCGAGCAACCGTGCCGTCAGGACATAGTAATACCGCGTCGCCTCACTCCGTTGGTTTATGTGATGTTTGAGATACCAAGCCAAATGCTTTCTTTGCCAAGTCCAAGGCGTCTCTCGCTGCCAACGTTTTGCAATCTCAGCTTGGATGAGTTTTGCTTGCCGTAAATGGCGCTGCCGCGTTGCGTACGAACCCGTCAGCACCGCAGCCAAGAATAGCTCCATATCGAATACCTTACTCATCTGCGACCTCCTACATAGGCAGCGATCACATCTATCCGACCGTGCCCCAACTCATAGCTGATTTGCTTCCGGGCCTCACGATCAAGGTTCCTATCTACCTGGTAACATTGGCCACCGTTGACAGGCGCGGGGTGTTGGGTGATTTGCTCATAGCGCTCACATGCGTACGCCGCTCGTAGCTCATGGAAGCCCTTGAGATTGTGTGCATGCAGGATGTCCCGCGCAGGGCGGATGATTTCTTGCAGAAGATTCAGGTAGCTTTCGTGTGGCGCAATGAGGTTGCGGCTACCCGCAGGCGACACCTGCCGTGCAAACCCAAGTGCACCCCGAACATGGTCGTCCACCGCAATCCAACGTGGCGCCGAAGCGCCGGCGCGGCCGCCTTTGGTGCCATCCTGAATGTTAATCCTGCCTAGGTCGTTAGCCTCACGGCTTAGCCGTCGCAGGTCAGCCAAAATGGCCTCACGCAAGCGCATGCCGGTGGCTCGCGCCAATAGAACGATAGCGGCGGCCCTTAGCTGATGATGGCTGTAAAACGCATCGACGATCTGCTTAACCTGTTCGTGGTCCTGGCCCTGCGGCACCGAGTGTCGAATCCCGGTGCGCTGCATACCCAACGCCTTGCTCGGACTTGGCAATTTCACGCACTGATCACCGCGAAGCGCCGCCATGGTCCTGTTAACGCTGGATAGCCGATTTTGCGCGGTGCTGATGGCGAGGTCACCGAGCCCAACCATGTCACGGAGATACGCCGCATAGTTAGCCAACACCTTCCGATTAACCTGCCGCGCATCATTGATACCGGGCCCCTGTTCGGATCGACACCACTTCACAAATGCCTGCCACCGATCAGAATGCGCCTTGACCGTGCCGTAGTGGCCACCGCCGAACATGTCTTTCAATGCCTGCGGCCCTGCGTAGCTCAATTGCCTGCCGTAGCCGAAATTGCGGCCATCGCGTCTACCCACCAATGCCATCTCAGTCACCTCATCTCCCGTTCTCCGATCCTCGCCCCACGTCATCCCGCCACCAATGTTGAGTGTTATCAGGGATCAAGGCCCCTGCGACCTGTGAGGGTTGTCCACTAACGCGGGACTGGCGGCTCCTTACGACCGGGAGCTTGGGCATCTCATGATCTGGCCTCCTGAGCACTTCCGAAGAAGTGGGCGGGTGGAGGCTGCGCTGGCTGACGAGACCAGCGCCGCGAGATCCTGAGTCGGGTTAAGGCAGTGAAGCGATGACCGGGGCATGCCTGACTGTCAGTCAGGTGAAGTCCATTCCGTGGATTGCGGCACCATCATCTGCATCGCTGTTGCTGGTGACTTCGGTATTTGTCACGCCGATTGTCACGAGGGGAAATGCCGCAAAGCCTTGTACGAGGTGGGCTGCAGCAGCGGTAGGAGCGCCCGTCTCTTTCCGGAAGAAAGAGACGGGCGCATGTTGGCGCAATGAAATGGCCAAGCGGATAGGTTGCTGCAGGGCAGCTATAAAGGGGTATGAGTTGCCGCAGTGGGCACTCTGGTAGAAGTAGGCATCCATCACATCGCTGTGACCGTGCGAGCTGCCGGACGCTAATCGCACTTTGGGAGAACCACCACAGTGTGGCGTAGCCTTAAAGGTTCTGGCTACCTGGGTTGCTGTCAACGACAGCGCTTTGCCCGATCTTTTCTACGCCTGTGGATAATTCGGGTCAAGGCTCGAATTTTCGGGAGTTGTGCGGCTGTGGATGAAATTATCCACCGGTGGAAATCTGTGGTTTTCCACAGACAGTTGCGTGGGCTTTAGATTTTTTAAGTGAGGTCCATCCAAGCAGGGCGGCTTTGCAGCCCTGTTTGGATGGACCCGCGTGGACAAGCGGATCGCTGAGATATGAAGGCCGAGCGCTTACTCAGTTGCGCCACGTTTTGCTTTTAAGCGAGTGACGTTTGGGCCGATCTGGTTCGCGAATTCGTGGGGGGTGACATGCTCCTGTCGATTCGTCTCCAGGTACCGGCTCCACCAGTTCATGATCAATCTGCGCTCCTCAATGAATTCGGCCTTGTGAATGTAAGCCGCGCGGACGTTGTTGCGCTCTTTGTGGCTCATCTGCCGTTCAATGGCGGTCTCCGACCATAATCCTGACTCGATCAGTGCGCTGCAGGCCAACGAGCGGAAGCCATGGCCACAGATTTCGGTTTTGGTGTCGTAACCCATATTTCGAAGCGCGCTGTTCACCGTGTTTTCAGACATCGGTTTCGACGGGTTGGCGTCGCCTGCAAATACCAGGTCGAATTCGCCGGTGAGGGTGCGGATCTGTTCAAGCAGGGTTACGGCTTGCGGTGATAAGGGTACAAGGTGGATGTCCCCGGCCATCTTCGTACCTCTTGTTGAAAAGGGTACTCCGTCCAGCGCGGGTCGAGTGTCCGGTATCTCCCAGGTGCCGCGCTTGAGGTCGAACTCGCTCCAGCGGGCGAAGCGTAGTTCGCTGGAGCGGACAAACACATGTAGCGAGAGCATGACTGTCAGCCGAGTCAGCGTTCGTCCTTTGTAGGTGTCGATGCGCTCCTGCAATTCAGGCAGGCGCGATAAGGGTAAAGCTGGGCGGTGAACTACCCTCGGGGCTTTGATCAAACCTTCAAGGTCGGAGGCAGGGTTTGCCGCGATCTGTCGAGCACGTTTCGCCTCGCGCATGATGCTTTGCAGGTAGTTTTGTACCCTTAACGCGACGTCAATCGTGCCACGCTTCTGGATTGCTTCCAGAGGTTGCATCAAGTCGTGAGTGTCTAGGTCGACAATAGCGCGATCGCCGATTAGTGGAAAAACATGGGTTTTGAGACGGCTCAGGACCGTCTTGGCATGACCCGGAGCCCATTTGGCAGACATCGCTTTGTGCCAGTCCAAGGCTGCGTCCTCAAAGGTTCGGCCTCGGATTGTGGCTTGCGTCTTAGCTTGGTGTTTGGACTCGATGGGGTCGATGCCTTCCGCCAGCATCCGCTTGACCTCTAGGCGCTTCTTGCGCGCATCGGCGAGGCCGACCACGGGGTAGTTGCCGAAGGAGGTCAGTCCTTCACGACCATCAGGTTTTACATACCTGAAACGCCAGCCTTTACGGCCATTGGGTTGGACTAGAAGGTAGAGGCCGTCGCCGTCGAAAAGCTTGTAGGCGCGGTCGGTGGGCTTGGCTGAGCGGCAAGCCGAATCAGAGAGCGGGGCAGTGGTGCGCGACATAAGGGTACTCCTCCCTTTATCGAATGACCTTACCCCTATCTTTATCCTTAAAACGGCTGGTATCCATAAGAATTTGGCGGAATCCGACGGAACGCCAAAACGAAAAAACCCGCCAGAAGGCGGGTTTTTCGGGGGTTCCAGAGATTTTGAAAGCCTTCTCTGGAACCTTGTATGGTGCCGGCACCAGGAGTCGAACCCGGGACCTACTGATTACAAGTCAGTTGCTCTACCAACTGAGCTATACCGGCGTGTTAGGGCGACGATTATAGCGATTGCCAAGCTTCTGTAAACCCCTGAATTCTGACTATTTTTGCAGAAGCCAAGGTTTTCTCGCAATGATCCCTTTTTCCTCGCAACGAGGTAGGATTCATCCCTCGTCATCTAGCGGTCTACTCGGCCTTGATCGAGGCAGCCTCCGCACCATTTCTACCAAAGGAAGCCCTACATGAAACGGACTCTTTCACTGTCCCTCATCCTTCTCGTCACGGCCCTCAGCGCGTGTTCCACCCATAAGCCTGGCAACGATCCAGCTTTGGTCGGCACCTGGAAGGGTTTGCGCACGGAGACCAGCAAGTGCCAGTTCCTGTCGTGGACCAATAACCTCAAGCCGGACGGCCGTTTCACTATTACCTTCTTCCGTGATGCGCAGCAGACTCAGGTGATTCAGACCGAGCAGGGCACGTGGGCAGCGGCCAATGGCAAGAATGAATTGCGCACGGATGGCGTGCCTTCGCCGGATATCTACACGTATAAACTGGTGGACCCGGATACCGTGCATTACGTAAGTGTGGCGGCGGATCCTTCCAGTGATTGCCAGGGTGATTACGAGTTCACCGAGCGCCGCATTCGCCCTTAAGTCGATTGGTGTGCCAGAACCGGGCAGTCGGGTGCCCGGTTCGTTCATGTGTACAAATACTTTGGGGCCAATGCTGGCGTGGTCATTAATTTGACTACTTGCCGCCGGTCTAAAAATTCAGCGTTAACTTCATCAAAATAATGACACTTTGTTGTCGGTGTCAGAGAATGCGGTAGCAGAGCCGCCTATATAAAAAGACCTGCGGTAAGCCTTCTTCTTGCCGACCCTTCACGTCTTTAGGCAGCGTCGTGTGGGAGTTTGGTCATGAGCCTTACTGACGAGATTTTTGTGTTGCTCGGCAAACATGTCACTCGAGATGTGCGCGGGCTGAGCGCGCGGTTGCATTTCTTCGGCAGTGTTCCGGTCGACGATGGCGCCCCCTTTCCTTCTTCAGGCCCGAGCGCCAATGAACCACCTCAACAGGAAGATGTTGCCGTGGCACGGCCAACTGTAGTCGCGTTGGTATCGGCCAATGGAGGCGTGGGCCGCAGCACGCTGGTCACTGCCTTGAGCAGCGGCATGCAGCGGTTGGGTGAGTCGGTGGTGGCCTTGGACTTGGACCCGCAGAACGCATTGCGTCATCACTTCGGCGTCAGCGCGAGCTTGCCTGGCATCGGTCGCACCAGCTTGTTGAATACGCCCTGGGCTCAGATCCAGCAACCGGGCTTCGCCGGGTGCCGGGTCATCCCCTTTGGCGATATCGATGCCCAGCAGCAGGAAAACCTTCACGGTTGGCTCAAGCGCGAACCGGGTTGGCTGGCGCAGCAGTTGTCGGGGTTGCACCTGAGCGCGCGGCAAACGGTGATCATCGATACCCCCGCCGGTAATAATGTCTACTTTCATCAAGCCTTGAGCGTGGCCGATGTGGTGTTGGTGATTGCCAAGGCTGACGCCGCGTCCTTGGGCACCCTGGACCAACTCGATAGGCTGCTGGCGCCACATCTTGCGCGCGAGGGCCCGCCGCAGGTTCGCTATGTGCTTAACCAACTGGATGAGGACGATGCCTTCACCCTGGACATGCTTGAGGCGTTCAAGCAGCGCCTGGGTGGACAGCCGCCGTTGGAGGTGCACCGCGACAAGGCAATCAGTGAAGCGCTGGCGTTTGGTATCGACCCCTTGGACAGCCAGGCATTGACCTTGGCCGGAGACGATATCGACGAGCTTTGCCGGTTATTGATTGCGCGCAAAAAATCGCTATAAGTCGCGGTTTATACGCTTAACGCCAGATGCTTATGCACAATCGGTTGGTTGAGGGGGTCACGTAACAGCCATTTTGTGGAGCGGTTCTCATCCCGCCGCAACTGCCTGTTTTGCGGGTGTTTTATTTTGTGAACAAAAAATGATCAGCTTGGTTTTTGACCTGTAGCGCAGATGGCTACAGGCTCTGTAAAGAATCCATCAACAGAGTTATCCACAGGCTGTGGTGCGACAATTCTGCCCCTTAATCGCGCTCGGCAAGCACCATCAAGTTGCGCGGCGTCAATGCGGGTTCGCAGAAGCTGCCCACTTCGACCTTGTAGCCGGTTTCGCTTAGAAACAATGCCCGATCCAGTACCAGCCATAACTCCAGCGGGCGCCGAAATAGGCCACGCACCAATTCCAGGTTTCTGACCTCGGCCAAGCGGCTCCAGCCGTACGCCTCTAATGTCGCCCACTCCTGTTCACCTGTGGATAACCCTTTAAGGCGTGCCAGTTCCCGGCAGTAGTCGGCGAAAGGCTTGTCCAGCCAACTCGTGGGCAGTGAAGGCGCGGGCAGGTATTCGTCGCAGCCACGCAGCTCGCGTTGCAGTTGATCGAAACCCAGGCGCCGCGCCATGGATGTGTCGCGCTGCAAGCGCACCCGCTTGCCGGCGGTGACGGTTTCGCTCAGGGGCAGGCCAAGGTCATCGATCGACAGTTGCAAGGTTGAGGCGCGGCCTGCGTTGGACAGTGCCTGGTAGGTGTCGGCGGTGATGCGGTTATAGCAGCAGGGCGCCAGCGCAAGCTGTTGGCAACCGACCGCGTTGGCCAGTTTTAGCAGGCGCACGTGCAGGTCGCCACAGGCGTGCAGGGCGACGGGCGTGTGTTCACGGCTGAGCGCCACATCGGCCATCACATCTTGCAGGCGATGGATAACGGGCAGGCCATGGTGATCGCTCAACGCCTGGCCTGCGGCGATCAACGCCGGATCATATTCCAGGCAGGTCAGCGCTTGATCGGCTTGCAACAGGCGACGGCCAAGGTAGCCCTTGCCCGCACACCAGTCGAGCCAGTGCGTGGGTGTTTGCGCAAACTGCAGGGCAGCGCCGAACGCTTCGATTTGCTGCCATTTGCGGCCGGGGACGTCGACGTTCAGGCGATGGCGAGCGGGTGCCAGCGGCTGCGTTGGTAATTGATCCACAGCGCTGAGGTGTCGGGCTTGCGCGGCAAGTTGTGGAAACGGAGCAGGTGCCGCCAGATCATGCGGCTGGTTGTGACTGGTTTCCGCATCGGCCAACGAACGTTGACGCAGCCAGGCGGCGAGGTCAGGATGTTCGGTTTCCCAGGGTAGATGCCGATGCGTAAAGGGCCGTGGTTTCCACAGCCCTTGGTGCTCGATCAGAAACGCATCCAGCGCCTGGAAGCGTGCCTCAACGTCCCTGGCATTCATCGACGCGCAGCCAGCGTTCCAGCAGTTTGAAGCCGCGTACCAGCAGATACGACATCAGCAGGTAGAACACGCCGGCGGTGAAGAACATATCCACCGTCAGATAGTTGCGCGCGATGATCGTCCTGGCCATGCCGGTCAGCTCCAGCAGTGTCACCGTGCTCGCCAGCGAACTGGCCTTGAGCATCAGGATCACTTCGTTGCTGTAGGCGGGCAGGCCGATGCGCGCGGCACGGGGCAGGATGATGTAGAACAACGTCTTGGGCCTGGACATGCCCAGTGCCCGGGCCGCTTCGATTTCACCCGGTGGAATCGCCTGGATCGCGCCGCGCAGGATCTCGGCGATGTAGGCGGCGGTGTGCAGGGTCATGGTGGCCGTGGCGCACCAGAACGGATCACGCAAATACGGCCACATGAAGCTGGTTTTCACCGCATCGAATTGAGCCAGGCCGTAGTACACCAGGAACAATTGCACCAGCAGCGGTGTGCCACGGAAAAAGAAGATGTAGGCGTAGGGCAGCGAGCGCACATACCAACGCTTGGACGCCCGGGCGACGCCTAGGGGAATCGCGAGTAGCAACCCGAGAATCACGGCAATGCCCACCAGCTCCAGGGTCAGGATGGCGCCCTGGATAAATTTCGGCAGCCACTTGAGGATGACTTCCCATTCCATTACGTCGTCCTCACGAAGCCGCGCGCGGCGCGTTGTTCCAGCAAGTGCATGCCGATCATCGACAGCGAAGTAAGGCCCAGATAGATGAAGGCCGCCACCAGATAAAAGGTGAAGGGCTGCCGGGTGACGGTGACCGCGATCTGCGCGTGACGCATGATTTCTTCAAGGCCGATGACGGTGACCAGCGCGGTATCCTTCATCAGGATCATGAACAGGTTGCCCAGGCCCGGTAGGGCGATGCGCCACATCTGCGGCATGATCAGGCGCGTGAAGATGCGGGTTTTCGACAGCCCCAGCGCCAAACCGGCTTCGCGGTGGCCCTTGGGGATGGCGATGATTGCGCCGCGCAGGACTTCCGTGGCGTAGGCGCCATAGCACAAGCCCAAGGCGATGACCCCGGCGGCGAAGGCACTGAGTGACAGGTCGGGAATGCCGAACACCTCGCCCAGTTCACGCATCAGATTGATCGTGCCGAAGTAAATGAGCAGCACCCACAACAGTTCCGGCACGCCGCGCACGATGGTCGAATACGCGCCACCCACCCATTGCAGCGGCTTGTACGGTGAAGTCTTGGCCAAGGCCCCGGCAAGGCCGAGCACCAGCCCCAGGCACAAAGCCGTGAGCGCCAGTTTGACGGTCATCAGCGCGCCAGCGGCAAGCGCCGGGCCGAATCCGTAGAGATCGAAATTCATGGTGTTTTCATATCGCGGCAGGCATTGCAAAAAGCCGACGCGCTCACATGAGCGCGTCGGGCATACCGTTCAGATCATTCGATGCTGAAAGGGAAGTACTTGTCGTTGATCTTCTTGTAGGTGCCGTCTGCCTTGATCTCCGCCAGGGCTTTGTTCAGGCGTTCGCGCAGCGGGTCGCCTTTACGTACGGCGATACCGATCTTGTCGCTTTCTACCACCGGGTCGCCTTTGAACTCGTAGGCGGAACCGTCTTTGCTCTTGAGCCATTCGTACTGCACGTACTTGTCGGCCAGGATGCCGTCCAGGCGACCGGACGTCAGGTCGAGGTAGGCGTTTTCCTGGGTGTCGTAGAGCTTGGCTTCGGTATCAGGCAGCTTGTCTTCCAGGTAAGTACCGGCCAACGTCGCGCGTTGTGCACCGATGACTTTTCCTTTCAGGTAAGCGGCGTCGGTCTTGAAGTCGGCGGTGGCTTTAGGTGCGATGAACTGCAATTTGTTGGAGTAGTACGGGTCTGTGAAGTCGACGGCCTGCTTGCGTTCATCGGTGATGGACAGCGAGGACACCAGGAAGTCGAACTTCTTGGCGTTCAGGGCCGGGATGATGCCGTCCCAGTCGGACACATACACTTCGCACTTCTCGACTTTCATCTTGGCGCACAGGGCGTCACCGATGTCTTTGTCGAAGCCGACGACGTTGCCGCTGGCGTCCTTGTTGTTGAACGGCGGATAGGCCGCTTCGATCCCCATTTTCAAGGTTTCTGCCATGGCCGTGGCGCTGAACGCCATCGAGACGGCCGCGGCCAGAAGGAATTTTTTATAGTTCTGCATGCATGTTGCTCCGTTAGCGGTTGCTGGACATGAATTGTTTGCAGCGCGCCGAAAGCGGGTTTTCAAACACCTGCTGTGGCGATCCTTGCTCTTCGACCAGGCCCTGGTGGAGGAACACCACTTCACTGGACACTTGGCGGGCGAAGCCCATTTCATGGGTGACCAGCAGCATGGTGCGGCCTTCTTCGGCCAGCGCGCGGATCACATTAAGTACTTCCTGAACCATTTCCGGGTCAAGCGCCGAAGTGGGCTCGTCGAACAGGATGACCTTGGGTTGCATCGCCAGGGTGCGCGCGATGGCCGCCCGTTGTTGCTGGCCGCCGGACAATTGCGCGGGGTAGGCGTGGCGCTTGTCGGCAATCCCGACCTTGGCCAGCAGGGCTTCAGCCACTTCAATGGCTTCGGCTTTACTTTGGCCGAGCACACGGCGGGGGGCCTCGATGATGTTGTCGAGGATGCTCATGTGCGGCCACAGGTTAAAGTTTTGAAACACAAAACCGATTTCGCTGCGCAGGCGGTTGATCTGCTTGCCGTCGGCGGCCATCAGCTCGCCGTTTTTCGCGGCCTTGAGCTTGAGTTCTTCGCCGGCCACCAGGATCTGGCCCTGGTGCGGGTTTTCCAGCAGGTTGATGCAGCGCAGGAAGGTGGACTTGCCGGAACCGGAGGAACCCAGGATCGAGATCACATCGCCGTCGCGAGCGGTCAGCGAAATACCTTTAAGTACCTCCAGCTCACCATAGCGTTTATGCAAGTTGCGGATTTCAAGCGCGGGCGTGGCCTCGGCCATGTGCGGTCCTCGTTGTGTTCGTTGCGATCTTCGCTGTTGGTCCGCCTTCCTGGCGAGGCGCCAAGCTAGCATAGCGTCTTGATGGCAGCCAACAGCGCGGCCGGCGGTAAACAGGTGGTGTGCGGCAGGGTGTCGCATCGGCACAGCAGCGTGTCGCGCCATCAACAACCGAACAACCGTTTGAACCCGAAAAGCCGCAGGCTTCGCGTAAAAAAGGGCGCGATGGTGCCAGCTTTGGCCGGGGGTTGGAAGGGTTAACCGGGCAAACGGTGCTTATCAGCCCTTTTGTAGGGCGTCACGTACTTTTTGTGTGTGTTTATGGTGCGTTTATTCGTCTTGAAAGTGAGTCGCACGGTAACGGTATAGCGGAATGCCATTGTTCTCAATGACTTGCGATGACTGCTCAATCTTCCTACAACCCGCGTCAATCGCGACGCCGTAACATTTTGGCGCAAATCTTGCGTAAAAAATAAAGAACGCCCTGTTGGTTTCTTTTCACGAGAAAGATCGCAGGCCGGGCGGACCGTTTTCGCAATTCCTCGTAAAGGTGTGTCAATGAGTAGTACGCAAAGCTCCAATGACCTCGAACAGGGGCTCAAACCGCGTCACGTCACCATGCTGTCGATTGCCGGCGTCATCGGTGCCGGTTTGTTTGTTGGCTCCGGCCACGCGATTGCTGCCGCTGGCCCGGCCGTACTGTTGGCTTACGCCGCTGCGGGTACGCTGGTGGTGTTGGTGATGCGCATGCTGGCCGAAATGGCCGTCGCGTCGCCGGACACCGGTTCGTTCTCCACCTATGCCGACCGGGCGATCGGCCACTGGGCCGGTTTTACCATCGGCTGGCTCTATTGGTGGTTCTGGGTGCTAGTGATTCCGTTGGAGGCCAACGCCGCCGCGACCATCCTGCATGCCTGGTTCCCGGATGTGGCCATCTGGGCCTTTACGCTGATCATCACCTTGCTGCTGACCGCGACCAACCTGTTCAGCGTGAAGAACTACGGCGAGTTCGAGTTCTGGTTTGCGCTGATCAAGGTCGTGGCGATTGTGGGCTTCGTGATCCTCGGCCTGGCGGCGATTTTCGGTTTCCTGCCAACCAGCCAGGTCAGCGGCGTTTCGCACTTGTTCGACACCCAAGGCTTCATGCCGAACGGCATGGGCGCGGTATTGGCGGCGATCTTGACCACCATGTTCTCCTTCATGGGCACCGAGATCGTCACCATCGCGGCGGCTGAATCGAAGAACCCAGGCCAGCAAATCACCAAGGCCACCAACTCGGTGATCTGGCGGATTGGTCTGTTCTACCTGCTGTCGATCTTCATCGTGGTGTCCCTGGTGCCATGGAACGATCCGACCCTGGCAGCGGTGGGTTCGTATCAGACCGTGCTGGAACGCATGGGCATCCCGAATGCCAAGCTGATTGTCGACCTGGTGGTACTGGTCGCCGTGACCAGCTGCCTGAACTCGGCGCTTTACACCGCCTCACGCATGCTGTTCTCCCTGGGCCGTCGCGGTGATGCACCGGCCGTGGCCAAGCGCACCAACAAGAGTGGCACGCCTTACTGGGCTGTTCTGCTGTCTACTGGCGCAGCGTTCCTGGCAGTGTTCGCCAACTACGTGGCCCCGGCGGCAGTGTTCGAATTCCTGCTCGCCAGCTCGGGCGCCATTGCATTGCTGGTCTATCTGGTGATCGCGGTGTCGCAACTGCGCATGCGCCAGAAACGCGCCGCGGCGGGTGAGAAGATCGTCTTCAAGATGTGGCTGTTCCCGGGCCTGACCTACGCGGTGATGGTGTTCATCGTGGGCACGCTGACCATCATGCTGTTCCAGGAAGCGCATCGGGTCGAGATTATCGCGACTGGGGTGCTGAGTTTGCTGGTGGTGGCTGCAGGGCTGTTTGTATCCAGCCGGCGCAAGGCGCAGAGAGCGGGTGCTGCGGTGCTGAACTAAACATTGTGGGAGTCGGGCTTGCCCGCGATGACGGACTGATAGTCGATATCTTCGTCGGCTGACACACCGCCATCGCGGGCAAGCCCGGCTCCCACATTTTGTCCGGTGTCAGTCTTGCGAGCTGGTCAGCGCCTGGGACGCCGCCACGTAATCCGCCTGGAACTCTGGCGACTCAATCCACGCCAGTGCTGCTGCTTCATCATCAGTGTCCGTGGCCCACTGCCGATACTCGATCAGCGCCGCCAGGATAAAGTCGGTGGCTTCTTCTTCGCCTTCCTGCTCAAGCACCAGCGCCAGCAACGGGTGGGCCAGGAACACGGCGCAGAGGGCTTGCTGGCTGGTTTCGCCTGCAGCGCGCATTTCTACGAACAGCTCGGTCAAATCCACTGACTCAAGGTCAATGCGGCTGTCATCACCGGCAAACGCATCCGGCTTGGTCGCGACAGCGCGCTGGGTACGGTTTTGCTTGGCCTTGGCCTTTGCCCGTTGGGCACGTTTTTGCTGCTTGTCTGGCGAGGCCATGGGCTTAGCGTCCTAGGGTTCTGAAACTGGGGGAGTATTGAAGCGCAGGTTGGGGGAAATCCCAAGGGGGTCCGAAGCTAATTGGCCGTTTTGCAGCCACACCAATGCAATCGGCCACAGCCTCTCCTGATGCTCGCTGCGAAAAAATGCGAAATGTCCGACTGCCTTTTCGCCAATATCTGCAGGCGCGATCCGCAGATGAGTGCGCTCACTGCCGTCGAAGTAACCCAGTAGTCGCTCGATGGCTGCGACGGTCCCAAATGGATCATCGGTGATGCTGATGGCCAGTATCTGCGCCTTCACGCGACTGAATGGCAACTCACCCAAGGTTCGCCCGCTGGGTCGCGTTTCAAACCTGGGCGTTAGCGTGCTCCAGTCCCGCACCACGCCCGCTGGCGTGTCCTCCAGCCAGCCCAAGCGTTTGCCGGGGAAGTACCCGCATAGTGCCGTCGCCAGCGGCATCACTACATGCCATTTGGCAAACATCCGCCAACGCTCATTTGCTGCGTAATCGCGCCAGTACGCAAACTGCGCCCCTACGGTCACGACCCGCCGGATGATCGCGCCCGACGCCCCGAGCCCGGCTGCACAGCCACCGAAGCTGTGGCCGACGACATCAATCGGCTGCCCTGGAAATTCCCGTTGCGCTCGCTGCAGCATCGCCTCGAAATCCAGCACGCCCCAATCCGACCATGAGGCTTTGAAGCCACGCAGTGAGCCGCTGCGGGATTCGCCGATGCCACGGTAGTCGTAGGTGATGACGTCAAGGCCGTTGGTGAACAGGTAGTCGGCGAAGCGGGCGTAGTGGCGGCAGCGTACGGAGGTGGCGGCGTTGATGACGACGACGGGGCGTTCGAGGGCGGTGCGCAGGTGGCGCCAGGTGAAGCCGCCGATGGGGTAGCCGTCAGCGGCGGGCTCACGGAACGCTTCGGGGGCGGGACGGGTTGGCAGGTGCATAGGGCGACTCTTTCCTTGCGCTTTTCTATGAGGGCTTGGTAGCTCACGCGCTTTTTATAAAGAATTGAAACTAACAAATTTCGCTCCCCTGGGCGCGGAGACTGTCACGATGCTCGACGTGATCCGTTTGGGTGCATAGGCTGACGAACTTTTGATCGATCTGAGTCAGGCCATGACCCGCGACACCCTCGAATACAACCAGATCCCGTTCTACTTTGTAGCTGTGCTGCTGGCCGCCGCTTTTGGCCTGCTCGCACCCTCACTTGCCCACGGCCTCAGCGCGCTGGTCACGCCCGCCATTGCGGTGCTGATGTACGCAATGTTCCTCCAAATTCCTTTTTTGGATCTGCGCCAGAGCTTGAGTAACAAGCGTTTCCTGTCGGCACTACTGCTCGCCAACTTCATCTTGGTGCCCCTGCTGGTGTGGGCATTGACCCAGAGCCTGGTCGGGCGTCCGGCATTGCTGGTAGGGGCGTTGCTGGTGTTGCTGACCCCGTGCATCGACTACGTGGTGGTGTTTACCCATATCGGCAAGGGCGATTCGCGGTTGATGCTGGCGGCCACGCCGGTGCTGTTGCTGCTGCAATTGGTGCTGTTACCGATCTATCTGAGTGTGATGCTCGGCGCCCAATCCGAGGTGGTGGTGGAGGCAAGGCCGTTTTTCGAGGCGTTTCTCTTGTTGATCGTGGTGCCGATGATTCTGGCGGTGGTGACGACTTCCCTGGCACGGCGATCGTCGGTCGTCAGTGTTTGGAACAGTGGCTGGGCGTGGTTGCCGGTGCCGGCGATGGCGGTGGTGTTGTTTGTGGTGATCGGCTCGCAAATCACATCGGTGGTACGGGATATCAACCTGTTGCTGCCGGTGATCCCGGTGTATGTCGGTTTTCTGGTGCTGGCGCCGCTGATGGGCGTGTTGGCCTCGCGGTTGTTTGCACTCCCGGCGGCGACGGCCAGGGCGGTGACATTCAGCGCGTCGACACGCAACTCGCTGGTGGTATTGCCTCTGGCGCTGGCCTTGCCCGAGGATGTGCGCGGGTTGGCGGCGACGGCGGTGATCCTGCAAACCCTGATCGAGCTGGTGGGCGAGTTGATTTACGTTCGGTTGATCCCTAAGTGGGTGTGGCCCGCAGGTCGGTAAGCGCGGGAATGTTCAGGTCTGTTCAGGCGTTATTCAGCAGGGCAGTCGGCACCATAAGTCGGCGCCCCTTACCTGACAGGTCAACCGATGGATCACCGCAACCGTTTTCGCCTGGAATCCCTGGGCATTTTCCTGTTTGCCCTGTTGCTGTTCACCTTGGGTATATGGGATCAGCAACCCCAAGGGTTTGACGGACGCTGGGCGCTGTTCCTACAAGAAATGTTTCGCCATGGTGCGAGCCTTTTCCCGACTACCTATGGCCAGCCCTACGCGGATTACCCCGGCACCGCGACCTTTTTCAGCTTCGTGTTCGCACGGCTGTTTGGTGCGCCCAACCATCTGGCGAATGTGCTGCCCACCGCCCTGGCGTCCGCTGGGGTGGTTGCCTTGATCTATCGCTTGCTCGTCCCGGCGAATCGCCAGTGGGCGCTGCTCACCGTGCTGCTGACGTTGCTCACCACCCAACTGCTCGAAAAATCCCGCTCGGTCTGCCTGGACCAGATGGTAGCGTTGCTCTGTGTAGGCAGTTTTTACCTGCTGCACAGTGGTGGGCGCTGGAGGCGGCTGGCGGTGTTTGCGTTGTTCATTCTGGGCTTTGCCATACGCGGGCCACTGGGGTTGATCGAAGTCTGTGGCGTGGTGTGCGTGTATTGGGCGCTGGGCAAGCCTGGCGAGCGCGTGAAGCAAGTGCTCATTCATGGCCTCGTCGGCCTGGTGTTGTTGGCAGCCTGTTGGTGGCTGTTGGTGAAACTGGCGCGCCTCAGCGGTGGAGACGCATTTGCCGATGAAGTGTTCAAGATGCAGGTGGGCGGACGCCTCGATGAAACCGGTGAGCCGTTCTATTTTTACTTCCAGCTGAGCTTGTATCGCTACTTCCCGGTGGTGCCGTTGGCGCTGGCCACCATGATTGCGCTGCGTCATCGCTGGGCCGAGCGGTTCGAGGGCGATATGCAATTGGTGGTGCGGCTCGGTGCCTGCGGCATGATGATCTTGCTCGGGCTGTCGGTGCCGCACTTCAAGCGCGCTTACTACATCCTGCCCATGGTGCCGATGTTTGCGGCTGTCGCGGCCTATGGGCTGCTTCAGTCGCAAGGTTGGCTCGCTGGCGTGCGCCGATGTTACGAAGGGCTTGTCGCGGCGCTACCGGCGTTGTGCGTGGTGGCAGTGTTTGTCTGTCGGCATGGCTGGCAGAAGCATGGTGACTGGCCAGATGTTTCGCTGCCGCTGCTGATCAGCGCGTTGGCGCTGCTACAGGTGGCGACGTTGATCGCCTGGCGGCGGGTGGGGCGGTTGGTGTGGCTCAGCCTGATCGCTTTGTTGGCGCAATGGTTGTTGTTGGTGATGGTGGTAGAACCGGCCAAGGACCTGCAGCTCGATACGCGGCAGTTTGTCGGCCAGGTGGAAGCACTGCGCGTTACGCAGCCGGGGCCTTTGGTGTTTATCAACCTTGGCCGGGATACCTGGGCAGTGCGCTACATGATGAACCTGGATCACGATGAGCGGCCGGTGTTTGTGGGGGCTCATGAGCTTGACCGATTAGGTACTTTGCCACGGCCGGCGTGGGTGATTGTGGCGCGCAAGGAAGTGGCGTTGCTGCAAGGGACATCCCTGGAGGACGTCGCTCCAAGTTTTGAAGGGCGGTTGAACGATAATCCGCTGATGGTGTTTTTGCTGAAGTGAGCGAAGCACCCAATCAAAATCGCCACTGGGTTAAGTCAAATTCCAGGCAACAAAAAACCCGCACTAGGCGGGTTTCTTGTGTGTTTCAGATGACGTTAGCACCACCTGAAACTAATTAGTGGTGCCCAGAGACGGAATCGAACCGCCGACACGGGGATTTTCAATCCCCTGCTCTACCGACTGAGCTATCTGGGCAACGGGGCGCATTAAACGGGTTTTTCAGGGGGTCGTCAAGCAAGTTTTCAAAAAATATTTAATTATTACCGTCGCTTACGTGCCGACCCCGGTTTTTGATCAATTATTGAGCAGGCGGCACGTAGCCGTCGGCCTTGGCGTATTCCTCGCCGGAAAAGAACTTGTCCATCTCGCCCGCCAGGTATTTACGGTCTTCGGCGTTCATCATGTTCAGGCGTTTTTCGTTGATCAGTAGAGTCTGGTGTTTCAGCCAGTCGGCCCAGGCTTTGGCGGAGACGTGCTCGAAAATGTCCTGGCCCTTGGCACCTGGGTACGGAGGGCGTTCGAGGCCTGGCAATTCTTCTTTGTACTTGCGGCACATGATGGTGCGGGTCATGACGAAACTCCTGCATTCAATACGTCGGCCGCGCGCTTCAGCAGTTTTTTCACCGGGGCGGCAAGGCCCAGGCGCGGCGGGGTGGCGAGGTTATACCAGAGCCAGTCGGCCTCGGCCACGTGATGGGCGGATTCCTCGACCTGGACCAGCCAGGGTTCGATAGCCAACTGAAAGTGGCTGAAGGTGTGAATCAGGCTCGGCAGTTCCTGTTGCTTGCCCAGTGCCAGCGCGTGCTGGTTGGCCAGGTGCTCCAGGTCTTGCAGGTCATCCAGCTCCGGCAAGCTCCACAGGCCGCCCCACAGACCCGTCGAGGGGCGACGGTAAAGCAGGATCGCGCCTTCGGCATTTGCCAGCAGCGGCATCAGCGTGCGCTTCTGCGGGATGGTCTTGCGCGGCTTGGGGATCGGGTAGCGCGTCTCCAGGCCGAGCATGTGCGCTTCGCAGCCTTTTTCCAGCGGGCACAACAGGCAGCTGGGTTTGCTGCGGGTGCAGAGGGTGGCGCCCATGTCCATCATCGCCTGGGTGTAGGCGTTGACGCGATCATGCGGCGTGAAGCGTTCTGCGGTGGCCCACAGTTGCTTGGCCACCTTGGGTTCGCCCGGGTAGCCCTCCTGCGCGGTGAAACGTGCCAGCACGCGTTTGACGTTGCCGTCGAGGATCGGCGCACGCAGGCCCATGCTCAGGCTGGCGATCGCTCCGGCGGTGGACAAGCCTATGCCGGGCAACTCGGTGAGCTTCTCGACATCCTTGGGAAATTCGCCGCCGTATTCGGCCACGATAATCTTCGCCGTCTTTTGCAGGTTGCGCGCCCGGGTGTAGTACCCCAGCCCGGTCCACAAGTGCAGCACTTCATCTTCCGGCGCAGCCGCCAGGGCCTCGACCGTTGGCAGCGACGCCATGAAGCGGTCGAAATAATTGAGCACGGTGCTCACCTGGGTCTGCTGCAGCATGATCTCCGAGACCCACACCCGATAAGGCGTTATGCCCTGTTGCCAGGGCAGGTCGTGGCGACCGTGGCGGTCGTACCAGTTCAGCACCGCCTCTGAAAATTGCTCGTTTCTCATCGATTGAACAGGCCTTTCAGTGCGTCTTTGAGCTTCGGGTTAACCTTGTCGAGCTTCTCTTCAAGCTTCTCGTTGAGGCGGTTGCCCGCCGCCTTGATCGCGACTTGGCCAAGGCCGTCCTTGTCCAGGCGGCACGCCTTGGCGCCCAGCTCCAGCGGGCCACGGCAGCGCAGCGGCACTTCGATGCCCTGGAAGTTGGAGCCCACCTGGCAGGCCGGGTCCGGCGTTTCGCGCTGATCACCTTCGACAATGATGCCGACGCGGTAGTCCATGCCCAGGACGCGCAGATCGACATCGCCATTACCGTTGACCGTCAGGCCCGGGATGCGCACTTTCAGGTCCGGGTTGCTGGCGACACCGTTACGGAAGGTCAGGTTGCCCTTCAGTTCCTGGAACGGCGTGTCCTTGCCTTGCGGTGTGCTGCTCAAGGTTTTGCGGTTGAGCAAGGCGATGCCGGTGCACAGTTGCTGTTCAAGGTTGGCGTTGAGCAGCACGCCGTTGTTGATCACGAAACTGGCGGTGCCGTTGAGGCTGTCGATCAGCGCTTTCTGGCTATTGCCGCGGCCAGTGAGGTTGCTGTCGAGGGTGATCTGGCCCTTCACCGGCGGGGTTTGCCCCTGGGCTTGCAGGATGCGTTCGACCGGTACCTGCTTGATCCGGCTTTGCAGCGCGAGCACCGGGATATCCTGGCGCACATCGAGGTTGCCGTTGGCCTGGAAGGTGCCGTTGTAGAGACCGCCGCTCAGGGTGTCGAGCTTGAGTTGGCCATCGATGCCGGACGCTTTGAGCACGGCATTCTGGATCGGCAACTTGCTCAGGGTCAGTTGGCCAAACGCGAGGTCGGCGTCCACATCCAGCGTGCGCAGGCGGGTCAATGGCAACAGTTTGTCGGTGCTCCAGGCGCCTTTGGTCGGCGCTTCGGGCAGCGGTGTGGTGCCGCCGGCAGCCATGGCACCGGCTTCGCTGTTCTGCACTTCGGCCTGGCGGGCAGCGGCTGCGCCCTTGGCGGATTCGGACTTGGCCGGCAGATAGTTGTCGGCATTGAACGTGTCGGCCTTGAGCTGAACGCGCAGGGATTGCTTGGCGAAATCCTCCACGGCGACGCGACCGGTGAAGGTGCTGCCGTCGAGTTTCAGGTTCAGGTCTTCCAGGGCGATGCTGCTTGGCGTGCCCTTGAGGCGGCTGACCAGTTCGACCTTGCTCAGGCTGCCCTCGGCCATTGGCGGCAGCGGGTGGCCGACGCTGTCGAGGAACTTGGCCAGGTCGAATTGGGCGATGGACAGGGCGCCGCTGAGCTGCGGGGTCTTGTCGAGGTCGTTGACCTTCAGCTCGCCCAACGCGCGCAGTTGGTTGGCCGAGAGCTTCATGTTGGTCCATTCGGCGATATTCGCCGCCTGGTCCACCAACAGTTGGCCCTGGGTCGAGAAGGTCACGGTCTTGCCTTGCAGTGGCTCGCCCGTGGCTTCGCCGGTGATCTTCATGTCTTCAAGCTGGTAGCGCTTGAGCGCACGCTGGATGCGCAGGTTGCCGTTGAGTTCGGTCTTGACGCGCATCACCGGCTGATTGCTGCCGAAGAAGGCGGTGAGTTTCACCGGGATGCTGGCGCCTTCATGCACGGCGCCAGCGCTCAATTGGATGCTTTCGGCGCTGAACTGCTTGCCGGTCTGCTCATCGTTGTATTCGATGCGGGCGTTGTTGACCGTCAGGCTGTCGATATCCAGGCGGATGGGTTTTGCCGGCTTGTCCGATTCGGGTTCGGCCGGTTGTTCAACCGAGCCAGGGCTGCCGACGCTCGTCTCTGTCACGTTCTTGCCGATGTCTTCCCAGTTGCCGTGCCCTTCCTTGTTGCGGTTGAGGCGCAGGTTGAGACCTTCGACACGCACGTCACTCATCTGCACTTCGCGGCGCAGCAGCGGCAGCACGCGTACCGACAGGCCGAGCATCTGCAGGTCGGCGAAGGGCTGGGTCGGTGCGGTCAGGGTTGCCACGCTGGCTTCGTGCAGTTCCAGGCCAAGCCAGGGGAACAGGCTCCAGCCGATGTCGCCATTGAGCGTCAGCTCGATGTGGGCCTTGTCGCGGGCAATCTGGCGAATCTCGTCTTTATAGTCGTTGGGATCGAAGAGATGGGTCAGGGCAAAGCCTAGAGCCACAATGATCAGCAACAGCCCGAGAAGTACCAGACCCAGGATTTTGCCGAACGCTTTCATGGGCGAGTCCTTGTATGTCGATTTCAAAATTTAGCCGCAGAGTATAACGCCCGACGGCCTGCGTCAGTGCTCCGATCGTTACATTGTATCCAGCGGTGGGGGAACGGGTTTTTGGCGTCAAATAAACAAATTTCCTGAAAAAGGTGATGTCACTTTGGTTTTTCTGTCATCGACAGGTGCTAATCTCTGCACGTTCGTCCGCCTTCTGCGACCTAAGGTCGCGCCTAAAATGGAGCTTCACTCAACAAAACGGCCACGCTTTGCGTGCAAGGCCGAGGGAGAGAGCGCCTGACGGACACATACTAACAACTGGGGGAAACACCAATGAGCACTAGCACTGCGGCAGGTTCATCTGCTGCAAAGCCAGCGTTCCTGTCCAAGGAACGCATCATCGCCAAGCCCGGCTTCAACCGCTGGCTGGTTCCACCGGCCGCCCTGGCTATCCACCTTTGCATCGGCATGGCCTACGGGTTCTCGGTGTTCTGGCTGCCATTGTCCAAGGCGCTGGGTATCACCAAGCCGGTTGCTTGTGCGCCGGACATGAGCTTCATCGCCCAAGTCTTCTCGTCCCAATGCGACTGGCCCATCTCCATGCTGGGCTGGATCTACACCCTGTTCTTCATCTTCCTGGGCTGCTCGGCAGCCATCTGGGGCGGCTGGCTGGAACATGCCGGGCCACGCAAGGCCGGTGTTGTGTCGGCGTTGTGCTGGTGTGGTGGCCTGCTGATCTCGGCGTTGGGTATCTATACCCACCAGATCTGGCTGATGTGGATCGGCTCCGGGGTCATCGGCGGTATCGGCCTGGGCCTGGGCTATATCTCGCCCGTATCGACCCTGATCAAGTGGTTCCCGGACAAGCGTGGCATGGCCACTGGTATGGCGATCATGGGCTTCGGCGGTGGTGCGATGGTTGGCGCCCCGTTGGCAGCCGCATTGATGGGTCACTTCGCAACGCCAGACAGCGTGGGCGTATGGCAGAGCTTCCTGGTGATGGCCGCGATCTATTTCGTGTTCATGATCGGTGGCGCCTTGTCCTACCGCGTTCCGCCAACCGGCTGGAAACCTGAGGGCTGGACCGCGCCGGCGAAAAAAGCCAGCAACGCGATGATCACCCACCGTCACGTGCACGTGAACGTGGCGTGGAAAACCCCGCAATTCCGCCTGGTTTGGCTGGTGCTGTGCCTGAACGTATCCGCCGGTATCGGCATCCTCGGCATGGCGTCGCCACTGCTGCAGGAAGTGTTCGGCGGCAAGCTGCTGGGTGTGGATGTACCGTTTGGTCAGCTGGATGCCGGTCAACTGGCTTCCATCGCAGCCATCGCCGCAGGTTTTACGGGGCTGTTGAGCCTGTTCAACATCGGTGGCCGGTTCTTCTGGGCGTCGTTCTCCGACTACCTGGGGCGTAAAAATACCTACTTCGTGTTCTTCGCCCTGGGCTTTGCCCTGTACGCGTTGATCCCGAACCTGGGGCATTTGGGCAACGTGGCGCTGTTTGTGGCGGCGTTCTGCATCATCCTGTCGATGTACGGCGGTGGTTTTGCGACCGTTCCGGCCTACCTGGCTGACCTGTTCGGCACGCAAATGGTCGGCGCGATCCACGGTCGCCTGCTGACTGCCTGGGCCGCTGCGGGCGTATTGGGCCCGGTGTTGGTGAACTACCTGCGTGAGTATCAGCTGAGCATTGGCGTTGAACGCGCGGCGGCCTACGACATCACCTTGTACATCCTCGCCGGCCTGCTGGTGCTGGGTTTCATCTGCAACCTGCTGGTGCGTCCGGTGGCCGACAAGTACTTCATGACCGATGCCGAATTGGCCGCCGAACAGGCGCTTGGCCATGACAAAGGCGCGGATGCGACCACTTCCCTGGAGTGGAAAGCGGCTTCCGGCACTGTGCCATTGGCGATTGCCGCCTGGCTGGTGGTGGGTATTCCGTTGGCGTGGGGTGTGTGGGTGACCCTGCAGAAGACGGCGGTACTGTTCCGCTAGCACCAAACCTGTAGTGAGCGGGCTTGCCCCGCGCTGGGTGGCGCAGCCGCCCCCAAAACCGGACACCGCGTTTTAACTGGAGAATTCGGTGCCTGGGTTGGGGCGGCTGCGCCACCCAGCGCGGGGCAAGCCCGCTCACTACACGACTGGCTCTCACATGTATGCACATGTCTATCCCCGACATCTCTCGCTTCAACTCGTCAGTCTTATCCCCTCCGATGTTTCTGTTTAGCGCCCGCGCCCCTATAATGGCTGCCTTTTTCGCCCAATGATTTTGCGGAGCTGGTGATGGCCGAACGTAAGGCGTCCGTCGAGCGCGACACTCTGGAAACCCAGATCAAAGCCTCGATCAACCTGGATGGCACCGGAAAGGCCCGATTTGATATCGGTGTCCCTTTTCTTGAGCACATGCTGGACCAGATCGCCCGTCACGGGCTGATCGACCTGGATATCGTCAGCAAGGGCGACCTGCATATCGACGACCACCACACGGTGGAAGACGTTGGCATCACCCTCGGCCAGGCGTTTGCCAAGGCTATCGGCGACAAAAAAGGCATCCGTCGCTACGGTCACGCCTATGTCCCGCTGGACGAAGCGCTGTCGCGTGTGGTCATCGACTTCTCCGGCCGCCCAGGCCTGCAGATGCACGTGCCCTACACCCGCGCCACCGTGGGCGGCTTTGACGTCGACCTGTTCCAGGAATTCTTCCAGGGTTTCGTCAACCACGCACTTGTCAGCCTGCACATCGACAACCTGCGCGGCACCAACACCCACCACCAGATCGAAACCGTGTTCAAGGCATTCGGCCGCGCGCTGCGCATGGCCGTCGAGCTGGATGAGCGCATGGCCGGGCAGATGCCTTCGACCAAGGGCGTCCTGTAATGCAGACGGTCGCGGTTATCGATTACGGCATGGGTAACCTGCACTCGGTGGCCAAGGCCCTCGAGCACGTCGGTGCCGGCAAGGTGCTGATCACCAGCGATGCCAATGTGATTCGCGAAGCCGACCGCGTGGTGTTCCCGGGTGTTGGCGCGATTCGCGATTGCATGGCCGAGATCCGCCGCCTGGGCTTTGACAGCCTGGTGCGCGAAGTCAGCCAGGACCGTCCGTTCCTTGGCATCTGCGTGGGCATGCAAGCCTTGCTCGACAGCAGTGAAGAGAACGATGGCGTCGACTGCATCGGTTTGTTCCCAGGCCAGGTTAAGTTCTTCGGCAAAGACCTGCATGAAGACGGCGAACACCTGAAAGTCCCGCACATGGGCTGGAACGAAGTCCGCCAGACCGTGGATCACCCGCTGTGGCACGAAGTGCCGGACATGGCGCGCTTCTACTTCGTGCACAGCTACTACATCGCCGCCGGTAAGCCGGGCCAGGTGGTGGGTGGCGGGCACTACGGCGTCGACTTCGCCGCCGCGCTGGCTGAAGGTTCGCGCTTTGCCGTGCAGTTCCACCCGGAGAAGAGCCATACCCATGGCCTGCAATTGCTGCAGAACTTCGCCGCCTGGGATGGGCGCTGGTAATGGCCAGGAAGCCGAAGCAGCCGATCTTGAACCTCACGCCCGAGCAGGAAAGTGAGGCTACCCTCAAGATCAAGCGCTTCATGGAAGACCGCTTCGAGCTCAAGCTGGGCTCGTTCGAGGTCGCCGAGATTCTTGAGCTGTTCACCACCGAAGTGGCTCCGCATTATTACAACAGAGCGATTTTCGATACGCAGACGCTCCTTAAAGAAAGGTTCGAAAGCATCGAAAGCGACCTGTGGTCGCTTGAGAAACCCTGATTTCCCAAGCATTGCTGAATATCGAATAAGGTTTGCCAGATGCTGATTATCCCCGCTATCGATCTCAAGGACGGCGCCTGCGTCCGTCTGCGCCAAGGCCGCATGGAAGACTCCACCGTATTCTCCGATGACCCGGTGAGCATGGCTGCCAAATGGGTGGAAGGGGGCTGCCGTCGTCTGCATCTGGTGGACCTGAACGGCGCCTTCGAAGGCCAACCGGTCAACGGCGAGGTGGTCACTGCGATCGCCAAACGCTACCCGAACCTGCCGATTCAGATCGGCGGCGGTATCCGCTCCCTGGAAACCATCGAGCACTACGTCAAGGCTGGCGTGAGCTACGTGATCATTGGCACCAAGGCCGTGAAAGACCCAGCCTTCGTCGCCGAAGCCTGCCGCGCATTCCCAGGCAAAGTCATCGTGGGCCTGGACGCCAAGGATGGTTTCGTCGCCACCGACGGCTGGGCTGAAATCAGCACCATCCAAGTGATTGACCTGGCCAAGCAGTTCGAAGCCGACGGCGTGTCCGCCATCGTTTATACCGACATCGCCAAAGACGGCATGATGCAGGGCTGCAACGTGCCGTTCACCGCTGCGCTGGCCGCTGCGACAAAGATTCCGGTGATCGCCTCCGGCGGCATTCACAACCTGGGCGACATCAAGTCGCTGCTGGACGCCAAGGCCCCCGGCATCATCGGCGCCATCACCGGCCGCGCGATCTACGAAGGTACCCTGGACGTCGCCGAAGCCCAGGCTTACTGCGACGCCTACAACGGCTGAGGACTGACCATGGCGCTGGCCAAACGCATCATCCCTTGCCTGGACGTCGACAACGGTCGCGTGGTCAAGGGCGTCAAGTTCGAGAACATTCGTGATGCCGGCGACCCGGTGGAAATCGCGCGTCGCTATGATGAGCAAGGTGCCGACGAGATTACCTTTCTCGACATCACTGCCAGCGTCGACGGCCGCGACACCACATTGCATACCGTCGAACGCATGGCCAGCCAGGTATTCATCCCGCTGACCGTGGGCGGTGGTGTGCGCACCGTGCAGGACATCCGCAACTTGCTCAATGCCGGCGCGGACAAGGTGTCGATCAACACGGCAGCGGTGTTCAACCCGGAGTTCGTCGGCGAAGCAGCGCAGCACTTCGGCTCGCAATGCATCGTCGTTGCCATCGACGCCAAAAAAGTCTCCGGCCCGGGCGAAACCCCGCGCTGGGAGATCTTCACCCACGGCGGTCGCAAGCCGACCGGCCTGGACGCGGTGGAGTGGGCAATGAAGATGGAAGCCCTCGGCGCCGGTGAAATCCTGCTGACCAGCATGGACCAGGACGGCATGAAAAACGGCTTCGACCTGGGCGTGACCCGCGCCATCAGCGATGCGCTGGGCATTCCAGTGATCGCTTCCGGCGGCGTCGGCAACCTGCAGCATTTAGCCGATGGTGTGATCGAAGGCCACGCCAGCGCGGTGCTGGCGGCGAGTATTTTCCACTTTGGCGAGTACACCGTTCCCGAGGCCAAGGCCTACATGGCGGCGCGCGGTATCGTCGTTCGCTAAACGCTGCTGGACACCATGGCAAGTGCGCGGCACTCTCTGCGCTTGCCATGGATTCCGGTAGCCTTCATGTTCAAGACCCTGCTGCTCGCCCTCGCCAGTACTTCCCTCCTGCTGGCAGGTTCGGCCAACGCCGAAGAACCGTCTGACGCCTCCCTGGTGTTGCTGACGGAAAACTTCCCGCCCTACAACATAGCGAAAAACGGCAAGAACTTCGCCAAGGACGAGAACATCGAAGGCATCGCCGTGGACATCGTGCGCGAGACCTTCAAGCGTGCCGGCATTTCCTACAACCTCACCCTGCGTTTTCCTTGGGAGCGCATCTACAAGCTCGCCCTGGAAAAACCTGGCTATGGCGTATTCGTGATGGCCCGTTTGCCGGATCGCGAGGCGTTATTCAAATGGGTCGGCCCTATCGGTCCGGACGATTGGGTGCTACTGGCCAAGGCCGACAGCAAGATCCAACTGACCGACCTTGAGCACGCGCGCCGCTACAAGATCGGCGCCTACAAGGGCGACGCCATTGCTGAAACGCTGGAAAAGCAGGGCCTTAACCCGGTCGTTGCACTGCGTGACCAAGACAATGCGCAAAAGCTGGTGGAAGGCCAGATTGATCTGTGGGCGACCGGTGACCCGGCGGGTCGTTACCTAGCCCGCCAGGTCGGGGTGACCCAGCTTAAAACCGTCTTGCGCTTCAACAGTGCCCAGCTTTACCTGGCGTTGAATAAAGACGTGCCGGATGAAGTGGTGAGCAAGCTGCAGGCGGCGCTTGATCAGTTAAGGGATGAGGGCGTTATCGATCAAATCATGGCCCGTTACCTCTAGGTTCGGCTCTGCTTGAGGGGCTTCTGATGCTGGAGGCGCTTCATCCGGCAATGGCGCGGCCTCGGAAGACTCGCTCATATAAATGTGATCACCATTGGTGTAGCTGACGGTACCTGAAACCTGGCTGCCGTCCTGACGCAGCAGGCAATACTCACTGCGCACAAGGTAAGCCGCGACGGCTTTGTTTGGCGGGACGTAAGTGATGATTTCCAGCGGCGAGGCGTGGCTCCAGCCTTTCGCCGAGCGTTGGGTGTGCGTGAAGTCTCGGTCCAGATGCGCCGAAAAATTCAACTCAAAGGCATGTGGGTACACGGGCCACTCGTTGCTCAGGTCGATGCTGGTGTTGGCTGCCAGGGCCTTGGCATTTCCTCCCAGTTCGCCCTTGGTGGCCGTCCACATGAACGGCTGACTGGTCGCCTCAGTGTTGTGCCCGAAGCCGGCGATAAGGTGGCGGTCCGTGCGCTCCAGGCGATAGGTGGGCGACGACTGAGACTGTTCGACTGCAGTCAGCTCCGGGTCTTTTACACAGAACCACGGCAGCTCGCACACCTGAAGCGTTGAGGTGGTGTCATCCGCAGCAGGGCTTTCATGCCCGATGAGGGCGGGAGGTGCCGGCAGGTCGCTGAGTTGCGCGGTCAGCGCCAGCCGCAGCGCGTAGGTCTCTACGCTTGGCCTGGCATAACTGTCACTGCCAAGGAAGGTGCCAGGTGCCAGGTAGGCTTCGCCGGGAGATGCACCGGGAGGGATGACCGACCAGGCGCTGAAATCGTTGGCGGAGCCGCTGCCTTTATCATTCCAGATCAGTTCGCCCACTTGAGCCGTGACGACCAGGTCTGCTCGTACACAGCGTACGGCATGGCGCGAAGGCTTGTCGTAGCCGACACCGCACACCAGTCCCATCGTGACGTAACCCTCCGGGGGCAGCGGGCGCCAGATTGAAAAATTGGCGTGAGCGCCAGTCCCTTCATCGTGCCACACCAATTGATAGTCAACGGGCGCACGCAGGGCCGTGCCGTCGACCTTATTCGCGTCGCTCACGACGGCGACGATCTTGCTGTGGTTGATATTGCGATAGTGACGCACCGCAATATCACCCAGGGCGTAAAACGGGTTCAGCGCATCGGATGTCATGCTGGGCCGCCAGAGGCCGACGGCTTCGTGCGCGCTGGACCCCTTGTCGTTCCACAGGGGCAGGAATTCGCTGGTAAAGCTGATGAGCAGGTCGTTGAATTGCAGAGGCTTCATGATGGGCTCTCCAGTTGATGGGAGCATCAACTATCGAGCAGTCAGCGCATTGCCGGGCTGTATCTATCTACGCGCAGGAAGGTAGGTGCCGTTTTTGCCGTGACCCGCCATCGCTTGGTTACTGCGCACGCTGATCATCAACTTGATATCGATCCAATCGACGCCCTGAGCCTTAAGTTTGGGCAGCTCGCGCTCCAGCACCGCCAGGGTTTGCGGGTAAGGGTGACCGATCATCACGACCGAACCCTGCTTGTGGGCCAGCTTGATTGCGGTCTGCAATTGCGTGGTGATCGCTGCTTCAGTGCGCTCGTCATCGAGGAATACATCCCGCGAGACATGGGCCAATCCAATCTTCTGCGCCTCGGCTGCCGCGACGGTCTGCGCGCTGGTGCGGCTGTCGACGAAGAACTTGTTGCGCCGTTGCAGCTCGGCCATCAACCAGGCCATGGCGACCGGTTGCGCGGTCATGCGGCTGCCCATGTGGTTGTTGATGCCTGCGGTGTAGGGCACCGCCTTGAACGCAGCGTCCAGGCGCTTGGCGAGTTCTTCGATGGGCAGCTCAGGGTGCCAGGCGAAGGGGCCGGTCGCCGGGTCCATGGGCATATGCAGGATCACGATCTTGCCGGCTTTGTGTGCCTCGCGGGCAAATTCGGCGGCGTGGGGTGTGTCGGGCATGACCGCCGTGGTGACCGGCCCAGGCAGGGCCAGCACGCGACGATCCCGGGGCAGGTTCTGCCCGAGGTCGTCGATGATGAGGGTCAGGTAGGCTTTGTGCGGCTCGCCGGCAGGCGTCGCGTGGGCGACGCCTGCCAGGCTGCACAGCACCGCGATGATCAGGGCAAAACGCATATCAACGGCTGCGCGTGATGCTCAGGCCTTTGAGCAGGCTGAGTGCCTGAGCCAGCTGGTAGTCGTCGTCCTGCGGCATCGGCTTGGCTTTCTTGCCGCTGCCGGTCGGTTGGTCGGCGCCGCCGTTGCCATTGCCCAAGTGACCTTGCAGGTCCGCTTCTTTGTAGTACTCGCTGTCGATCTCGTTGGTGATCTTGGCCTTGCGCACCTCAATGTCCGGCACGATGCCCTGGGCCTGGATCGAGCGGCCGTTCGGCGTGTAGTACAAAGCAGTGGTGATCTTCAGCGCACGCTCGTTGTTCAGCGGCAACACGGTTTGTACCGAGCCTTTGCCGAAGCTGGTGGTGCCCATCAGCACGCCGCGTTTCTGGTCTTGCAGGGCGCCGGCGACGATTTCCGACGCCGAGGCGCTGCCGCCGTTGATCAGCACGGCCAGCGGCACGTTTTCGCTGAGGTCGTTGCCGGTGGCCGAGAAGCGCAGTTCGGAGTTGGCAATACGGCCCTTGGTGTAGACGATCAGGCCCTTGGTGATGAAGTGATCAACCACTTCCACCGCCGATTGCAGCACGCCGCCTGGGTTGTTGCGCAGGTCGAGCACGATGCCGCTGAGTTTCTTGCCGTTGTCCTTGCGCAGCTTGGCCAGGGCCTTGGCCACTTCGTCACCGGTCTTGACCTGGAACTGGGTGATCCGGATGTAACCGTAGCCCGATTCCAGCAGCTGGCTCTTCACGCTCTTGACCACGATAGTCGCGCGGGTCAGCGTTACATCGAACGGGTTGCCGCCGTCGCGTACCAGGGTCAGGGTGATTTTCTGGCCGATCTTGCCGCGCATCTTGTCGACGGCTTCGGTCATGGTCTGGCCACGGGTCGGTTGGCCGTTGATCTTGACGATGAAGTCGCCGGCCTGGATGCCGGCCTTCGACGCGGGGGTGTCATCGATCGGCGAGACCACCTTGATGTTGCCGTCTTCGGCGCCAACTTCAATGCCCAGGCCGCCGAACTCACCGCTGGTGCTTTCCTGCAGCTCGGCAAAATCTTCCGGGCCCAGGTAGGCGGAGTGCGGGTCGAGGTTGCTGAGCATGCCCTTGATGGCATTCTCCAGCAGGGTCTTGTCATCTACGGGTTCGACATAGGCTGCCTTGATCCGGTCCATGACCTCGGCAAAGGTGCGCAGCTCGTCCAGCGGCAACGGCGCCTTGGTGGTCGCGGCGGTGGCAGCAGGTGCAGCCGGGGCGGCCTGGTCGGCGAAAGCCAGGGGCGCGCCGATCACCAGGGCGATCGTCAGGGCCAGCGAAGTGAGGCGGGACAAATGCAGCATGTCGAACGAACTCCTAATGTAGATGCGACCCTTATCCTTGGGTTCTGCACCATTGTGCAGGATCGCTCGGGCGACCCTGCTGACGAATAGCGAAGTACAGCGCCGGAGTGTCCTGGCCACCACTGTTACCCACAGTGGAGATGGATTCACCGGCTTTTACAACATCACCTGCCGACTTGAGTAAAGTCTGATTGTGGCCGTAAAGGCTCAAATAGCCATTACCGTGGTCGAGAATCACCAACAAACCGGCGCCGCGCAGCCAATCGGCAAATACCACGCGCCCACCGTGAACAGCGTGGACCTGGCTACCGGCAGAGGCGCTGATCATCACCCCGTCCCACTTGGCGCGGGTGTCATCGCCACGGGTTTCACCGAAGCGTGCCAGTAATCGACCATCAACCGGCCATGGAAGTTTGCCGCGAGCTGAAGCAAAAGGGCCGCCGAACGACTCGCCGGCGCTGGAAACCAGCGGGCCAGGGGCTGCATGCGCCGGTTTGCGCGGTGCCGGGGCGTCCGAGGTGGCAGCCAGTTCGGCCTCACGCTGGCGCTTTTTTTCGGCTTCCTGCTGGGCGATCAGCGCTTTCTGCCGCGCTTCTTCGGCCTCACGTGCCTGGCGAGCCAGGGTTTCTTCGATGGTCTTGAGCACTTTGGCCAAGTCGGCCTGGTCCTGCTCGCGGGCTTGCAGCTTGGCGTCGCGCGCCTTTACGTCGTCATTGAGCTTGGCCAGGGCCAGCTGGCGCTCCTTGCGGACCTTGTCCAGCTCGTTGCGCTGGGTGTCGAGGGCGCTTTTCTGGTCCTGCAATTGCGATTGCTGGTTGGCGATTTCCTGTTCCACATTGACCAACTGGCGCAGAGTCTCGTTGAAGCTTTTCAATTGCTCCATGCGGGCTTTGCTCAGGTAGTCGTAGTAGGTGAGGGTGCGCGCAAATTTCTCAGGGTTCTGCTGGTTGAGCAGCAGCTTGAGGTACTCCTGGCGGCCGTTCTGGTAGGCGGCGCGGGCCTGGATTGCGATCAGGCGTTGCTGTTCAACGCGTGCGCTCTGGAGTTTTTTTTTCTCAGCGTCGAGTCGCTCCAGTTCCGACTCGCTCTTCTTTAATTCTTTTTGTAGCTCCTGGACCTGCTTCTCCAGCTTGCCCATCTCGGTTTCCGTGCCGCGCAGGTCTTTCTGCACCCCGGACTTTTCTTCCTGGAGCTTGCCGAGCAGCTTTTTCAGCTCGGTAATGTCCTGACGCGTAGCGTCCAACTGTTGTTGGGTTTGTGCGCGCTCATCGGCAAACGCCGGTTGGAGCAGGCAGACAAGAGCAAGGGTAATCAAGGCGCGAAGCATAGAGGCGGGCGACACCAGGGAAATGGACGGCCTAGTATGCCCGCCAAGCGCGGCAAAAAAAACGCCCAATTGGGGCTGGAAGGCAAGATAGGTGCCGAGTGGCACAGGTATGGCGAAAAGATATCTTCCAAACAGCGCAAAACCAATGTGGGAGCGGGCTTGCTCGCGAATGCGGTGCGTCAGTCGTTGAAAATGTCGACTGAACGGCCGCATTCGCGAGCAAGCCCGCTCCCACACGGTTTTTTGGGTGAGGCTGAGAATCAGACCAGGATCGAGGTCCCGGTCATTTCTTGCGGCTTCTCCAGCCCCATCAACATCAACATAGTCGGCGCCACATCCGCCAGTACGCCGCCTTCACGCACTTTCAAATCGCGCTTGCCGACATAGATGAACGGTACCGGCTCGGTAGTGTGGGCGGTGTGGGCCTGGCCGGTGGATTCGTCGGACATTTGCTCGCAGTTGCCGTGGTCGGCAGTGATCAGCGCTTCGCCGCCGACTTTTTCCAGGGCATCGACGATGCGGCCGACGCACAGGTCCAGGCATTCCACGGCTTTGGTGGCGGCTTCCAGGTTGCCGCTGTGGCCGACCATGTCGCCGTTGGCGTAGTTGACCACGATCACGTCGTAACGCTGGTGTTCGATGGCGTCGACGATCTTGTCGGTGACTTCCGGCGCGCTCATTTCCGGCTGCAGGTCGTAAGTGGCGACTTTTGGCGACGGGATCAGGATGCGCTCTTCGCCCGGGAACGGCTCTTCACGGCCACCGGAGAAGAAAAACGTCACGTGGGCGTATTTTTCGGTTTCGGCGATGCGCAGCTGGGTCTTGCCGTTTTTTGCCAGGTAGTCGCCCAGCACGTTATCCAAGGTGCCTGCTGCAAAAGCGGCGGGAGCCGGGATGCTCGCGGCGTATTGGGTCAGGCCCACGTACTGCACCTTCGGCTGGCGCGCGCGCTCGAACTCTTTGAAGCCGTCTTCGACAAACACGCGGCTCAGCTCGCGGGCGCGGTCGGCGCGGAAGTTCATGAACACCACGGCGTCGCCGTCTTCGACTTTCACCGGCTCACCGATGGTGGTGGCTTTGACAAATTCATCGCTCTCGCCACGGGCGTAGGCGGCTTCGAGGCCTTCCTGGGCGGTGGCGGCGTGGAATTCGGCCTGGCCGTCGACGATCAGGTTGTAGGCCTGGGCTACGCGGTCCCAGCGGTTGTCGCGGTCCATGGCGAAGTAACGGCCGACCAGGCTGGCGATACGGCCTTTGCCCAAGGCGGCGAAGGTGGTGTCGAGCAGTTCGATCGACGATTGCGCGCTTTTCGGCGGGGTGTCACGGCCGTCGAGGAAGGCGTGCAGGTAGATCTTGTCAGCGCCGCGCTTGAACGCCAGTTCGGCCATGGCGACCAAGTGGTCCTGGTGGCTGTGGACGCCACCATCCGACAACAAGCCCATGAAATGCACAGCTTTACCGGCAGCCACTGCTTTATCGACCGCCGCGCAGATGGTCGGGTTCTCGAAGAACTCGCCATCGCGGATCGCTTTGGTCACACGTGTGAAGTCTTGATAGACCACTCGTCCGGCGCCGAGATTCATATGGCCGACTTCCGAGTTGCCCATCTGGCCGTCCGGCAGGCCCACGTCCATGCCCGAGCCGGAGATCAGGCCGTTCGGCACGGTGGCGGTCAAACGATCGAGTACCGGCTTCTTGGCCGCGTACACCGCGTTGTCGTGGTGGCTTTCACTGTGTCCGAAGCCATCGAGAATTATCAGGACCAAAGGTTTAGGCGTGGTAGTCATAGATCCTCTCGCGGCGGTAATAAAGGAAGACAATTGAAAAGGGAGTGGCAGTTTAAAGCGAAGTTCCGACCACGTCACCGCTTTACGGGGGTTGGCCCCCCCTGACGGCTGTGTATACTTACCGCCATTTTAACGCCCTGGAACCTCCTTGATGGTTGATCACCTGATTGCATTTGCCACTGCCCACTACCTGCTTGTGGGTGCCTTCGTCATCCTGCTGGCGCTGCTGATCGCTCACGAATTGAGCCGCGGTGGCCGCAGCCTGAGCACGGCGGAGCTGACCGCGCTGGTCAACAAGGATGAGGCCGTTGTCGTGGATATCCGCCCGGCCAAGGATTTCGCCGCTGGCCATATCGTCGGCGCCCTGAACATTCCTCAGGACAAGCTGATCGCGCGCCTGGCCGAGCTGGAAAAGCACAAGGCCAAGACCATCATCCTGGTCGACGCCCAAGGCCAGCACTCCGGCACCCACGCCCGTGAGATGCTCAAGTCCGGTTTCACCGCCGCCAAACTGTCCGGCGGTATTGGCAGCTGGAAGGCCGATAACCTGCCACTGGTGAAGTGATATGAGCCAGGTTGTCGTGTATTCCAGCGATTGGTGCCCTTACTGCATGCGGGCCAAGGCCTTGCTGGAGAAAAAGGGCGTTGCCTTCGAAGAGATCAAGGTCGACGGCAAACCCCAGGTGCGTGCCGAAATGGCCCAGAAGGCGGGGCGCACGTCCGTGCCGCAAATCTGGATCGGCGCCAGGCACATCGGTGGCTGCGATGACCTGTTCGCCCTGGAGCGCGCCGGTAAACTCGATGCGCTGCTGCTCGTCTGACTTCTAAACCCTAAAAGACCCCAAGATAGAGAAGGATCTGCGATGACTGATCAACAGAACACCGAAGCAGCAGAAGCCCAAGGCCCACAGTTCTCGCTGCAGCGGATCTACGTGCGTGACCTGTCGTTCGAAGCGCCGAAAAGCCCGGCGATCTTCCGCCAGGAATGGACCCCAAGCGTTGCGCTGGACCTGAATACCCGTCAAAAAGCACTGGAAGGCGATTTCCATGAAGTCGTGCTGACCCTGTCGGTCACCGTCAAGAACGGCGAAGAAGTGGCCTTCATCGCTGAAGTGCAACAGGCCGGTATCTTCCTGATCCAAGGCCTGGACGAAGCGTCCATGAGCCACACCCTGGGTGCGTTCTGCCCGAACATCCTGTTCCCGTATGCCCGCGAGACCCTGGACAGCCTGGTCACCCGTGGCTCGTTCCCGGCGCTGATGCTGGCACCGGTGAACTTCGATGCCCTGTATGCGCAAGAGCTGCAGCGCATGCAAAGTGAAGGTTCGTCGACCGTTCAATAAGCTGCGGATGTAAAAAATGTGGGAGCGGGCTTGCTCGCGAAGGCGGTACTTCAGTCAATACCTTCATTGACTGGCACACTGCTTTCGCGAGCAAGCCCGCTCCCACATTCGTTAGGGGTGTTATTTAAAGCCGAGTTGGCGCCAGCCTTCGTAGACAGCGACGGCCACGGTGTTGGACAGGTTCAAGCTGCGGCACCCCTCGCGCATCGGCAAACGCAGACGATGACCGTCTGGCAGTGCGTCCAGCACCTCCGGCGGCAGGCCCCGGCTCTCCGGGCCGAACAGGAACGCGTCGCCCTCGGCAAAGCTGGCATCGTGGAACGGTCGCGAACCCTTGGTGGTGAACGCGAACAGTCGCGGGTGCCCCAGGCTTTCCAGGCAACTCGCCAGGTCGGCATGGCGCTTGAGGGTGGCGTACTCGTGGTAGTCCAGCCCGGCGCGGCGCAGGCGCTTGTCGTCCATGTCAAAGCCCAGGGGCTCGATCAAATGCAGGTGGCAGCCACTGTTGGCGCACAGCCTGATAACGTTGCCGGTATTCGGCGGAATTTCTGGTTGAAAAAGGATGACGTGAAACATGCACGGCTCCGAAGGCAAAGATGCGCTGCATTCTACCCCCGAAGAGGACCCAAGGCCGAAGCTTATGCCGCGGGTCATGGGCTCTTTGGCGATTGTCGGCTTGATGATCGGCTTGATGATTGGCCGACTGACCACCTCGGACCCGGTCGAACTGCAACAGGTTGAAACCGCAAAAGACGGTGTGGTGGTGTGGTTCAACAGCGAACCCAAGCTGCACGGCGAGCATATCGACGGTACGGTGGCGCTGCTGTTCGACGCGCAAGGCAAGGCTGCCAGTGGGCAACTCAAGATCAATGAAAAGGACGTGAACTGGCGCGTGCGCAAGACCGACGGCGGCTTGCTGCTGAACCTGGTGGCGGCTCGGCCGTTGCGCGGGGATTGGAGGGGGGAAGAAGTTGATGGCCGCTGGCGGCTGGAGATCCATCTCCAAGAGCAATAAAAGAGGGAGTTCCCGGCCTGCCTGTACCAGGGCTCCCAAAACGGGGTGAAGCCAGAGGCTTCGGTGTTAAAGAGGGAATCCCCGGCCTGCCTGTACCAAGGTTCCCCAAAGCGGTGTGGAGCGCGATGCGGTTCGCATCAAGCACCCCGGGTATAAAGAGGGGAGTCTCGGCCTGCCTGTACCAAGGTCCCCGAAACTGGGTAGTACAGGGGTTATAGCAGGGCGCGTGCCAGAGTGGCCAAGGTGTGCCAAAAAAAACTTCTAGAAAGCGCAAAGCCCCGGAATACGGGGCTTCGTTGTTTTCGGGATTCTCTATGTTCTTACTACGATGCTTGCTTGAGGCTTGGAAGGCGTGCGCGATGCTGGTACAGGGTGCATTGAAGCGGTGCACGCGCCTGGACCCTTATGGAGATCCAAATGTGGGAGCGGGCTTGCTCGCGAAGGCGGTGTTTCAGTCACTGATGTGCTGAATGACACCGCCTTCGCGAGCAAGCCCGCTCCCACATTAGATCTTCAGTGAGCCTGTAAGTCAGGCGTCGTCGCCCTCATCGTCGTCACCACCATCGACCTTCATCCCCAGCTCTTTGATCTTGCGCGTCAGGGTGTTGCGGCCCCAGCCCAGCAGCACGGCGGCATCGCGACGGCGACCTGCGGTGTGCTTCAGGGCGGTTTCGATCATGATCCGCTCAAACGCTGGTACGGCGCTGTCCAGCAGGCTCGACTGGCCGCGAGCCAGGGCCTGATCCGCCCATTGGCGCAGCGCCTGTTCCCAGTTGGTCACCGGCGCAGAGTCCTGCGGCAGGCTGAGCAGTTCCGGTGGCAGGTCGCTGATATGCACTTCGCGCCCGGACGCCATCACCGTGATCCAGCGGCAAGTGTTCTCCAGCTGGCGCACGTTACCTGGCCACGGCAGGTTCTTCAGGTATTCCTCGGTCTCGCTTTTGAGCAGCTTCGGCTCAACCGCCAGCTCTTGCGCGGCGCGGGCAAGGAAGTGGCGGGCGAGCGTCGGGATGTCTTCGCGACGGTCCGACATCCGCGGAATGTGGATACGGATCACATTGAGGCGGTGGAACAAGTCCTCACGGAATTTGCCCGCATGCACCAGGGTTTCCAGGTTCTGGTGGGTCGCGGCGATGATACGCACGTCGACCTTGACCGGCGTGTGCCCGCCAACCCGGTAGAACTCGCCGTCCGCCAGCACGCGCAGCAGGCGGGTCTGGGTATCGGCCGGCATATCACCGATTTCATCGAGGAACAGCGTGCCGCCGTCCGCCTGTTCAAAACGCCCGCGACGCAGGTTGGCGGCGCCGGTAAACGCGCCTTTCTCATGGCCGAACAACTCGGACTCCATCAAGTCCTTCGGGATAGCCGCCATGTTC
Organism: Pseudomonas sp. 58 R 12; assembly: GCF_900005865.1. Classification (NCBI taxonomy): domain Bacteria; kingdom Pseudomonadati; phylum Pseudomonadota; class Gammaproteobacteria; order Pseudomonadales; family Pseudomonadaceae; genus Pseudomonas; species Pseudomonas sp. 58 R 12. The sequence continues at coordinate 175,806 of NZ_CVTP01000026.1, forward strand.
AACGCAATAAATGGCGAAGCCGCTCGTGGGCTGTGACGGTGCAGGGCGTGGGCTACCAGCTCTTTACCGGTACCCGACTCGCCATTGATCAGCACGGTGATATTGGAGTGGCTCAAGCGCCCGATGGCGCGAAACACTTCCTGCATCGCCGGCGCTTCGCCGATGATCTCCGGGGTGCGGGTCAGGGCCGGTGGGGCTTCCTGGTTCTGTTGCTCCTGGGCGTGCTGGTTGGCGCGCTTGACCAGCGCCACCGCCTCGTCCACGTCGAATGGCTTGGGCAGGTATTCAAAGGCGCCGCCCTGGTAGGACGCGACAGCGCTGTCCAGGTCCGAGTGCGCGGTCATGATGATCACCGGCAAACGCGGGTGCTGCTCGCGAATCCGTGCCAACAGGTCCAGGCCACTGGCGCCGGGCATGCGGATGTCAGAGATGATCACGTCGGGCTGTTGGCGTGCCAGGCGGCTCATCACCCCGTCGGCGCTGTCGAAGCTCTGGGTGGTCATGCCTTCCTGTTGCAAGGCTTTCTCGAGGACCCAGCGGATAGAACGGTCGTCATCGACGATCCAGACAGTTTCACTACGGCTCATGTCGATGGGGCTCCTTGTTCCAGTGGCAGAAAGATCGAGAACGTGGTGTGGCCAGGATGGCTCTCACATTCGATCAGACCCTGGTGCTGGCTGATGATGTTCTGGGTAATGGCCAGGCCCAGCCCGGTACCGTCCGGGCGGCCGCTGACCATGGGAAAGAAAATGGTTTCCTGCAGTTCCGCAGGAATGCCCGGGCCGTTGTCGATGATCTCGACCTTGGTCACCAGGCGATGGCGCACATGGCCGATGGTGAACTGGCGCAGGGCGCGGGTGCGCAGGCTGATGCGGCCCAGGCGCAGCTCGTTCTGGCTGCTGATGGCCTGCATGGCGTTGCGCACGATATTGAGCACTGCCTGGATCATCTGTTCGCGGTCGATCAATACATCCGGAATGCTCGGATCATAGTCGCGCACCAAGGTAATGCAGCCCTGGCTTTCGGCCTCGACCAGGTGGCAGACGCGTTCCAGCACTTCGTGCACGTTGGTCATCGCCAGCGACGGCAGCTTGTTGGAGCCGAGCATGCGGTCCACTAGGTTACGCAGGCGGTCGGCTTCCTCGATGATGACGTTGGTGTAGTCCTTGAGGTGTTCCTCCGGTAGCTCGCGGGCCAGTAGTTGCGCTGCGCCGCGAATCCCGCCGAGGGGGTTCTTGATCTCATGGGCCAGGCCGCGCACCAGCATCTTGCTGGTTTCCTGCTTGGACAGCTGCGCTTCTTCCTTGGTAATGCGCAGCAGGCGGTCGCGAGGGTGCACTTCGAGCAGCAGCAGGGTCGCGCCATTGCTCAGGATCGGGGTGACGGCGTAGTCGACCGTCAGCGTCTGGCCGGTGAGGGCGGTGAGCATCGCTTCGCGTTTGGTAAACGGGTGTGCCTGCTCCACCGCCTGGCGCAATGAGCTCAAGGCTTCGGCTGACTCGGTGAACAGCTCGCTGATGAACTGCCCATGGCTGCGCTGGCCGCTGATGGCCAGGAGCATCTCTGCTGCCGGATTCATGTACTCAAGACGCAGATCGGCGTTGAGCAGGATGGTCGCGGTGGTCAGGTTGTCGAGTAACAAACGGTGCAGTGCATCACTGATGGTCATCGGGACCTCTTTTGGAGCAAGGCGCGTGCTTGAGGCACACGCTGATACAAGGAAAATGCAAAAACCAAACCAAGGCTCCGAAAAGAAGCGTTAATCGCCTGAAATAGGCGTTTAAGGCTCGAATCTGTGGCGTTCTGCCAGCTTCATCGGGAAGATTCGAACCAAAATGGGCTGGCCAGGTGGGAAGGGTGCAGCGGGTCGCACCAATATAGTGCGGTTTTGTGAAGGTTGTTCAGGAACTAGGAAATTACGGTGAATCGTCTGGAAGGTTGCGGTGGGTGTGGGAGCTGGCTTGCCTGCGATAGCGGTTTTGGATGTACCGCGCTTATCGCAGGCAAGCCAGCTCCCACATTGTGATCGGGGTTTACAGCCTCAGTTCTTCTGGATGCACAGCTCGGCCGTGGCGCGAATCATTGCCAGTTGCCGCAAAGGATCGTTCAGCGGCTCATGCACGGCCGTGGCGAGCCATTGCGGGCACTGCGGGTCGGTGCGCTGCGGGCTGAAATCGGCCAGTTGCTGCAGCAGGCGCTTTTGCAGTTCATCCAGCTGCGGGCGAATCTGCTTGACCAAGTCCGGGCGCGGATCATCGGGCGCCTTGCCCTGGAACTGCCAGTCGGACAGGTGCGTGTACTGCACCAGTTTGTTCGCTTCGATCTGTGCTGAGAAAAACTGCTCGGCGGTGGCGGGGTCCAGCTTGTAGCTCGGCGCCTGAGCGACGACGCTGGCGATCACCTCTTGTTCGCGCTTCTTATCTTCTACGGTTTTTTTGCTGTCCCATTTGCTCAGGGCTACCTGGTCGGCAATTTCCAGGCGCTCGGCGATGCTGTTGAGCAGAGGTTCAAGGGTGGGTGGCGCGGCGCTCGCACCGGTACTGACAAATAACAGAGCGAACACAAATCGGTATTTCAAAGGTGATCTCCTGTGGGAGCGGGCTTGCCCGCGATGGCGGTGGGTCAGTCATACATCAGGTGGCGGGCAGTACGCTATCGCGGGCCAGCCTGCTCCCGCATTCTTCACAAATCGCGGGCAAAAAAAGACCTCCTGAAGGAGGTCTTTTTTCAGCACGCCACGTTAAGCGGCGCTACCGGATCAGCAGCTGTAGTACAGCTCGTATTCCAGCGGGTGTACGAAGGTGCGAACCTTGATTTCTTCCGCGCTTTTCAGCTCGATGTAAGCGTCGATGAAGTCGTCGCTGAACACGCCGCCTTTGGTCAGGAACGCACGGCCCTTGTCCAGCTCTTCCAGGGCTTCTTTCAGGCTGCCACACACTTGTGGGATCTCTTTGGCCTCTTCAGGCGGCAGGTCGTACAAGTTTTTGTCGGCGGCGTCGCCAGGGTGGATCTTGTTCTGGATACCGTCCAGGCCGGCCATGACCAGGGCAGCGAAGGCCAGGTATGGGTTGGCTGCTGGATCCGGGAAGCGCGCTTCGATACGGCGAGCACGAGGGCTGGACACGTAAGGAATACGGATCGACGCGGAACGGTTACGTGCCGAGTAAGCCAGCATTACCGGTGCTTCGAAACCTGGGACCAGACGCTTGTAGGAGTTGGTCGACGGGTTGGTGAAGCCGTTCAGGGCCTTACCGTGCTTGATGATACCGCCGATGAAGTACAGGGCGGTGTCGGACAGGCCGGCATAACCTTCGCCAGCGAAGGTGTTCTTGCCATCTTTGGCGATGGACAAGTGAACGTGCATACCCGAGCCGTTATCGCCGTACAGCGGCTTAGGCATGAAGGTAGCGGTACGGCCGTAGGCAACGGCAGTGTTGTGTACGCAATACTTCAGGGTTTGAACTTCGTCAGCCTTGGCCACCAGGGTGTTGAACTTCACACCGATTTCGTTCTGGCCGGCAGTCGCCACTTCGTGGTGGTGCACTTCGATGACCAGGCCCATGTCTTCCATGGCGTTGCACATGGAGGTACGGATTTCGTGGTCATGGTCGAACGGCGGAACTGGGAAGTAGCCACCTTTGATACCTGGACGGTGGCCATGGTTGCCGCCTTCCACGTCCTGGTCGGACATCCAGGAGCCTTGTTCGGAGTAGATCTTGAACATCGAACCGGAGATGTCGGACTTGAACTTGACCTGGTCGAAGATGAAGAATTCTGGCTCCGGGCCTACGAATACAGTGTCGCCGATGCCGGTCGACTTCAGGTATTCCTCGGCACGCTTGGCGATCGCACGTGGGTCGCGGTCGTAGCCTTGCATGGTCGAAGGCTCGATCACGTCGCAAACCAGGATCAGGGTTGGCTCTTCGGTGAACGGGTCCAGCACGGCAGTGCTGTCGTCCGGCATCAGGATCATGTCGGAGGCTTCGATGCCTTTCCAGCCAGCGATGGAGGAACCGTCGAACATTTTGCCTTCTTCAAAGAAAGCATCATCCAGCGCATCGCGAGCCGGCATGGTCACGTGGTGCTGAGTGCCTTTGGTGTCCGTGAAGCGCAGATCAATCCATTTAACGTCATGATCTTTGATGAGTTGAACCGACTTCGACATAGTGTCCTCCGGGTGGCTTCGGGCTGGGTAGTGGAGTAGCCCTTAGAATTTGGGTGATGCCGGCGCGGATACTCCGCCATGGCAACCTGCCTCACAAGAGAGCAAATTGCATGCCAGTGCGCCAACATGGGTTTTTTGATCCAAAAACGCCCCTATAAAGGTGCATTGCGACAAAAGCGTAAAATCTTCGCACCGCAATGTGGCGCAATGGAACGAAAGCGCACCCATTTAGTGCGTTGCGTGTGCTATGCATATTAACTGGTTAAACCGTGAGCGATTTCCGCTATAATCCGCGCCCCCCTTTTTCAGCAGGCCCGGCGCGCGCTGTTTCCATGAAATTAATCGTTAAAGTCTTCCCCGAAATCACCATCAAGAGCCGACCGGTACGGATGCGTTTCATCCGTCAATTGGCCAAGAACATCCGTGCCGTGCTCCGCGATCTGGACCCGGCTGTGGTGGTGAATGGCGTGTGGGACAACCTCGAGCTGGAAACCCGTGTCACCGAGCCCAAAGCCTTGAAGGACATGACCGAGCGCCTGAGCTGCATGCCGGGCATCGCGCATTTCCTGCAGGTGGATGAGTACCCGCTTGGCGACTTCGACGACATCACCGAGAAGTGCAAACAGCACTTCGGTAATGAGCTGGAAGGGAAGATCTTTTCGGTGCGTTGCAAGCGTGCCGGCAAGCACACCTTTAGCTCCATGGATGTCGAAAAATACGTCGGCAGCAAGCTGCGTCGCGAGTGCGGCGCCGCCGGAATTTCCCTGAAAGCGCCGCAAATTGAAGTGCGCATGGAAATTCGCGACCAACGGTTGTTTGTGATCCACAGCCAGCACAACAGTATCGGCGGCTACCCGCTGGGCGCCCTGGAACAGACCCTGGTATTGATGTCCGGCGGTTTCGATTCCACGGTGGCGGCTTACCAGATCATGCGCCGCGGCCTGATGAGCCACTTCTGCTTCTTTAACCTGGGCGGGCGTGCACACGAATTGGGCGTGATGGAAGTTGCGCACTTTATCTGGAAGAAATACGGCAGCTCCCAACGCGTGCTATTTGTAAGCGTACCGTTCGAGGAAGTGTTGGGCGAAATTCTCGGCAAAGTCGATAACAGTCATATGGGCGTAGTTTTGAAGCGTATGATGTTGCGCGCTGCGTCGCGGATCGCCGACCAGTTGCAGATCGACGCGCTGGTGACCGGTGAGGCGATCTCCCAGGTGTCCAGCCAGACGCTGCCGAACCTGTCGCTGATTGACTGCGTGACCGAAAAGCTGGTGCTGCGCCCGCTGATCGCCAGTCACAAGCAGGACATCATCGACCTGGCCGAAGAAATCGGTACCGCTGATTTCGCCAAGCATATGCCTGAATATTGCGGGGTCATCTCGGTGAACCCCAAGACCCACGCCAAGCGCAACCGCGTGGAGTACGAAGAACAACAGTTCGACATGGCGATTCTTGAGCGTGCGCTTGAGAACGCCAAAATGGTCCCGATCGATCGCGTCATCGACGAACTGGGCCAGGACGTAAAGATCGAAGAAGTCAGCGAAGCCCTGGCCGGCCAGATCGTCGTCGACATCCGTCACCCGGATGCCGCCGAAGATGAGCCGCTGGAAATCGCCGGCATCGACGTACAAACGCTGCCGTTTTATGCATTGAACGCGCGTTTCAAGGAACTGGATAACAGCCGTCAGTACCTGTTGTATTGCGACAAAGGCGTGATGAGTCGCCTGCATGCCCACCATTTGCTCAGTGAGGGGCATGCCAATGTGCGCGTTTATCGACCGAGCTAAGAGCCCGGGGCTGTTTGCCTGTGGCCTGCGTCACCGGCCCCCCGACTCTGCCGTCAAGCTGTAACGGCAAGGCCTGACTCTACTGTAAATCGCTGCCACGACCTGTCAGCACACCGAATCCTCTGATCGAGATACACAAGTGATCGAAAATCTACGTAACATCGCCATCATTGCTCACGTTGACCACGGTAAAACCACCCTGGTAGACAAACTCTTGCGTCAATCCGGCACCCTGGAGCGCAACGAGCTCAACGACGAGCGCGTGATGGACTCCAACGACCAGGAAAAAGAGCGCGGTATTACCATCCTGGCTAAAAACACCGCTATCAACTGGAACGGCTACCACATCAACATCGTGGATACCCCGGGCCACGCCGACTTCGGCGGCGAAGTAGAACGCGTAATGTCGATGGTTGACTCCGTTCTGCTGCTGGTTGACGCTCAAGACGGCCCTATGCCGCAAACCCGTTTCGTGACCAAGAAGGCTTTCGAAGCCGGCCTGCGTCCGATCGTGTGCATCAACAAGGTTGACCGTCCAGGCGCGCGTCCGGACTGGGTTCTGGACCAGATCTTCGACCTGTTCGACAACCTGGGTGCTACCGAAGAGCAACTGGACTTCCAGGTTATCTACGCCTCGGCCCTGAACGGTATTGCCGGTCTGGAACACACCGCCATGGCGGAAGACATGACCCCGCTGTACCAGGCGATCGTTGACCACGTTCCACCACCGAAGGTTGACCGTGAAGGCCCGTTCCAGATGCAAATCTCGGCACTGGACTACAACAGCTTCCTGGGTGTTATCGGCGTTGGCCGTATCGCGCGTGGTAGCGTCAAGCCGAACACCCCGGTTGTGGCTATCGGCGCCGACGGCAAGAAGCGTAACGGTCGTATCCTGAAGCTGATGGGTCACCACGGCCTGCACCGCATCGACGTTGAAGAAGCCTTTGCTGGCGACATCGTATGCGTCAGCGGCATGGATTCGCTGTTCATCTCTGACACCCTGTGCCAGCCGGACACCGTCGAGGCGATGAAGCCTCTGACCGTTGACGAGCCAACCGTTTCCATGACCTTCCAGGTAAACGACTCGCCTTTCTGCGGTAAAGAAGGCAAGTTCGTGACCTCCCGTAACATCAAGGAGCGTCTGGACAAAGAGCTGCTGTACAACGTTGCTCTGCGCGTTGAAGAAGGCGACTCGGCTGACAAGTTCAAGGTGTCGGGCCGTGGTGAGCTGCACCTCTCGGTACTGATCGAAACCATGCGTCGCGAAGGCTTCGAAATGGGCGTTGGTCGTCCGGAAGTGATCATCCGTACCGTTGACGGCGTGAAGCAGGAACCGTTCGAAAACGTCACCATCGACACCCCTGAAGAATCCCAGGGCAAGGTCATGGAAGAGATGGGCCTGCGTAAGGGCGACCTGACCAACATGGTGCCGGATGGCAAAGGCCGTGTACGTCTGGAATACAACATCCCTGCTCGTGGTCTGATCGGTTTCCGTAACCAGTTCCTGACCCTGACCAACGGTGCTGGCATCCTGACCTCGATCTTCGATCGCTATGACACCATGAAGTCCGGCGACATGTCCGGCCGTCAGAACGGTGTTCTGGTATCGGTTGAAACCGGCAAGGCACTGACCTACTCCCTGGAAACCCTCCAGGCGCGTGGCAAGCTGTTCGTTGAACACGGTCAAGAGATCTACAACGGTCAGATCGTTGGTCTGAACAGCCGTGACAACGACATGGGCGTCAACCCAACCAAAGGCAAGAAGCTCGACAACATGCGTGCTTCGGGTAAAGACGAAACCATCGCCCTGGTTCCACCTGTTCGCTTCACCCTGGAACAGGCCCTGGAATTCATCCAGGACGACGAGCTGTGCGAAGTGACGCCTAAGTCGATCCGCCTGCGTAAGAAGATCCTGGACGAAGGCGAGCGTACCCGCGCTGCCAAGAAAGCCAAGAACTGAGTTAACTCAGGCTGAATGAAAAACGCCCCCGGTCGAAAGGCCGGGGGCGTTTTTTTATGCCTGCAGTTTGTGTGGTGTTTGTGCCGACCCTTTCGCGAGCAAGCCCGCTCCCACATTCGACCGCGTTGTTTCAGGATGAGCGCGGTCAAGTGTGGGAGCGGGCTTGCTCGCGAAGAGGCCAGTCAGAACACCCCAAAATCCAGATCAGAACTTATCGAGGGTCTTGAACTTAGTCTCGCGCACCACTTCCTTCGGCTTATACGCGCAATACCCAGGCCGTGGCCCGATCTTCGGGTGATTGCGGCAAGTATCCGGGCGCTTGTCATAAATAGTGCAGAAGCGCGTCTTACGATCCAGGTACAGGCAATCGTTGTTGCTCATGCGCTGCAGAGTAAAAATTTCTGACTTGGAATTGAAACGCTCGACGATGCCTTCCTTCTGCAAGCGCTTGGCGATGTTCTTTGGCGGGTCGCCGCGCTCGAACTCATCGACGATGCCGATGCGGATCAGGTCCTTGATCTTCACTTCGACCGGCAGCGTGCAGCAGCTGGACACGCAACCACCGCACATGTGCGCGGAATATTTCTGCCACGTTTCAAGACGGTCGAGTTCCGCGGCGGCGATCAGTTGAGGCTTCATCAGGGTTCCAAAAGGTGGGGCTGTATCCGGGCGCGCGATGATACCGGGATTGGTGATTTTTTGAACAATATTTTCCGGGTTTCTGCTGGAAGGCTTTTGGAACGTCAAAGCAGGCACGGCCCCTGCATCTAAATCCTGTATAGGTGAATGCGTTAAAAAACTGCCGAACCAGAGCGGCCGCCGTCTGTCAGACCGTCTAGGCTCTAGCAACTCCTTCTATCTCGCCCGAGGTCGCAATTGATGTCTCAGGAACCACTTGCACGAGAAGCAGAGGTAGCCGCGTTTCGCGATGCCGTCTTGACCAAACTCACCTACGCGGTGGGCAAGGACCCGGATCACGCCTTCGACCACGACTGGTTCGAAGCCATTGCCCTGGCCGCACGCGACCAGATGGTCGACCACTGGATGGACCATACGCGGCGTATTTACCGCAAAGGTCAAAAGCGCGTTTATTACCTTTCCCTGGAATTCCTCATCGGTCGTTTGCTGTACGACAGCCTGAGCAACCTTGGTGTGTTGGAGATCGCGCGCGAGGCACTCTCGGAGCTGGGCGTCGACTTGGAGCGCATCCGCCTGCTGGAGCCCGATGCGGCGCTAGGCAACGGTGGCCTGGGTCGCCTGGCCGCGTGCTTTATGGAAAGCATGTCGACGTTGGGCATTGCGGGTCACGGTTATGGCATTCGTTATGAGCACGGCCTGTTCCGCCAGGCGATTGTCGATGGCTGGCAACAGGAGCAAACCGAACGCTGGCTGGATTTCGGCAACCCATGGGAATTCGAACGGGCCGAAGTGATTTACCCGATCGGGTTTGGCGGCAGCGTCGAAACCCTGCCGGATGCTTCTGGCAAGCTGATCCAAGTGTGGACGCCGAGCGAAACCGTACGCGCGGTTGCCTACGACACCCCGGTGGTCGGCTGGCGCGGCGCGAGTGTCAATACCTTGCGCCTGTGGCGTGCTCGCGCAGTGGAAGACCTGCACCTGGAGCGTTTCAACGCCGGCGACCACCTGGGCGCCGTCGCCGAAGTGGCCCGCGCCGAAAGCATCTCCCGGGTGCTTTACCCCGCGGACAGCACCGAAGCGGGGCAGGAATTGCGCCTGCGCCAGGAATACTTCTTCGTCTCGGCCTCGCTGCAGGATTTGCTGCGTCGCCACAAGAACATGCATGGCTCGGTGCTGAGCCTGGGCGAACACGCTGCGATCCAGCTCAACGACACTCACCCGTCCATCGCCGTGGCCGAGTTGATGCGCCAATTGGTCGACTTGCACGACATTCCGTGGGAAGCGGCGTGGGACGTCACCGTCGAAACCCTTTCCTACACCAACCACACCCTGTTGCCCGAAGCGCTGGAAACCTGGCCGGTTGGCTTGATGGAGCGCATGCTGCCGCGGCACATGCAGATCATCTACCTGATCAACGCCCAGCACATCGACTCGCTGCGCGCCAAGGGCGTCCACGATTTCGACGTATTGCGCGCCGTATCGCTGATTGAAGAAGACAACGGCCGCCGTGTGCGCATGGGCAACCTGGCATTCCTCGGCTCCCACAGCGTCAACGGTGTGTCGGGCTTGCACACCCAGTTGATGCGCAACACGGTGTTCTCTGAGCTGCACAAGCTGTACCCGGAGCGCATCAACAACAAAACCAACGGCATCACCTTCCGCCGCTGGCTGTACCAGGCCAACCCGAAACTCACGTCGATGCTCGTGGACGCATTGGGCCCGGACATTCTCGACAACATGGAAACGCGCCTGGGCGAGCTGGAAACCTTCGCCGAGAAGCAGACCTTCCGCAAAGCCTTCGCCGATCAGCGCCTGCACAGTAAGCGCGCATTGGCGGACATCATTCACGAACGGCTGGGGATCGCGATCAACCCGGCGGCGATGTTCGATGTGCAGGTCAAGCGGATTCACGAATACAAGCGCCAATTGCTGAACCTGCTGCACACGGTGGCGTTGTACCAGGCCATCCGTGCCGAACCGGGCACCGACTGGGTGCCGCGTGTGAAGATCTTCGCGGGTAAAGCGGCGGCGAGTTATCACCAGGCCAAGTTGATCATCAAGTTGACCAACGACATCGCGCGCACCGTTAACAACGACCCGACCGTGCGCGGTCTGCTCAAGGTGGTGTTCCTGCCCAACTACAACGTCAGCCTGGCGGAAAGCATCATCCCGGCGGCGGACTTGTCGGAGCAGATCTCCACGGCCGGCTTTGAAGCCTCGGGCACCAGCAACATGAAGTTCGGTCTCAACGGTGCGTTGACCATCGGCACCATGGACGGCGCGAACGTGGAGATGCACGAGCGCGTCGGCGCCGATCACATGTTTATCTTCGGCCTCAGCGCGCAGCAGGTGGAAGCGCGAAAACACGCCGGTGAATTCAACGCCGGGCAGGACATTGCAGCGTCCCATCGCCTCAGCGATGTGCTGCAAGCGATTCGCGGCGGGGTGTTCTCGCCGGATGATCCGGGCCGGTATGTGGGGTTGATCGACGGGCTGATCGACTACGACCGCTTCCTGGTGTGTGCCGACTTCGATTCGTACTGGGAGGCCCAGGCGCGGGTCGAGGCGCATTGGCATGATTCCAAGGCGTGGTGGCGTTCGGCGGTGCTCAATACCGCGCGGATGGGGTGGTTCTCTTCGGACCGGACGATCCGCGAATACGCCACTGAGATCTGGAAAGCGCTCGACTAAACACGGCTGATCCCAAGGTGTGGGAGGGGGCTTGCCCCCGATAGCAGAGTGTCAGTTTGCAGATATGTCGACTGGTGCACCGCTATCGGGGGCAAGCCCCCTCCCACATTGGGCCCGCGTCGATATACTGAGCGCCGGTTTGCCTAGGGAATATCGACCATGCAATGGATTTTCATGCTGATTGGCCTTGCGCTCGGCTGGACGCTCGACGAGTCGTTCAGTGACGCGGGCATCGGTGCGCTGTTGGGGCTCGGCATTGGCCAGGCGATTCGCCTGGCGAAGCTGTCGGCCCAAGCGGACCAGCAGGCGCGTCAGTTGGAAACCACGCAAAAGTCGCTGATAGCGCTGGGTGAGCGCCTGCGGCAGTTGGAAGTGCCCGCGCCGACGAGCAGTGTCATCGTCGAAACACCCGTCCCTGAGCCGATAACTGTCACTAAAGCGCCCGAGCTTGTTTGGGAGCTGCCTGCCGACATCGCACCTGTTGCCATGGTCACCGAACCGAGCCAGCCGCTGCCGGCCGACGTTTGGACGCCTGCCCCAACTCCGCGCCCTCAAGCACCTGCGATTCATGGTGGCCCCAACTTGATCGAACGCGCCATCAGCGGCGCACGCAATTGGCTGTTTGGCGGCAATACCGTGCTGCGGGTTGGCGTGGTGTTGCTGTTTCTCGGCCTGGCCTTCCTGCTGCGTTACGCCACCGAAGGCATGGTGGTGCCGATCGAGGTGCGTTACGCCGGGGTTGCCGCTGCGGCGTTAGGCTTACTGGGCCTGGGCTGGTGGCTGCGGCTGCGTAACAGCAACTACGGCTTGATGTTGCAAGGCACCGGGATCGCGGTGTTGTACCTGACGGTGTTTGCTGCGATGCGTTTGCATCCGTTGATAGACCCGAGTGCGGCGCTGGGCTTGCTGGTGGCCGTCACGGTGTTTTCGGCGATCCTGGCAATCACCCAGGATGCCTTGGGGCTGGCCTGTGCGGCGGCGCTCGGCGGCTTTGCGGCGCCTATCCTCACGTCTACCGGTGCCGGCAACCATGTGGCGCTGTTCAGCTATTTTGCCCTGCTGAATGCCGGCATCCTCGCCATCGCCTGGTTCAAGGCCTGGCGTTTGCTCAACCTGATCGGCTTTGTCGGCACCTTTGGTATCGGCTTCGCCTGGGGTCTGCGCTCCTACACGCCGGAATTGCTGTGGAGCACCGAGCCGTTCCTGATTCTGTTTTTCCTGATGTACCTGATCATCGGCCTATTGTTCGCCCGGCGCAAACTGCTGGAGATGAGCGACGCGCCCGAGGATGACAGCCGTGGCGCGCTGCTGCGCTGGTCGGCGGCCAAGGGTGATTATGTCGACGGCAGCATGTTGTTCGGTCCGCCGCTGGTAGGTTTTGGCTTGCAGTTCGCGCTGGTGCAGCACGTGGAATTCGCCGCCGCGTTCAGCGCGTTGGGCTTGGGCGTCATCTACATGGGGTTGGCCCGGCTGCTGAGCGGCGGGCGCGCCTTGCTGTTGGCGGAGACCTGCCTGGCCCTGGGTGTGATTTTCGCCAGCCTGGCGATTCCCCTCGGGCTGGATGCACGCTGGACGGCTGCGGCCTGGGCGGTGGAAGGCGCCGGAATCTTCTGGCTGGGCTTGCGTCAACAGCGACCACTGGCGCGAGCGTTCGGCTTGCTGCTGCAACTGGGCTCAGCGGTGGCATTCATCAGTGAGTTGAGCGTTGGCGAGCACACCTTGCTGGACGGAGCGCCATTGGGTGCGCTGCTGCTGGGCGCGGCGTTGCTGTTCAGCTTTGATCAGTTGCGCAAGGCCTCTACCGAACAAGCGACGGATTGGGAGCGCAAAGGCCTGCCCGTGCTGGCGAGCCTTGGCTTGAGCTTTTTGTACCTGCTCGCACCCTTGCTGCTGAATACTCAAGGCACGGCTGTCAGTTGGGCAATCGCCGGTCTGGCGACGCTGTTTGTCGGCCTGCGCATTGGTTCGCGGACCTTCCTGTTCACTGCATTCGCCGTGCAGTTGCTGGGCGGCGCGTTGTTCCTGCTGCGCTTGCAGGGCGGTGACGGGGCGGCGGTATTCAATGCGGGCTGGAGTGGCTTGCTCACGGCTTCGCTGATCGGCCTAGCGTTGATTGGTGGCATGCTTCTGGCGGCGCGCGATGAGATGGTGCGCGGCGATGTACGGCTGTTACGTGGCTTGTCGGTGGTTCTGCTGGCGGGTCTTATCCTGATTAATCTCGCGGTGCTGTTCGTCTTGCCTTGGGAGAGCGCGAGCGGCGTGTGGGCGGCCAGCGGTTTGTTGATCATCTGGCTGAGCCTGTACCTGCAACAGCGCGTCAGCTTTGTGTTCGGCTTGTTGCTGCAACTGATCGGTGGCGGCTCGTTCCTGCTGGCGGTGCCGGAGTTGCTTGGCCCGTTGACCCGTGAGGGGCTGCGTCCGTTGGCCCATAGCGGTTTCTGGACGCCGATGGTGCTGGGCCTGGCGGCACTGGTCGGCGCCTGGCGCTTGCAGCGCGAACCCCACGCGCCGGTGTTTGCCGTGTTGAAATTGCAACGCCTGTCCGACTTGCTGCTGGTGTGGGGCACGGCTTGGTGGACGCTGGCATTGGTCGGCGAAGTGTTGCGGTTTATCCCGCAAGAGCTGCAGGGTCCGTTTCTGCTCGGCACCGCAGCAGTCAGCGTGGCGATCTGGGCGTTTCTGTCCGAGCGGCTGCGCTGGGCGTCGCTGGGCATGTTCTGCACCCTGTTGATGCCGGCGGCCGGTGTGGTGTTGCTGGTGTCTGCGCATAACTATTACCACCCGGCGGCGCAGTACGGTTGGCTGGCTTGGTTGGCGGTGTTTGTGGTGCATTTCATCTCGCTGCGGCGTTTGGCGGCGGTGGTTCCGGCCAAGGTGCTGAGCGCGGCGCACGTAGTGGGCTGCTGGATGCTGATCGGCGTGCTGGCGCTGGAGGTGCATTACGGCCTGCTGGTGCTGTCGAGCGAGTACAACGCCTGGCGCTGGCTGGGCTGGGCGATTCTGCCAAGCCTGTATCTGGTGCTGGCCGCCGCGCCGCGCCGTTGGCCATGGCCGGTATCGGCGTACCCAAGGGAATACCGCGTGCTGGCCGCGCTACCGCTGGCGGTGCTGATGTTGGGGTGGTTCTGGCTGGCGAACAGCTTCAGCGACGGCACGGCCGAGCCGTTGCCTTATGTTCCGCTGCTCAACCCGTTGGATCTGGGCTTGTTGTTCGCGCTGCTGGGCATTTACCTGTGGTCGCGCAGTGCGGCGCCTGAGCGTGGGCCGCGTATTGAATTGATCGCCCAGGGCGTGGCGGGTGTCTCGCTGTTCGCCTTCTTTACGGCGTTGGTGATGCGTACCGCTCATCATTGGGGCGGCGTGCCGTTTCAATTGGATGCGTTGCTGGAGTCGATGCTGGTGCAGGCCGGCCTATCGATCGTCTGGACCTTGATTGCCCTTGGCCTGATGATCGGCGGTCACCTGCGCCATCGTCGCGAAGTGTGGCTGATCGGCGCGGCGCTGATTGCGGTGGTGGTGGCCAAACTGTTCTTTGTCGAACTGAGCAACCGTGGCGGCCTGGCGCGGATTGTGTCGTTTATCGGTGTAGGCGGGTTGTTGCTGGTGGTGGGCTACTTTGCGCCGCTGCCGCCAAAACGCGTTGAACCTGTGACTGAAACCGAGGGGGCGTCTTCTTGATGGGCAAGCTGAAACTGAGTGGTTTGGCGGTATGGCTGGCGTGTTCGGCAGCCTTTGCACAGGAAGTTCCGTCCGACTTCACCACCCAGGTACCGCTGGCCGTGAGCGGTAGCGGGCCCTGGTATCGCCTGGAACTGCCACTGGCGGTGCAATTGAGCGCGCGCCAGGCTGATCTCAGCGATGTGCGTGTGTTCAACGCCGCCGGCGAGCCGCAGGCTTATGCGTTGTCGCGTCAATCTTCGCAACGCACCGAAAGCCGCAACGTCACCGACGTGAAGTGGTTCCCGCTGTACGCCGCCGACACCCAGCAAGCCCTGCCCGACGTGGTGATGAAAGCCACCAGCACAGGCACCCTGGTGGAAATAAAACCGTCTACCGCGCCAAAGCCCGGCAAGCAAGTGCTGCGCGGCTGGGTATTGGACGCCAGTGCGATCAAGGCGCCGTTGCAGCAATTGAGCCTGGATTGGAGCCGCGAGCAAGAGGGCTTCCAGCGTTTCAGCATTGAGGCCAGTGATGACTTGCAGCACTGGCAAGCCTGGGGCGATGGGCAGGTGGCGCGCTTGTCATTCGCCGACGAGCGGGTCGAGCAGCATGACGTGAACTTGCCTGGGCAATCGGCACGTTACCTGCGCCTTGTCTGGCAAGGCCAGGCGGCGCCGCTGCTGACCTCGGCAAGGCTGGTGAGCGCGACGAGCAGTAGCCTGCCGATGCCGTTGGTGTGGTCGCAACCCTTGGCGGGCAAGCGGCTCAACGCCGGGGAGTACAGTTGGCAGTTGCCCACGGGGCTGAGCATCGAGCGACTGCGCATCGAATTGAAGCAACCCAACACGCTGGCGCCCGTTACGCTGGCGGGGCGCAGGGACAGCAAACAGGCGTGGCAGCCACTGAGCAATGGCGTGCTGTATCGCCTCACCCAGAATGGCCAGGACGTGGTGCAGGATGAATTGCAGCTGCCGGGCCAAACGGTCGCCGAACTCAAGTTGGCAGTGGATGAACGCGGCGGCGGCCTGGGCATTGAGGCGCCAGCGCTGCGTTTTGCGGTGCGCGCCACGCAGTTGGTGTTCCTGGCCCGGGGCGAGCCGCCATTTACACTGGCGCTGGGGAATGCATCGGTCAAGGCGGCGAACCTTCCGCTTTCGACCTTGATCCCTGACTACAGCGCCGAGCGTCTCAAGGCATTGGGACAAGCGAAAGTCGCCGGGGAAGTCGCGGTGACGTCGCCGCCGATCGTAGCGGCTGCCGATGCCGGCACGAACTGGAAAAAACTCGGGCTCTGGGCCGTGTTACTGCTCGGCGTGGCGGCACTGGGCGCCATGGCCTACAGTTTGCTGCGCAAGCCGCCGGTGGCACGTTAAATAAAGTCCATGAACTCTATTGGGTTTAAATCCTCTGATAGGAGGAAATACGCCCCGACTCGCGCTAAACTGCGCGGGTTTTCAAGCCCCCCATTCTCCGGAGCCATACATGTCCCGCGTTACCTTGAGTCGCTATTTGATCGAGCAGACCCGCAGCAACAACACGCCTGCCGATCTGCGCTTCCTTATCGAAGTGGTGGCGCGTGCTTGCAAGGAAATCAGCCACGCCGTGTCCAAAGGCGCACTGGGTGGTGTCCTGGGCAGCATGGGCACTGAAAACGTGCAGGGCGAAGTGCAGAAGAAACTCGACGTCATCTCCAACGAGATCCTGCTCGAAGCCAACGAATGGGGTGGTCACCTGGCCGGCATGGCGTCCGAAGAAATGGACAATGCCTACCAGATCCCGGGCAAGTACCCGAAAGGCGCGTACCTGCTGGTGTTCGACCCACTGGACGGCTCGTCCAACATCGACATCAACGCTCCCGTCGGCACCATCTTCTCGGTACTGCGTTGCCCTAACGAGTACTTGAGCCAGAACGAAGCCCTGAACGAAAAGGCCTTCCTGCAGCCAGGCACCGAACAGGTCGCGGCTGGTTACGCGATCTACGGCCCGCAGACCATGCTGGTATTGACCCTGGGCGACGGCGTCAAAGGCTTCACCCTGGACCGCGAAATGGGCAGTTTCGTACTGACCCACGAAGACATCACCATTCCTGCGTCTACCCAGGAATTCGCGATCAACATGTCCAACCAGCGCCACTGGGAAGAACCTGTGACCCGCTACGTAGGCGAGTTGATGGCTGGCGAAGAAGGCCCGTTGAAGAAAAACTTCAACATGCGCTGGGTCGCCGCCATGGTGGCCGACGTGCACCGCATCCTGACCCGTGGTGGCTTGTTCATGTACCCTCGCGACAGCCGCGAGCCGTCCAAGCCGGGCAAATTGCGCCTGATGTATGAAGCCAATCCGATGTCGTTCCTGGTTGAGCAGGCAGGCGGCGCGTCCACCGACGGTCACCAGCGTATCCTCGACATCCAGCCTGAAGGCCTGCACCAGCGTGTGGCGGTATTCCTGGGTTCGAAAGAAGAAGTTGAGCGTGTGACGGCCTATCACAAGAAGTAAGTTGCGGCGATAAGTGATCGGCGTTATTGGGAGCCGGTTCACCCTTAAAGAAGCCCCGAAACGTTTCAGCGTTTTCGGGGCTTTTTTGTTTTCGTTCGTCGGGAACCAGAAACCTCTTTTCCCTTCTAAGCTTCTGGCAGACCCCCATGCTGCTTAGTCCCTCCAGGAGTTTTTCCATGTCGTTACGTCGTCTCGCCTTGCTGACCTTTTGCGTGCTGTTGGCCGCTTGCAGCAAGGTCAACCAAGAAAATTACGCGAAGCTTTCCGCTGGCATGCCTAAGGCTGAAGTGGAATCACTGCTGGGTCAGCCGACTGACTGTTCCGGCGCACTGGGCATGTCCAGCTGCACCTGGGGCGATAAAAACAGCTTTATCAGCGTGCAATATGCCGGTGACAAGGTTCTGATGTTTTCCGGGCAAGGCCTGAAGTAAACCGGGGCGAAAGCCTGCGGGAGAAGAAGAATGATCCGTTTTGTTTTGTTTCTTTGTGCCAGCCTGTTTTTGGCGGGCTGCGCCAGCCATTCTGGCGATGATCTGCAACCCAAGACTGCGAGCAACGTCAACCTCAAGCGTTACCAGGGCACTTGGTATGAGTTGGCCCGATTGCCGATGTACTTCCAGCGCAACTGCGCGCAGTCCGAAGCCCGCTACACATTGCTGCCTGATGGCGACATGTCGGTGTTCAACCGCTGCCTGACGACCGAGTGGAAGTGGGAAGAAGCCAAGGGCACGGCTACGCCGCAAGTGCCGGGCAAGACTGACAAGCTTTGGGTGGAATTCAATAACTGGTTTACCGCACTGTTGCCGGGCGTTGCCAAGGGCGATTACTGGGTGTTGTATGTCAGCGATGACTACAAGACCGCGATTGTTGGCAGCCCGAGCCGGCGGTACATGTGGATTTTGTCGCGCACGCCTACGGTGAGCGCCGACACTCGCGAAGACCTGCTGAGCAGGGCGCGGCAGCAGGGTTATGACACCACGCGGTTGATCTGGCGCACGTCGGACAAGCAGATGGCGAAGACTTCGCAGTAAACGGAAACACTGCCGATCAAATGTGGGAGCTGGCTTGCCTGCGATAGCATCACCTCGATATGCCTGACATACCGAGGTGCTTGCATCGCAGGCAAGCCACCTCCCACATGTGTTTTAGGGTGTTCTTAACTCAGCAAATCTCTCAAGACTTGTGTGAACGCCCGGCTGCTTTCCTCTTCGCCGGCATGCCGCCCATCCCGCACCACCCACTTCCCGTTCACCAGCACATCACGCACCTGCCGATCCCCACCGGCAAACAACCAGCGATTCAAAATCCCGTCTTCGCTTGCCGTCGCCAGGTACGGATCATTGCCATCCAGTACCAGCCAATCCGCACGTTTACCCACTTCCAACCGGCCAATCGGCTGCCCCAATGCCTGGGCGCCGCCGTCCAGCGCCGCGTCAAACAGCGTGCGCCCCACCATCGGCTGATCATCGCGATACAAGCGGTTACGCCGTTGATCGCGCAGGCGCTGGCCGTATTCGAGCCAGCGCAATTCCTCCACCACGCTCAGTGACACATGGCTGTCGGAACCGATGCCCATGCGTCCGCCTTGGGCGAGAAAATCCACGGCCGGGAAAATCCCGTCACCCAGGTTAGCCTCGGTAGTCAGGCACAAACCGGCAATTGCGCGGCTCTTGGCCATGCGCGTGACCTCTTCAGGATCTGCATGCGTGGCATGCACCAGGCACCAGCGTTCATCCACCTCGACATTGTCATACAGCCATTGCAGCGGGCGCTTTCCGCTCCAGGCCAGGCAGTCGTCGACTTCTTTCTGCTGTTCGGCAATGTGGATATGCACCGGGCACGCCTTGTCGCTGGCGGCCAGCACTGCATGGATTTGCTCGGGCGTGACGGCGCGCAGCGAGTGGAAACACAACCCCAACTGCTGCGCCGGCTGTGCTGCCAGGATCGGTTTCAGCCGCGCCTGCAGGTCCAGATAGTGTTCAGTGCTGTTGATAAACCGCCGCTGGCCTTCATTCGGTGCCTGGCCGCCAAACCCGGAGTGGGTGTAAAGCACAGGCACCAACGTCAGGCCAATGCCACTGCTGGTCGCTGCCTGGCTGATCTGCCGCGACAACTCCGTGCGGTCGGCATACGGCTGGCCGCTGACATCGTGGTGCACATAGTGAAATTCGGCCACCGAGGTATAACCGGCCTTGAGCATCTCGATATACAGCTGACGCGCGATGACGTGCAATTGCTCCGGACTGATCTTGCCGACCATGCGGTACATCAGGTCGCGCCAGGTCCAGAAACTGTCATTCGGGTTGCCGGCCACTTCTGCCAAACCTGCCATTGCACGCTGGAAAGCGTGGGAGTGCAGGTTCGGCATACCCGCCAACACCGGGCCTCTCAGCCGTTCGGCAGCGTCTGCGCTGGCATTGGCCTCAACCTTTGTCAGCACCCCATCTGCGCTGACTTCAAGACGTACATCGTTGGCCCATCCATTAGGCAGCAGCGCGCGTTCGGCAAAGAAAGCGGACATGATCAAGGCACCCCGGTCGTGTGTTTATTTGTATATACATATACAGACGTTTGCCTGCTCGGTAAACTCCGGCAATCTATGCATCTTTTTCCCCTGCAAGGATTCCCTGTGCCGACTCCGCCTGCCAAGTCTTCGCTGGCTGCCCACATGGACGAAAGTCCGGCGCCCTTGTATGCCCGCGTCAAACAAATGATCAGCCAGCAGATCCTCAACGGCAACTGGCCGCCTCATTACCGTGTGCCGTCGGAGAGCGAACTGGTCAGCCAGTTGGGTTTCAGCCGCATGACCATCAACCGCGCCCTGCGCGAGCTCACCGCCGAAGGCTTGTTGGTGCGCATGCAGGGCGTCGGCACCTTCGTCGCTGAGCCCAAGAGCCAGTCCGCGCTGTTTGAAGTGCACAACATTGCCGATGAGATCGCTTCTCGCGGTCATCGACACACCTGCCAAGTCATCACCTTGGGCGAAGAAGCTGCCGGTTCCGAGCGCGCCGTCGCCCTGGAAATGCGCGAAGGCGGGCGGGTCTTCCACTCGTTGATCGTGCACTTCGAAAACGATATTCCCGTGCAAATCGAAGACCGTTTCGTCAATGCACTGGTCGCCCCGGAATACCTGCAACAGGATTTCACCCAACAAACGCCCTACGCCTACTTGAACCAGGTTGCACCGTTGACCGAAGGCGAGCACGTGGTCGAAGCCATCCTCGCTGACGCCGCCGAGTGCAAGCTGCTGCAGATCGAGCCCAGCGAACCGTGCCTGTTGATCCGTCGACGCACCTGGTCGGGCCGCCAGCCGGTGACGGCCGCGCGTTTGATTCACCCCGGTTCCCGTCACAGCCTGGAAGGACGTTTCAGTAAATGAGTTCCGTAAAAGTCTGGCGCGCTGCGGATTACGTGCGCATGCCCTGGAAAAACGGCGGCGGCAGTACCGAAGAAATCACCCGTGATGCCGGCGCAGGCCTGGATGGCTTTGGCTGGCGCCTGTCGATTGCGGATATTGCGGAATCGGGCGGTTTTTCCATCTTCGCCGGCTACCAGCGGGTGATCACCGTGATCAAAGGCGCCGGCATGGTGCTGACCGTGGATGGCGAAGAACAGCGTGGGTTGTTACCGCTGCAACCTTTTGCGTTCAAGGGTGACAGCCAGGTGGAGTGCCGCTTGATCACCGGGCCCATCCGCGACTTCAACCTGATCTATTCGCCGCAGCGTTACCACGCGCGGCTGCAATGGATCGACGGTGTGCAGCGTTTCTTCAGTACGGCGCAGACGGTGCTGGTGTTCAGCGTTGCCGATGAGGTGAAGGTGCTGGACGAGAAATTGGGTCATCACGATTGCCTGCAAATCGACGGTAACACTGGCCTGTTGGACATTTCCGTCGCCGGCCGTAGCTGCATCATCGAACTGACCGCACGCGGTTAAAAATGTGGGAGCTGGCTTGCCTGCGACAACGGCGTTTCAGTGCTAAATGTGCTGACTGACACGCCGCCATCGCAGGCAAACCAGTTCCCACAATTGTTTTGTGGGGAACATTAAATCTGTTTCCAGTCTCTGCACCAGTTTGTTACCGAATGCCCCAGCGTGGCGCAAAACGACGTTGTCGTGACAAACCTCCCTCGCAGCAAAAGCCTCCCGTAAGAAATTTCATCAAGCCTCGAAGCCTTAATTTCCAAGGCTCGCGCAGGCATCCCCAAAAATTCTCGGCAGCTCTTTTAGAAAGTTGGCCGCTTGATTGCATATGCTTGTATGTACAAGTAAAGATGTGTGCGTAAGAGTCCACTTCGCACCAACACAGTATGCGCATCAATCGCCGAGGAGTTTTTTGTGACTAAGCCAACCAAGTACCGTGACGTAGAAATCCGCGCCGCCCACGGTAACAAGCTCACCGCCAAAAGCTGGCTGACTGAAGCGCCGCTGCGCATGCTGATGAACAACCTCGACCCACAAGTGGCCGAGAACCCGAAAGAACTGGTGGTATACGGCGGTATCGGTCGTGCGGCGCGTAACTGGGAGTGCTACGACCAGATCGTCGAGAGTCTCACCCACCTCAATGATGACGAAACCCTGCTGGTGCAATCCGGCAAGCCGGTTGGTGTGTTCAAGACCCACAGCAACGCTCCGCGCGTACTGATCGCCAACTCCAACCTGGTGCCGCACTGGGCCAGTTGGGAACACTTCAACGAGCTGGATGCCAAGGGCCTGGCCATGTACGGCCAGATGACCGCCGGCAGCTGGATCTACATCGGCAGCCAGGGCATCGTCCAAGGCACCTACGAAACCTTCGTCGAAGCCGGTCGCCAGCATTACAACAGCGACCTGACCGGCCGTTGGGTCCTCACCGCCGGCCTCGGCGGCATGGGCGGCGCCCAACCACTGGCTGCAACCCTGGCCGGCGCGTGCTCGCTGAACATCGAGTGCCAGCAGGTCAGCATCGATTTCCGCCTCAGCAGCCGCTATGTCGACGAGCAAGCCACGGACCTCGACGACGCCCTGGCGCGCATCGCCAAATACACACAGGAAGGCAAGGCCATCTCCATCGCCCTGTTGGGTAACGCGGCGGAAATCCTGCCGGAACTGGTCAAGCGCGGCGTGCGCCCGGACATGGTCACCGACCAGACCAGCGCCCACGACCCACTCAACGGCTACCTGCCGGCCGGCTGGACCTGGGACGAATACCGCGCCCGCGCCAAGACCGAACCGGCTGCCGTAATCAAGGCCGCCAAGCAGTCGATGGCCGTGCACGTCAAAGCCATGCTGGAATTCCAGAAACAAGGCATCCCGACCTTCGACTACGGCAACAACATCCGCCAGATGGCCCAGGAAGAAGGCGTGGAAAATGCCTTCGATTTCCCAGGCTTTGTACCGGCGTACATCCGCCCACTGTTCTGCCGTGGCATCGGCCCGTTCCGTTGGGCTGCACTGTCCGGCGACCCGCAAGACATCTACAAGACCGACGCTAAAGTCAAAGAGCTGATCCCCGACGACGCGCACCTGCACAACTGGCTGGACATGGCCCGCGAGCGCATCAGCTTCCAGGGCCTGCCGGCGCGTATCTGCTGGGTTGGCCTGGGCCAGCGCGCCAAGCTCGGCCTGGCGTTCAACGAAATGGTACGCAGCGGCGAGCTGTCGGCTCCGGTGGTGATCGGTCGCGACCACCTCGATTCCGGCTCGGTCGCCAGCCCGAACCGCGAAACCGAAGCCATGCAGGACGGTTCCGACGCCGTGTCCGACTGGCCGCTGCTCAACGCCTTGCTCAACACCGCCAGCGGCGCGACCTGGGTCTCGCTGCACCACGGCGGCGGCGTGGGCATGGGCTTCTCCCAGCACTCCGGCATGGTCATCGTCTGCGACGGTACCGACGAAGCGGCTGAGCGGATCGCCCGCGTGCTGCACAACGACCCGGCTACCGGGGTGATGCGTCATGCGGATGCGGGTTACCAGATCGCGATCGACTGCGCCAAGGAGCAGGGCCTCAATCTCCCGATGATCAAATAACAAAATGTGGGAGCGGGCTTGCTCGCGAATGCGGTGTATCAGTCACCGGAATCGTTAGCTGACCCACCGCTTTCGCGAGCAAGCCCGCTCCCACATTTGATCTGCAGTGAACCAGAAAACAATCCATCAGAGGTTGAACACACATGGCTGCAAATGACACCACCCCGTTGATCGAAAGGCGTTCGATCGACTACATCCCGGAAGCGGAAAGACACGGTCGTCTATTGAGCCAGTTCACCCTGTGGATGGGCGCCAATCTGCAGATCACTGCGATTGTCACCGGGGCTTTGGCCGTGGTGCTGGGCGGTGATGTGTTCTGGTCGTTGATCGGTTTGCTGATTGGCCAACTGATTGGCGGCGGCGTGATGGCGCTGCATGCGGCGCAAGGGCCCAAGCTGGGCCTGCCGCAGATGATCTCCAGCCGGGTGCAGTTCGGTGTGTATGGCGCGGCTATTCCGATCGTGCTGGTCTGTTTGATGTACCTCGGTTTTACCGCCACCGGCACCGTGCTGTCCGGTCAGGCGCTGGGCCAGTTGTTCGGTGTCAGCGACAGCGTCGGGATCCTGATCTTTGCCAGTGTCATTGTGCTGGTCACGGTGCTGGGTTACCGGGTGATCCATTTCATTGGGCGTGTCGCCAGCGTCATTGGGGTGATTGCCTTTGTCTACCTGTTCAGCCGTCTGATCGGCCAGACCGACGTTGGCGCGCTCCTGCAAATCCGCCACTTCAGCTGGAGCAGCTTCCTGCTGGCGGTGTCGCTCGCGGCCTCCTGGCAGATAGCCTTCGGCCCTTATGTGGCTGACTATTCACGTTATCTGCCGAGCAAGACGTCTTCGGTGAAGACCTTTTTCGCGGCTGGCGCAGGGTCGGTGATTGGGGCGCAGGTGGCGATGACCCTTGGCGTGTTTGCCGCGGCCATGTCCAACGGGCAATTTGCCGGTCACGAAGTGGCCTATATCGTGGGTTTGAGCGGTACCGGTGCCACCGCTGCCCTGCTGTATTTCAGCATCGCGTTCGGCAAGGTCACCATCTCCACGCTCAACTCCTACGGCAGCTTCATGTGCATCGCGACCATCATCAGCGGCTTCCGTGGTCGCCTGGAGGTTACGCGCCTGCAGCGCCTGGTGTTTGTGCTGGTGATTGTCGGCACTGCGACCCTGATCGCGTTGCTCGGTCAGCACTCGTTCCTCGGCGCGTTCAAGTCTTTCATCCTGTTCCTGCTGGCGTTCTTTACGCCATGGAGCGCGATCAACCTGGTCGACTACTACTGCATTACCCGCGAGCGCTATGACGTGCCGGCGCTGGCCGACCCTAACGGTCGCTACGGCCGTTGGAACCTGCTCGGTATCAGCGTGTATGTCTTCGGCGTGCTGGTGCAGTTGCCATTTATCTCCACCAAGTTCTACACCGGTCCCTTGGTGGCTGCGCTGGGTGATGTGGATATCTCCTGGATCATCGGGCTGGTGCTTCCCGCAGCCTTGTACTACGTGTGTGCGAAAAAATGGCACGGCACAGTGCCCGATCAATTGATCCTGCCAGTAGAGCAGGGCGCTACACCAACAACAAACGGGCTGGCTGCACAAGCCTGATGGGACGTGGACAGGGCAGGACGCCTACTGACTGCCGTAATCCATTTCAAGATTGGGAGCGTCACAACAATGAAAATGCATAAGACCCTGTTGGCCACACTGTTCTCTGCGGGCGTGCTGGCGAGCGTTGGCGCCCAGGCGGCGGGCTGGTGCGAATCCGGCAAACCGGTGAAGTTCGCCGGCCTGAACTGGGAAAGCGGCATGTTGCTTACCGACATCCTGCAAACCGTGCTGGAAAAAGGCTACGACTGCAAAACCGATAGCCTGCCGGGCAACTCCATCACCATGGAAAACGCCCTGAGCAGCAACGATATCCAAGTGTTTGCCGAAGAATGGGTCGGCCGCAGCGAGGTCTGGAACAAGGCCGAGAAGGCCGGCAAAGTCGTCGGTGTCGGCGCTCCGATCGTCGGCGCAATTGAAGGCTGGTACGTGCCGCGCTACGTGATCGAAGGCGACGCCAAGCGCAAGCTGGAAGCCAAGGCCCCGGACCTGAAAAACATCGCCGACCTGGCCAAGTACGCCTCGGTGTTCAAGGACCAGGAAGAACCGTCCAAGGGCCGGTTCTATAACTGCCCGGCCGGCTGGACTTGCGAGCTGGACAACAGCGAAATGCTTAAGAGCTACGGCCTGGAAAGTACCTACACCAACTTCCGCCCTGGCACCGGCCCGGCGCTGGATGCGGCGGTGCTGTCGAGCTACAAGCGTGGCGAGCCGATCCTGTTCTATTACTGGTCGCCGACCCCGCTGATGGGCCAGGTCGACCTGGTCAAGCTGGAAGAAAAACCCGGCGTGGATAAAAGCGTGAGCATCAAGGTCGGCCTGTCCAAGACCTTCCACGAGCAGGCCCCGGAACTGGTGGCCGTGCTGGAAAAGGTCAACCTGCCGATCGACCTGCTGAACCAGAACCTGGGGCGTATGGCCAAGGAACGAATTGAGTCGCCGAAACTGGCGAAAATATTCCTCAAGGAACATCCTGAAGTCTGGCACGCCTGGGTGAGCGAAGACGCAGCCAAGAAAATCGACGCGGCCTTGTAGGTCAAGCCTGTCCGGCTACCCTGAGGGGCTAGTCGGACAGCCGGCCACAACCCACTGGATCGAGAGCACGCTATGTTTCCTGAGAGTTTTACGTTTTCCATCGCCGACTGGGTCAACGGTTGGGTGGATTCACTGGTCACCAACTACGGTGATGTGTTCCGGCACATTTCCGACACCCTGCTGTGGGCCATCGTCAATCTGGAAGGGATGCTGCGTGCGGCGCCCTGGTGGTTGATGCTGGCGATCGTCGGCGCGGTTGCCTGGCACGCCACGCGCAAGGTCGTAACCACGGCGGTGATCGTCGGGTTGCTGTTCCTGGTGGGCGCGGTTGGCCTGTGGGACAAGCTGATGCAGACCCTCGCATTGATGATGGTCGCCACCGTGATCTCGGTGTTGATCGGCATTCCGCTGGGCATCCTGTCGGCGCGCAGCAATCGCCTGCGTTCGGTGCTGATGCCGCTGCTCGACATCATGCAAACCATGCCGAGCTTCGTGTACCTGATCCCGGTGTTGATGCTGTTCGGCCTGGGCAAGGTCCCGGCGATTTTCGCCACGGTGATCTACGCCGCGCCGCCGCTGATTCGCCTCACCGACCTGGGCATTCGCCAGGTTGACGGCGAAGTCATGGAAGCCATCAACGCCTTTGGTGCCAACCGCTGGCAGCAACTGTTCGGCGTGCAACTGCCGCTGGCATTGCCCAGCATCATGGCCGGGATCAACCAGACCACGATGATGGCGTTGTCGATGGTGGTCATCGCCTCGATGATCGGCGCCCGTGGCTTGGGTGAGGACGTGCTCGTCGGCATCCAGACCCTCAACGTTGGCCGTGGCCTTGAGGCCGGGCTGGCGATCGTGATTCTCGCAGTGGTCATTGACCGCATTACCCAGGCCTATGGTCGTCCACGGCATGAGGCGAGCAAATGACTACTGTCAGCAAAATCGAAGTTAAAAACGTCTTCAAGATCTTCGGCAACCGATCCAAGGAGGCCTTGGCGATGGTTGGCCAGGGCAAGACCAAGGATCAGGTCCTGGCTGAGACCGGCTGCGTGGTCGGCGTGAATGACCTGTCGCTGAGCATCGGCACCGGCGAGATCTTCGTGATCATGGGCCTGTCGGGTTCCGGAAAATCCACGTTGGTGCGCCACTTCAACCGCCTGATCGACCCTACCAGCGGCGCGATCCTGGTGGACGGCGAAGACATTCTGCAACTGGACATGGAAGCCCTGCGCCAATTCCGTCGGCACAAGATCAGCATGGTGTTCCAGAGCTTCGGCCTGCTGCCGCACAAGAGCGTGCTCGACAACGTCGCCTACGGCCTGAAAGTGCGTGGCGAAACCAAGCAGGTGTGCGCCGAGCGCGCCTTGCACTGGATCGAAACCGTGGGCCTCAAAGGCTACGAAAATAAATACCCGCACCAGCTTTCCGGCGGCATGCGCCAGCGTGTCGGCCTGGCCCGTGCATTGGCGGCTGACACCGACATCATCTTGATGGATGAAGCCTTCAGCGCCCTCGACCCGCTTATCCGCGCCGAGATGCAAGACCAGTTGCTGGAACTGCAAAAGACCTTGCACAAGACCATCGTGTTCATCACCCACGACCTCGACGAAGCCGTACGCATAGGCAACCGCATTGCGATCCTCAAGGACGGCAAGCTGATCCAGGTCGGCACCCCGCGCGAGATTTTGCATTCGCCGGCGGATGAGTATGTGGATCGGTTTGTCCAGCGGCGGGCGGCGGTGGTGTGAGCCAGGTTTTGTGGTGAACCGGCTGGCGCTATCGCAGCGGTGCGACGATTCGACAAGCCAGCTCCCACATTTGACTGGGTTCACGCAGTTCAAATGTGGGAGCGGGCTTGCTCGCGAAGAGGCCGGCAAAGCTGCACAAGAATTAAAGAAGGTATGAAGATGTCCCAGGCAGCAAAAATCATCATCGCCGACGCCCCCCTGCGCTGGCAGGACGTGGTCGCCGTGGCCCGCCACGGCGCCGTGCTCGAACTCTCGGGCCAAGCCTGGGCGCGCATCGACAATGCCCAGGCCATCGTGCAGCGCATCGTTACCAGCGGCGAGCGCGCCTATGGGGTGAACACCGGCCTGGGCGCGCTGTGCAATGTGTCGCTCAAAGGCGAGCAACTCAGCCAGCTGTCGCGCAATACCCTGCTCAGCCATGCCTGTGGCGTCGGCCCGGTGCTCAGCGATGAACAAACGCGCGCGATCATCTGCGCCGCCGTCATCAACTACAGCCACGGCAAGTCCGGCCTGCATCCGCAGGTGGTGCATTCGCTGCTGGCGTTGCTCAACCACGGCATCACACC
The DNA here is from genome assembly GCF_900005865.1 of Pseudomonas sp. 58 R 12. Lineage (NCBI taxonomy): Bacteria > Pseudomonadati > Pseudomonadota > Gammaproteobacteria > Pseudomonadales > Pseudomonadaceae > Pseudomonas > Pseudomonas sp. 58 R 12. The sequence goes on from NZ_CVTP01000026.1 coordinate 204,145, forward strand.
GCAAGTGCCGTCCCAGGGTTCGGTGGGTTACCTGACCCATATGGCCCACGTCGGCGTGGCCTTGCTGGGTGTTGGCACGGTGAGCTATTGCGGCCAGATAGTGTCGGCGCAAGAAGCCCTGGCTGCTGAAGGTTTGCAGTCGGTGGTGCTTGGCGCCAAAGACGGCCTGTGCCTGGTCAACGGCACGCCATGCATGACCGGGCTGAGCTGCCTGGCCCTGGCCGACGCGCATCACTTGCTGCAATGGGCAGACGTGATCGGCGCCATGAGTTTTGAGGCCCAACGCGGTCAGATCGATGCGTTTGATGAAGAAATCATCGCGCTCAAGCCGCACCCCGGCATGCAACACGTGGGCAGCAACCTGCGCGCCTTGCTTGATGGCAGCGAAGTGATCGCCAGCAGCCGTGGTATTCGCACCCAGGACGCACTGAGCATCCGCTCAATCCCGCAAATCCACGGCGCGGCGCGTGACCAGGTGGAGCACGCCACGCGGCAGATTGAGACTGAACTCAACAGCGCCACCGACAACCCACTGCTGCTCGGCACGCCGGACCACTACCGCGTGGTGTCCCAGGCCAATCCCCACGGCCAATCCGTCGCATTGGCGGCAGACATGCTCGCCATTGCCATGGCCGAAATCGGCTCGGTGGCCGAACGCCGCCTGGACCGCCTGATCAACCCGCATGTCAGTGGCTTGCCGGCGTTCCTGGTCAGCAACCCCGGGGTCAACTCCGGGATGATGATCGTGCAGTACGTCGCCGCCTCGCTGTGCGGGCAAAACCGCCAACTGGCGCAACCGGCGGTGCTCGACAACTTCGTCACCTCGGGCCTGCAGGAAGACCACCTGAGCATGGGCACCAACGCCGCGCTCAAGCTGCACCAAGTGTTGGCCAACGTGACGCAGATCCTTGCCATCGAGTACTTGCTGGCGGCCCAGGCGTTTGAGTTCCTCAAAGACCAGCGTTTCGGTGCAGGCACTGACCGCGCCTGGCGCCTGCTGCGTGAAGTTGTACCTGCTTATGAGCAGGACCGTTGGCTGGCGCCGGACATTGCGAGCGCTGCCCAACTGATCAACGACACCGCTTTCCCTAATTTGCACTGAACACTTTATTCAAAAGAACAATTCACAAGGAGTATGAATGTGACTGCGCTAAACCTGATTCCAGGCCAACTGAGCCTTGCCCAACTGCGGGCCATCTACCAGCAGCCGGTAACCCTCAGCCTGGATGAAAGCGCCACGGCGCAGATCGAAGCCAGCGTTGCCTGCGTGGAGCAGATTCTTGCCGAGAACCGCACCGCCTATGGCATCAACACCGGCTTCGGCCTGCTCGCCTCGACCCGCATCGCCAGCGAAGACTTGGAAAACCTCCAGCGCTCCCTCGTGCTGTCCCACGCCGCCGGTGTGGGTGAGCCGATCAGCGATGCGCTGGTGCGGCTGGTCATGGTGCTCAAGGTCAACAGCCTGAGCCGTGGGTTCTCCGGGATCCGCCGCCAAGTGATCGACGCGCTGATCGCGCTGATCAACGCCGAGGTGTATCCGCATATTCCGTTGAAAGGTTCGGTCGGTGCGTCCGGCGACCTGGCGCCGTTGGCGCACATGTCCCTGGTGCTACTGGGCGAAGGCAAGGCGCGCTACAAGGGCGAATGGCTGGAAGCCACCGACGCGCTGAAAGTCGCCGGCCTCATGCCGTTGACCCTCGCCGCCAAGGAAGGCCTGGCTTTGCTCAACGGCACTCAGGTGTCCACCGCCTATGCCTTGCGTGGGTTGTTTGAAGGCGAAGACCTGTTCGCCGGCGCCCTGGCCTGCGGCGCCCTCACCGTGGAAGCGGTACTCGGTTCGCGCTCGCCGTTCGACGCACGTATTCATGCCGCACGTGGCCAGCGTGGGCAGATCGATTCAGCAGCGGCCTACCGTGACCTGCTGGGCGAAAGCAGCCAGGTTTCGCAGTCGCACCAGAACTGCGACAAGGTGCAGGACCCGTACTCCCTGCGCTGCCAGCCCCAAGTCATGGGCGCTTGCCTGACCCAGTTCCGCCAGGCAGCTGAAGTGCTGGTGGTGGAAGCCAACGCCGTGTCGGATAACCCGCTGGTGTTTGCAGCCGAAGGCGACGTGATCTCGGGCGGCAACTTCCACGCCGAACCTGTTGCTATGGCTGCCGATAATATGGCGCTGGCCATCGCTGAAATCGGTTCGCTGAGCGAGCGGCGTATCTCGTTGATGATGGACAAGCACATGTCGCAATTGCCGCCGTTCCTGGTGGGCAATGGTGGGGTCAACTCCGGCTTCATGATCGCCCAGGTGACTGCCGCCGCACTCGCCAGCGAGAACAAGGCGCTGGCTCACCCGCACAGTGTCGACAGCCTGCCGACTTCTGCCAACCAGGAAGACCATGTGTCCATGGCACCGGCTGCCGGCAAGCGTCTGTGGGAGATGGCTGAGAATACGCGTGGCGTTCTCGCCGTGGAATGGCTGGCAGCCTGCCAGGGCCTGGACCTGCGCGAAGGCCTGAAAACCTCGCCGAAGTTGGAAAAGGCGCGCGGCATTCTGCGCGACAAAGTGGCGTTCTATGACAAGGACCGATTCTTCGCCCCGGACATCAACGCCGCCAGCGAATTGCTCGCCACTCGCTGCCTGAATGAGCTGGTGCCGGCCAATCTCCTGCCGAGCCTGTAACCGCAACACCTTGTAGTGAGCGGGCTTGCCCCGCGCTGGGCTGCGCAGCAGCCCTGAAGTGGCCACCGCATGTCTTCAGACAGAACGCGAGGCAGGTTTTGGGGCTGCTTCGCAGCCCAGCGCGGGGCAAGCCCGCTCACTACAGTTGTCAGGCGCCAGGTTCGGATTTTTCTCAGGATAAAAATAATTAAGGACGAGAAATGCACCAGCAAGAAAAGGGTTTGAAACGCGGGCTCAGCGCCCGACATATTCGCTTCATGGCACTCGGTTCCGCGATTGGTACCGGGCTGTTCTATGGCTCTGCCTCTGCGATCCAGATGGCGGGCCCCGCCGTGCTGCTGGCCTACTTGATCGGCGGCGCCGCCGTGTTCATGGTGATGCGCGCCCTCGGCGAGATGGCCGTGCACAACCCAGTGTCTGGCTCCTTCGGCCAGTACGCCAGCACCTACCTGGGCCCCATGGCCGGGTTTATCCTGGGCTGGACCTATGCCTTTGAAATGATCATCGTGTGCCTGGCCGATGTGACCGCGTTCGGCATCTACATGGGCTTCTGGTTTCCCGAGGTTGCGCGCTGGGTCTGGGTGCTCGGCATCGTGTTTCTGATCGGCGGCCTGAACCTGTGCAACGTCAAAGTGTTTGGCGAAATGGAGTTCTGGCTGTCGCTGCTCAAGGTCGGCGCGATTGTCGCGATGATCCTCGGCGGCTTCGGCATCATGCTGTTCGGCATCCATTCTTCCGGTGAAACCCAGGCCAGCGGCCTCAGCAACCTGTGGGCCCACGGCGGCTTCATGCCTAATGGCATCGGCGGCCTGATCGCCTCGTTCGCAGTGGTGATGTTCGCCTTTGGCGGCATCGAAATCATCGGCATCACCGCCGGCGAAGCCAAGGATCCGCAACGTGTGATCCCCAAGGCGATCAACGCGGTACCGCTGCGCATCCTGTTGTTCTACGTGCTCACCCTGTTTGTGCTGATGGCCATCTACCCGTGGCCGCAGATTGGCAGTCAGGGCAGCCCGTTCGTGCAGATCTTCAGCAACCTGGGGATCGGCTCGGCGGCGACCATCCTCAATATTGTGGTGATTTCGGCGGCAGTCTCGGCCATCAACAGTGACATTTTTGGCGCCGGCCGCATGATGTACGGCCTGGCCCAGCAAGGGCAGGCGCCCAAGGGTTTTGCACAATTGTCCAAGCACGGCGTGCCGTGGATGACCGTGCTGGTGATGGGCGCGGCACTGCTGGGCGGCGTGGTGCTCAACTACCTGATCCCGGAAAACGTGTTTCTGGTGATTGCCTCGATTGCTACCTTCGCCACTGTTTGGGTGTGGCTGATGATCCTGTTCACCCAAGTCGCCATGCGCCGCTCGATGACGAAAGAACAGGTCGCCGAGCTGAAATTCCCGGTGCCGTTCTGGCCCTACGCGCCAGCGGCCGCCATCGTCTTCATGCTGTTCGTGTTTGGCGTGCTGGGTTACTTCCCGGACACCCAGGCCGCCTTGCTGGTCGGTGCCGTGTGGATCGTGTTGCTGGTCGTCGCGTACCTGCTGTGGGTCAAACCTTCGGCAGGGCAAGCGGCCAAGGTCCACTACGACGCGGCTTTGTCTCATCGATAACTTAGGGAGGCGTTGATGAAAACGCTTTGGCAACACTGCCACGTCGCAACCATGGCCCAGGGCAAGTACTCGATCATCGAGGATGCCGCCATGGTGACTGCCGGCTCGCTCATCCAGTGGATCGGCCCCCGCAGCCAAGTACCCACGGCGGATTACGCCCAGGTGCATGACCTGCAAGGCGCGTGGGTCACCCCCGGCCTGATCGACTGCCATACCCACACGGTGTTTGGCGGTAACCGCAGCGGCGAATTCGAGCAGCGCCTCGAAGGCGTGAGCTACGCCGAGATCGCGGCCAAGGGCGGTGGCATTGCCAGCACCGTGCGTGCCACTCGTGCCGCGACCGAGGATGAACTGTTCGCCAGCGCCCACAAGCGCTTGCGCAGTTTGCTGCGCGACGGCGTCACTACGGTAGAGATCAAGTCCGGCTATGGCCTGGACTTGGTCAACGAACGCAAAATGCTGCGGGTCGCCCGTCGCCTCGGCGAAGCGCTGCCGGTCAGCGTGCGTGCCACGTGCCTGGCGGCTCATGCGTTGCCGCCGGAGTACAAGGACCGCGCCGACGACTACATCGACCACATCTGCGCCGAGATGCTGCCGGCCTTGGCGGCAGAAGGGCTGGTAGATGCGGTGGATGCGTTCTGCGAATACCTGGCGTTTTCCACCGAGCAGGTGGAGCGCGTGTTCAAAGTCGCCCAGCAACTTGGCCTGCCGGTGAAGCTGCACGCCGAGCAACTCTCGTCGCTGCACGGCTCCAGCCTGGCTGCGCGTTACCACGCGTTGTCGGCGGACCACCTGGAGTTCATGACCGAAGACGACGCTATCGCCATGGCCGCCTCCGGCACCGTCGCGGTATTGCTGCCAGGCGCGTTCTACTTCCTGCGTGAAACCCAATTGCCGCCCATGGAGGCCCTGCGCAAGCACGGCGTGAAAATTGCCATCGCCAGCGACCTCAACCCCGGCACTTCGCCGGCGCTGTCGGTGCGCTTGATGCTGAATATGGCCTGCACGCTGTTTCGCATGACTCCTGAAGAAGCATTGGCCGGCGCCACGCAACACGCGGCCACCGCATTGGGCATGGGCGACACCCATGGTTCCCTGGAAGCGGGCAAGGTCGCGGATTTTGTTGCCTGGCAGATTGATCGTCCCGCCGACCTGGCTTACTGGCTGGGCGGCGAGCTGGATAAACGCGTCGTGCGCCACGGCGTCGATGTCACCGTATAAGGAGTACTGCTACTGTGGATAAGGTTCTGAACTTCAAACAAGGCCGCGTGCCGCTGCTGATCAGCATGCCCCACGCCGGCCTGCGCCTGACGCCCGCCGTCGAGGCCGGGTTGATCCCCGAGGCGCAAAGCCTGCCGGATACCGATTGGCACATCCCCACGCTTTATGACTTTGCCGAAGAGCTGGGCGCCAGCACCCTGGCGGCGGAGTACTCGCGGTTTGTCATCGATTTGAACCGGCCGTCCGACGACAAACCGTTGTACGCAGGCGCCACCACCGGCCTGTACCCGGCGATGTTGTTTGATGGCGTGCCATTGTTCCGCGAAGGATTGGAACCGAGCGAGGCGGAGCGCGCCAGTTACCTGCAAAAGGTCTGGGGCCCGTATCACCGCACGCTGCAAGAGGAGCTGGCGCGACTCAAGGCCGAGTTCGGCTACGCCTTGCTGTTTGATGCGCACTCGATTCGCTCGGTCATCCCGCACCTGTTCGAAGGCAAGCTGCCGGACTTCAACCTCGGCACGTTCAACGGTGCGGCCTGTGATCCCGATCTGGCCAGCCAGTTGGAAGCCATCTGCGCCCAACATCCGCAATACACCCATGTACTCAATGGCCGTTTCAAGGGCGGGCATATCACTCGGCATTACGGTGATCCGGCGCAGGATATTCACGCCGTGCAGTTGGAGTTGTGCCAAAGCACCTATATGGAGGAGTTCGAACCGTTCCGCTATCGCCCGGATTTGGCCGAGCCGACGCGGGTGGTGTTGAAGCAACTGCTGGAAGGGCTCCTGGCTTGGGGCCAAGCGCATTACCGGTAAATTTTCGGTGTTGCAGCAATAGCCTTACAGTCGCCGCAGTGCAATTGCCGGTCGCCACAGGTCGCGTCAACCAAGGCTTCACTGGGTAGGGTTGTGCATCAAAAACAGCCGAGTGAGCCCTTATCCATGAAAAGACTGTTGTTGACCGTCACCAGCGCCCTATTGATCAGTGCCAACGCCATGGCCGCCGAACCGGCGTCCTGCAAAAACATCCGCATGGGCGTGGTCAGTTGGACTGACGTGGTCGCCACTTCCGGCATGGCGGACGTGCTGCTCAGCGGCCTGGGCTACGACAGCAAACAAACCAGCGCCGTGCAGCAGATCATCTTTGCCGGCATCCGCGACAAGCGCCTGGATATCTTCCTCGGCTACTGGAAGCCGGCGATGGACAACAACATCGCGCCGTTCCTGGCGGCCAAGCAGGTCAAAGTCTTCGGCAAACCCAGCCTCACCGACGCCCAGGCCACCCTGGCCGTGCCGCAATACGTAGCGGATGCCGGCCTGAAGACCTTTGCCGACATTGCTCGCTTCAAGGACAAACTGGGCGGCAAGCTCTATGGCATCGAGCCCGGCAGTGGTGCGAATACCGATATCCAGAAAATGATCGACACCAACCGCTTCGGCCTGGGCGGCTTCAAGCTGATTGCCTCTGGCGAAGCGGGGATGCTGGCGGCGGTGCAGCGCGCGGTGAATCGCAAGGAGTTCGTGGTCTTTGTCGGTTGGACGCCGCACCCGATGAACATCAACATGAAAATGGCTTACCTCACTGGCAGTGAAGATGTGTTCGGCCCCGACGAAGGCCGCGCCACCGTCTCTACCGTCACTGCGCCAGACTTTGCCGAACGTTGCCCCAACGCCAACCGTTTGTTGGCAAACCTCACCTTCACGGCCGCCCAGGAAAGCCAGTTGATGGTGCCGATCATGGAGCGCGAATCGCCCCAGGACGTGGCCCGGCAATGGTTGCGCGATCATCCCGAGGACCTGCAGCGCTGGCTGGTCGGGGTCACGGCGTTTGATGGTTCGGACGCAGTGGCAGCTGTACAAGCCAGCCTGGAGCTTTGAGAACCTGCACCGCTCCCACCGTTTAGGGATATTTGCGCATGTATCCGATTTCTCCACCGCTTGCTGCGTTCGTCGCCAAGACCGAGTCCTTCACCAGCAACGACTCATCGCTGGCGGGCTTGCGCCAGAGTTACCATCGCATGTGCCAAGCCTTCACCCCGCCAAAGCCTGAAGGGCTGCAAGTCTCGGCCTATGCATTGGCCGGTGTAGGCGTTCGCAGTTATCTCCCCGCGTCACCTGCACCGGCTGAGGGCTGGCCGTGCCTTCTATATATACACGGTGGCGGCTGGGTCGTCGGCGGCCTGGATTCCCACGATTTCATCTGCTTCGAACTCGCCAGCGCTCTGCAGGTGTTGGTGATCGCCATCGATTACCGGTTGGCGCCTGAGCACCCTTTTCCGGCAGCTTACGAAGATTGCCGTGCGGTGTGGCAGGCGATCCAGGCGGGGCAGGGCCCGCACGTTATCAATCTGCAACAGCTGGTGGTGATCGGTGACAGCGCAGGCGGCAATCTGGCAGCGGCGTTATGCCTGGGGCTGCGCGATGATCGGCAACCGTTGCCTCTCGCCCAAGTGTTGATCTATCCGGGCCTGGGTGGCCCATCCGACCTGCCGTCGCGCCGCGACTGCATGGACGCCCCGCTGCTCAGCAGCGCCGACGCCGAGGGCTATCTGGCGCTGTACCTGCGGGGCAGTGGCAAGCCGTCGGCCTACGCCATGCCGCTGTTGGCCGAAGATCTCAGCGGTTTGCCCAAGGCATTCATTGCCGTGGCCCAGTTCGACCCACTGCGTGACGACGGCCTGCTCTACGCCGAACGCCTGCAAGCGGCGGGCGTGGCCAGCGTACTTTATCCAGGAAAAGGCCTGGTCCACGGCTGCCTGCGGGCGCGGCGGCAGGCGCCGGAGGTGGATCAGCTCTACGATTGTCTGTTGCAGTACCTGGAGAGAGAAGGGCTGACACAGGTCTAAGCGCGCAAGGACATGCTCATTGCACAATTCGGGTTTATAGTGCCAGACGGCAGAATAAAAGACGTCCCCCCAGGGATGAACCCGACCCCTTACGGAGCGCGCAATGCAGACTTGGTACCCGCAGATCAAACCCTACGCCCGGCACGATCTGGCAGTCGATGACACCCACACGCTGTACGTCGATGAAAGTGGCTCCCCCGAAGGCTTGCCCGTCGTCTTCATCCATGGTGGCCCAGGTGCCGGCTGTGATGCCCAGAGCCGCTGCTATTTCGACCCGAACCTGTACCGCATTGTCACCTTCGACCAGCGTGGCTGCGGGCGCTCCACCCCGCGCGCCAGCCTGGAAAACAACACGACCTGGGACCTGGTCGCCGACCTAGAGCGCATCCGTGAGCATTTGGGCATCGACAAATGGGTGCTGTTCGGTGGTTCCTGGGGCTCGACCCTGGCCCTGGCCTACGCGCAAACCCACCCGGAGCGCGTGCTTGGCCTGATCGTGCGTGGCATATTCCTGGCCCGCCCGCAGGATATCGAATGGTTCTACCAGGCCGGTGCGAGCCGGCTGTTCCCGGATTACTGGCAGGATTACATCGCGCCGATCCCACCGGAAGAGCGCCACGACATGATCGCGGCCTACCATAAGCGCCTCACCGGCAACGACCAGATCGCCCAGATGCACGCGGCCAAAGCCTGGTCCGGCTGGGAAGGGCGCATGCTCGGCCTGTGCCCGAGCCCGCAGCACGTCGAGCGGTTTTCCGAGCCGCAGCGCGCCCTGTCCATTGCGCGGATCGAGTGCCACTACTTCACCAACAACTCCTTCCTGGAGCCTAATCAGCTGATCCGTGATATGCACAAGATCGCTCATCTGCCTGGCGTCATCATTCATGGGCGCTACGATATGATTTGCCCATTGGATAATGCCTGGGAGCTGCACCAGGCCTGGCCCAACAGTGAACTGCAGGTGATTCGCGAGGCCGGTCATGCGGCGTCCGAACCCGGGATCACCGATGCGTTGGTGCGTGCGACCAGCGAAATGGCACGGCGCTTGCTCGACCTGCCGCCAGAAGAAGCATGAAGGGCCTGTTGCAACGGGTGCGTAGCGCCCGCGTAGAGGTGGCGGGCGAAGTCGTCGGCGCAATCGATCAGGGTTTGCTGGTGCTGGTGGCCGTCGAACCTTCAGATACCCCCGAGAGCGCCGATAAATTGCTGCATAAGCTGCTGAACTACCGGGTGTTCAGCGACCATGAAGGCAAGATGAACCTGTCATTGAAGGACATCGGCGGTGGGTTGCTGCTGGTGTCGCAGTTCACCCTGGCGGCGGATACCAAGAGCGGGCTGCGGCCGAGCTTCTCCACAGCGGCCCCGCCGGCCCTGGGAGCGGCGCTTTTTGATCACTTGCTGTTACAAGCGCAACAATTGCATGGCAAGGTGGCGTCGGGGCGTTTTGGCGCCGATATGCAGGTGCATTTGGTCAATGACGGGCCTGTCACCTTCCTCTTGCAGACGTGAATGTATTAAAAACGACTTTTAATGCCTAAAAACGCAGTGTTTCGCTACAAATACTTCGTTATCCCTGATGCGTTGTTTCGCGGCCTACTAGATAATCGCGCGCTACGGGGATCAGCGTTGTTTGGTCCATTTTGACTTAGGTAGAGACTTGTCCGACAACCCATGGGGAATCATTTTGCCCTGAGGGAGTCGGAACAATGCTCGCCAACCTGGCATATAGATAGCTGGCCGTTGGTTTTTTGATCTGTTTTCGGCGAGGGTTGCTCGTGATTGTTAGTCCCTGTAATGCACCAAAATTGTCTGCCAAACGGTTACGAAACGCACTGGTAACGGGCTCTGCCCTGTTTTGCCTGTTCGGCGCGGGTCAACTGTGGGCATTCAGTCTGGATGATGTGTCGGCCAAGGCGAAAGAGCTGGCCGGGCAGAAATACGAAGCTCCGCGCAGCAATCTGCCGAACGAATTCCGCGAAATGAAATTCGCGGACTACCAGAAAATTCGTTTCCGCAACGAAAAAGCCGAGTGGGCCGATCAGAACACCCCGTTCAAGCTGTCCTTCTATCACCAGGGTATGCACTTCGATACACCGGTGAAAATCAATGAAGTCACCGCCGACAGCGTCCAGGAAATCAAATACGACCCGACGCGTTTCGATTTCGGCGACGTGAAGTTTGATCCTAAAGCCACTGAACAGCTGGGTTATGCCGGCTTCCGTGTGCTGTACCCGATCAACAAGGGCGACAAGCAAGACGAAATCATGACCATGCTGGGCGCCAGCTACTTCCGCGTGGTCGGCAAAGGTCAGGCCTATGGCCTGTCTGCCCGCGGCATGGCGATCGACACTGCATTGCCTTCCGGCGAAGAATTCCCGCGTTTCACCGAGTTCTGGATCGAGCGTCCAAAGCCGGGTGAAAAACAGCTGGTGATCTTTGCCCTGCTGGACTCGCCACGGGCAACCGGCGCTTATCGCCTGATCCTGCGTCCGGGCACCGACACCATTGTCGATGTGAAATCCCAGATGTTCCTGCGCGACAAGGTCAGCAAGCTGGGCGTTGCCCCGTTGACCAGCATGTACCTGTTCGGCGCGAACCAGCCGTCCAAAGTGCTCAACTACCGTCGTGAGCTCCACGATTCCAGCGGCCTGTCGATCCATGCCGGTAACGGCGAGTGGATCTGGCGCCCACTGAACAACCCTAAACACCTGTCGGTCAGCAACTTCACCGTCGAGAACCCGAAAGGTTTCGGCCTGCTGCAACGTGGTCGCGACTTCAGCCACTACGAAGACCTTGACGATAACTACGACAAGCGCCCAAGCGCCTGGATCGAGCCTGAGGGCGACTGGGGCAAAGGCACCGTCAACCTGGTAGAGATTCCGACTGCCGATGAAACCAACGACAACATCGTTGCGTTCTGGAGCCCTGCGGAACTGCCGGAAGTCGGCAAGCCGCTGGACGTTTCCTACCGCCTGCACTGGACCATGGACGAAAAAGCCTTGCACCCGGCCGACAGCGCCTGGGTCAAGCAGACCCTGCGTTCCACCGGTGACGTGAAGCAATCCAACCTGATCCGCCAGCCGGATGGCAGCGTGGCGTACCTGGTGGACTTCGAGGGCCCGTCCCTCAAGGCTTTGCCGTCGGATGCCGCGGTTCGCAGCCAAGTCAGTGTCAGCGACAACGCCGAACTGGTTGAAAACAGCGTGCGCTACAACGAACACACCAAAGGCTGGCGTCTGACCCTGCGCATGAAGATCAAGGACGCAGGCAAGCCGACCGAAATGCGTGCAGCGCTGGTGCAGGATGTTGCCCCGCCTGCCCCTGAGCAGGACTCGAGCCACGTGCTCAAGGCCGACAAGGTCCTGGCCAAGCAACACGAGAAACAGGCCAAGAAAGACGCGAAAGACAAGGAAGCCAAGCAGCCAGAAGCTGCCCCAGCCACACCGGAGCCGATCAAGACAGAACAAGTCCTGACCGAAACCTGGAGCTATCAGTTGCCTGCCGATGAGTAATTCTCAAGCCACGCCCGAGACTCTGTCCGAGTACCTGGCGCATCTACCGATGACCGCTGAGCAGCGCGCCGAACTGGCGGGCTGCACATCCTTCACCGAGTTGCACGAGCGCTTGTCATCGTCGACGTTCGACGCGCCCATCGACGCCGCCCAGGCGTCGGTTGGCCGCCGGTTGACCCTCAACACTGCCGAAGAGCTGCAAGACGCCGAAATGCTGGCGCTCGACGCCAGCGGTCGCGTGTGCCTCAAGGCCACGCCGCCGATCCGTCGTACCCGTGTGGTGCCGGAGCCGTGGCGCACCAATATCCTGGTGCGCGGCTGGCGCCGTATCACCGGCCGCAGCAATCCTCCGACACCGCCGAAGGATGAACGCGTACTGCCGGCCGCCCGCTGGCGTACCGTCGGTTCGATCCGCCGTTACATCCTGCTGGTGCTGATGCTCGGCCAAACCATCGTGGCCGGCTGGTACATGAAAGGCATCATGCCTTACCAGGGCTGGTCGCTCGTTGACTTCGACGAGATCCGCAACCAGACCCTGCTGCAAACCGCTACCCAGGTGCTGCCTTACGCCCTGCAAACCAGCATCCTGATCATGTTCGGGATCTTGTTCTGCTGGGTGTCGGCCGGTTTCTGGACCGCGTTGATGGGCTTCCTGGAACTGCTCACTGGCCACGATAAATACCGCATCTCCGGTAAAAGTGCCGGTGATGAGCCGATTCCGAAAGACGCCCGCACCGCGCTGGTGATGCCGATCTGCAACGAAGACGTGCCCCGGGTATTTGCCGGTCTGCGCGCTACGTTCGAGTCGGTCGCCGCCACCGGTGACCTGGATCGCTTCGACTTCTTCGTGCTCAGCGACAGTAATGACGCCGACATCTGCATCGCCGAACAGCAAGCCTGGCTCGACGTGTGCCGCGAAGCCGGTGGTTTCGGCAAGATCTTCTATCGCCGTCGCCGCCGTCGCGTAAAGCGCAAGAGCGGCAACCTCGACGACTTCTGCCGTCGTTGGGGCGGTGACTACAAATACATGGTCGTGCTTGACGCTGATAGCGTGATGAGCGGCGAATGCCTGACCAGCCTGGTGCGCTTGATGGAAGCCACGCCGGATGCCGGGATTATCCAGACCGCGCCACGTGCGTCGGGCATGGACACCCTGTATGCGCGCATGCAGCAGTTCGCTACCCGTGTTTATGGCCCGCTGTTCACCGCCGGCCTGCACTTCTGGCAGTTGGGTGAATCCCACTACTGGGGTCACAACGCGATCATCCGCATGAAGCCGTTTATCGAGCACTGCGCCTTGGCGCCATTGCCAGGTAAGGGCGCGTTCGCCGGTTCGATTCTGTCCCATGACTTCGTTGAAGCAGCGCTGATGCGCCGTGCCGGCTGGGGCGTGTGGATTGCCTACGACCTGCCGGGCAGCTACGAAGAACTGCCGCCGAACCTGCTGGACGAACTCAAACGTGACCGTCGCTGGTGCCACGGTAACCTGATGAACTTCCGCCTGTTCCTGGTTAAAGGCATGCACCCGGTGCACCGCGCGGTGTTCCTGACCGGCGTGATGTCCTACCTGTCGGCGCCGTTGTGGTTCCTGTTCCTGGTGTTGTCCACGGCGCTGCTGGCGGTGAACACGCTGATGGAGCCGCAGTACTTCATGGCGCCACGCCAGTTGTACCCGCTGTGGCCGCAATGGCATCCGGACAAGGCGGTGGCGTTGTTCTCCACCACCATCGTGCTGCTGTTCCTGCCCAAGCTGCTGAGCATCATTTTGATCTGGGCCAAGGGCGCGAAAGAGTTCGGTGGCAAGTTCAAGGTGACGATGTCGATGCTGCTGGAGATGCTGTTCTCCATGCTGCTGGCGCCGGTGCGGATGATTTTTCACACCCGTTTCGTGCTTGCCGCGTTCCTCGGCTGGGCCGCGACATGGAACTCGCCCAAGCGTGATGACGACTCGACCACCTGGGGTGAAGCATTTAAACGCCACGGTACGCAGACCTTGCTCGGCTTCCTCTGGGCCCTGCTGGTGGTGTGGTTGAATCCAAGCTTCCTGTGGTGGCTGGTGCCGATCGTCGGCTCGTTGATGCTGTCGATTCCGGTGTCGGTGATTTCTAGTCGGGTCAACCTGGGCCTCAAGTCCCGCGACGAGAGCCTGTTCCTGATCCCTGAGGAATACAATCCGCCGCAGGCGTTGCTGTCGACCGAGCAGTACACCCACGAAAACCGTTGGCACGCGCTGAACGACGGCTTTGTGCGCTCGGTGGTTGATCCACAGCAAAACGCCCTGGCGTGTGCCCTGGCGACCTCGCGTCACCGTGAGGCCGAGCCGATTGAGTACCTGCGTATCGAGCGTGTGCGTCATGCGTTGAAAGTCGGCCCAGCCGGCCTTAACAACGGCGAACGCGTGGCATTGCTCAGCGACCCGGTAGCCCTGGCTCGCCTGCACGAGCAGGTGTGGAGCGAAGGCCATGCCGAGTGGCTCGCCGCCTGGCGGGACTCGATCAAGGCCGATCCGCACGCGCCGTTGCTACCCCTGCAACCGCTGTCGTCCCAGGCCCAACCGGCCTGATTCAGACGCCCCCGAGGGCTCACCTCGGGGGCGTTCGAAGCGCTGCTCCTACAGCGTTTCCAAGCTTTTCCCTCTCTCGTCAACCTCCTGTTATTTCGAAACAAAAGACCCTCGTCCGAGGCGTATTGCCGTGCCCGTGGCTGAGTTAGCATCGCCCCCCGGATTTGACTCGGCCACTGGGGTATTCATGAGCAAAGGCTATTGTTCGACGCTGCTGATAGGCGCTGTCGCATTGATTCACATAGGCCTGGCACAGGCAGGCGCGATTGACGACGCGGTTCGACGCGGTGTGCTGAAAGTCGGCACCACGCCCACTTACATGCCCTTTGAAATGACCGACAAACAAGGGCGCATCGTCGGTTTTGAAATCGACCTGCTCAAGGTCATGAGCCAAGCCTTGGGGGTTGATCTTGAATTGGTTGCAGTGCCTTACAACGAGTTGGTGGAGGGGTTGCAGGCGAAAAAATTCGACCTGATCGGCAGCGGTATGACCGTCACTCAGGAACGCAACATTAAGCTGAACTTCAGCGATTCGTTCATCGTGGTCGGGCAGTCAGTGTTGTTGCATCCACGTCTCATGGGCAAGGTCGCCAGTGTCGAAGACCTGGACGACGCCAGCTACCGAATCGCTACCGCCGAAGGCACCACCGGCGAGTCAGCGGCGCGACGGTTTCTGGGGGCGGCCCGGCTCAGCAGTTTTGTAACGCCGGAAGAGGGCGTGCGCCAAGTGGTGCAAGGCAAGGCCGATGCCTTTATTCATGACGCACCCTACAACCTCCTCGCCTTGAGTCGCCCGGAAAACAGCGCGCTGCTGGCGCTTGAGCAACCCTTCACCTTTGAGCCCCTGGCATTCGGCTTGAAGAAAGGCGATTTCGATAGCCTCAACTGGATCAACCACTTCCTCAACCAGGTTGCCCAGGATGGGACCTACGATCGCTTGCACGACAAGTGGTTTAAGGAAACGGCCTGGATGGCGGAAATCGACTGAAAGTCATAACTCTTTACACATCAATCCGTTACTGCTGCGCTCTGCCCAAGTGTCTATGTGTGCACTTTGCCGTAGCGTTGCGGGGCTTTTCCGACATACGCCGATAACAAATAGCCGTGAAACCTTTGTGGCGGGAGGCGAGTGGGTTAGGATCGCACCCCGAAATGGTGCAGCCCTTTTGCGCGCCGACCTTACAAGATTCGTTCAGGGGACTTGATGATGAAGAAGTATCTTTCGATGCTGCTGCTTGGCGTCACCGCGCTGGTCGCGGCCAACGCGGCCCAGGCCGGCGCAATCGATGATGCGGTCAAGCGCGGTACGCTGAAAGTCGGCATGGACCCGACCTACATGCCGTTCGAAATGACCGACAAGCGCGGTGAAATCATCGGCTTCGAAGTCGACATCCTCAAGGCCATGGCCAAGTCCATGGGCGTCAAGCTGGAGCTGGTATCCACTGGCTATGACGGCATCATCCCGGCCTTCCTGACCGGCAAGTTCGACATGATCGGCAGCGGCATGACCCTGACCCAGGAACGCAACCTGCGCCTGAACTTCAGCGAACCCTTCATCGTGGTCGGCCAGACCCTGCTGATTCGCAAGGAGCTGGAAGGCACCATCAAGTCCTACAAAGACCTGAACGACGAGAAATACCGCCTGACCTCCAAGCTGGGTACCACGGGCGAGATGGTCGCCAAGAAGCTGATCTCCAAGGCCAAGTACCACGGCTACGACAACGAGCAGGAAGGCGTGCTGGACGTGGTCAACGGCAAGGCCGATGCCTTTGTGTATGACGCACCGTACAACGTGGTTGCCGAGAAGAAAGTCGGTAACGGCAAGCTGGTGTTCCTCGAAGACCCGTTCACCTTCGAACCCCTGGCGTTTGGCCTGAAAAAAGGCGACTACGACAGCATCAACTTCATCAACAACTTCCTGCACCAGATCCGCAACGACGGCACCTACGATCGTATCCATGACAAGTGGTTCAAGAGCTCCGACTGGCTCAAGGATATGGAATAAGGTCTCAAGACCGAGTTGCCTGCATCGCAGGCAAGCCAGCTCCCACATTTAACGGTGTTCACAAATCAAAATGTGGGAGCGGGCTTGCCCGCGATGACGGCCTGCCAGGCGATACACACCCCCGGAAAGTGAAATGAAACAGAAAAAAGCCCAATGGCCCTGGCACCTGCTGACCGTGGTCGTGCTGGTCGGCCTGGCTGGCGCCTTGTACTACGCCACCTCGCTGATGTCCTACGAGTGGCGTTGGAACCGCGTGCCGCAATACTTCGTCTACCAGGCTGAGACGTCCCAGCGTGCCGCCGACATCTCCACGGTTGTCGAGTTGGTGCGCAAAGGCGATGTGGCTGAAGTGACCCTGCGCAGCGACGCGGGTGCCGAGCAAAAGCTGACCGTTGCCGACAACAGCCTGCAAGTGGCGCGTGGCGACGATGTGGCCGAAGGCGACGTGGTGGGCGTGACTCGGCATTGGGCGTTGGGCCCGTTGATGTGGGGGTTGTGGACCACGCTGTGGCTGTCGGTGGTATCCGGCATCCTCGGGCTGGCGATCGGGCTGGCGACCGGCTTGTGCCGGCTCTCCAATAACCCGACCCTGCGCGATCTGTCGACGATCTACGTCGAACTGGTGCGCGGCACGCCGCTGTTGGTGCAAATCTTCATTTTCTATTTCTTTATCGGCACGGTACTCAACCTGTCCCGGGAATTCGCCGGGATCGCCGCGCTGTCGCTGTTCACTGGCGCGTATGTGGCGGAAATCGTGCGCGCTGGCGTGCAGTCCATCACCCGTGGCCAGAACGAAGCCGCTCGCTCCCTGGGCCTGAGCGCCAGCCAGTCGATGCGCCATGTGGTATTGCCGCAGGCGTTCAAGCGCGTGCTGCCGCCGTTGGCCGGGCAATTTATCAGCCTGGTAAAGGACACTTCCCTGGTGTCGGTGATCGCGATTACCGAACTGCTCAAGAGCGGCCGCGAGGTGATCACCACTTCGTTCTCGCCGTTTGAAATCCTGTTCTGCGTCGCAGGCCTGTACCTGCTGATCAACCTGCCGCTGTCGAAAATCGCCAGTCGGCTTGAGCGGAGGCTCGCGCAAAGTGATTGAAGTCCGCGATCTGGTAAAAGTCTTCGACACCCGCGGCCAAGTGGTGCGCGCGGTGGACCACGTCACCACCCAGGTGGCCAAGGGCGAAGTGCTGGTGGTGATCGGCCCGTCGGGCTCCGGCAAGTCGACCTTCCTGCGTTGCCTTAATGGCCTTGAGGAGTTCGACTCCGGCTCGGTCAGCATCGACGGCCTGCAACTGGCTGATCCGAAAACCGACGTCAACGCCTACCGCCGTGAAGTTGGCATGGTGTTCCAGCACTTCAACCTGTTCCCTCACATGACTGTGCTGGAAAACCTGTGCCTGGCGCAGAAAGTCGTGCGCAAGCGCGGCAAGCAGGAGCGTGAGGCCAAGGCCCTGGCGCTGCTGGAGAAGGTCGGTATCGCGCAAAAGGCCAATGAATTTCCATCCCGCTTGTCCGGGGGCCAGCAACAGCGGGTCGCGATTGCCCGAGCCCTGGCGATGGAGCCCAAGGTGATGCTCTTTGATGAGCCCACTTCCGCGCTCGACCCGGAAATGGTCGGCGAGGTGCTGGACGTGATGAAGACCCTGGCCCTGGAAGGCATGACCATGGTCTGCGTCACCCACGAAATGGGCTTTGCCCGTGAAGTGGCCGACCGCGTGCTGTTTTTCGACCATGGCAAGTTGTTGGAAGACGCGGCCCCGGCCGAGTTCTTCGCTGCGCCCAAAGACCCAAGGGCCCAGGCGTTCCTGCGCCAAGTCCTCTGATGTCGCACGCCACAGGTCAGAGCCGGAACCTGTCGACCAGTGTCTGCAGGTCCAGGCTCAACCGCTTCAACTGAACACTGGCCACCGCCGTTTCCTCGCTGGCGGCCGCGGTTTGCTCCGACACGTCCCGCACTTTCATCACGCTGCGATTTATTTCCTCGGCGACGGCACTTTGTTGCTCGGCGGCAGCGGCAATCTGCGGGTTCATTTCCTGGATGATCGAGACCGTACGGATAATGGCTGCCAATGCACCGCCTGCATCGCGGCTCAGGTCGACACTGTTGTCGGTCAACGCGCGGCTGCCGTCCATAATGTCTGCCACCTGTTGGGTGCCGGTGTGCAGGCCGCAGATCAGGCCCTCGATTTCTTCAGCGGACGCCTGCGTGCGCAAGGCGAGGCTGCGGACTTCATCGGCGACTACGGCAAACCCTTCGCCAGCCGTACCCGCACGTGCTGCTTCAATGGCCGCGTTCAGGGCCAGCAGATTGGTCTGCTGAGACACCGACTTGATGACGTCCAGCACACCTCCGATTTTTTGGCTCTCGCGTTGCAATGCAATCATCGCCTGGCTGGAGCGCGCCATTTCATGGGCCAGATGGCCTATCTGCTCCACCGCCTGCCCGACCACCTTGTCCCCGGCGGTGGCTTGTTGATCGGCCTCATTGGCCGCCGCCGACGCGTATTCGGCATGTCGTGCGACTTCTTGGGCGGTGGCGAGCATTTCATTCATCGCTGTGGCCATCTGGTCTGTTTCGTCTTTCTGATCATTGATCCCGGCGCGGGTCTGCTCGGTGACGGCTGAGAGCTGCGTGGCGGCGCTGGCGATCTGCCGGGCGCTGTCGCTAATACTGCTGATCAGGCTGCGCAGGTTGCGGGTCATTTGCCCGATGCTTTGCTGCAACTGGCCCAGTTCGTCGCGCCGTTCCACCGGGATGTTGTGGCTCAAGTCGCCGTCGGCGACACGGTGGGCGGCGGTGAGGATTTCTCGCAGCGGAACAGCGATCTGCCGGGCGATCCACCAAGCGGCGAAGGCACCCAGTAACAACGCGGCCGCCGTGACCCCCGCGAGCAATCTGCGGGTTTGCCCAGCCTCACTGTCGCGCTTGGCGGTTTGGCTTTGGCTCAGCCACTCATTGTGTTCCAGCAACTGGTTGAGTTGTTGTTCAAATCGGTTCTGTACGGTCTCCGTGGTGAGCTGGGCTTCCTTGAGTGTGAGGAGGCGCGTGCGATAGTTCGCCAGGTCGGTTTTGAGCAGGGCCGAATCCACGGGCAGGCGGGTCACGGCGGCCTGAGCAACGTCCAGGGCGTCGAGGGTGTTGTTGACGGCGTCGGCGTAGGCTTGCAACGTTTCGGCCGCCCAGGCGGGGCTCTGGGCGCGATCCTCGGCCTGCTCCATGACTTGGCGCAGGTTTTCAATCGCATCCAGCGCTTGCTGGTCTTGCTGGTCAGGCAGTTCGCTGGCCAGCTGCGCAAGGGTGTCGCTGGCCTGCAGCGCGATCGCGTGGAGCGGGGGGCGGGTGTTGTTGCGCCGTTCGATCAAGGGCGGCAGTTCGACGAGCGCGGCTTTGAAACTGGCCACCAGGCGTTCCGCTTCCTGGACGCGCCGCAGTTCGGCCGGGTCCTCCAGGTGGTTTGCCAGATCGCGCAGATGCTGGTCGATGGTTTCAATCTGTTGCGCCATCTTGCTCAGGCTGGCGGTGTCCGTGAGGGTGCGGTACACGATACGGTCGGCGCGCATGGCCTCCGCGACAGCCGCCAGTTGGCCCAGTGTCGACAAGTTGCTTGAGCGCAGAAGTACGTCATTCAGGGCCTGCCAGCCGGTCATGGCGATGACGAGGCTGAGGACCAGCACCTGGCCAAAGCCCAGGGCGAGTTTGAGACGGACGCTGGCGTTGACCAGCAAGCGAGTCAGCCGAGGAAACATGGTGAACCTCCAAATCTGAAAAAGCGCGTAGACCAACGCTAAATCGATTCGGGGTGATGGCGGGCTGATAACTGCGTAGGAAGTTTCACAAGTTGCGGCGGCCTCGACTGGCCGCCGCGTAGGACCGATCAGATACGGAAACGTCCGACCAGCGTCTGCAAGTAGATGCCCAGGCGTGCCAGTTCAGCACTGGACGCGGCGGTTTCTTCACTGGCCGAAGAGGTTTGTTCCGACACATCGCGCACGTTCAGTACGCTGCGATTGATCTCTTCAGCCACGGCGCTTTGTTGCTCGGCGGCGGTGGCGATCTGCGAGTTCATTGCCTGGATGGTCGAGACCGTGCGGGTGATGTTCGCCAAGGCGCTGCCGGCACGGCGGGTCAGTTCAACGCTGCTGTCGGTCAGGCCACGGCTGTTATCCATGATGGTCGCCACCTGTTGGGTACCGTTTTGCAGGCCGACAATCAGCTCTTCGATCTCTTCGGTGGACTTCTGCGTACGTTGGGCCAGGCTGCGCACTTCATCGGCCACCACCGCAAAGCCACGCCCGGCTTCACCGGCGCGCGCGGCTTCAATCGCGGCGTTGAGGGCCAGCAGGTTGGTTTGCTGGGCCACCGACTTGATCACGTCGAGCACGCTGCCGATCTTGTCGCTTTCGCGCTTCAGGTCGCCCATGGCGACGGTGGAGTTGCCGACTTCCGTGGCCAGGCGTTCGATCTGAGCGATGGCTTCGCCGACCACTTTGTCGCCTTCACGGGCTTGCTGGTCTGCGGCCACGGCGGCTTCGGAGGCTTCCTCGGCGTTGCGCGCCACTTCCTGCACGGTGGCGGCCATTTCGTTCATGGCAGTGGCGACCTGGTCGGTCTCGACCTTCTGGCTGTTGACCCCGGCGCTGGTTTGCTCAGTCACGGCGGACAGCTGTTCGGCGGCGCTGGCAATTTGGGTGACGCCGTCGCTGATACCACCAATCAGTTCACGCAGGCCGACCGTCATGCTTTGCATGGCCCGTTGCAGTTGGCCAAGTTCGTCCTGGCGCAGGGAGATCAGGTTGTGGCTCAGGTCGCCCGAGGCCACGCGCTCGGCCACCTGGAGAGTCTGGTTCAGCGGGATGATGATCTGGCGGGTGATGGCCCACGCGGCGACCAGGCCGAAGATCAGCGCGAGTGTGGTGGCCAATAGCAACAGTTGTTTGGCGTGTGCGGCATCGGTATCGCGCACGACCGTTTGCGAGGCAGTCAGTTTGTTACTGCGGTCCAGCAGTATATCGCCTTGGCTGGCCATGATTTTCAAGGCGCCGGCGCTGGCGACCTGAGAGTCACGGTATTGGCTCACCGCGGCGCGGTAGGCTTGCAGCGATACGCTGGCCTGTTGCAGGTTGTTTGTATATTGCTCGGGTAGCTGGCCATTGAGGGTGGTGATTTTCTTCAAGGCGTTGTCGATGGCGTCCAGCGCTGGCTGCTCGGCCTCGACCTTGCCGCTGTAGGTGTAGCCACGCACCTGGAAGCGGGCTTGCTGGATCAACTTGCTCAAATCGACAAGGCTGTTGAACAGGCTGACGCTGTCACCTTGCAGCAGGGCTTTTTCAACCTCACCCACCTTGGCCACTGCGTTGTCGGCCGTATCGCCCAATTTGCTACGGGCGTTTTCCCGGTTGGCACCGGCCTGCACCATGGCGTCGAATGCGCGCTTGTACTGGTCGACCGCCGCGAGTTGATCATCGATCAAGGCAATGTCAGCGGGCTGCTCAATGAGTGCCCGTGCGGTTTTCAGACCGCTTTCCAGTTGGCCGAGAAAACCATTGACCGCCGTCGGACCCTGCTCGCCACGGCGCATTTCAAAATCCAGGCGGGCTATGCGCAAGTCCTTGCTCAGGTCGTTGAGGCTGGCGATGTACCCCAGTTTGTCACCGCGACTGATCACGCCGGAGAGCCCGGTCCAGCCGGTGAGCGTGATCATCAGCGTCAGCAGCAATACCAGCCCGAAGCCCACGCCCAGCTTGGTTTTGACACTGACATTTCCCAGCTTTTCGGCTAACCATCGATACATGCTGCAAACTCCCCTGGAACAAGGCTTGGACTTATTCGAAGGCTATCGGCTGTCGGGGAGATATCTGTAGGAAATGAGGATTTTGTAGTGAGCGGGCTTGCCCCGCGCTGGGCGGCGAAGCTGCCCCGAACCAGGCGACTTGGTCTTATCTGGGACTCGGTGGCGTCTTTATTGGGGCGGCTGCGCCGCCCAGCGCGGGGCAAGCCCGCTCACTACGAAGAATCGGCTGGTGTTAGAAGAGGCGGGCGAGCAAGGCTGTGACGGCGGTTTCGACGCGCAGGATGCGCGCGCCGAGTTGCACGGGCTGCATGCCGGCCTTGGCCAGCAAGTCCACTTCGTAGGGGATCCAACCGCCTTCCGGGCCAATCGCCAGGGTCACCGGCTCAGCCAGCCCACGCGGGCAGGCCGGGTAATCGCCGGGGTGGCCGATCAGGCCCAGGGTGCCTTCGGTCATGGCCGGCAGGCGGTCTTCGACGAACGGTTTGAAGCGCTTTTCGATCACGATCTCGGGCAGCACCGTGTCCCGCGCCTGTTCCAGGCCCAGGATCAGTTGCTCGCGAATCGCCTCGGGCTCCAGGAATGGGGTTTGCCAGAAGCTCTTTTCGACCCGGTAGCTGTTGACCAACACCACCTTGGGCACGCCCATGGCGGCCACGGTCTGCAGCACCCGGCGCAGCATTTTCGGGCGCGGCAGGGCCAGCAACAGGGTCAGCGGCAGTTTGGCCGGTGGCGGCTGGTCGACGCTCACTTGCAGCTCGGCTTCACCGGCGTCCAGGCGCAGCAACTGCGCATTGCCCATCAGTCCGCCGATACGGCCGACGCGCAGGCTGTCGCCGACGGCGGCGCGGTGGACTTCCTGCATATGCACCAGGCGTCGATCGCGCAGCACCACGCGGTCAGCCGTAATAAAATCGGCCTCTTCCAGCAGCAGCAGGTTCACGGCTGGGTCGCTGGCGGCTGGTCGTCGTCGGCGGGTTGATCATCCGGGTGTTCGCCGCGCTTGCTGATCAAGCCGCTGAACAGGATGCCAATTTCGAACAGCATCCACATCGGCACGGCCAGCAGGGTCTGGGAGAAGATATCCGGCGGCGTGAGGATCATGCCGACCACGAAGCAGCCGATGATCACGTAGGGGCGGATCTTCTTCAGGTACGCCACGTTGACCACGCCGATCCACACCAGCAGCACCACGGCCACCGGGATTTCGAAGGCCACGCCAAAGGCGAAGAACAACGTCATCACGAAGTCGAGGTAGCTGGTGATGTCGGTCATCATCTCCACGCCGGCCGGGGTGGCAGCGGCGAAGAACTTGAAGATCAGCGGGAACACCAGGAAGTACGCGAACGCCATGCCGGTGTAGAACAGCAGGATGCTCGACACCAGCAACGGCACCGCGATGCGCTTCTCATGCTTGTAAAGGCCCGGCGCTATAAAGCCCCAGATCTGGTGCAGGATCACCGGGATCGCCAGGAACAGCGACACCATCATGGTCAGCTTCAACGGCGTGAGGAATGGCGACGACACATCGGTGGCGATCATCGTCGCGCCGGCCGGCAGGTACTGGCGCAGTGGCGTCGAGACAAAGGTGTAGATCTGCTGGGTAAAGGCGAACAACCCGGCAAATATGATGAAGATGGCCGCTACGCAACGCAGCAGGCGGGTACGCAGCTCAGTGAGGTGCGAGACCAGCGGCATATGCTGGTCGTCTTCCGGTTTATCAGCGCTCATGGGGCTCGCGGCGGCAATGTAGGGTCATGGGGCGCGGGCGACGCAACGGGCGTCGGCGCAGGTTCGGTTGGCGCGGTCGTTGCCACGGGGGCGGTTTCAGCGGCGGGCGCGATGCTGTGTTCGGCCACAGGCTGCGCCGGTTTGGCGGGCTCCTGCACGGGCGACAGAATCTTCCGCGCCTCCTGTTCCAACGACAGAATGTGCTCGTTGTGCAGTTGCCGACGAATCTCGTCCGCACCGATTTCCCGTTCAACTTCCTGTTTGATGGCGTTGAAACTGCGTTTCAGGCGCCCGATCCACAGGCCGGCCGTGCGCGCTGCTCCGGGCAGGCGTTCCGGCCCCAATACCAGCAAGGCCACGAGGCCGACGAGCAGCAGTTCAGAGAAGCTGATACCAAACATTAGTCAGTGCTCACGAGTCTTTGCGGGTCGGCTCTTCGACTTTCTCAGCCTGCACGTCGAAGGTACGACGCTCGGTGATCGGCTGGGTGGCCTGCGGGTGCACAGGCTGGGCCGGTGGTACCGGGTTGGCGACCGGGTCTGCCGGTTTTTCATCGTCGTTCATGGCTTTGCGAAAGCCCTTGATCGACTCGCCCACGTCGGTGCCGAGGTTTTTGAGTTTCTTGGTGCCGAACACCAGTACCACGACCACCAGAATGACGATCCAGTGTTTCCAGTCAAAAATGCCCATGCTGCAAATCCTCAGTCAACGTTATTCAAGTGGACGGACGCGAAGCCTTTTCGGCATGCCCGGACAAGCCAAAGCGACGGTCCAGTTCATCCAGTACAGCCTGCGGATGCTGGCCCAGTTGGGCGAGCATGACCAGGCTGTGGAACCAAAGGTCGGCGGTTTCGTAGATCACATCGCTGCAGTCGCCGCTGATTTGCGCGTCTTTGGCTGCGATGATGGTCTCGACGGATTCTTCGCCGAGTTTTTCCAGAATCTTGTTCAGGCCCTTGTGATACAGGCTGGCGACGTAGGAGCTGTCGGCGTCCGCACCTTTGCGGTCCTCCAGCACCTGGGCCACACGGTTCAGGGTATCGCTCATGTCTAGTGTCCTGCCGGGTAGATGGCGTGCGGGTCTTTGAGTACCGGCTCGACGATCTTCCATTCGCCATTCTCGAACACGCGATAGAAGCAGCTGTGACGGCCGGTATGGCAAGCGATGCCGCCGATCTGCTCGACCTTGAGGATCACCACGTCGGCGTCGCAGTCCAGGCGTAGCTCGTGCAAGGTTTGCACGTGCCCGGACTCTTCGCCCTTGCGCCACAGTTTGCCACGCGAGCGTGACCAGTAGATGGCGCGCTGCTCAGCGGCAGTGAGGCTCAGGGCCTCGCGGTTCATCCAGGCCATCATCAGCACGCGCCCGGTCTTGTAGTCCTGGGCAATGGCCGGCACCAGGCCGTCACTGTCCCACTTGATCTCGTCCAGCCAGTCTTTCATGTTCGGCTCCGGCAATTTGCGACAGTGTATAACCGGATTGGCTATCGACGCACGATCAGATAAACACCCACGGCGACCATGATGCCAGCCGGCCAGTGCCCCAGTTGGTTCAGTGGCCCCCCAATCGCCAGCATTACGCCGCCGACCAGATGGGCTGCACCCAGCAGGCGCAGGAACCAGTCGTCCTTGCGTTTCTGCCATGGCGGCGCCGGGTCCTTGGCGTGGGGCTGGGACATGCGCTCCAACAAGTCGCGGGTCATGTTGGCCAGGTGCGGCAGCTGTTCCATCTGGCTGTGCAGGTTGCCCAGCACGGTTTTCGGGCTCATCCGCTCGCGCATCCAGCGCTCCAGGAACGGTTGGGCGGTGTTCCACAGGTCGAGGTCGGGGTACAGCTGGCGGCCCAGGCCTTCGATGTTCAGCAGGGTTTTTTGCAACAGCACCAGCTGCGGCTGCACTTCCATATTGAAGCGCCGCGCGGTCTGGAACAGGCGCATCAGCACCTGGCCGAATGAAATATCTTTTAACGGTTTTTCAAAGATCGGCTCGCACACGGTGCGGATCGCCGCCTCGAATTCGTTGAGTTTGGTTTCTGCCGGTACCCAGCCCGAGTCGATGTGCAACTGCGCCACGCGGCGATAGTCACGCTTGAAGAAGGCAAACAGGTTACGCGCCAGGTAGTCCTGGTCCTCCGGGGTCAGGCTGCCGACGATACCGCAGTCGATCGCAATGTACTGTGGGCTCCACGGGTTGACGGTGCTGACGAAGATGTTGCCCGGGTGCATGTCGGCGTGGAAGAAACTGTCACGGAACACCTGGGTGAAGAAAATTTCCACGCCGCGCTCGGCGAGCATCTTCATATCGGTGCGCTGGTCGGCCAGGGTCGCAAGGTCGGTGACCTGCACGCCATAGATGCGCTCCATCACCAGGACTTTGGGTCGGCACCAGTCCCAATACACTTGCGGCACGTACAGCAACGGCGAGCCTTCGAAGTTGCGCTTGAGCTGGCTGGCGTTGGCCGCTTCGCGCAGCAGGTCGAGTTCGTCGTAGATGGTTTTTTCGTAGTCGGCGACCACGTCCACCGGGTGCAGCAGTCGCGCATCGGCGCTGAAACGCTCGGCGGCGCGGGCGAGGATGAACAACCACGCCAAGTCTTGCCCGATGATTGGCTTGAGGCCTGGGCGGATCACCTTCACCACCACTTCCTCGCCGGTCTTGAGCTGCGCTGCGTGCACTTGCGCGACCGAGGCCGAGGCCAGTGGCTCGACGTCGAAGCGGCTGAAGACTTCGCTGATCTTCTTGCCAAGCTGCTCTTCGATCAGCTTCATTGATTGCTGGGAGTCGAAGGGTGGCACGCGGTCCTGCAGCAGCATCAGCTCGTCGGCGATGTCTTCCGGCAACAAGTCGCGACGGGTCGAGAGGATCTGCCCGAACTTGATAAAGATCGGCCCCAGGTCCTGCAAGGCCAGGCGCAGGCGTGCGCCCCGGCTGAGCTCCAGCTGTTTACGCGGGAACCAACGCCATGGCAGCACATAGCGCACGGCAAGCAGGAACCACGGCAGGGGCAGGGCGAACAGCAGGTCATCAAGGCGGTAGCGGATTACAACGCGCTGGATACGAAACAAACGGCGGACGGCAAGCAGCTTCATGCGTTATCGCTTGGATCAAGGGAACGGCTCAGGCGCTCGAAGCGTGCCTCAAGGCGTTCCAGGTCGATTTTGGCCTTGTCGAGTTCACGAAAGCGCGCTTGCGCTTCCCGTTCTCCGACCAGGGTGCGCGATTCTTCGCTCAGGTATTCGGCGAGGTTCTGGTTCAGGCTGGCGAACCCTTGCTGGTACCAACGCGACCTGCTGCGCAGGTGTCCGCTGATCAACTGGGTGGCCACGGGGCCGATCCAGCGGGAGAGCTCGTATTCCCAGTCCAGTTCCAGGTCTTGCAACACGGCGGCCAGGTCCATCAGCGCCGCGCTGTCGCCTTCCAACTCCACTTCGGCACTGTGCAGGATGGCGGTCTTGTTGCGACTCAGGGCCAGGTGCAACAGGCTCGATGCCGGCGCACGCAAGGTGCAATCGGCCTCGGCGGCCCATTGGCTCGCAAGCATCAGGCCTTCATCGCTGGGCAGGATAAACAGCTGCAAGGCGGGGCTGCGGCAATCGACGGCAATGACTTTGCCGTTGAGGTGCGCAAGCCGCGCCAGCGCGGTGCTGTCCAGGCGCAGTACACGGTTGAGGCCGTGTTCGACGCTGGCGAGCAGACCGGCGAACAACATCAGGGCTTGATGCCGCGGTGCAGGGCGACGATGCCCGAGGTCATGTTGTGGTAGGTCACGCGGTCGAAACCGGCCTCTACCATCATCGACTTGAGGGTTTCCTGGTCGGGGTGCATGCGGATCGATTCAGCCAGGTAGCGGTAGCTCTCGGCGTTATTGGTGATCAGCTTGCCCATCAACGGCATGAAGGCGAACGAGTAGGTGTCGTAGACCTTGGACATCAGCGCGTTGGTCGGCTTGGAGAATTCCAGCACCAACAGGCGGCCGCCCGGCTTGAGCACGCGCAGCATCGAGCGGATCGCGTCTTCCTTGTGGGTCACGTTGCGCAGGCCGAACGCGATGGTCACGCAGTCGAAATGGTTGTCGGGGAACGGCAGCTTTTCAGCGTCGGCCTGGACGAACTCGATATTGCCGGCCACGCCTTTGTCGAGCAGGCGGTCGCGACCGACCTTGAGCATCGAACCGTTGATGTCCGCCAACACCACCTGGCCGGTCGGGCCAACGAGCTTGGAGAACTTCGCTGCCAGGTCGCCCGTGCCGCCGGCGATATCCAACACGCGATTGCCGGTGCGTACACCCGACAACTCGATGGTGAAGCGCTTCCACAGGCGGTGCATACCGCCCGACAGCACGTCGTTCATCAGGTCGTACTTGGCGGCTACAGAGTGGAACACCTCAGCGACTTTTTCCGCTTTTTGGCTTTCCGGGACGTTCTTGAAGCCGAAGTGAGTGGTGGGTTCGGCATCGCTGCCTTTGCGCTGATCAGTCATATCGCTGTCACCAAAAGAGAATGCGGGACATGATAATCCCCAAGGCCTGCTTTGTCTTGGCAAGGCTGCAGGTAAGATAGGTCATCACAGAGACCTTTTGCCGCATGGAAGGTTTACAACGTCGCTATAAAGAGGAGTCATTGCAATGGCCCGTATAACCGTTGAGCGTGCACATTCCCTGGGTAAAGAAGGCGCACGGGCAAAGGCCGACAAGTTGGCGCAAAAACTCAAGGAGCAATATGGCCTCGAGCCGTCATGGTCCGGGGACACCTTGAACCTCAAGCGTTCTGGGGTGAAAGGCACGGTAGTAGTGGCCGATGATTCTTTACGCATTGATGTGGAGCTGGGCCTGTTGATGTCGGCCATGAGCGGCACCATCAAGTCTGAAATTGAAAAGGCGCTGGATAAGGCGCTGGCGTGATCCGCTCGTTCTTAGGGTGCCGATTCTAATTTTTCACCCTACTTTGTGCCCAAGCCCTCAACTCCTGTGGGCCGTTCCTCCACCCTATTCTGCGTGAGGTGCACCATGGCCAAAGTTATCCTGAAGAAAAAAATCGACGTCGAGACCACTACGCTGAGCGACGTTAAATCCTACGCCCGCAAGATCTGGCTGGCAGGACTTGGTGCCTATGCCAAGGTTGGAAGTGAGGGCGGCGAGTATTTCAAAGAGCTGGTTAAAACTGGTCAACATGTTGAAAGTAAAGGCAAAAAAGTTGCAGTTGAACAACTTGAGGCCGCCAACAGTCAGATTGATCAAGTAAAGAGTAATGTCTCCTCCGTCAAAGGCCTGGTAGAAGTTCAGCTGGATAAAGTTGAAAAAGCTTTTGATACTCGTGTTGCAAGTGCCTTGAATCGAATCGGCATTGCGTCTAAACATGACGTTGAGACACTCTCTGCTAAGCTCGAAGAGCTGACGACATTGCTAGAACGTGTCGCGCGTAAACACTAAGGAGACATCGGGATGGCTGTTAAAAAGACTACTCAGAAAGAAGGCAGCTCGTGGGTCGGGGAAGTTGAAAAATATTCCCGTAAGATCTGGCTTGCTGGTTTAGGCGTGTACTCGAAGGTTAGCAGTGACGGTGGCAAGTACTTCGAGACTTTGGTCAAGGACGGCGAGAAGGCCGAGAAGTTGACCAAAACCACGGTTGGTAAAAAAGTTGAAGCGGCCAAGGCAACTGCCGGTTCCGCCAAGTCGAGCATTTCTGACACGTGGGGCAAGTTGGAAGAAACTTTCGACAAGCGCCTTAACAGTGCCATTTCGCGACTGGGCGTGCCTAGCAAAGCAGAACTGAAGACGCTGCACAGCAAGGTCGATACCCTGACCAAGCAAATTGAAAAGCTCACGGGTGCCAAAGTAGCTCCGGCGAAAACTGCCGCCGCTAAACCCGCTGCCAAGCCGGCTGCTAAAACTGCTGCGGCCAAACCTGCCGTGAAAGCGGCCGCCAAGCCCCTGGTAAAAGCTGCCGCCAAACCGGCTGCCAAAGCTGCGGCCAAGGCGCCAGCCAAAGCTGTTGCTAAACCAGCCGCCAAGCCTGCGGCAAAAACGGCAGCTGCCAAGCCTGCCGCTAAACCGGTAGCCGCTAAAGCTGCTGCTAAGCCCGCCGCCAAGGCAGCAGCAAAACCAGCCGCCAAACCTGCGGCTAAAACCGCGGCGGCAAAGCCTGCTGCCAAACCAGCCGCAGCGAAACCAGCAACCAAGTCCGCCGCCGCGAAACCTGCTGCAGCCAAGCCTGCGGCCAAACCAGCCGCCGCGAAGAAACCAGCAGTAGCGAAAAAACCAGCAGCATCCAAGCCTGCTGTTGCGGCCAAGCCTGCTGCTACGGCACCCACCGCTTCCACAGCCAACTCAGTGTCCGCACCGACCCCTGCTGCTGTGACCCCGACTGCAACGCCGGCAACCCCGACGCCATCCAGTCAGTCCTGATTTTCCCCAGGACACAAAAATGCCCGGCCTGCAAAGGTCGGGCATTTTTTATGGGTGGTAGCTGGCTTGCCTGCAATTGAGGGGTGTCAGGCCCCACATGAGCTGACTGATCCAGCGCTACCGCAGGCAAGCCAGCTCCTACATTTTCAGACGGGGTCATCCAGGTATTTCAGCGCGAATTTCTCGGTTGCCAGCCGCGCCGGCAACAACAGATGCGGCGCCACCAACATCATGATCTGGTACACCACCACCTGCACCTCGCCTTCACGGTCGAGAATCCGTTGGTAATCCAGGGAAAACAACAAGGTCATGGTGATCTGCTCCACCAGTTGCCCCAAGGCTTGAGTGCCACTCACCAACTGCCCCGCCGCCTTCAGCCGCGCCAGCAACGAAGCCAGGGTGCGCTTGAGCGCCGTGAGCAGGTTGCGAATACCTTTGGCCAGCTTCGGCAGGCGCCCGGCCAGGTTCGACAGGTCTTGGAACAGGAACCGGTAATGGGCCATGCGCTCGACGATCAGGTGCAGGAACAGCCAGTAATCCTCGGCTTCCAGCTGTGCGTCGGCGGGTGGGTCGAGCAGCGGCGCCAGCTCATTCTGAAAGCGCTCGAACAGCCCGAGGACCAGCGGCTCCTTGCCATGGAAGTGATAGTAAAGGTTGCCGGGGCTGATCCCGATTTCATTGGCCACCTCCATGGTCGACACGTTCGGTTCGCCCTTCTGGTTGAACAACTGCAGGGCACATTCAAGGATACGGTCGCGCGTCTTCATCCAGTCTTCTTAATGTGATTGTTGAGCTCAACGCACCCGAACATAGGTGCCAGGCGCTGCTTCCATCGGTGGGTAATTCTGGTTGCCCAGGGCGGTGAGGGTTTCGCGTTGCACGCCTGAGCGTTGCTGGACCCACTCCAGCCATTGCGGCCACCAGCTACCCTCGACGTGGTTGGCGTCGTAGTACCAGGCGCGCGGGTCGCTGCTCATCTTAGGGTTTTCGACGTAATTGGCCTTTGGGTTGCCCGGCGGGTTGAGGATGCTCTGGATGTGCCCGCTGTTGGACAGCACGAAGCGCCGGTCGCCGCCCAGCAGTTGGGTCGAGCGGTACACCGCGTCCCACGGCGTGATGTGGTCGTTGATCCCGGCCACACTGAAACTGTCCACCGTGACCTTTTGCAGATCGATAGGCGTGCCGCATACCTCCAAGCCGCCGGGATGGCTGAGTGGGTTGTGCTTGAAGAAGTCCAGCAGGTCGCCGTGCAGCGCGGCGGGCAGGCGCGTGTTGTCGTTGTTCCAGTACAGGATGTCGAAGGCGGGCGGTTCCTTGCCCAGCAGGTAGTTATTGATCCAATAGTTCCAGATCAGATCATTGGGGCGCATCCAGGCAAAGACCTTGGCCATGTCGCGGCCATCCAGCACGCCTTGCTGGTAAGAGCGGCGCTTGGCGGCTTCCAGGGTTTGTTCGTCGGCGAACAGCGTGGCGGGGCTTTCGATCTGGCTGTCCAGCAGGCTGACCAGGTAGCTGGCGCTGGAGATGCGCCGCAGCTGGCGCTTGGCCTGCAGGTGGCCTTGCAGCGCGGCGATGGTCAGGCCGCCGGCGCAGGCGCCCATCAGGTTGACCTCGCGCGCGCCGGTGATCGCCCGGCACACGTTGAGCGCTTCTTCCGCAGCGGCGACGTAGGTCGAAAGGCCCCATTCGCGGTGCCGCACGTCGGGGTTTCGCCAACTGATCATGAAGGTCTGCAGGCCGTTTTTCAGGGCGTATTGCACAAAGCTGTTGGCCGGGCTCAGGTCGAAAATGTAGTACTTGTTGATTTGCGGCGGCACCACCAGCAGGGGCTTGGCATATTGTTTTTCGCTCATGGGCTTGTACTGGATCAGCTCCAGTAGCTCATTGCGAAACACCACTGAGCCGGGTGTGGTCGCCACTGTCTTGCCGACCTCGAACGCGTGCTTGCTCACCTGGCGTGGCAGGCCATTGTTGTGCAGCAGGTCCTCGAACAGGTTGCTCACGCCGCGCACCACACTGTTGCCACCGGAGTTGAGCAGCTCCTTGATGGCCAGCGGGTTGAGCAGGGTGTTGGAAGGCGAGACGGCATCGTTGAACAGGGCGAACGCAAAATGCGCCCGTGCCCGGTCATCGGCGCTCAGGGTGCTGTCGTCAATCCAATGGCGGGATTGCTTCTGCCAGCTCAAATAGGCTTGCAGGCTGCGCCGGTACAGGGGGTTGAGTTTCCAGGTGGGGTCGGTGAAGCGGCTGTCATTGGGATTGGGCGCATGCACGGTTTCGCCCAGCAATACACGGCCCAATTGCCCGCCCAGCGCCACGGCGTGGCGCGCGGTATGCACCGGGTTGCGCAAGCCATGGGCGGCGACGCTGCGCAGGGTTGACAGTAAATCCCGGCCACGCAGGCCGGTGATCGCAGTTTGCGCATTGATGAACGCGGCAGGGGTGGGCGCCGGGTTCGTCACGGGTCTTTCTCGCATGAGCCAACACTCCTTCGTCAAGCCATCAACAGGCACGCCAATTCAGAACCATAGTCGGTTCCTGGCAAGTTGCGCGGCGATGGGGTCCTTACACCGCCGGTCGCGGATGAATCACCGCGCGCATGCGCTCCTCTTCGAGAAACTTCATGATGATCGGTGCCACGGCTTCGGCCCGGGTGATCAGGAATAGGTGGCCATCATCAATGATGTGCAACTGCGCATTGGGAATGCGCCAGGCGAGCATGCGCATGTTGATCAGTGGGATCAGCGGGTCGTCGTCCCCGGCCAGCACCAGGGTGGGCTGGCGGATTTTGTGCAGCCAATGGATGCTGGTCCAACCCAGCCCGGCAAACAACTGCCAGTAGTAACCCAGCTTGCCGGCCGAGCGCACTTTGCTCGCGTGTTCGGCGGCCAGTTTCGAATCGCGGCGGAACGAGCCGCCGTAAATCATCGGCGCAATGCGCACCACGTGGGACGGTTGGATGTAACGGCGTGGGCTGGCCATCAGCCACAGCACTTTGGGCTTGCCCGGCACCATCACCGCACCCGCTGCCGTGGCCGCGAGGATCAGCTTTTTACAACGCTCCGGGTAGTCGTAGGCGAATTGCTGCGCTAGCGCGCCACCCCACGACACACCCACTGCGCTGACCTGGCCGTAGTCCAGGTAATCGAGCATGCGCGCGGTAAGTTTGGCCAGGCCGGGAAAACGGTAGGGCCGGTTGGGCGTCGACGAACCGCCCACGCCGGGCACATCGAAGGCGATCACTTCCAGGTCCGGGTCCAGCGCCTGGACGAACGGAAACACCAGCTCGAGGTTGGCGCCGATGCCATTGAAGATCAGCAAAGGCGTCAAGTGAGGCTTGCCCGGACGCACCGCCGTGCGGATGGCCTGGCCATCCAAGTCGATGGTACGGAAGATGAACGGTTGCGGCATGCTCAAGCCCTGTGAGGTGGTGCATAGTTCTAATGGGTGATGCGGACCTTGTGGGAGCTGGCTTGCCTGCGATGGCGGTGGTGAATCCCATACCGCTTTCGCAGGCAAGCCAGCTCCCACATCGATCTCATTTCAACCACAAGGTTGGGTTAGCGTTCATGCACGTATGTTCCGGGCGCCGCTTCGGCTGCGGCGTACGTTTTATTACCTAATGCCGTCGGTGCTTTCTTCAACTTCCCCGCCCGCTCCGCCTGCCATACCTGCCAATGCAGCCACCAGGAATCGGTGTGCTTGGTTGCATTCTCCTGCCATTCCAGCGGTTTCGCCGTGAGGCTGTCACTGGTCTGGTAACGCGCCTTGGGATTGCCCGGTGGATTAAGAATGCTCTGGATGTGACCGCTGCTGGACAACACGAATTCAACCTTTCCACCAAACAGCTGCGCCGACTTGTAGCAAGACTGCCACGGCGTGATGTGGTCGTTGGTGCCGGCCAGTGAATAGATATCGGCGGTGACCTGCTTGAGGTCAATCGGCGTACCGCACACTTCCAGGGCGTTGGCGCGGACCAGTGGATTATTTTTGAACAGTTCGATCAGGTCGCCGTGGAAGGCGGCAGGCAAGCGCGTGGTGTCGTTGTTCCAGAACAGGATGTCGAACACCGGCGGCTCGTTGCCGAGCAGGTAATTGTTGACCCAGTAGTTCCAGATCAGGTCGTTGGGGCGCATCCAGGCGAACACCTTGGCCATGTCGCGACCTTCCAGCACGCCGGCCTGATAGGAATGGCGCTTGGCCGCTTCCAGGGTCTGTTCGTCGACAAACAGCGCCACCTGGGTGTCCAGCGTGGTGTCCAGCACGCTCACCAGCAGGGTCAGGGCGTTGACCTTCTTCTCGCCCAGCGCCGCGTAGTGGCCCAGCAGCGCGGTGCAGGTAATGCCACCGGAGCAGGCGCCGAGCATGTTGATGTCTTTGCTGCCGGTGATCGCGGTGACCACATCGACCGCTTCCTTGAGCGCTTCGATATAGGTCGACAGGCCCCATTCACGCTGGGCCTTGGTCGGGTTGCGCCAGCTGACGATAAACGTCTGCTGGCCATTGCGCAGGCAAAAGCGCGCCAGGCTCTTATCCGGGCTCAAGTCGAACACATAGAATTTGTTGATCTGCGGCGGCACCACCAACAGCGGGCGCTCGTGCACCTGTTCGGTGATCGGCTTGTACTGGATCAACTCCAGCACGTCGTTGCGAAACACTACGGCACCTTCGGTGGTGCCCAGGCTCTTGCCCACTTCAAAGGCGCCCATGTTGACCTGGCTCGGCATGCCGCCGTTGTGCACCATGTCCTTGGCCAAGTGTGACAGGCCGTCGAGCAGGCTTTTGCCGCCGGTTTCAAAAAAGCGTTTGACCGCCGCCGGGTTGGCCGCGCTGTTAGTCGGGGCCATGGCTTCGGTCATCAGGTTGATCACGAAGTGGCCGCGACTGATGTCCTGTTCCGACAGGTTGCTGTCGCCGATCCAGTCGTGCAGCTCCTTGCGCCACGCCAGGTAGGTCTGCAAATAACGTTTGTAGAGCGGGTTCTGGCTCCAGGCAGGGTCATGGAAACGACGGTCGTCGCTTTCGGGTACCAGCTGCGATTTGCCGAACATCACATTCTTCAATTCCACGCCAAAATGCGCGACGTGTTTGACGCTGTGCAACGGTTGCTTGATGGCTTGGGTCAGCACCATCTTCGCCGAGGCGAGTAAATCCTTTTTACGTAACGCGATGATCGGGTTCAGCCCCAGGGTGTTTTCCGAGGCCTGGCGTTTCAAGTCATCGTTATTCTTGTTACTCATCTACGACGCTCCATTGTCCGAAAGACGAGTACCCGTTACTGCCGCTGTGCACCCAGTTTCGATACACAACACAAGCCAGGTACTGCGACTCGGGTGACCGTTGATACCGCATCGTCAAATGCAGGGAACTTGCCAGCTCCATTGGTTACCCGAGTTTAATTTTTTTCGCAAGCGGACCAATCGTTGGTCACGCGACAGGGCATTCAAGCAGATGAAATTAGAAAATGCCCTCTAAAGAGCAAGACGCCTGGGCTAGAGCATCAGCCGCACGACCGACTGATTCGGATCGCGGGTTTTGCCGGCCGCTTTAAGTTCGGCAAGGTAGTCGGCCCACAGCGCATCCTGACGCACGGCCAGCTGGTAGAGGTAGTCCCAGGTGAACAGTCCGCTGTCATGCCCGTCGTCAAAGGTCAATTTCAGTGCGTACTGACCGGCGGGTTCTATTTTGACTAACCGAACGTTGAGCTTGCCGAATTGCAGGATGGGTTTGCCGTGGCCCTGGACCTCGGCGGAAGGCGAGTGGGTGCGCAGCAGTTCGGCGGGGAGTTGGTAAACCTCGTCGGGGCCGTAGGTGAGGCCGAGGGTATTGGAGGTTTTGTGCAGGTTTACAGCTGTAGGAAATTTGGACATGGAAGATGATCCTGAAGGAACCGGCTCAAAAATGTGGGAGCGGGCTTGCTCGCGAATGCGCAGTGTCAGTCAGTACATATGTGACTGATTCACCGCATTCGCGAGCAAGCCCGCTCCCACATTAAAGCAAAGCGGTTCTGCGTGAGGCTTACAGGATATAACGAGACAGATCTTCGTTCTGCGCCAATTCGCCCAGATGGCTGTTGACGTAATCCGCATCAATCTTGATCACTTCGCCATTTTGCGCACCGGCCAAGTCGCCTGCGCTGAAGGACACTTCCTCCAGCAAACGCTCAAGCAGGGTATGCAGGCGACGCGCACCGATGTTCTCGGTCTTCTCGTTGACCTGCCAGGCGATCTCCGCCAGGCGCTTGATGCCATCGGTTTGGAACTCGATGCCCAAGCCTTCGGTTTTCAGCAGCTCACGGTATTGCTCGGTGAGAGAGGCATGCGGTTCGCTGAGGATGCGCTCGAAGTCGCCCGGGGTCAGCGCCTTGAGCTCGACGCGAATCGGCAGGCGGCCTTGCAGCTCCGGCACCAGATCGCTTGGTTTGCTCAGGTGGAAGGCGCCGGAGGCGATAAACAGGATATGGTCGGTCTTGACCATGCCCAGCTTGGTGTTCACGGTGCAGCCTTCGATCAGCGGCAACAGGTCGCGCTGCACGCCTTCACGGGACACATCCACGCCGCCCGAGTTACCGCGCTTGGCGACCTTGTCGATCTCGTCGATAAACACGATGCCGTGCTGCTCGACTGCCTCCAGGGCCTTGGCCTTGAGTTCTTCCTCATTCACCAGGCGCCCGGCTTCTTCGTCGCGCACCAGTTTCAGCGCTTCCTTCACCTTGAGCTTGCGGCTTTTCTTCTTGCCCTTGCCCATGTTGGCGAACAGGTTCTGCAACTGGCTGGTCATTTCTTCCATGCCAGGCGGGGCGGAGATGTCGACACCGGAGACTTCGGCGACTTCGATCTCGATTTCCTTGTCGTCCAACTGGCCTTCACGCAGGCGCTTGCGGAACAGCTGGCGGGTGTTGGAATCCGAGGCCGGTGCGGCGTCTTCGTTGAAACCCATGCGTGCCGGTGGCAGCAGGGCATCAAGGATGCGTTCTTCTGCGGCGTCTTCGGCGCGGTGGCTGACCTTGGTCATTTCCTGTTCGCGCAGCAGCTTCAGCGCGGCATCGGCCAAGTCACGAATGATCGACTCGACGTCGCGGCCCACGTAGCCCACTTCGGTGAACTTGGTGGCTTCGACCTTGATGAACGGTGCATTGGCCAGTTTGGCCAAGCGACGGGCGATTTCGGTTTTACCGACGCCGGTAGGGCCGATCATCAGGATGTTTTTCGGCGTTACTTCAACACGCAGCTCTTCGGGCAGTTGCATACGGCGCCAGCGGTTACGCAGCGCGATGGCAACGGCGCGTTTGGCATCGTCCTGGCCGATGATATGGCGGTTGAGTTCATGGACGATTTCGCGGGGAGTCATGGACATAGTGTTTGGCGGCCTCAAGCGAGAATAAGCCTAAGGCTTATTCGGCGAGGTCCTGCTCCTCAATGGTCTGATTGTGGTTGGTGAACACGCAGATATCGCCTGCAATGCCCAAGGACGTCTCGACGATTTCGCGGGCCGACAGGTCGGTTTTCTTCAACAGTGCGCTGGCTGCCGCTTGGGCGTAGCCACCGCCGGAACCCATGGCGATCAGGCCATGTTCAGGCTCAACCACATCGCCGTTACCGGTGATGATCAGGGAGGCATCTTTGTTGGCGACGGCCAACATGGCTTCCAGGCGGCTGAGCGTGCGGTCGGTGCGCCATTCTTTGGCGAGCTCGACGGCGGCGCGTACGAGGTGGCCCTGGTGTTTTTCCAGCTGGCCTTCGAAGCGCTCGAAGAGGGTGAAGGCGTCGGCGGTAGCGCCGGCAAAGCCCGCGAGAACCTGGCCGTGGTACAGGCGACGCACTTTCTTGGCGTTGCCTTTCATCACGGTATTGCCAAGGGAAACCTGGCCGTCGCCGCCCATGACGACTTTGCCGTGGCGACGTACTGAAACGATGGTGGTCAAGGGGAGAGTCTCCACGCAGCGGGGCGAAAATGCCCTGATGGAAACTGATATGGGGGTGGCGAGGGGGATTTCAACTGTAGGACGGGAGGGCGGACGAGTGGTGTTTATGTGTCGGACTCGGTCCTGCGACCGCTGAAAATCAAATGTGGGAGCTGGCTTGCCTGCGATGGCGGTGTGTCAGTCACTGAAAATATTGACTGTTACACCGCCATCGCAGGCAAGCCAGCTCCCACATTTTTACTGTGTTGGCTGCGAGCTAGCGGCTTTGGCGTTGTTGTAACAACAGGTTGCTAAAGCCCGCGCCGGCCAATTGTTTCTGCGCGACGGTCAGCTGTTCACGGTTGCTGAATGGCCCCACCAGCACGCGGTACCAGGTCGCATCCTTCACCGTACCCGACTCTACCGTCACCGCCTGGCCCAGCAGAATGATCTGCGCACGCACGCGATCCGCATCCGCCTGTTTCGGGAACGAGCCCGCTTGCAGGAAGAACTTGGTCACCGGCGCTGCCTTGGTCTCGGCGACCGGTGGTGCTGGCGGCGGGGTGATCCCGGCCAATGCGGCCTGGGCGCGCGCGGTGTCGATTTTCGCCGCTTCTGCCGGGGTGACCGGCGTGGTCGGCACTTGCGGCGTCGGCAGGGTTTTCTCCGGTACGGCGTCAGGCGGCACGATCACTTCCGATTCCGGCAGCAGTGTGTAGAAGTCGTACTTTGGCTTCACCGGTGCTGTCGGGCTTGGTGCGGTCTTATTGGCTTCGGCCATTTTGGTGGCTTTCTGCTGCTCCTGTTTGACCCGTTTGACGTCGTCGCCCTGGCCTGGGTCCAGTTTCATCAGGAACACGATAAACGCGCCAACGGTGAGGCCGATGGCCATCCACAGCCAGCCTGGAATAGGCTTCTTTGCCGGGGCCTGGTAACGGCTGGCGCCGCGCTTGGGTGCAGGTTTTTTCTTGGCAGCCAACTTACATACGCTCCAGAGTTTCCAGGCCTAACAGTTCCAGGCCTTGCTTGAGGGTCCGTCCAGCCAGTGCGGCGAGGCGCAGGCGGCTTTGCTTCTGGGCTTCGTCGTCGGCGGTCAGGATCGGGCAGTTCTCGTAGAAGCTGGAGAACAGGCCCGCGACTTCGTACAGGTAGGTGCACAGAATGTGCGGGGTGCCTTTCTCGCCGACGCTGTTCAGCACTTCGCCGAATTGCGCGAGCTTGGCGGCCAGTTCTTGCTCGTGCGGAGCGTCCAGCACGATCCGGCCGTCAACTTCGCTGAAGTCCTTGCCCAACTTGCGGAACACACCGGCCACACGGGTGTAGGCGTACAGCAGGTAAGGCGCGGTGTTGCCTTCGAAATTGAGCATCAGGTCGAAGTTGAAGCTGTAGTCGCTGGTACGGTGCTTGGACAGGTCGGCGTATTTGACCGCGCCAATGCCCACCACGCGGGCGATGTTGCGCAGGTCGGCTTCGGCGAGCTCCGGGTTCTTTTCCTTCACCAGGGTGTAGGCGCGCTCCTGGGCTTCGGTCAGCAGGTCGATCAGCTTTACCGTGCCGCCATCGCGGGTCTTGAACGGGCGGCCATCGGCGCCGTTCATGGTGCCAAAGCCCATGTGTTCCATGTGCATCGGGTGGGTGACGAAACCGGCTTTGCGCGCTACGGCGAACACTTGCTGGAAGTGCAGGGCCTGGCGCTGGTCGACGAAGTACAGCGCGCGGTCAGCTTTGAGCGTGCCGCTGCGGTAGCGTACAGCCGCCAGGTCAGTAGTGGCGTAGAGGTAGCCGCCATCGGCCTTGACGATGATCACCGGCAGCGGCTCGCCGTCGGCGTTCTTGAATTCGTCGAGGAACACGCACTGGGCGCCGTTGCTCTCGACCAGCATGCCAGCAGCCTTCAAGTCGTTGACCACATTGATCAAGTCGTCATTGTAGGCGCTTTCGCCCATCACATCGGCCATGGTCAACTTGACGTTGAGCAGTTCGTAGATCTTCTGGCAGTGGGACAGTGAGATGTCCTTGAACTTGGTCCACAACGCCAGGCATTCGGCATCGCCGGCCTGCAGCTTCACTACCAAGCCCCGGGCGCGGTCGGCGAACTCTTCTGATTCATCAAAGCGCTTCTTGGCCGCGCGATAGAAATTTTCCAGGTCTGACAATTCGTCGCTGGTGATCGGGTTTTCCTGCAGGTAGGCCATCAGCATGCCGAACTGGGTGCCCCAGTCGCCGACGTGGTTCTGACGGATGACTTCGTCACCGAGGAACTCCAGGACCCGTGCTACGCCGTCGCCGATGATGGTCGAGCGCAAGTGGCCGACGTGCATCTCTTTGGCCAGGTTGGGGGCCGACAGGTCGACCACGGTGCGCTGGGCCGGGCCGGCTTTGCGCGCGCCCACATGGGCATCGACCAAGGCCGCGTCGAGGCGATTGGCCAAGGCCTGGGTGTTCTGGAAGAAGTTGATGAAACCAGGGCCGGCGATTTCGGCCTTGGTGACGCTTTCATCGGCAGGCAGCGCGGCAATGATTTTTTCAGCCAGGTCGCGTGGTTTCATGCCGGCAGGCTTGGACAGCATCATCGCGATGTTGCTGGCGAAGTCACCGTGGGTCTTGTCGCGGGTGTTTTCCACCTGGATCGCCGGCGTCAGGCCTTCAGGCAACACACCTTCGTTGACGAGTTGGGTGAGGGCTTGTTGGATCAGCTGGCGAATGGTGTCTTTCATGGTGTTCTCTTTCGACCGCAAGCGGCGGCGCGCGATGCGCAGGTGGAAAAACTGGGCATTATCCGTGGCGAGGGCGGGCTTGCCAACCATTCAGACGGGTTGGCGGACCTGCGGGCCTCATCGCGGGCAAGCCCGCTCCCACATTTAAGGCTGTTCACATTTCAAATTATGGGAGCTGGCTTGCCTGCGATGGCAATTTAACGGTCAGTACAAATCCACCGGGTCCACATCCAACGACCATCGCACTTGTCGGCCGCTGGGCATTTGCTCCAGGGCAAGCAACCAGCTACTTAATAGCCGATGCAGTGGCGCACGGGAGGTTGCTTGCAAGAGTAGCTGAGCACGATAACGCCCGGCGCGGCGTTCCATGGGCGCAGGCACTGGGCCGAGCAGTTCGATGCCGCTCAGGCCCAGCTCGCCGAGCAAACGTTCGGCGGCGCTGCACGCTTCATCCAGAAAGCTCTCGGCCTGCCCTGGTTTGTGGGCTTCGGCGCGTAACAACGCTAAATGGGAAAAAGGCGGCAGGCCGGCGGCGCGGCGTTCGCTCAGCGCCTGTTCGGCGAATGCAAAGTAACCTTGTTCAGTCAGTTGGATCAGCAGCGGATGTTCGGCCAGGTGCGTCTGGATAATCACTCGGCCTGGCTCTTCGGCGCGCCCCGCGCGGCCAGCGACCTGCACGATCAACTGCGCCATGCGTTCGCTGGCGCGGAAATCCCCGGAGAACAGCCCGCCGTCGGCGTCCAGGATCGACACTAGGGTCACCCGTGGAAAATGGTGCCCTTTGGCAAGCATCTGCGTGCCGATCAAGATGCACGGTTGGCCCTTCTGGATGGTCGCGAACAGTTGGCTCATTGCGTCTTTGCGCGAGGTGCTGTCACGGTCGACGCGCAGCACCGGGTAATCGGGGAACAGAATGCCCAGGCGCTCTTCCGCACGTTCGGTGCCCGCGCCTACCGGTCGCAGGTCGACTTTGCCGCATTGCGGGCAGTGGCGTGGCACCCGCTCCACATGGCCGCAGTGATGGCAGCGTAATTCGCCGTGGCGCTGGTGCACGGTCATGCGCGCATCGCAGCGCTCGCACTCGGACATCCAGCCGCAGTCGTGGCACAGCAGCGTCGGCGCAAAGCCCCGGCGATTGAGAAACACCAATACCTGCTGGCCGGCGGCGAGGGTCTGGCCGATGGCTTGTTGCATGGGCCCGGAAATACCGCTGTCCAATGGGCGACTTTTAACGTCGAGGCGCAGGAAACGTGGCTGCTTGGCGCCGCCCGCACGCTCGTTCAGGCGTAGCAGGCCGTAACGGCCGGTGTAGGCGTTGTGCAGGCTTTCCAGGGACGGCGTGGCCGAGCCCAGCACAATCGGGATGTCTTCCTGGCGTGCGCGCACCAGCGCCAGGTCGCGGGCATGGTAGCGCAGGCCTTCCTGCTGTTTATAAGAGCCGTCGTGCTCCTCGTCGATGATGATCAGCCCGGGGTTTTTCATCGGGGTGAACAGCGCCGAACGGGTACCGATAATAATGTCGGCTTCGCCATCTCGCGCGGCCAGCCACGACTCCAGTCGCTCACGGTCGTTAACCGCCGAGTGCACCAGGGCGATACGTGCGTTGAAACGCTGTTCGAAGCGCGCCAGGGTTTGCGGGCCCAGGTTGATCTCGGGAATCAACACCAGTGCCTGTTTACCGGCTTGCAGGGTTTCGCGGATCAACTGCAAATAGACTTCGGTCTTGCCGCTGCCGGTGACCCCGGCCAACAGGAAGGCGTGGAAACTGTCGAAGCCTGCACGAATGGCTTCATACGCAGCGCGTTGCTCTGGGTTCAGCGGCAATTCCGGCTGGGCCAGCCAGTGTTCGTGGCGGGCGTTGGGGGTGTGCTTGCGGATCTCCACCTGCACCAAGCCTTTAGCCAGCAGCAGGTCGAGGCTGTCCTTGCTCAGCATCAGCTTGCTTAACAGTTGATGAGCCACGCCGTGGGGATGCTGTGCCAGTGTCGCCAAGGCTTCACGCTGGCGCGGGGCGCGGGCGATACGCGGGTCGTCGAGGCGCGCGCCGGGCACCGTCGACCAGAAGCGTTCCTGGCGTGCTTCGGCCAGTTCGCCTTGGCGCAACAGTACCGGCAATGCCCAGCTTAAAGTGTCGCCCAGGCTGTGCTGGTAATACTGGGCCGTCCACAGGCACAGCTTGAACAGCGCAGGTGGCAGCGGTGGGGTGGCGTCCAGCATAGCCAGCGCGGGCTTGAGCTTTTCCGCAGGCACTTCGCTATGGTCGGCGACTTCCACCAGGATGCCGATCATTTCCCGCCGGCCAAAGGGTACACGTACGCGCATGCCCGGCTGCAACTGCGCTCGCAGCACGCCAGACGGAGCCCGGTAATCGAACAGGCGGCGCAGGGGCGAGGGCAGGGCTAGGCGCAAAATGGCGTCGGGCACGCGGGGGTCTCATATAAAGGCAGGCGGTGGCGCAGGGGCGGGAGCCTAGCAGACAGGCGCAGGCTTGGGTATGCCGCACTTTCTGATGAAAGGCGGGGATTCAGCCAGATGCGCCGCTTGCGCGATTAAAAAGGTCTGGTAGAATCCGCGGCCTAATTACGTGCGGTATTCGACAATAGTGTCGAGTGGCGGCACGCTAGCCCGAGGAAGTGCCATGAAAGCCGATATCCATCCAGCGTACGAAACCATCGAAGTAACCTGCAGCTGCGGCAACAAGTTCGAAACGCGTTCGAACCTGTGCAAGCCACTGGGTACTGACGTATGCAACGAGTGCCACCCGTTCTACACCGGTAAGCAGAAAACTCTGGACACCGGCGGCCGTGTACAGCGCTTCGCTGATCGCTTTGGTGCTTTCGGCAAGAAGCCTGCTACTCCAGCAGAGTAAGGCTCAAAGGCCTTATGGGCTTTTGCCAGCTGTTGAAAAAGGCGTCCCTTGTGGGCGCCTTTTTTGTGCCTGGGTTTTGGCAATCAGCCGCCCAGGCGAACGTGTTCTGCCCCGCGCCGCCAGGCCTTGCCCAGGTGGAGGTGCAGCGCGTGGTGGATGGCGACACGGTGCGCCTCAAGGATGGTCGCAGCGTACGGATGATTGGCCTCAATGCGCCGGAGACCGGCAAGCGAGGCCGTTCCGACGAGCCCTTCGCCGTCGCTGCCCGTCAGCGCTTGCAGGCATTGGTTGACGCCA
Organism: Pseudomonas sp. 58 R 12; assembly: GCF_900005865.1. Taxonomy (NCBI): domain Bacteria; kingdom Pseudomonadati; phylum Pseudomonadota; class Gammaproteobacteria; order Pseudomonadales; family Pseudomonadaceae; genus Pseudomonas; species Pseudomonas sp. 58 R 12. Next base: position 248,281 of record NZ_CVTP01000026.1, read on the forward strand.
GCGACAGTCGCCTCGGCCTGGTGCCTGGGCGCGAGGGCAAAGACCACTACGGCCGTACGCTGGCTCATTTCTACGGTGCCGATGGCGAGAATCTGGAAGCGCAGTTGCTGGCCGAGGGCCTGGCGTTTCAAGTGGGTGTCGCGCCCAATGTCGATCTTGTCACTTGCCAGCAGGCGGCCGAAAACACTGCCCGCAAGGCGCGACTGGGTCTTTGGCGCCAGTCGCCAGTGCAACAGGTGGCGCAGCTCAAGCAATCCGGCTTCGTGCTTGTCAGCGGTAACGTGCGCAAGATCGAACGCAATCGTGGTGGAATCTGGATCGAATTGCAGGGTTCACTGGTATTACGCATTGCACCCGACCTCATCCGACAATTCGACACCGCATGGCTAAGTGGTCTGCAAGGCAAGACAATCGAGGCGCGCGGCTGGGTGCAGGACCGCGCCAAGCGGGGCGCCCTGAAAAACGGCCAGGCACGTTGGCTGCTGCCAGTGACCGATCCCGGTATGCTCAAATCGATTTATTAATAAAAAATTGTAGACATTTTTTTAAGCGATTGTGAACACTTGAGCCCTTGTATCCCGTGGCCTTAGACCAAAGTACGGCACTTTGGGGCCTTGACACCTGTGACTGCCCAGTCTTGTAGGGACTTTGCGACACGCGTATCCTCGGCGGTCCGTCGACCAACAGTAAAAGCGGAATGCCGATATGTCTGATTTGAAAACTGCCGCTCTCGAATACCATGCCCATCCTCGTCCAGGAAAGCTGAGTGTAGAGCTCACCAAAGCCACTGCCACCGCCCGCGACCTGTCGTTGGCCTACAGCCCTGGTGTTGCCGAGCCCGTACGTGAAATCGCCCGCGACCCTGAACTGGCGTACAAGTACACCGGCAAAGGCAACCTGGTTGCAGTGATTTCCGATGGCACCGCGATTCTCGGCCTGGGCAACCTTGGCCCATTGGCGTCCAAGCCAGTCATGGAAGGTAAGGGCGTGCTGTTCAAGCGCTTCGCCGGCATCGACGTTTTCGACATCGAAGTCGACTCCGAAAGCCCGCAGGCGTTCATCGACACGGTCAAGCGCATTTCCATCACCTTTGGTGGCATCAACCTGGAAGACATCAAGGCACCTGAGTGCTTCGAGATTGAAAAGGCCCTGATCGAACAGTGCGACATTCCGGTATTCCACGATGACCAGCACGGCACCGCGATCGTTACCGCAGCCGGCATGATCAACGCCCTGGAAATCGCTGGCAAAACCCTGGCTGATGCCAAGATCGTCTGCCTGGGTGCCGGCGCTGCGGCCATCTCGTGCATGAAGTTGATCGTGAGCATGGGTGCCAAGCTGGAAAACATCTACATGGTCGACAGCAAGGGCGTGATCCAGTCCGAGCGTACCGACCTGAACCAGTACAAGGCGATGTTTGCCCATCCTTCGTCCAAGCGCACCCTGGCTGACGCGCTCGACGGTGCAGACGTGTTCGTCGGCCTGTCCGGCCCGAACCTGCTGAGCGCCGAAGGCTTGAAGTCCATGGCGGCCAACCCGATCGTGTTCGCCTGCTCCAACCCGGACCCGGAGATCTCGCCGGAACTGGCGCATGCCACTCGCAACGACGTGATCATGGCCACTGGCCGTTCGGACTACCCGAACCAGGTCAACAACGTTCTGGGCTTCCCGTTCATCTTCCGTGGCGCCCTCGACGTTCGCGCCAAGCGCATCAACGAAGAGATGAAAGTGGCTGCTGCCAACGCCCTGCGTGAACTGGCCAAACTGCCGGTGCCTCAGGACGTGTGCGATGCCTACGGTGGCGCCAAGCTGGAATTCGGTCGCGAGTACATCATCCCGAAACCAATGGATAAGCGCCTGATCACCCTGATCTCCGATGCCGTGGCCAAAGCCGCCATCGAGACCGGTGTGGCTACCCTGCCGTATCCGAAGAACTACCCGCTGCAAAGCGTGGATGATGTGTTCAACGGCTAAGCCGTTGTAGCGCACCAACAAAAAGCCCCGGCTCTCGCGAGTCGGGGCTTTTTTGTGGCGATTCACTTGAGCCCTGTGGAGATCCAAGTGTGGGAGCGGGCTTGCCCGCGATAGCGATGGGTCAATCAGCTCATGTGGCGCCTGCCACACTGCAATCGCGGGCAAGCCCGCTCCCACATTGGATCTGTTTCAGGCCATAAATCTCACTAGAACAGGTCGATCGGCGCTGCCTCATCCGCCGGCAGCGGGCTGCCCGGTGCAACGCCATTGCCCAGCTCATTGACCGACGGCGGCGTGTCTTCGCTCTTGAACAGTTCGAAGTACGCATTCGGTGTGCTTGGCGAGGCCGCGCGGCCGCTGACCGGATCGATGCGCAGGCTGAGGATGCCTTCCGGCTCAGGCTGCGTGTGCGGCGGCTTGTCCTTCAAGGCCGCGCCCATGTAGCTCATCCAGATCGGCAGTGCGACGGTGCCCCCGAACTCGCGGCGGCCCAGGCTTTCCGGCTGGTCATAACCGGTCCATACGGTGGTCACGTAGTCGGCGTTGTAGCCGGAGAACCAGGCGTCCTTGGACTCGTTGGTGGTACCGGTCTTGCCGGCGATGTCCGGACGGTTCAGCGCCAGTGCGCGGCGGCCGGTACCTTTCTTGATGACGTCTTCCAAGATGCTGTTGAGGATATAAGTGGTACGGCCGTCGACGATGCGCTCGGCGACTGCAGGCGTCTGGGGCTCAGCCGGCGTGCCGTTGGCCGCAGGCGTTGTGCCTGGGGTCGGCTCGATGGTGATGCCTCCGTTGCTCGGGGCTGCCAGGCCATCAGTCGCCGCCACGCCGTTGACCACATCCCCCGGCACGCGCGGTGGGTTGGCCGTGAACAGGGTGTCGCCATTGCGGCTTTCGATCTTGTCGATCAGGTACGGCGCGATCTTGTAGCCGCCGTTGGCAAACGTGCTCCAGCCGGTGGCGATTTCCATCGGTGTAAGGGTCGCCGTACCCAAGGCCAGGGACAGGTTCGGCGGCAGGTCCGACTTGGCAAAGCCAAAGCGCGTCATGTAATCGATGGTCTTGCCCACGCCCATCGCCTGCAGCAGGCGGATCGACACCAGGTTACGCGACTTGTACAGCGCCTCGCGGATGCGGATCGGACCGAGGAACGTGTTGGTGTCGTTCTTCGGGCGCCAGACCTTGTCCAGGTACTCGTCGACAAACACGATAGGCGCATCGTTGACCAGGCTGGCGGCGGTGTAGCCGTTGTCCAGTGCGGCGCTGTAGATGAACGGCTTGAAGCTCGAACCGGGCTGGCGCTTAGCCTGGGTCGCACGGTTGTAGTTGCTCTGCTCGAACGCGAAGCCGCCGACCAGGGCGCGGATTGCACCGTTCTGTGGGTCCAGCGAAACCAGCGCGCCTTGGGCCAGTGGCACCTGGCTGAATTTGAGGCTGTCGTCCTTCTGGCGTTGCACGCGGATCAGATCGCCCACTTGCGCCACGTCCGAAGGCTGCTTAGGCATCGCGCCCATGCTGTTGGTATTCAGGAAAGGGCGCGCCCATTTCATGCTGTCCCACGCCACATGGGCTTCGCCGGTACGGGTCAGCACCTGCACGCCATCTTTCTTCACCTGGGTGACGATGGCCGGCTCCAGGCCGCTGATCGGGCGTTGTTTGCCAAGCTCTGTGGTCCAGGCGCTCAGCGTTTTGCCCGGCAGGCGAGATTCAGGGCCGCGGTAGCCATGGCGCTGGTCGTAGGTGATCAGGCCGGAATGCACCGCCTCATTGGCGATGTCCTGCAGGTTGCTCGGCACGGTGGTGGTCACGCGGAAACCTTCGGTGTAGGCCTCGCTGCCGTAACGGCCGACCATCTCGGCGCGCGCCATTTCGGCGATATAGGGTGCGTTCACTTCCGGCGTCGGCACGTGGTAGCTGGCGTTCAGTGGTTCGGCGATGGCGCTTTCGTAAGCGGCCTGGTCGATCTTGCCCAGCTTGTACATGCGCCCCAGGATCCAGTCGCGGCGTTCTTTGCTGCGCGCCGGGTTGGCCAGGGGGTTGAAGCGTGATGGGGCCTTTGGCAGGCCGGCAATCATGGCCATCTGCGCCAGGCTGGCATCACGAATTGACTTGCCGTAGTAGACCTGCGAAGCCGCCTCGATTCCGTAGGCGCGGTTGCCCAGGTAAATCTTGTTCACGTACAGCTCGAGGATCTCGTCCTTGGTCAACTGGCGCTCAATCTGCAGTGCCAAGAGGATCTCCGTGGCCTTGCGCGAAAAGCTGCGCTCGCTGGTGAGGAAGAAGTTCTTCGCCACCTGCATGGTGATGGTGCTGCCGCCGGATTGAATGTGTCCGCTTTTTACCAATTGTGTCGCCGCACGCACCAAGCTGCTGGGGTCGACGCCATAGTGGTTGGCAAAATTATCATCTTCGGCCGACAGCAAGGCGCTGATGAAATTGGGTGGAATATCGGCAAAACGAATCGGTGTGCGGCGCATTTCGCCGAACTCCGCGATTAATTTTTCATCGCTGCTGTAGACCCGCAAAGGAATCTGCAACTGGATACTTCTAAGAGCCTCTACGGAGGGTAAACCCGGACTAAGGTAGAGGTAGGCCCCGCTGAGCACGAGCAGCAGCCCGCAAACGATGGCGACAATGGAGTACCCGAAAAACTTCAGCAGACGAATCAAGGCTTTTGGATTTCCAGAGAAAAGAATGAGTTAGGCGTCGGGGCATGCATGGCAAACGATGGATCGACCCGAGCTGCAGATAAAAAGCGGGAAAAAACGCTGGGCATTAAAGCATTTTTCGACTTGGGGCGTCATTCGCGCCGGTTCAACAAGTCGACCGAATGCATGGTGCACAACGGCAATCAGGCGGTATGACAGACAAAGTTTTAGGGAGTTTTATGAGAAAGGGATTTTTCACGCGAAAAGCCGACACCTTGCTAGGTGTCGACATCAATGACACGACCATCCGGCTGATCGAGCTGGGTCGCTCAGTTTCGGGGTTCAACGTTCAAGGCTATGTTACACAGGCGTTGCCTGCGCACACGGTGGTCGACGGCACATTCCTCGATCTCGAGGGTGTAGGGCGCACCTTGCGCAGTGCGTTGTCGCGGTTATCGACGTCGGCCCGTGGTGCCGCCGCCTCTGTGGCCGGGCCTTCGGTGATCACGCGGATGATCGAAATGGAAGCGGGGCTCACAGACGATGAGATGACCTGGATGATCCAGATGGAGGCAGACCAGTACATTCCTTATCCATTGGATGACGTGGCCATCGACTTTCAGGTGCGCGGGCCGACGGCACTTGACCCAGGCCGTGTCGAGGTACTGCTCGCTGCATGCCTCAAGGATCAGGTGGAAGCCCGCGAGGCAGTTTTGGCCCTGGCGGGGCTGGTGCCGAAGGTGGTCGATGTCGAAGCGTTTGCATTGGCGCGCGCTTGCAGTCACGATTTCGCCAGCTTCACGCCGAGCCATCGAGTGGATAGTGCACAATGGGCCGTGGATGCCCAAGGGATGGGAATTGCTTGCGGGTTGGCCCTGAGGAGTTTCGCTTGAAGACACGAATCAACCTACTGCCTTGGCGCCAGGCGCTGGCAGAGCGGCGTCGCAAGAATTTGCTGGCGTGTTTGCTGGTGTTCGCTTGTGCGGCGCTGGCGACGGTGTGGCTGGCGGATCAGGTGATCGACCAAGCCATTGATCGTCAGGTGACTCGCAATGACCACCTGGGCAAGGAAATCACCGGCCTGGATTCACGCATCAAGACCATCGATGACCTGCAGGAGCAAAGCCAGCAACTGGCGCAGCGCATGAAAGTCGTGCAAGACCTGCACGATCCCCGCTCGAATGGTGCTCAGCTGTTGGATCAGTTGGCGCGTGCGGTCCCTGACGGTGTGCACCTGCATGAAGTGGTGGCGAAGGGCGATACGGTGAGTATCAGCGGCAGCGCTGAATCCAGCCAGGACATCGCCCAGTTGATGCGCCGCCTGGAGGCCGCGGAAGGCGCCCATTCGACGCGGCTGCAACATGTGCGGACGGATGGCGCGCGCGGCAACAATGAGTTCCAGCTGATGGTCCGTCAGGGAGAGTCCACCGAGGCTCAACCTTGAGCCTGCTGAGGCTCAATCTTTCTGCACTCACTCACAACGCTGCAAAATGGCCCTTACCCGGCAAGGCCCTGTTGGGCTGTGCGCTGGCGGGTCTGGTGTTTGTGGTGGGCGACCTTGCGTACCTGAGTCCTTCGCGGGCGCGGTTACATCAGGTCGAGGCGCGGGAAGTGGCCCTGCAGCAGCAAGTCGCACAAAAAACTGTCCTGGCTGCCAGCCTTGAGGCGCGCACGCAACAGCTTCAGTTGATGCAGGCGAAGGTCGATGAGCTTTTGCAGGCGTTGCCGAGCGAGTCAGAAATGCCCGGCTTGCTGGAAGACGTTGCGCGTCTGGCACTGGCCAATGGTTTGTTGGTTGAGAGCGTCACCCCGTTGGATGCGTTGTCTCGGCCGTTCTATCACGAACAACCTGTGCAGATCGGCGTCGCGGGCGCTTATCACGACCTGGCGATGTTCCTGAGTGGCCTGGGTAACCTGTCGCGCATCGCCACGGTGCACGATGTGGCCTTTAGGCGTGATGGCAAGCTTTTACGCCTTGACCTGCTGGCCAAGACTTACTGGCATGCCCAGGGCGGTGGGCGAGGCGGGCAAGGGCTGCCGTTTGTCTACGACTCATTGGGGCTGCGCGATCCTTTTCAATTGCTTGCCGTTCAGGTTGACCACGTGTCTGGTCGGCCAGCCCGCGCGCCAGACCTCGGCCGGCCACGTGGTGTACTGGAAAGCCTCCCGATGGAGCAGTTTGAAATGGTCGGCACGCTGTCCCGTGGGGTGCGAGCTTTCGCCCTGCTGCGTGCGGCATCCAAGGTGCACCGCCTGGCGGTCGGTGACTACCTGGGGCCGGACCATGGGCGGATCACTGCCATCCATGAACGTTACATAGAACTGGTCGAGCTGTTTCCTGATGGTCAGGGCGCCTGGCTCGAGCGCCCACGAACGCTGGTGTTAAACCTCAACTCATAACGGAATCAAGCAATGAAAAGGACTTTTTCGTCCGTCGGTGTGGCGCTATGGATAGCGTTCACGGCACCGATGGCTACTGCTGTGCCCAATCGTGTGGATCTGATCCAGTTGCCGCCTCCCGGCAGCGCCACGTCAAGCGCCTACACAGGCGACAAGCTGAACCTTAACTTCCAGAGCATCGAGTTGCGTACCGCGTTGCAGCAAATTGCCGATGTGGCAGGCCTCAACCTGGTAGCGAGCGACGACGTGCAGGGCTCGATCACGCTGCGCCTCAAGGATGTGCCCTGGGACCAGGCGCTGGACCTGGTATTGCAAGCCAAGGGATTGGATAAGCGGGTAAAGGCCGGCGTATTGCTGGTGGCGCCTGCCGAGGAGTTGGCCGCGCGTGAGCTGCTGACCCTTGAGTCGCGCAAGCAAATGGCCGAACTGGCGCCGTTGCGCCGTGAGCTGTTGCAAGTCAATTACGCCAAGGCGGCGGACCTGGCCAAGCTGTTCCAATCGGTCACGGGCCTCGAGGGCGTCACCGATGAGCGAGGCTCGGTGGCGGTCGATGATCGCACCAACAACATCATTGCCTACCAGACCGGGGAGCGGCTCGAGGAGCTGCGGCGGATCGTGGCTCAGCTGGATATTCCGGTGCGCCAGGTCATGATCGAGGCGCGGATTGTCGAGGCCAATGTCGATTACGACAAAAGCCTGGGCGCGCGCTGGGGTGGCCGGTTGAATCGCGGAAACTGGGGCGCGGGGGGTATCCCCAAGCCTCAGTCTGAGGGCGCGGAACCACCAGAGAACCCACCCAGCTCACCCTTTGTGGATTTGGGTTCGCTGACCGACACCTCGGGCCTGGGCATCGCCTTTATCACCGATAACTTGCTGCTGGACCTGGAACTCACCGCCATGGAGAAAACCGGCAACGGCGAAATCGTCTCGCAACCCAAAGTGGTCACCTCCGACAAGGAAACCGCGCGCATCCTCAAGGGCACCGAGATTCCTTATCAGGAATCCAGTTCCAGTGGCGCCACTTCGGTGTCGTTCAAGGAAGCGTCGCTGTCGCTGGAGGTCACCCCGCAAATCACCCCCGACGACCGCGTGATCATGGAGGTCAAGGTCACCAAGGATGAGCCCGATTACCTGAACAAACTCAACGACGTGCCGCCGATCAAGAAAAACGAGGTCAATGCCAAGGTGTTGGTGAAGGATGGCGAGACCATTGTTATCGGCGGGGTTTTCTCCAATACCCAAAGCAAAGTGGTAGATAAAGTGCCATTTTTGGGCGATGTGCCGTATCTTGGCCGCCTTTTCCGGCGCGATGTGCTGGCGGAGAAAAAATCCGAGCTGCTGGTATTCCTGACTCCGCGTATTATGAATAACCAGGCGATTGCTGTGAGTCGTTGATTCTGTGCGAAATTTGATTCTTGTAGGACCGATGGGGGCTGGAAAAAGCACCATCGGCCGTTTGCTGGCCAAAGAGCTGCGCCTGCCATTCAAAGATTCCGACAAGGAAATTGAATTGCGCACGGGTGCCAATATCCCATGGATCTTCGATAAGGAAGGCGAGCTGGGCTTTCGTGACCGCGAGCAGGCGATGATCGCCGAGCTGTGTGGCTGCGATGGCGTGGTATTGGCGACTGGCGGTGGCGCGGTGATGCGCGACGAAAACCGCCGCGCGCTGCATGCCGGTGGTCGGGTGGTCTATCTGCATGCGTCAGTCGAGCAGCAGGTGGGCCGCACCGCCCGCGATCGCAATCGCCCATTGCTGCGTACGGCCAACCCGGAGAAAACCCTGCGGGACCTGCTCACGCTGCGCGATCCGCTGTACCGGGAGATCGCCGATCTGGTGGTGGAAACCGATGAGCGGCCCCCACGGATGGTGGTCCTCGACATTCTCGAGCGTCTGCAACGGCTGCCACCCCGTTAAAGCCGGGCCCGAAATGCGCTATTCTCGGCGGCGCGCTATCACCCTGCGGGGTGTGGCGTAGAGCCATCAGGTGATGTCAGATCTTGGCGTTGCCGGTCGTCAATACATCTCTAACGCGGGGACACATGCAGACACTTAAGGTCGATCTAGGCGAGCGCAGCTACCCGATCCATATTGGCGAAGGTCTGCTGGACCAGCCCGAGTTGCTCGCACCGCACATTGCCGGGCGGCAAGTGGCGATCATCTCCAACGAAACGGTCGCGCCGCTGTATCTTGAGCGTTTGAGCCGAAGCCTGTCGGCGTACTCGGTTATCTCTGTGATCTTGCCCGACGGCGAAGCCCACAAGAACTGGGAAACCCTGCAACTGATCTTTGATGGCTTGCTGACCGCACGCCATGACCGCCGCACCACTGTGATTGCTTTGGGCGGCGGCGTGATCGGTGATATGGCCGGCTTCGCAGCCGCCTGTTACCAGCGTGGCGTGGACTTTATCCAGGTGCCGACCACTCTGTTGTCCCAAGTCGATTCGTCGGTGGGCGGCAAGACCGGGATCAACCACCCGCTGGGCAAGAACATGGTGGGCGCGTTCTATCAGCCTCAAGCCGTGCTGATCGACACCGCGACCCTCACCACCCTGCCGCCGCGCGAGTTGTCGGCGGGCCTGGCGGAAGTCATCAAGTATGGGTTGATCTGCGACGAGCCGTTCCTGACCTGGCTGGAAGAACATGTAGACGCATTGCGCAACCTCGACCAGGTGGCACTGACCGAAGCGATTTCCCGTTCCTGCGCCGCCAAGGCGCTGGTGGTGAATGCCGACGAACGGGAGTCCGGTGTGCGGGCCACGTTAAATCTGGGCCACACCTTCGGCCATGCGATCGAAACGCACATGGGCTATGGTGTGTGGCTACATGGCGAGGCCGTGGCTGCTGGCACGGTGATGGCGTTGGAGATGTCGCAACGCTTGGGCTGGATCAGCGCCCAGGAGCGTGATCGCGGTATCCACCTGTTCCAGCGCGCCGGTTTGCCGGTCATTCCGCCTGAGGAGATGACTGAGGCGGACTTCCTCGAACATATGGCGATAGACAAGAAAGTGATCGACGGTCGACTGCGACTGGTGCTGCTGCGCCACATGGGCGAAGCGGTAGTGACCGACGATTATCCAAAAGAGATTTTACAAGCCACGCTGGGAGCGGATTACCGTGCCCTGGCTCAGCTGAAAGGTTAATCAGATCCCGATGACTAGTTTGCATGCCGACGAGGCGTTCCTCGGCCACTACCAGTTAAGCCACGACCCCTTTGCTCCACGGGTGCCTGGTTTCAAATTTTTCCCGGCCCAGCGCAAGCCGGTGCTTGGTCAGTTGCATCACCTCGCGCGCTACAGCCAACTGCTGCTGGTCGTGACCGGCCCGTTGGGCAGCGGCAAGACGCTGCTGCGCCAGGCCCTGGTGGCCAGCACCAACAAGCAATCGGTACAGAGCGTGGTGGTGTCAGCCCGTGGTGCCGGTGATGCGGCGGGCGTGTTGCGCCAGGTTGCCCAGGCGCTGGACGTGGCCACAGCCGAGCCGAACGCGATCCTCAAGCAGGTTGTGCAACTCGGTCTGACCGGCCAGGAAGTCTACCTGCTGGTGGATGACGCCGAGCAGCTTGACGAATCGGCGCTGGAAGCGCTGTTGGCGCTGGCGGCGGGCACGCCGGAAGGTCGCCCGCACGTGTTCCTGTTTGGTGAATCGTCGTTGATCGCCGACCTCGAGCAGATCAGCGGTGATCAGGAGCTGTTCCACGTCATCGAGCTGCAGCCGTACGAAGAGGAAGAAACCCGCGAATACCTGGCTCAACGCCTGGAAGGCGCCGGGGCGGGTATCGAACTTTTCTCCGCTGCGCAGATCTCTGATATTCACGAAAGCTCCGACGGCTGGCCTGGCAACATCAATCAGGTTGCCCGCGATGCCATGATCGAAGCCATGATTGCCAGCCGCACCGCGGTCAAGCGTCCAAAGATGGGGTTCACTATGCCTAAGAAGCACGTATTGGCGATTTCCGCCGTTGTCGTGGTCGCTGTAGCGGCTGCCTGGTTGATCCCGGGCCGCAGCAAAGCACCGACCACTGCCGGCGCGCCAACCGAACAGGCGCAGTTGCCACTGGGCAAGCCCACGCCAAACGTTGAATTTGCCAACTCCGGCCAACCGACCAACCTGCCGATGGTCGGCCAACCGGTAATGCGTGGCCCGCTCGCTGAAGAAGCGGGTGGCATTTCCGAAGGTGACGACGGTGTACCGGTGGAAGGTTCCAGCGCTACGCCGCCGACCGTGACCACCACCGCACCACCTGCGGGCGTGCCAGCGGGCCAGCCGGCTGCCAAGCCAACACCTGCGCCTACGGCGGTCGCCACTGCCAAGCCTGCGCCAGTGACCAAGCCGGTCACGCCAGCACCTGCCGCCAAGCCAGCTCCGGCTGCCAAGCCTGCTGAAAAACCAGCCGCCACCGTCGCCAAAGCCGGCGCCGCTGGCAGCAGCTGGTACGCCAGCCAGCCTACCGGCAATTTCGTGGTGCAGATCCTTGGCACCAGCTCCGAAGCCAATGCCCAGGCGTTCGTGAAAGAGCAGGGCGGCGAGTACCGTTACTTCAAGAAAGTGCTCAACGGCAAGCCTCTCTACGTGATCACCTACGGCAACTTCTCCAGCCGTGCAGCCGCAGATTCCGCGATCAAATCCTTGCCAGCGAAGGTTCAGGCTGGTAAACCTTGGCCTCGCACTGTTGCCAGCGTTCAACAAGAACTCGCAACAACTCGCTGAAGGTCCGGCGGCCTTACCCAGGCCGCCCTCCCGGCACCTCAAAAAACTACAACAGCGTGCAGCCCTGAAGGCCGCGCGCTTTGTGGTGTCTGCGTCACGTAGCTTTTGAGTCGTAGCGGTCAGAATTAAAAAAGTTTTGACTAGCACAGCATATCGCTTTAAACCTTTCATAAATGCGACATAGATTTTCGACATTTCGTCGCTAAATTTGTGAGCGTCTGTGTCGGTGTGTACAATGACCTCCCTTTTGCCCCCGCTAAGCCGGCGTACGTTCGGCGTGGAAGGTAACCGGTTGAATTGAAAAGAAATTTGCCTCGGTATAAGAGGCAGCCTGGTGAGAAAGTGTCTATGAAAGCAGGTCTGTATCAACCCGATGAATTCAAGGATAACTGTGGTTTCGGCCTGATAGCCCATATGCAGGGCGAGCCCAGTCATACCCTTCTGCAAACGGCCATCGAGGCCCTGACCTGCATGACCCACCGCGGTGGGATCAACGCCGACGGCAAGACCGGTGACGGTTGTGGCTTGCTCATTCAAAAGCCCGACCAGTTCCTGCGCGCCATCGCCCAACAGCATTTCGCGGTCGACCTGCCCAAGCAGTACGCCGTGGGCATGGTGTTTTTCAACCAGGACCCGGTCAAAGCCGAGGCCGCTCGCGAGAACATGAACCGCGAGATCCTCGCTGCCGGCCTGCAACTCGTTGGCTGGCGCAAAGTGCCGATCGACACCAGCGTGCTCGGCCGCCTGGCCCTTGAGCGCCTACCGCAGATCGAACAAGTGTTCATCGCCGGCGACGGCCTGAGCGACCAGGACATGGCGATCAAACTGTTCACCTCGCGTCGTCGTTCGTCCGTGTCCAACGCCGCTGATACTGAGCACTACATCTGCAGCTTTTCGCACAAAACCATCATTTATAAAGGCCTGATGATGCCGGCGGACCTCACCGCCTTTTATCCAGACCTGAGCGATGAACGCCTGCAAACCGCAATCTGCGTGTTTCACCAGCGTTTCTCCACCAACACTCTGCCGAAATGGCCGCTGGCCCAGCCATTCCGCTTCCTCGCCCACAACGGCGAGATCAACACCATCACCGGCAACCGCAACTGGGCCGTGGCCCGTCGCACCAAGTTCGCCAACGATTTGATGGATTTGGAAGAGCTCGGCCCGCTGGTCAACCGCGTAGGTTCCGACTCTTCCAGCATGGACAACATGCTCGAGCTGATGGTCACCGGCGGCATCGACCTGTTCCGTGGCGTGCGCATGATCATTCCGCCAGCGTGGCAGAACGTCGAGACCATGGACCCCGATCTGCGGGCATTCTATGAGTACAACTCGATGCACATGGAACCGTGGGACGGCCCGGCTGGTGTGGTAATGACCGACGGCCGCTATGCGGTGTGCCTGCTCGACCGTAACGGTCTGCGCCCGGCGCGTTGGGTCACCACCACCAACGGTTTCATTACCCTGGCGTCGGAAATCGGCGTGTGGAACTACAAACCGGAAGACGTCATTGCTAAAGGCCGCGTAGGCCCTGGCCAGATACTCGCCGTGGACACCGAAACCGGGCAGATCCTCGACACCGACGCCATCGACAACCGTTTGAAGTCCCGTCACCCCTACAAGCAATGGCTGCGCAAGAACGCCCTGCGCATCCAGGCGACCATGGAAGACAACGACCACGGTTCGGCTTTCTACGACGTCGACCAGCTCAAGCAGTACATGAAGATGTACCAGGTCACGTTTGAAGAGCGCGACCAGGTGCTGCGTCCGCTCGGTGAACAAGGCTACGAGGCGGTCGGCTCCATGGGCGATGACACGCCAATGGCCGTGCTGTCCCAGCGCGTGCGTACGCCGTACGACTATTTCCGCCAGCAGTTCGCCCAGGTGACCAACCCACCGATCGACCCGCTGCGCGAAGCCATCGTGATGTCCCTGGAAGTGTGCCTCGGTGCCGAGCGCAATATCTTCCAGGAATCGCCTGAGCACGCCTCCCGCGTCATCCTCAGCTCGCCTGTGATTTCCCCGGCCAAGTGGCGCTCGTTGATGACCCTGGATCGCCCAGGCTTCGACCGCCAGATCATCGACCTGAACTACGACGAAAGCCTCGGCCTTGAAGCTGCTGTGCGCAACGTCGCCGACCAGGCCGAAGAAGCCGTGCGCGCCGGTCGTACCCAAATCGTGCTGACCGACCGTCACATCGCGCCGGGCAAGCTGCCGATCCACGCCTCCCTGGCGACCGGTGCGGTACACCACCGCCTGACCGAAAAAGGCCTGCGTTGCGACTCCAATATTCTCGTGGAAACTGCCACCGCCCGCGACCCGCACCACTTCGCGGTGCTGATCGGTTTCGGCGCCTCGGCGGTGTACCCGTTCCTCGCGTACGAAGTGCTGGGTGACCTGATCCGCACCGGTGAAGTGCTGGGCGACCTCTATGAGGTGTTCAAGAACTACCGTAAGGGCATCACCAAGGGCCTGTTGAAGATCCTGTCGAAGATGGGCATTTCCACCGTCACCTCGTACCGTGGCGCTCAATTGTTCGAAGCCATCGGCCTGTCCGAAGAAGTGTGCGATTTGAGCTTCCGTGGCGTGCCAAGCCGCATCAAGGGCGCGCGTTTCGTCGACATCGAAGCCGAGCAAAAAGCCTTGGCAGCCGAAGCCTGGAGCGCGCGCAAGCCGATCCAGCAAGGCGGCCTGCTCAAATTCGTACACGGTGGCGAATACCACGCCTACAACCCGGACGTGGTCAGCACCCTGCAAGCCGCCGTGCAGCAGGGCGACTACGCCAAGTTCAAGGAATACACCGCGTTGGTGGATAACCGCCCGGTGTCGATGATCCGCGACCTGTTCAAGGTGAAAACCCTGGACACGCCGCTGGCCATCAGTGAAGTCGAGCCGCTGGAGTCGATCCTCAAACGCTTCGACTCTGCTGGTATTTCCCTGGGCGCCTTGTCGCCTGAGGCTCACGAAGCCCTGGCCGAAGCCATGAACCGCCTGGGCGCGCGTTCCAACTCCGGCGAAGGCGGCGAAGACCCGGCGCGCTACGGCACCCTCAAGAGCTCGAAAATCAAACAGGTGGCGACCGGCCGTTTCGGTGTAACCCCGGAATACCTGGTCAACGCCGAAGTGCTGCAGATCAAGGTTGCCCAGGGCGCCAAGCCCGGTGAGGGCGGCCAGCTGCCCGGTGGCAAGGTCAACGGTTTGATCGCCAAGCTGCGTTACGCAGTGCCGGGCGTCACATTGATTTCGCCTCCGCCGCACCACGACATCTATTCGATTGAAGATTTGTCGCAGCTGATTTTCGACCTGAAACAAGTCAACCCGCAGGCCCTGGTCTCGGTGAAACTGGTCGCGGAAGCAGGCGTGGGCACCATCGCCGCTGGTGTGGCGAAGGCCTATGCCGACCTGATCACCATCTCCGGCTACGACGGCGGCACCGGCGCATCGCCGCTGACCTCGATCAAGTACGCCGGCGCACCGTGGGAACTCGGCCTGGCTGAAACCCACCAGACCCTGCGCGGCAACGACCTGCGCGGTAAAGTCCGTGTGCAGACTGACGGCGGCCTGAAAACCGGCCTCGACGTGATCAAGGCTGCAATCCTCGGTGCTGAAAGCTTCGGCTTCGGCACCGCGCCAATGATCGCGCTGGGCTGCAAATACCTGCGCATCTGCCACCTGAACAACTGCGCCACCGGTGTGGCGACGCAGAACGAGAAGCTGCGCAAGGATCACTACATCGGCACCGTCGACATGGTGGTGAATTTCTTCACCTACGTCGCCGAAGAAACCCGTGAGTGGCTGGCCAAGCTGGGCGTGCGCTCCCTCGAAGAGCTGATCGGCCGCACCGATCTGCTGGACATTCTCGAAGGCCAGACCGCCAAGCAAAACCACCTGGACCTGACGCCGTTGTTGGGCAGCGACCACATCCCGGCAGACAAGCCACAGTTCTGCCAAGTGGACCGCAACCCGCCGTTCGACAAAGGCCTGCTGGCTGAAAAGATGGTCGAAATGGCCGGCGGCTCGATCAACGACGCCAGCGGTGGCGAATTTGCCCTGGATATCTGCAACTGCGACCGCTCCATCGGCGCACGCGTCTCCGGCGAAATCGCGCGCAAGCACGGCAACCAAGGCATGGCGAAGTCGCCAATCACCTTCCGCTTCAAGGGCACTGCGGGCCAGAGCTTTGGCGTGTGGAACGCCGGCGGCTTGCACATGTACCTGGAAGGCGACGCCAACGACTACGTGGGCAAGGGCATGACCGGCGGTAAGCTGGTGATCGTTCCGCCTAAAGGTAGCGTTTACAAGACCCAGGACAGTGCCATCATCGGCAACACCTGCTTGTACGGCGCCACCGGTGGCAAGCTGTTCGCCGCCGGTACCGCCGGTGAGCGTTTCGCCGTGCGTAACTCCGGTGCTCACACCGTGGTGGAAGGCACTGGCGATCACTGCTGCGAGTACATGACCGGGGGCTTTGTCGCGGTATTGGGCAAGACCGGTTACAACTTCGGTTCAGGCATGACCGGCGGTTTTGCCTACGTGCTCGACCAGGACAACACCTTCGTCGACAAGGTCAACCACGAATTGGTCGAGATCCAGCGGATCAGCGGCGAAGCCATGGAATCCTATCGGAACCACTTGCAGCACGTGCTGGACGAGTACGTTGAGGAGACCGGCAGCGAATGGGGTCGTAACCTCGCCGAAAACCTCGATGATTACCTGCGTCGTTTCTGGCTGGTCAAGCCCAAGGCTGCCAACCTGAAATCGTTGCTTTCCAGCATCCGTGCCAACCCGCAGTGATATGCGCCTGAAGAGTTTGATGAGGTTTTAACATGGCTGAACGTCTGAATAACGACTTCCAGTTCATCGATGTCGGGCGCAAAGATCCGAAGAAGAAACTGTTGCGTCAACGCAAGAAAGAGTTCGTGGAAATCTACGAACCCTTCAAACCCCAGCACTCGGCCGACCAGGCCCACCGCTGCCTGGGTTGCGGTAACCCGTATTGCGAATGGAAGTGCCCGGTGCACAACTTCATTCCCAACTGGCTGAAATTGGTGGCCGAGGGCAACATCCTCGCCGCCGCCGAGCTGTCGCACCAGACCAACACCCTGCCGGAAGTGTGCGGCCGGGTGTGCCCGCAAGACCGTCTGTGCGAGGGTGCCTGCACCCTCAACGACGGCTTCGGCGCGGTGACTATCGGTTCGGTGGAGAAGTACATCACCGACACCGCGTTCGCCATGGGCTGGCGCCCGGATATGTCCAAGGTCAAGCCGACCGGCAAGCGCGTCGCGATCATCGGTGCCGGGCCTGCCGGCCTGGGCTGCGCCGACGTGCTGGTACGGGGTGGCGTGACCCCGGTGGTGTTCGACAAGAACCCGGAAATCGGCGGCCTGCTGACCTTCGGCATCCCCGAGTTCAAGCTGGAAAAAACCGTACTGAGCAACCGTCGCGAAGTGTTCACCGGCATGGGCATCGAGTTCCGCCTGAACACCGAGATCGGCAAAGACGTGACCATGGAGCAACTGCTCGAAGAATACGATGCCGTATTCATGGGCATGGGCACCTACACCTACATGAAGGGCGGCTTCGCCGGTGAGGACCTGCCAGGCGTGTATGACGCGTTGGACTTCCTGATCGCCAACGTCAACCGCAACCTGGGCTTTGAAAAGTCGCCGGAAGATTTCGTCGACATGAAAGGCAAGAAGGTCGTGGTACTCGGCGGTGGTGACACCGCGATGGACTGCAACCGCACGTCGATCCGCCAGGGCGCCAAGTCGGTGACCTGTGCGTACCGTCGTGACGAAGCCAACATGCCCGGCTCGCGCAAAGAGGTGAAGAACGCCAAGGAAGAAGGCGTGAAATTCCTCTATAACCGCCAGCCGATTGCCATCGTCGGTGAAGACCGCGTTGAAGGCGTGAAGGTGGTCGAGACCCGTCTCGGCGAACCGGACGCCCGTGGCCGTCGCAGCCCTGAGCCGATCCCGGGCTCCGAAGAGATCATCCCGGCTGACGCCGTGGTCATCGCCTTCGGCTTCCGCCCAAGCCCGGCGCCGTGGTTCGAGCAGTTCGAGATTCAGACCGACAGCCAGGGCCGCGTTGTAGCCCCGGAACAAGGCCAGTACAAGCACCAGACCAGCAACCCGAAGATTTTTGCCGGTGGCGATATGGTGCGCGGTTCTGACTTGGTGGTGACCGCGATCTTCGAAGGCCGCAACGCCGCCGAAGGGATCCTGGATTACCTGCAGGTCTGATCTGAAATACGCTCAAATGTGGGAGCTGGCTTGCCTGCGATAGCGGTGTAACAGTCACAGGATGTATCGACTGATCCACCGCAATCGCAGGCAAGCCAGCTCCCACATTGGTTTCCAGCGTGTTCAAGAGATTGCGACAAATTGACCCGATAGACAAAAGGCACGGCTCACTCCGTGCCTTTTGCGTCCGGCTCTGAGAAAATGCCCGCACTTTTTTTGCGGATGCCGACATGACTGCCCTCAAGAACGACCGTTTCCTTCGTGCCCTGCTCAAGCAACCCGTGGACGTCACCCCCGTGTGGATGATGCGCCAGGCCGGTCGCTACCTGCCGGAATACCGCGCCAGTCGCGCCCACGCCGGCGACTTCATGAGCCTGTGCATGAACCCGGAGTTCGCCTGCGAAGTCACGATGCAGCCGCTGGACCGCTATCCGCAACTGGATGCTGCCATCCTTTTCTCCGACATCCTCACCATCCCTGACGCCATGGGGCAAGGCCTGTACTTCGAAACCGGCGAAGGCCCGCGTTTCAAGAAAGTCGTCAGCACGTTGGCCGACATCGAAGCCCTGCCGATCCCGGACCCGCACAAGGACCTGGGCTACGTGATGGACGCCGTCAGCACCATCCGCCGTGAACTCAACGGCCGCGTGCCGCTGATCGGCTTCTCCGGCAGCCCATGGACCCTGGCCACCTACATGGTCGAAGGCGGTTCGTCGAAAGACTTCCGCAAGACCAAGGCCATGCTCTACGACAACCCGCACGCCATGCACCTGCTGCTGGACAAGCTCGCTCAGTCGGTCACTTCCTACCTTAACGGCCAGATCATGGCCGGCGCGCAAGCGGTGCAGATCTTCGACACCTGGGGCGGCAACCTGTCGGCGGCGGCCTACCAGGAGTTCTCCCTGGCCTACATGCGCAAAATCGTCAGCGGCCTGATCCGCGAACACGAAGGCCGCAAGGTTCCGGTCATTCTGTTCACCAAGGGCGGCGGCCTGTGGCTGGAAAGCATCGCCGACGCAGGTGCCGATGCCCTGGGCCTGGACTGGACCTGCGACATTGGCGAAGCACGCCGTCGTGTCGGCAACCAAGTCGCGCTGCAAGGCAACATGGACCCGACCGTGCTGTACGCCAAGCCGGAAGCGATCCGCACCGAAGTCGGCCGAATCCTGGCCAGCTACGGCAAGGGCACCGGGCACGTGTTCAACCTGGGCCATGGCATCACCCCGGAAGTGAACCCGGAACATGCCGGTGCGTTCCTGCGTGCGGTGCACGAGCTGTCGGCGCAGTATCACGAATAAACGCAAAACCAATGTGGGAGGGGGCTTGCTCCCGATAGCGGTGTTTCAGTCACCAGATTCATTGGCTGACACACTGCAATCGGGGGCAAGCCCCCTCCCACATTAAAAGCAAGATCGCGTCAGGCCCGCACATTCCCCAACGGCGGCAACTTCGCCAACTTCAACGCCACCAGCAACGCGCCGATCAGCAGCGCGATGATGAACGCTCCAATCCCATTCCACCCGGCAAAATGCCAGAAGAACCCGCCTGCCGTCCCGGCAATACTCGACCCCACGTAGTAGCAGAACAGGTACAGCGACGACGCCTGCCCCTTGGCCTTCACCGCGCGTCGGCCGATCCAGCTGCTGGCCACTGAGTGGGCGCCGAAGAAGCCGAAGGTGAAGATCAGCATGCCCGGCACGATCAGCCATAGCGGTGTGAGCAAGGTCAGCGTCATGCCCGCGAGCATCAGCACGATAGTCGCCCAGAGCACGCGACGGCGCCCGAGGCGGTCGGCCAGGGAACCGATCTTCGCCGAGCTGTAGATCCCCGAGAGGTATACCAGCGACAGCAGGCCGACCACGGCTTGGCTGAGGTCGTAGGGATCGGCCAGTAGGCGGTAGCCGATGTAGTTGAACATCGTCACGAACGCACCCATCAGCAGGAACGCTTCAAGGAACAGCCACGGCAGGCCCGCGTCCTTGAAGTGCATGACAAAACCGTCCACCAGGCTGCGCGGCTTGAGGCTGCTGGCGCGGAAGTTGCGCGATTCGGGGAGGATTTTCCAGAACACCGTGGCGGCGATCAGCGCCAGGGCGCCAATGATCAGCATTGCGGTGTGCCAACTGACGAAGTCGATCAACACGCCGATGATCAGGCGCCCGCTCATGCCGCCAATCGCGTTGCCACCAATGTACAGGCCCATGGCCAGGCCGATGTGCTGCGGGTGGATCTCTTCGCTCAGGTAGGTCATGGCCACGGCGGCCAGGCCGCTCAGCGACAGGCCCACCAGTGCACGCATGAATAAAATCCCTTCCCAGGACGGCATCAAACCACTGGCAATCGTCGCGAGCGCTGCGCAGAACAACGCGGCGACCATCACCGGTTTACGTCCCAGTGTGTCGGAAATCGGCCCGGTAATCAGCAGGCCCAGCGCGAGCATCGCGGTGGACACGGACAGGATCAGGCTGCTTTGCGCTGCATTGATGGAAAACTCGTGGGACAGCGCCGGCATCATCGGTTGCACGCAATACAGCAGGGCAAAGGTGGCGAAACCACCGGAGAACAGCGCCAGTACCGTGCGCATGAACATCGGCGTGCCCTTTTCGATGTACGCGTCATTGAGCTGGGCCACCACCTCATCCAGGGCAGTGGGCGGGACCTCTTGAGCGAGTGGAGCGACAGCAGAATTCACGGGGACCTCGTGGAGGAAGAACGTGCCAGGACCGGCCATGCAAAAAAGAATATAGCTGGCTAATGATTCTTTCCAATATATTGTTCGACCTGTTTGATAGCTTTTGCGACCTAATGAGGCTTGTATGGAATTGCGTCACTTGCGGTACTTCATTGCCGTGGCCGAAGAACTGCACTTTGGCCGGGCTGCGCAGGTGCTGGGCATCTCGCAGCCGCCGCTGAGCCAGCAGATACAGGCGCTGGAACAGGAAGTAGGGGCACGCTTGTTTGAGCGTACCAATCGTCGGGTCGAGCTGAGCGAGGCGGGGCGGTTGTTCCTGCATGAGGCGCGATTGGTGCTGGCTCAGGTCGACAAAGCGGCGGACGTGGCGCGCCGGGCGCAGTTGGGTGAGCTGGGCGAATTGAAGATCGGCTTCACGTCATCGGCACCGTTTAACGCCAGCATTCCCCAGGCGATCTTTGCGTTTCGCCAGGCGTTCCCGGCGGTGCACCTGAGTCTGCAGGAAATGAGCAGCACCGAGGTGGCTGAGTCGCTGGTGGATGAGTCGATTCAGGTCGGACTGATGCGGCCATTACCGTTGCCGGATTCACTGAGTGTGGTCGAGCTGATGCGCGAGCCATTGGTGGCCGTAATGAACGCTGGCCACCCGTTGGTAGCAGGCAGTGAGCGTGGCCTGCACCTGGCGCAGTTGGCGGAAGAGCCGTTTGTGTTTTTCCCGCGCAGCTACGGCAGTGGGCTCTACGCGCAGTTGCTCAGCCTGTGCCGTGACGCCGGGTTTAGCCCGCACTTTGCCCAGGAAGCGGGGGAGGCGATGACCATCATTGGCCTGGTTGCGGCGGGGCTGGGCGTGTCGGTGTTGCCGGCCTCTTATCAGCGCATACGGATAGACGGGGTGGTGTATCGCACGCTGCTGGATCAGGAGGCGGTGACGGCGGTGTGGCTGGTGCAGCGAAAAGGCGCGCAGACGCCGATGGCTGCGGCGTTTGTGGAGTTGTTGACGCGCAAGGCGGTAGTGTAGGCACCGTCACATATCAGGTAACGCAACCGGCTTAGTTATTCGCCGGAAAGTTACGCAGAATCGCTTTTTCTCAAGCGAGTGATATGGATGGCACTTCTCTATCAGCCCAAGGAGGGCAGCGTGTTGATCTGTGATTTCCGAGGTTACGAAGTACCGGAAATCATCAAGATCCGCCCGGTCATTGTGATACGCAAGCACCGAACCAATAAGTTGCTGGTGACGGTTGTACCCTTGAGTACCACTGCCCCGCAGACGATTCTGGATCACCATTTGCAACTCGATAGTCATCTTCAAGGAGCGAGCCCTATCTGCTGGGCAAAATGTGACATTGTGGCGACCGTCAGCCTGGGCAGGCTCGACCGAATCAAAAGCAAAGACCGTCATGGCAAACGAACTTACAAAATCGCTGAACTCACCTCTGATCAGTTTCTAGCGATAAAAGCGGCGGTGCGCAGTGCGCTGGGGTTGCGCTGAGGGATGAGCGGCACTCTGCCACGGGTTGCTGGGAAACTGTTTTCAGGCATACTGCACAAGTTCCCGAAAGGGGCTTGTGAGACTCTGAGGATCCTGGGCAACCAGCCATCGCAGAGCCGGGCAGGAAGCGGCGATGACAAGCCAACCTGTTTGTGAAGAGGGCGCCGAAAGGCGCCCTTTGTCGTTTCTGGAGCGCAGCGAGCTCCAGTTTTATTTCGAAGTGCCCGTCTGCTCAAACAACTGCGCCGCAGTCCCAGACTCATTCACGCCAGTGTTGCGCAACGCCGCCATGATGTCGCGGTCCAGCATGCTCACCCAGCGGTTGTAGTTGCGATGGATCTTGCCATCCTTGTAGCCCAGTTCGCGGCTGTCGCGGTAGGTGATGGCGTAGCTGTTGCGGGTGTAGCGGATGTCGATGGCGGCGTAGTACTGGTTGCGCACGGTGATCTCGGCCTGCACCAGTTGTGGGTTCAGGCGTTGTACCGTCCATTCGCGCTTTTGCAGGGCGTTGACGATCACCGTTTTCATTTTCTCTTCGCTGACCTGGGCAGTGGCCGGCAGGTCGTGCTGGGTGTTGAGCACCGGTTTGCTGGTGCAGCCAGCGGTGGTCAGCAAGGCCAGGGTGATCAGGGTCGCGCGTAACAAGGAAGACATTCCGTATTCTCCAATCGATTAAAAAGTCAGGACCAGCGGCGGAAGATCAGCGAGGTGTTGACGCCGCCAAAGGCAAAGTTGTTGTTCATCACGTAATCGTTGTGCATCTCGCGGAATTCACCTTGCAGGTAATCCAGCTCGCCGCATTGTGGGTCGACTGAATCCAGGTTGAAGGTGTGTACGTACTGGTTGCGGTTCATCATCTCGATGCTGAACCACGACTCCAGTGCGCCGCACGCACCCAAGGTGTGACCGAGAAAGCTCTTCTGCGAACTGATGGGCATGCGGGCGCCGAACAGGCTGCTGGTGGCCTGCGTCTCGGCAATGTCGCCCTGGTCGGTGGCAGTACCATGACCGTTCACGTAGCCGATAGCGGAAGGCTCAAGCCCGGCATCTTCAAGAGCCAGCTCCATCGCGCGGCGCATGGTTTTCTGCTCCGGACGGGTGGTGTGCTGGCCGTCGGCGTTACTGCCAAAGCCGACAATCTCGGCGTGGATATGCGCACCCCGCGCCAAGGCATGTTCCAGTTCTTCGAGCACCAGCATGCCGCCACCTTCGCCGATCACCAGGCCATCGCGGCCGCTGTCATAGGGGCGTGGGCTGGTTTGCGGCGCGTCGTTTTTCAGGCTGGTGGCGTAGAGCGCGTCGAACACCATGGCTTCGGTGGGGCACAGTTCCTCGGCGCCGCCGGCGAGCATCAATGGCAGGCGGCCGAACTTGATCGCTTCATAGGCATAGCCGATGCCCTGGCTGCCGCTGGTGCAGGCGCTCGACGTAGGGATCAGCCGCCCGGTGAGGCCAAAGAAGATGCTGATATTCGCCGCCGTGGTGTGCGGCATCATGCGCACGTAGGAGTTGGCATTCAGCCCCTCGGCGACCGAGTTCAACAGCATATTGCCGAACGCCTTGATCTCGTCGGTGCTGCCGGTGGACGAGCCACACGCCACACCCATGCGCCCGTCCTTGATCGACTCGTCGCCGAGTAAACCGGCGTCTTGCAACGCCTGTTCCGCCGCCCACACCGCCAGGCGCGACACCCGGCCCATGCTGCGCAGTTGCTTGCGCGTCCAGTGCGCGGGCACGACAAAATCGTCGATCGGTCCGGCCAGGCGCGTGTTCAATTCAGTAAAGCGGTCCCACTCGTCCATGCGCCGGATGCCGCTGCGGTTGGCGCGGAAGTTGGCGGAAATGGTCGCCCAATCCCCGCCCAGGGAGGTCATGCCGGCCATGCCGGTGACGACGACGCGTTTCATCAGCACAGGCCTCCATTCACCGCCAGGACCTGGCGCGTGATATAGCCGGCTTCGGCCGACATCAGGAAGTTCACTGCGCCGGCCACCTCTTCAGGCGTGCCCATGCGCTGCGCCGGGATCATCTTCATCAGCTCTTCCACCGGTACGTTTTCATCCAGCATCGCGGTGTCGATCAAGCCGGGTGCGACGCAGTTGACGGTGATCTTGCGCTTGCCCAGCTCGATGGCCAGGGCCTTTGCCGCGCCGATCAACCCGGCTTTGGAGGCACTGTAATTAACCTGGCCACGGTTGCCGATCAATCCGGAAACCGAGGTGATGCACACAATGCGCCCGGCGGCGCGACGACGAATCATCGGCATCATCACCGGGTGCAGGACGTTGTAGAAACCGTCGAGGTTGGTGCGCATCACCACGTCCCAATCGTCTTCCGACAGCGCCGGAAACGCACCGTCACGGGTCAGACCTGCGTTGAGCACCACGCCGTAATAGGCGCCGTGTTGCTCTACGTCGGCTTCAAGGATTTCCTTGCACGTCGCGCGATCCGCCACATCGAATTGCAGCACCCGCGCCTGGCGGCCCAGGGCTTCAACCTCGGCCTGTACCGCCTCGGCGTCGCTACGGCCACTGCGGCAATGCAGCACGATGTCATGCCCGGCCTGTGCCAGGCGCAGCGCGATGGCGCGGCCGATGCCACGGCTGGAGCCGGTGACCAGTACGGATTCAGTCATGGCGATACGTCCTTCGATTCATCTAAATAGGTGGCCGCCTGGGGCGGTCGAAATACATTCAAGCGCGCACTGGCCTGGATACCGCTGCCGGTAAGGTGGCATTCGAACACACCCATGCCGTTGTCGTCTTCCAGGGAGCGCAGGCCGTGAATGCTCAGCTCGGCACCTGCCGGGAAGTGTTCCACATTGCACTCGAACTTACGTGTGCCGAGCAGGAAGCCCAGTTCCACGGCTTCACCTTTGCGGCGCGCGTGGCAACCGGCGTAGGCGGCAACGCTTTGCGCCATCAGCTCGATGCCGACCCAGGCCGGCAGGCTGCCGTCCGGGCGGTTGAACAGGCCGCCGGGCTTGATAGTGGCACGGGTACGAATCTGCTCTTCATCGAACGACAGCACCTGGTCGATCAGGATCATGTCGCCGGCATGAGGCAGCAGTTCGGCGAGTGGCCAATCAATCATGGGGCCTCTCCGATAATCAGGCTGACATTGTTGCCGCCGAAGGCAAATGAATTGCTCATCAGGCAGCGTTTTTCCAGGGCTTGCGCGGCCTGCGCCCACTGCAGGGCGGGCAGTGCCGGGTCGGCCTGGCCGTCCCATACATGCGGTGGCACCCGCTTATGGACCAGGCTCAACCAACAGAACGCCGCTTCCAGGGCGCCGGCTGCGCCCAGGGTATGCCCGCTCATGGGTTTGGTCGACGAGCAGGCCACGCCTTCCGGGAACAGGCCGGCGACTGCCAGGCTTTCCATGGCGTCGTTATGCTGGGTGGCGGTGCCGTGCAGGTTCAGATAACCGATCTGTTCGGGCTGCAACTTTGCGCTGGCGAGCGCCTTGCGCATCGACTGCAACGCACCTTTGCCGGAGGGCTCGGGCGCGGAAATATGGTGCGCATCGCAACTCGCGCCGCTGCCTAACAGGGCGATCGGCGCCGGTTTCTTGCTCATCAGGAACAACACCGCTGCTTCGCCGATATTGATGCCGTTGCGGTTCGCCGAAAACGGGTTGCAGCGCTGGTTCGACACGGCATCCAGCGCGGTAAAGCCATTGAGGGTCAACTTGCACAAACTGTCGACGCCGCCGCAGATCACCGCATCGCACACGCCCAGGTCCAGCAGGCGCTGGGCACTCATCAGCGCGCGGGCGCTGGAGGTGCAGGCGGTGGAGATCACGTAGGCCGGGCCACTCAGTTGCAGCCAGTCGGCGAGGAAGTTTGCCGGGGCACTGAGTTCCTGTTGCTGGTAGTCGTAGTCGCCGGGGAACTGGTTTTCCCGAAGGTAAAGGGCAATCCCGCGACTGGCTTCGTCGATGCCCGAGGTGCTGGTGCCGAGCACAATACCAACCCGTGATGCGCCGTGGGTATTGATCGCCTGGCGGAGCTCGTCTTCGATCTGCAACGCTGCTTCCAGCAACAACTGGTTATTGCGGCTGCTCTGCTGGCCCAGTTCTACCGGGATGCTCGCCAGTTCGCCACGCACACCGGCCACCGGCAGCACGCGCTCCGGCACCCAGCCGCTTTCGGCGCGCATGCCCGAGCAGTCACCGGCAAACAGGCTGCGGCTGACTTCGGCCTGGCCACGGCCGAGGGCGCAGATGATGCCCAGGGCGTTGAGGTAGGCGGTCATCGGGCAGCCCCGAGCGGCGTAATGCGGTAGCTCAAGGGCTGCCCGGTCATGTTCACGCTGAAGACCTCGGACGATTGATACACGATCTGCCAATGCCCCGGCAGGGTGCGCGTCAGGTCCATCGCCTGCGCGCTGGGGTAGAGCGCGCGCACGTCATTTGCCGATGTCAGCGCAAACAGCAATGCGGCAAACAGCTCCCTGGCCTGCGGATTTGGCGGCAGCAAGCCATCGGCCTGCCACTCGCCATTGATCAGCTTTTGGCGGGCCTGTGGGATGCCCAGCGGGTCCATCATCGACCACCGAATCGCCGCGCCTTCGTGCTGGATCACCAGCAGCCAGTCCTGGCTCTGGCCGTCGGCCAGGCGCTGCACATGCAGTTGCAGCGGCAGGGCCAGGGCCGGCGTTTTCTCGGGCAGCGGTGGCTGGCTGGCGCAGGCGCTCAGCAGCAACAGACAGCCGATCAAGAGCATGCGCATCATGGGGCAGTACTCGCCAGGGGTTTGCGGGCCACGCAGTTGACCAGGGTTTCTTCGCGCTGGCCCACTGGCGGCGCCTTGCGCAGGCCCCAGCGCTCGAGCAGGCCGAAGTCGCTGGAGCGGCTCCACCACAAATACGGGTACGAGACGTTCTGCGGGCCAAACTCGAAGCCCTGCTCGCGGAGCATCTGCAGGTACGCTTCGGCGCTTTTCTGCACGTGCATGGGGTGGCGAAACAGCCAACGGATGACCCAGGTGTCGATATAGGCTTCGGTGGACTCAGCAAACAGCAGATAGCCGCCGGGCTTGAGTACACGGTAGAACTCTTTGAGGGCGCGGTGCTGTTCAACCAGATGGTGGAAGGTCTGGTGGCAGAACAGGATGTCGACGCTGGCGTCCGGCACGTCGAGGGTGGCGCAGTCGCTGCCGATCAGTTCGACGCTCAAGCCTTGGCGCGTGGCCTCAACCTGGCTCAACTCCAGGCTGTGGGGGTCAGCGTCCAGGCCGATCAACCGTGAAGGCGCAAATACCTGCTGCAACAGCGTGAAGGATTTGCCCTGCCCGCAACCGGCATCCAGCAATACCGGCGCCTCAGGCAATGGCTCCGTGAACAGGCTGCGCAAGTCGTTGATCGCCACGCGTAACACGCGATGCTGCCAGGTGTGACTGCGCAGGAACCAGAGGCCGAATTTGGTTTCTTCGACGTAGTGCTTACTTAAATACTGGCTGCTCATACCGGTTCACTCGCACAAATCTCCGACAACATCCGCAGCCGCCGTTTGGGCTCACTCACAAACGGGTTGCGCTCATCCCACGCGTAACCGGCGAGGATCGCACTGATCATCCGACGAATCTCCGGCGAGCTGCTCGGATGGAAAATCACATCCTGGAAGGTCCCGGCGTACCAGCCTTCGACGTAGCAGCGAAACGTGTCGACACCCCGTTTCAACGGGGCGGCGAACTCGGTTTGCCAGTCGACGGTTTCGCCTTTGAGCTGACGGTGCAGCACACCGACGGCCATGCTCGCCGAACGCATGGCGATGGTCACACCCGAGGAGAACACCGGGTCGAGGAACTCCGCCGCGTTGCCCAGCAGCGCAAAGCCCGGGCCGTGCAGGGTTTTGACGTTGGCCGAATAGCCGCCGATGGTGCGCGCCGGCGTATCCCACACAGCGTTTTGCAGCACGCCGGACAGGCTTGGGGTTTCATCGATAAAGCCGCGCAGACAGGCATCGAGGTCGCCGTCGCGGCCGTCGAAATGCTCCTTGGCCGCAACCACGCCCACCGAGCAGCGGCCGTTGCTGAACGGGATGGTCCAGAACCAGATATCGCGCTGGGTCGGGTGGGTGGTCACGAGGATCTTGGTGCGGTCGAAGCCTGGGTGTTCGATGTGGTCTGCAACATGCGTGAATACGGCCTGGCGCACCGGAAAAGTCGACGGTACGTCCAGGTCCAGCAGGCGCGGCAACACACGGCCATAGCCGCTGGCGTCGAGCACGAACTTGGCCTTGAGGTGGTACTCGCTGCCGTTTTCGCGACGTACGTGCAGGTAGCGGCACTCGCCGCTGAAATCCACACCGACGATGGTTTCGCCGTAGCGGATCTCTACGCCCTGCACGGCTGCCTGATCCGCCAGCAACTTGTCGAACTCGCCGCGCTGCACCTGAAAGGTGGTGGGCTTGCCGTTGCTGAACGTATCGCTGAAATCAAACGCGCTGTAGCGCTCGCCCCAGGCGAATGCGGCACCTGTTTTCACCTGGAAACCCGCCGCCTGTACGGCGTCGAGCATGCCGGCTTCTTCGATAAAGTCGATGCAGTGGGACAGCAGGCTTTCGCCAATCGAGAAGCGTGGAAAATGCTGGCGCTCGATGATCAATACATCATGCCCTTTGCGCTTTAACAGCGCGGCGGCGATGGCCCCGGACGGACCGGCACCGATCACCACCACCTGGCGACGTTCCATTCAACTGTGGGCACGAGGGCTCCTTGCCACATTGGCATTAATCACATTCATAAGGCGTGCTTCTGTTGCCCGGCCCAGGGTGCCAGCATAAAGCTGAATGCCAGGCCCAGGCTGACCGATAAGCCGAAATTACTCACTGCCGGTGTACTGGACACGGCCAGCAGGCCAAACGACAACCAGGTCGTCAGCGCCGCCAGCAGTGTGCCTAGCAGGCTGACCGCCGGCCCGCCGATCTGCTCGCGCATCAGGATCGCGTAGTCGACGCTGATCGCCGTGACCAGCAGCAAGCCGAACAGGCTGAACAGCGTCAGCGGCTGGCCCAGCCAACCGAGGCTGGCCAGGCTGCACAGCGCCGCCAGCAGCGGCAGGGCGACAATGCGCAAGGCACCGCCAAAACCGAACGGCAGGATCAGCAAGAGCACGATCAGCACGCAGGACATCAATTTCAATTCGGCGGCGCTGATTTGCGTGTCGGCGAACACCCGGTTCAAGTCGCCCAGGCGGTCCACCAGTTGCACGCCGGGTAAATCCACTGCTTGCACCCGCAGCAGCGCCGGGTTGTTCAAACCTTGCAGGCTAACCATTGCCGCCACGCCGCCGTCCACCGGGCCCAGCCACAGGGTGCGCCAAGGCTCGGCCAATGGGCCTGCCAGTGCGGCGTCGATATCCTGCGTAGGCAACGCTTGCAGTTGCGTCACCTCGGCTTGCAGGGCGCTGGCCGGTACGCCAAGGTCCAGCAATGGCTGCCAGTGCTGCGGCAGTTTATTCAATGCGTCGCGCACTTGTTGCTGCTCGGCGGGCAGGCTGACCAGTTGATTGAGCGCCAGATAGCCCTTGAGCTTATCCATGTTCACCAATTGATCCAGGCGCTGCGCCAGTGCGCGCTGGCGCTTCAGCAACTGCTGCTGATCCTGCGCCCGCACCAGGAAAAACTGGCTGGTGGGTTGGAACCCGGTAATCCGCGCGACGGCCTGTGCTTCTTCCAGCAATTGCGGCGGCGCGCCGATCCACTGGCGGATATCGTTTTTGCTGTTCAACTGCCACAAGCCACCGGCGCAAAACAGCACCAGCAGCGCCAGCAAGACCGGGCTCGGCACACGCTTGAGCAGCGAGGCGCGCAGCCGCCACAGGCCTTCGGCTATCCGCAGCGGCCATTGCGCCGGGCGCAGCTCGACGCCCTTGAGCAGTGCCGGCAACAGGCATACGGCGGACAAATAAGCGCCCACCAGGCCGGCGGCGGAGAACACCGCGATCTGTGTCAACGCCGGGAACGGCGTCCACGCCAGCGCCAGGTAACCGATGCAACTGGTCGCCAGGCTCAGGCTCAGGCCGGGCAAGGTCAGGCGCAACGCCGGCCAGCTGCGCCATGGGCGCATGCTCCAGCTTTTCGACAGGTAGTGCAGCGGGTAATCCACCGCCACGCCGATCAGGCTGGAGCCGAGCACCAAGGTCATCACATGCATGTGCCCGAACAGCGCCACACAGGCCACCGCGCCAAACAACATGCCCACCAGCACCGGTACAAAAGCCAGCAACACGCGCCAGCGTCGGAACGCCAGCAACAGCAGTAACAGGATGCCGACGGTAGCGCCGCCGCCGACCCAGGTGATTTCCCGCGTGGCTTGCTGCTGACCATTGGCCGCATACAGCAAGCCACTGGCGGCGAGCAGTTGCGCGCCTTGCTGACTGGCCTGCTCGCGGCTGGCCTGGAGCAAGTCCGCCACTTGCAGCGGCAGGTTCATGTCAAAGGCGTTGCCGGTGGTGCTCGCACGCAGCAGCACCCAACGCTTGCCGTCGGCGTCGGCGACCAACGCGCCGCTGCCGATATCCAATTGCACGGCGCCTTGTTGCGGCTGGCTGTTTTGGATACGCCCGGTCAGCCCCAGCCAGTCATCCTGGCTCGGCACCAGGCTGAACCCGGTAAAGGGGTCGAACAGGGCTTGCACGCGTTGCTGGATAAACGCGTCGGGCTGGTTGATCAGTTGCTCGCGGTCCTTGGCCGAGAGCATCGCCAGGCGACCGCGCAGCAATTGCTCGCGTAGCGCCGGCAAGTCGGCTTGCAGGTTCCACTGCACCTTTTCAAACAACCCGCTGGCCTGCCAGCGCTCGCCCAATTGTTGCGCCACGGCGACCGCTTGTTGGCGGTCGGCATGGCCCACCAGCACGAGTATTTGGCGGTTAAGCGGTTCCTGCATGCGCTGTTCGGCTTGTTGCTCAAGGGCGTCCGGCGTGTTGCCCGGCACCAGCTCCATCAGGTTGGCGGACAACGGCGCGCCGTGGCGCCACTGCCAGCCGGCCAGCGCAAGCACCGCCACCAGCAGGATCAGGAAAAGGCGCGGCAGCAGGCGCTCACTGGGCAAAGTCGTGTTGCTCCGCGTCGCTCAACGGCTGGTTGGCAGTGCTGTCCTGCATGCGCAGCACGGTGCTGTCGCCTTGGGTTTCGAGCAATTCGATTTTTTGCACCAGATCGCCGCCGTCGATATTGATCCGGGTGAAGACTTGCTTGAGCAGCAGCGAGCGGGGGATCAGGGTGAATTGCCACTGCTTGGACTCGCCTTGCAGCTGCAACTCGAAGTCACGCTGCAAGCCACTGCTGTCGCCCTGGAGCACGGCGAGGAACAAGCGGTTCTGCTCGGCGCCGGCGCTCTTGTTGGGCAGCAGTTGCCAGCCGTTGGCGTCGCGGCGGGCAATGCCTTGGGCGCTGATGCGGTAGTCCTGTTGCAACGGGGTTTTCAGCAGCCACAGCAGGCCGTGGTCCTTGGCGAGGACGAAGGTGCCTTTGCTGACCAAGGGTTGGGGCAGGGCGCGCAGGTGTTTTTCCTGGGTGAAGCTGCCGTGGATCACGGAGGGTTTTGCAAGCTGGTCGCTGAGTTGTTGCAGGTCGAAGGCGTGTGCGCTGAAACTCAGGAACAACCCGATCAATGTGGGAGCGGCGGTGCGACGATTCGACTTGCTCGCGAAGAACCTGAGGACGCTGCGGAGTGTCAGGCTGATTGCGTTATCGTTGACGATCTTCGCGGGCAAGCCCGCTCCCACAGGGGTCAGCATTTCAAGGCCCTTTCTACGGCGTCGGTGAATATTTTGGGCGAGGCCAATTGCATCTCACGGCTGGCAACTTCCACCGCCACTTGCACAGTACTGGCACGGGTCAAACGCTCGCCGCTGGCGAGGTCGGTGATCAGGTAATTGACCTTCAAGCGGTTCTCCCACTCCACCAGGCTGGCGCGCACGTTAATGGTCTGGCCGAACACAGCACCGCGCACGTAACGCAGTTGCATGTCGATCACTGGCCAGGCGTAGCCGGACTCGAGCATCGCCGTGTAGTTATGGCCGATCTGGTCCAGCAGCGCGCAGCGCGCCACTTCCAGGTACTTCACGTAATGCCCGTGCCACACGACATTCATGGTGTCGACGTCAAAAAACGGCACGAGGATTTCAGTGTCGCAATGCAGCACACCGGGGCTACGCATGCAGCCTCCAGTGTTGCTCGGCGATGCGTTGCAGGCACAGGCGCAGTTCACCTTCCAGGGCACGGTCTTCGATGACCGGCGGGAAGTCTTTGGCGAGTGCTTCGTGCATCGCCGCCAATGCCGGTGGCAGCGCGCGCGCATCCTCGGCCTGGGCACGCAGCCAAACGCCTTGGTTGGCGGCGAGCAAGGTAGCGGCGGCGACCTGTTCGGTCAGCTCCAGCACGCGGATCGCATCGCGTGCGGCGATGGTGCCCATGCTCACCTTGTCTTGGTTATGGCACTCGGTGGAGCGCGAGAACACGCTGGCCGGCATGGTGTTTTTCAGCGCTTCGGCGGTCCAGGCGCTGGTGCCGATCTGCACGGCCTTGAAGCCATGGTTGATCATCGCGCGGTCAGCCGGGGCGCCGGACAGGTTGCTCGGCAGGCCGTGGTTGTAGCGCACGTCCACCAGCAGCGCGAGTTGGCGGTCGAGCAGGTCGGCAACGTTGGCCACCAGGGTCTTGAGGCTGTCCATGGCGAAGGCGATATGTCCGCCGTAGAAGTGCCCGCCGTGCAACACGCGTTCTTCTTCAGCGTCGATGATCGGGTTGTCGTTGGCGCTGTTCAGCTCGATCTCGATAAACGAACGCAGCCAGTTCAGGCTGTCGGCCAGCACGCCAAGCACGTGGGGCGCGCAGCGCAGCGAATAACGGTCTTGCAGGCGATGCAGGGGGGCGGTAGGCGCATCAATCGCCAGGTCTTTGCGCAGCCAGGCGGCGACTTGCATCTGGCCTGGATGCGGCTTGGCGGCGAACAGGCGCTCGTCGAAGTGTTCCGGGTTGCCTTGCAGCGCCACCACGTTCAGCGCCGTGATGCGCGTGGCCAGTTGCAGCAGGTAGTCGGCGCGGGCGAAGGCCAGGCAAGCCAGGCCGGTCATCACAGCGGTGCCGTTCATCAGCGCCAGCGCTTCCTTGGGCCGCAGTACCAGCGGTTCCCAGCCCAGCTCACGGTGCACGTCGGCAGCCTGGCGGCGTTCGCCACGGAACATCACTTCGCGCTCGCCGGACAGGGTCGCGGCCACGTAGGACAGCGGTGTCAGGTCACCGCTGGCGCCCACCGAGCCCTCTTCCGGGATCAGCGGCAGCACGTCGTGTTCAAGGAAGGCATGCAGGCGCTCGAGCAGTTCCACGCGCACACCGGACACGCCGTGGCACAGCGACTGCAAACGCGCGGCCAGCACGGCGCGGGTCGCTTGGGCGTCGAGCAACTTGCCCAGGCCACAACCGTGAAAGGTGTACAGGTGACGCGGCAGCGCCTCGACGTGCTGCAACGGCACCGCTACCACGCAGGAATCGCCGTAGCCGGTGGTCACGCCGTAGATCACGCCTTCCTTGTCCAGCAGCGAGTCGAGGAACTGCGCGCCCTTGGCAATGCGCTGGCGATACGCGGCATCGTCTTGCAATTGGGTGGGCGCCTGACGATTGGCCAGGGCCAGCACGTCTTCGATGCGCAAAGCGCGTTCGCCAAAGGTTACTGGCTCAAGATGCGTCGTCATCAGTCTTCCAGAAAGGGTAAAAGTTGAACCATTGTTGGGGCGCTTCCAGGCAAAACTGGCCCAGGCGTGCAGCGTAGCGTGCGGTCCACAGGGCTATGACCTGCTCGCGGGTGTTGCGTTTCCATTCGACCCGTTCGGTGAAAGGTTCAATGCTCAGGCGATAGCGGTTGTTGTGCTTGAGGCACATCAGCAGGTTCACCGGGCACTTGAGCAGGCCGGCCAGCAGCCAGGGGCCTTGGGGGAAGGCGGCGTCATGGCCGAGGAAGTCCACGCGCACCGTGCGCCCACCGTGCAGCGGCACGCGGTCGCCGGCAATCGCCAGCCACTCGCCGTCGTCCAGGCGCTGGCTGAGCAGCAGCATGGTGGCCGGGTCCAGCTCGCTGACCTGGATCAGGCGCAAGTGGCTCGCGCCGGCTTCGCCCAGCAGGCGGTTGAATTGTTCGGCGTGCTTGGTGTGCACCAGCACGTTCATGGTGACTTTTTCACCGATCTCCGCGAGGGCGCGGCACACTTCGAGGTTGCCCAGGTGCGCGCCCACCAGCATCTGCCCACGTTCACCGCGCAGTTGCCCGCGCAATTGCGCCGGGTCGTTGATGTCGATCTGCTCCAGGCGCAATTTGCCGTTCCACACGTCGAGCTTATCGAGCATTGAGTCCGCAAACGCCATGAACTGACCGAAGACTTTCCTGTGGGTGGGGCGCAGGTCATCACGCCCGCTCCAGTCGGCCAGGCGTTGCTGGTATTGCCAGGCACTCTGGCGCGCCGTGCGGCCGAACAGGAAGAAGTACAGGACGATCCCGTACAGCAGCGGGCTCAACACCCGACGGCCGAGTACTTTGGCGGCGAAGGCCGTGAGCTTCATCAGCCAATAGCTGCCGCGTTCCTCACGGTCAGCCCAGTGTTTATTGCTGTCGCTCATGCCTGCCACCGTCGCCACAGGATCATCGGTGCACGGATCAGCATGCCGAAGAACAGCCGGGTGTGCATGGCCGAGATACGGACGTTGTCGCGGAACAAACGAAAGTGCGACAAGCCGTCGGCGGGGTAGTGCACCTGGGTGGGCAGCCAGCGCATTGGCTGGTTGCGCCAGGCCAGGCGCACCAGGATGTCGGAGTCGAAGTCCATGCGTGTGCCGATGTAGGCCGAGTCCATCAGCGTCAGCACCGGCGCCAGTGGGTACACGCGAAAGCCGCACATCGAGTCGCGAATCTGCAGCGACAAGGTGTTGATCCACACCCACACGTGGGTCAGGTAGCGCGCGTACAAACGGCCCTTGGGCACGCTGTCGTCGTATTCGGGGTAGCCGCAGATAATCGCATCGGGGTGCCTGCGCGAGGTGTCGATAAACGTCTCGACTTCGCGCAGGTCGTGCTGGCCGTCGGCGTCCACTTGCAGCGCGTGGCTGAAGCCCAGGCGTGCGGCTTCGCGAAAGCCGGCCATCACCGCGCCGCCTTTGCCCTGGTTGTGGGGCAGGGTGAGCAGGGTGACGTTATCCAGGGTGGCAAGCTGCGCCAGCACGGCCGCGCAGGCCGCGCTGCTGCCGTCGTCGACCAGCAGGCAAGGCAGGCCGCTGTTCAACAGGCTGTGGACCACGGCGGGTACGGCGGCTTCGTGGTTGTAGACCGGGATCAAGGCGCAAGGGTTATGCATGACTTTGCTCCTGAAATTGGCCGCGATCCCTGTGGCGAGGGAGCTTGCTCCCGTAGGGCTGCGAAGTAGCCCCAGCATAGGCGACCGAGATCATCCTACTCACTTGGCATCTCCAGCATTATTCGGCCGCTGGAGCAGGCGGCGACGCCGTTGCGGTAGGCGAAGTACAACTTGCCGCGCTCCCGGTCGAAGCGCAGGTGCAGCTCGATTGCGTCGCCGGGGCGTACCAGTTGCTGGAACTTGAGCACTTCCATTCCGGCAAAGGTCGGCGGCAAATCGAGCAGTTGCTGGCCCAGGTTGAACGCCCATTCCACCTGCACCACGCCCGGCAACACCGGCGTGACCGGGAAGTGCCCGCTGAAATAGGCCAGGTCCGGCGGGACGCTCAGTTGTGCGGTCCATTCGCCGTTGGCTTCGACTGTCTCCAGTACTTCTGGCGCCTTTGGGCGCGGCGCCAACAGCAGCGCCTCGATGTCGGCCTGGGGCAGTTTGCCTTGGCTGTTCAGCGGTAACTGCCTCAGCAAACGCCAGCGACGCGGCAGAGCCAGCGTTTCGCAATGTTGGCTCAAGTGTTGGCGCAGGGTTTGGGTGAGCGTACGCCGCCCCTGATTGCGCAGGGCATGCAGGCCCTCGTCGCTCAGCACCACCAGGGCGCCGAGGGAGGCGCGGTTTTCCTGCACCACGCCCAGGCGGGTTTCGGCGACCCACGGATGGGCCATCAGTGCGTGTTCCAGCATGGGCAGGGAAATACGTTTTTCTTCCAGTTTGACGATGCGATCCAAGCGGCCCAGCAGTTCGAAACGGCCATCGGCGTGAATGCGCGCGGCGTCGGCGGTCTGTTCGATATGCCCGTCAGGCAGGTACTTCGAGGCGATGCGCAGCGCGCCGTCTGCATCCTGGCTCAGTTGCACGTCGGCAAACGGCTGCCAAGGCTGCGCACCCTGGCGCCAGGCGATGCCGCCGGTTTCCGAGCTGCCGAGGATTTCCGTGGGCCACTGCTGCAAGCGGTCGTAAAGGCTGCCGGCAGCGTCCACGGGCAGCGCGCCGCCGGAGGAAAACACCCGCGACACCTGGCTCAGTGCCGGCCAGTCGAGGTTATCGCCCATGCGCTTGAGCAGCGCCGGGCTGGCGACCCAGGCAAATTGTCCGTGCTCGCGGCTGGCGCGCTGCATGTCTTCAGGGAAAGCCAACTGCTTGCGCACAAAGGTGCGCCCGGCGCACAGCGGCCAGAGCACGCGGAACAGCAAACCGTAGATATGTTGAGTGGCCACGCTGCCGATGATGCAGGCGTCTTTAAGGTCCGGGCCCCATAGGGTTTCCAGCGCCTCAACTTCGTTAGCCAGCTGGCGCAGCGTCTTGTCGATGCGCTTGGGTTCGCCGCTGGAGCCGGAGGTGCACAGGCTCAGTTGGCAGGTGTCCAGATCGAGGGCGGCTGGGTTCAGCGGTGTTTGAAACAGCGCGTCCAGGTCAGCCGCGTCGGTCAGCCAGGCATCAACGGCCTTGTCCCAGCGTTGGCGGGTCTGAGGTTGCAGGTCGGCGGGCAGCAGCACGCTGACCCCGGCCCGCCAGGCGCCCAGCAGGGCAATTGCCAGCAGGCCGGCATCTTCCAGGTACACGGCCAGGCGCTGGGTACCCCGCGCTTGCAGGCCCGCCGCCAGGCTCAGGGACTGCTCCCACAGCTGTGCATGATTCATCTCAGGTTCGGTGGTGACCAAACGCTGTTGCAGCGGCTCAAGCAGCAAGTGCTCAAGTTTCAACCCATTCATACGCGGCCTCGAACCCTTTGTCGTACCAGCCATTCCACGGCAAACAACAGCCCCATCAGCCCGTAGGCGATCAAGCCGTTGTACAACGTCCACCAGCTCAGCGGCGCCCACAGGGTGAGGGCGGCGGCGAGCAGGCCATTACACAGAAAAAACACGCTCCACACCACGGTAACCTGGCGGGTATACACAATGGCGTGGGGCGGCAACACCGGATCGGTCATGCGCGCCAGGCGCTCGACCATCGGTGGGCCGTATTTCAGGCTCAAACCGAACAGCGACAACATGAACGCGCTGACCAGGCTCGGGTACCAGCGCAACAGTTGCGGGTTATCGAACCAGGCCAACGCTAAACAAAACACGATGATCGCCAACGCCATCCAGCGGCTGCCGGGGCGTCGGGCACCGGTCAGCCCACGCAACAGCCACAGGCTGCCGAGCAGCAGGCCGAATTGCCACGGTGCAAAGTGCTCGGTGCCGTAATACACCGCAAATGGGTACAGCAGCCCCGCCAGCAACAGGCCAAGGCCGATCAGCCGGCTCATGCGGCCGGCTGGACCAGACGGTACACCGCCTCAACCACGTCGTTCACAGTCCGCACCGCCTTGAATTCTTCGGCGGCGATCTTCTTGCCGGTCTGGCGCTTGATATGGTCGATCAAGTCGACGGCGTCGATGCTGTCGATTTCCAGGTCCTGGTACAGGTTGGCGTCCAGGGTGACGCGTTCCGGCGGCAGTTCAAACAGTTCCACCAAGGCATCGCGCAAGGTGTTGAAGATATCGTCACGAGTCTGCATGGTCCGGTCTCAAGCTGCCTGTCTGTCCGTGACGTACGCCGCAAGGCTGGCCACGTTGGTGAAGTGATTACGGGTGTCCTTGGCGTCGGCATCGA
Source organism: Pseudomonas sp. 58 R 12 (assembly GCF_900005865.1). NCBI lineage: Bacteria > Pseudomonadati > Pseudomonadota > Gammaproteobacteria > Pseudomonadales > Pseudomonadaceae > Pseudomonas > Pseudomonas sp. 58 R 12. Next base: position 286,446 of record NZ_CVTP01000026.1, read on the forward strand.
TCTTGATGCCGTACTTTTTCTGGATCGCCAGGCCCAATTCCAGGGCGTCTACCGAATCCAGGCCGAGGCCTTCGCCGAACAGGGTTTGCTCGCTACCGATGTCGTCGACGCTGATGTCTTCCAGGCCCAGTGCCTCGATGATCAGCATCTTTATGTCGTGCTCAAGGCGGTGTCTGTCGCTCATCTTCGGCGAGCTCCTTAAAAAAATAGTGGTGCAGGTAATCGTTGAGCTTGCGTGAGGCTTGGGGCGCGGGGCCCAGTGATGCGAACGCCTGTGGTTCTATATCGGCACCCACCCGCAAACTGAAGTGCACGCGGCATTTTGGGATGCGATACCAGGGTTCGGCCTTGGTCAGCGTCGTGGGGCTGACCTTGATCACCACGGGGGTGATGATTGTCGCACCCCGCAGCGCAATGGCGGCGCCGCCGCGATGAAAGGCAGGCGCCGCGCCGGGTGTGGTGCGGGTGCCCTCGGGGAAAATGATCAGGGTCTGGCCTGCGCGCAGGGCATCGGCGGCGGCATCGAGCATTTCAGCGCTGCCGTCGTTGCTGATGTAGCCCGCGTCGCGCACCGGCCCGCGGGTAAAGGGGTTCTGCCACAGGCTCTGCTTGACCACGCAATTGGCCTGGCGCACCAGGCCGATCAGAAACACCACATCGATCAGCGACGGGTGGTTGGCGATGATCATCTGGCCCGGGCGCCCAAGTTTTTCCGCGCCGTCGACGCTATAGGTGAGCACGCCGGCGCGTTGCATCAAGCGAATAAAGAACCAGAACAGCCAGCTGATGGTGTGGCGGGCGCGGCGTCGGTGGCTTGCCGCGCTGCCCGGCAGGCAACTGAGCAGGGGAAACACCAGCAACCGCAGGCACAGCCCACCGAAGCCAAACAGCGCGAAGCTGGCGGCGGTGGCGAACAGGCGCCAATAGTAGGCGTCCCGCGGTTTATCGTTCAGGGTTTGCGTTGCCAGTTCCATACGCGGTTCTTCCAGGCATGTTGGCAGGCGACCTGTTCGTTGAGCAGGGTGCGCAGCAGGTTCAGGGCGTGGGGCCACTGGGTTTGAGTGAGTTGGACAGTGCTGGTGCTGAGTTCCAACTGCCACTCGTCGCCCGGTGTCAGCAACAGGCCGAGGGCGTAAGGAAAGGGTACGTCAACGATCCAGCTGGCGTAGGCCTCGGGCGGCTGTTCTTCGGTAATCACCAGCAAAACGGCCGGCGCGCCTTCGTTGAGCAGCGCGGCGGCCTCGAGCATGCCGTGTTCCAGGCCATCGCCCGCGGCCGCGAGGGCGGTCATTTCGCTGGTTTCATTGCGCAGGATCGACCACAGGCCAATCACCGCGTTATGCACCGACAGGCTGAACTGGGTTGGCGACAGTGGCTGGTCGTTGGCCAGGTCGCTGAGAATATCGAGGGTGCGCGGCGTCTCGCCATGCCGGGAAACAAACACCAGTGGCAAGTCCTGCAGGCCCTCGGCCAGCGGCCAGCCTACGCTGAACGCCATGCGCGCCAGGCGGCTCAGGCGGCGACGTTGCATGGCTGGCAGGAACGAGACGTCGGGGCAGGCTTCGCTGGCAGGCAGAGACACCGGTGCCTGGCACCAGGCACGCCATTCATCCGCGCTTTCCAGGCCAGGGGCCCAAGCGCGCCATTGGGCGATGTTGAAAGTGATCACTGAGAAGGTATCCCGCCCCTGCGGGCTTCCATGTGCGACTTTTGGCCCCGAATACCGGGACAGGGAGCAATAGCCGAATGGCGCGCATTATCCGGGTGCCGTGGGGTTCTAGCAAATATTGGTAAAAAATTGTTCACAGCTGATTACAGTTGGGCGGGAAAGATTTACAGATTGTCCTTCACCGGGCGCTGGGTTGGGTTGTCGGACCGGTCCTGTTCGTTTGTCGGGGATGGATGAACGAGGTAGCGAACATTCGCTTAAGCCCTCTACACTCGGGCATTCATTGATACACGGAGGTTTTTCCATGCGGCGCGTGGTGTTCAATCAAAAAGGCGGCGTTGGCAAGTCCAGCATTGCCTGCAACCTGGCGGCGGTCAGCGCCAGTGAAGGCTATCGAACCCTGTTGGTGGACCTCGATGCACAAGCCAACTCAACCCAATACCTCACAGGGCTGACCGGCGACGACATCCCCATGGGTATCGCGGATTTTTTCAAGCAAACCCTGTCTTCCGGGCCGTTTTCCAAGAAAAACAAAGTCGATATCTACGAAACCCCCTTCGACAACCTGCATGTGATCACCGCCACTGCGGAATTGGCAGACCTGCAGCCCAAGCTTGAAGCCAAGCACAAGATCAACAAGCTGCGAAAGCTGTTGGACGAACTGAGCGAAGACTACGACCGGATTTACCTGGATACGCCGCCGGCGCTGAATTTTTATGCGGTTTCGGCGCTGATTGCTGCCGATCGCGTGCTGATCCCGTTTGATTGCGACAGCTTCTCCCGTCAGGCACTGTACGGCCTGCTGGCTGAAATCGAAGAATTGAAGGAAGACCACAACGAAGGCCTGGAAGTGGAAGGTATCGTGGTCAACCAGTTCCAGGCGCGAGCGAGCTTGCCGCAGCAGATGCTCGATGAGTTGATTGCAGAAGGGTTGCCGGTGCTGCCGGTGTACCTGACCAGCTCCGTGCGCATGCGTGAGTCGCATCAGGAGAACAAGCCGCTGATCCATCTGGACCCACGGCATAAGCTGACGCAGCAGTTTGTGGAATTGCATAACCTGCTGGAAAACGCGTGACCTGAAAGACAACACAAAACCCCTGTGGGAGCGGGCTTGCTCGCGAAAGCGGTGGTTCAGTCAGCTAATGCAGCGACTGACACACCGCTTTCGCGAGCAAGCCCGCTTGTGTCTTGAACCAGGCTTAAACTGAAGGTGAGAGCGGTGAGTGACAAGCTGAATGCCCGAAGTGCTTAAAGCACGTGTGGGAGCCCATGCTGTCACTCACCTCTCCACTCTGGTCATTGAGCCCGAACAGTTGAACGAGCCCACCTCGAACAGTTACAAGCGTGGGCCAAGCCAGAGCGCTCTCACCTTGAGTGTAAGAGGATTTGGCTATGTTTTCCTATCCAGCAGGTATTGATGTCTCCAGCGGTAGCCTCGAGATTCGGGTTGATCAACTGGATGTAGCGATGAGTTGTTCCAATTCGCAGAGTGATTTTCCTGGGTTAATTGGATGGCTAACCCTGCATCGCGTGGGTCGAGTGTTGCTGGAGGCCACTGGCGGTTACGAGCGCAAAGTCATGAAAGCGCTTCAAGCTGCGGGCTTTGAAGTCATACGGATCAACCCTTGCCGAGCCAAAAGCTTTGCCCGGGCTATGGGGCAACAAGCCAAAACCGATCCGATAGATGCACGCCTTCTTGCGCAGTTCGCAGCGGTCATCAAATCGCCCGATAGCCGGGTTACCAGCGCCGAGCAGGATGATTTGCGCGCCCTAGTCCAACAGCGAGAGCACTTTGTTCAGCAAAGAGATGACGACAAACGGCGGCTTAAAACGGCCTCCTCTGACGTGGTCAAGCCTGCGCTGCAGAGTCATATCGACTATTTGCAAAAAGTGCTGAAGGAGCTGGAAAGCCTGATCCGCCAAAGTACAGAACGTCTGGATCGTAAAAAAGTAGCCCTTCTGTGCTCAGTCAAAGGCATAGGACTTGTTACAGCGGCCAGCTTGATGTCCTATCTTCCGGAGCTAGGCGAGGTGGGTAGACATCAGATTGCAGCATTGAGCGGCACTGCGCCCTACAACGACGATAGCGGCAAGCACAAAGGCAAGCGTCATATCAGCGGCGGCAGGTTCGCCGCGAGGCGCTCACTGTATATGGCCTGTTGGTCAGTGATCCGGTTTCAGCCTGAGTT
>NZ_CVTP01000024.1:0-53449 GCF_900005865.1 Pseudomonas sp. 58 R 12
GGACGCTCCAGGTACCCCCGGGCTACGCCCTCGCCGCCCAGGTACAACTCGCCCGCCACGCCAATGGGTTGCAGGTTGAGTTGCGAGTCCAGAACATAGCCGCTGCGATTGCCCAATAGTGTGCCGATTGGCGCGTAGACGGCGCCGCATGGGTCTCCTTTGCGGGCCTTCCACAGCAACGGCGTGACCACGGTTTCGGTGGGGCCATAGCCATTGAACAGGTAGGTTGGCTTGAGTGCGCGCCAGGCCAGGTCGTAACTGGCTTGGGCGACGGCATCACCGCCGAAGCAGTACACACGAACAGCCGGTGGGTTGCCGTCGCGTTCAGCGTGTTCGGCCAGCTGTTGCAGGTACACCGGCGGGAACACGGCCATGGTCACGTTATGGCGGTGCATTTGTTCGTAGGTGTATTCGGGCAGCCACAGGCTGTCGTCACGGATCAGCACGCTGGCACCGTTGATCAGTGGGTGCATCCAGCCTTCGTGAGAGCCGTCGAAAGCGAATGACATGAAGTGCAGTTCGCAGTCCGCCGGGCTGGTTTCGTAGCGCTCGCCGGTCGCGATAATGTGCGCCACCAATGGGCCGTGGGAGACCGCCACGCCCTTCGGCATGCCCGTGGAGCCGGAGGTGTAGATGACGTACGCCAGGTTGTCGCCGTCCAATTCGACGTGCGGTGCGGTATCGCTGTAATCGCTCCAGTCTTCGGTGCGATCAATCGCCAGGCTATCCAGGCCGTCGGGGATCGGCAGTTGCTGCAAGGCACGGGTGTGCGTCAGCAACAATTGCGCACGGCTGTCTTGCATCATGTACAGCAGGCGATCACGCGGGTATTCGATATCCAGCGGCACGTAGACACCACCGGCTTTCATCACCGCAAGAAACGCCACCATGCTCTCGGCACTGCGCGGCATGGCAATCGCCACGCGCACTTCGGGGCCGACGCCTCGGGCGATCAAGGCATGTGCGAGGCGGTTGGCCTGGCTGTCCAGCTGGCCATAGCTCAGGGTTTGCGCATCGAACTTCACCGCCACCGCATTGGGGTTTTCAGCCGCGCGGTCGGCGAACAGTTCATGGACCAGGCGCGTGGCCGGGAAGCCAGAGTCGGTGCGATCCCACAGTTGGAGAATGTGCTGTTGCTCGTCACGGTCCAGCAGGTTCAACTGACCAATGTTCTGTTGCTGATCGGCAACCATCGCCTGCAAGAGGTTCTGCCAATGCCGCGCCATGCGCTCAATGGTGGCAGCGTCGAACAGGTCAGTGGCGTAGCTCAGCGAGGCGCGCAATGCGTCCTGGGACTCTTCGATATCGAGGGTCAAGTCAAACTGCGCAACCGCCTCATCCCAGCTGACCGGACTGATCTGCAGCTGTTCCAGGCGCCGCAGATGCCCGCCCGCCAGGCTGACATGGTGGTTGAACGCGACCTGGAACAACGGGCTCAAGCTCAGGCTGCGCTCCGGTTGCAGCGCTTCCACCAATTGCTCGAACGGCAAGTCCTGATGAGCCTGGGCTTGCAGCGCACGCTGCTTGACCTGAGCGAGCAACTGGGCAACGGTGGTCTGCCCGTCGATATCGGCCTTGAGCACCTGGGTATTGACGAAGAAACCGATCAGCCGCTCGGTTTCGACCCGGTTACGGTTGGCGATCGGCACACCCACGCGAATATCCTGCTGGCCGCTGTAGCGATGCAACAACGCCTGGTAGGACGCCAGCAACAGCATGAACAACGTCACGCCTTCGCGCTGGGCCAGGGCCTTGAGGCTGTCGAGCAGCGCCGCAGGCAATGGCATGTTCAGCCGTGCCCCGCGATGAGTCGGCACCGCGGGCCGCTGGTGATCGAATGGCAGCTCAAGCACCGGTTGTTCGCCGCCGAGCAGTTCACGCCAATAGTCAAGTTGACGCGCGGTCTCCCCCGCTTCCATCCACTGGCGTTGCCACGCGGCGTAGTCGGCGTACTGGATCGGCAGCGCCGGCAGTTGCAGCGGCTGCCCCCGGCTATAGGCGGTGTAGAGCTGTACCCATTCATCGACCATCACTTGCATCGACCAGCCATCGGAAATGATGTGGTGCTGCACCAGCACCAGCACATGCTCATCCGCGGCCAGGCGCAGCAGGCTGACGCGCATCAGCGGGCCCTGGCGCAAGTCGAACGGCTGGGTGATGCGGGCTTCTACCAACGCCTTCAGGTTCGCCTCATTCGCTTCGGCCAAGCTGATTTCAATGCGTAGTTCAGGGCTGACCACTTGCACCGTACGGTCAGCATCCTGCTGCAAATGAGTACGCAGGCTTTCATGGCGTGCGACCAGGGTGTCGAAAGCGCGCTGCAACGTGATGTGATCCAGTTGCCCCTTGAGGCGTAGTGCGCTGGGCACGTGATAGGCCGCGCTGTGCGGGTCCAGTTGCCAGAGGAACCACTGGCGTTCCTGAGCGTAGGACAGCGCCAATGGCTGGTTGCGCTCGGCCCGCGCTATCGGGCTGGTTTCAACCCTGGCGTCAGTCAACGCCTCCACGAAGCGACCGAGGACCGACTGGTCGAACAGTGCCTTCAACCCGACATCCAGGCCAAGACCATGGCGAGTGCGCGATATGGCTTGGGTGGCTAACAGGGAGTGTCCGCCCAGCTCAAAGAAATGGTCATTCAGGCCGACCTGTTCCACGCCCAATACCTCGGCCCAAATGGCGGCGACCCGGCGTTCCATTTCGGTGTGCGGCGCCACGTATTCACGGGTTTGCACGTCGACCGAAGGCAACGCCTTGCGGTCCAGCTTGCCATTCGGGCTCAGGGGCATCTGTGCCAGCAGCATCCACTGCGCCGGTATCATGTAGTCCGGCAGGTGCTGGGCCAGGTGGGCGCTCAATACATCGCGCCAATCATCACCCGCGTTTTGCAGCACCAGATAGCCCACCAAGGATTGGCCGCCTACCGCCAACACCGCCGTCTCGCGGACCCAGTCGTGCTCCAGCAGGCGCGCTTCGATTTCACCCAGCTCGATGCGCTGGCCGCGCAGCTTGACTTGATGGTCGATACGCCCGGCGTACTCGATCACGCCGTCTTCACGGTAGCGTGCCAGGTCGCCGGTGCGGTACAGGCGTTCGCCTTTGACGAATGGGTGCGCGATAAAGCGCTCGGCCGTGAGTGCCGGCCGACGGTGATAACCACGGGCCAGGCCAATACCGCCCAGGTACAGCTCGCCCAGCACACCGACCGGGACGGGCGCGAAGTTGCTGTCAAGGATGTAGCAACCGAGGTTGGCAATCGGGCGTCCAATCGGTACCGCATCGCAGCCTTCATCGACACATGTCCAGTGGGTCACATCGATGGCCGCTTCGGTCGGACCGTACAGGTTGAAGAGCCTGGCTTCGGGCAGCTTGGCGAAGACTTGCTGCTGGGCATCAATCGGCAGCGCTTCGCCGCTGCACACGAGGCGTTGCAGGCTCTGGCAGCTCGATACCGTCGGATCCTGCAGGAACGCCTGCAACATCGACGGCACAAAGTGCAGCGTGGTGACTTGCGCTTGATTGATCAGGTGGATCAGCCTGGCCGGATCACGGTGATCGCCAGGCGCCGCGACCACCAGGCGCGCGCCGGTCATCAACGGCCAGAAAAACTCCCACACCGACACGTCAAAGCTGAACGGGGTCTTTTGCAACACGCTGTCGCTGGCGTCCAGTGCATAGGCTTCCTGCATCCATTGCAAGCGGTTGGCCAATGCCGAGTGCCGATTACCGGCGCCTTTGGGTTGCCCGGTGGAGCCTGAGGTGTAGATCACATAGGCGAGGTTTTCGCCATCCAGTGCAACGTCTGGATTGGCTTCGCTGTAAGCGTCGAACCCCGCGTCACTCAGTACCAGGCTCTCGACACCGGGCGGAAGCGGCAATTGCTCAAGCAGATGGGCCTGGGTCAACAGCAACTTTACGCCGCTGTCGTCGAGCATGTAGGCCAGGCGCTCACGCGGGTATTCCGGGTCCAGCGGCACATAGGCGCCACCGGCCTTGAGGACGGCGAGCAAGCCCACCACCATGTCGATAGAGCGTTCCACAGCCAGGCCCACCAACACGTCCGGGCCCACCCCCGCTTCGATCAAGCGATGGGCCAGGCGATTGGCGCGGCGGTTCAACTGCGCATAATTCAAACGCTGCTGCGCGAAGACCAGCGCAGGTGCATCCGGCGTGCGCGCGGCCTGCTCTTCGATCAACTGATGCACGCTGCGGTGCAACGGGTAATCGCGCGCAGTGGCATTCCAGTCGTAGACCACGTGTTGGCGCACAGCGTCCGCCAGGGTCGGTAGATCGCCCAGGCGTTGCTCGGCCGCACCGCTCAAACTGTGCAGCAGGTGCTGGTAGTACTCGGCCAGTTGGCGAATCTCGCCCTCGCCGAACAGTTCTGTATCGAAGCTGAATTCGAATTCCAGCGCTGCACCTGCACCCAACAGCACGGTTAATGGATAGTGCGTCTGCTCGATATTTTGCACGTTGCTGAACGCCAGCCCGGCCGGCGCGCCCTGTGCCAATGCCGCAGAGACCGGGTAGTTTTCAACGACCAGGAGGGTGTCGAATAATGCCGTACCGCCCGTGTCGGCCCAGCGCTGGATATCGAACAGCGGTGTGTGTTCGTGCTCGCGCAGGCTCAGGTTCAGTTCTTGCAACTGCTGCAACCATTCGCCGACCCACAGCTGCGGGCTGGGCGTGGCGATGATCGGCAAGGTGTTAATAAACAAGCCGACCTGCTGCTCGATGCCCTGCAACCCCGCTGGCCGACCGGAAACGGTGGCGCCGAAGGCGACCGTGTCCTGGCCGGTCTGACGTTGCAGCAATAGTAGCCAGGCGGCTTGAACCACGGTATTGAGGGTGACCTTGTGCGCCAGGGCAAATGCCCTGAGTTGCGCGGTCTGCGCCTGATCGAGGGCCAGATGCAGCGTGCCTTTGCTCGGCGAAGGATGGGTCGATACGCCACGCGCCAGACGCGTCGGTGTTTGCAGCGCCGCCAATTGGCTTTTCCAGAACACCTCGCTGGCCGCCACATCCTGCGCCTGCAACCAGGCGATATAGTCGCGGTAATGCCCCTGGATCGCCGGCAACGGCTGGCCGGCGTAATGCTGCAAGACTTCGCCAAACAGCTGGGCACGGCTCCAACCGTCCAGCAGGATGTGGTGGTTGGTATAGATCAGATGAAAACGCTCGGCACCGGTACGCACCAGTTTCAGGCTCAGCAGCGGCGCCCGTTCCAGCACAAACCCTTGTGCCCGTGTGGCCTCGCTCAATGCGTCGAGTGCCGCTTGCTGGTCGGGGCGCGCCTGCCAGTCGTATTCGGCGAACGGCAACACGGCATCGCGGTAGACCGCTTGCAACGGCTGCGTCTGCGCGTCCTGCCAGACAAACCCGGTGCGCAGCATGTCATGCCGCGCCAGCACCTGCGCCCAGGCACGTTGGAAACGTGGCACATCCAGGCCCTGGATATCAGCGCGTAATTGGCTGACGTAAATGTCGTCCTGCCCCTGCTGGTACAGGCTGTGAAACAGCATGCCTTGTTGCATGGGCGACAGCGGATACAGGTCCTGCACGCCCCGGCATGGCAAGGCCAAATCGTCCAACTGTGGCTGGGTCAGGCGGGTCAACGGCACGTCGGCGGGGGTCAGGCCGCCCTGTTGCGGGTCGACGCAATGTTCGATCAGCGCCAGCAGCTCCTGCTGGTAGTCATCCACCAGGCGCTGAATGGTCGACACCTCAAACATCTCGCGGCTGAAGCCCCACTGCAGGGCCAATTCACCGCCGTACACCTGCCCTTCCACCGTCAGCCAGTTGGCCAACGGCGCTTCAGGGTCCTGGGCCTGGCCGCTGCCCTGGGTCGCCGGAACGAACAGCGCCGATTCGTTGAACTGGCGGTCGAACTGGCCCAGGTAGTTGAAGGTGATGCGCGGCGCGGCCAGGCCTGACAAGGCCTCGCGGGCGTCAGGCGCGCCAAGGTAGCGCAACAGGCCGTAGCCGATTCCTTTGTGCGGCACGGCGCGCAGCTGCTCCTTCACCGACTTGATCGCACTCGACAGTTCGCCGTCGGCTTGCAGGCGTACGGGAAATAAGCTGGTGAACCAGCCAACCGTGCGGCTCAGGTCGACTGTGTCGAACAGGTCTTCGCGGCCATGCCCTTCCAGTTGGATCAGTGCGGCGGGTTGCTCGCTCCAACGGCTGATGACGCGCGCCAGTGCGGTCAGCAACAGGTCGTTGACCTGGGTACGATAGGCCGCCGGGGCGTCTTGCAGGAGTTGGCGTGTGTGTTCGGCACTGAGGCGGATTTCCAGCTTGCTGCCCAGACGGTTCTGCAGGCCACCCTGAGGGTTGTCGCACGGCAAGTCGGCGCTCGCAGTCTGTGCCTGCCAGTACGGCAGTTGGTCGTCCAGCGTCTGCGCATGGGCCTGCAATTGCTGCGCCCACCGCTGGTAGGCGCTGGTCTTGGGCGGCAGTGCGGCGTTGCGGTAAGCCTGTTGCAAATCTTCAAGCAGGATGCGCCACGACACGCCATCCACCACTAGGTGATGGATCATCAGCAGCAGGCGCTGGGTGCCATCGGCCATCGCGACCAGGACCGCGCGTACCAGTGGTCCGTGTTCAAGATTGAGACTGCGCTGGGCGCTATCGCAAAGTGCGGCCAACTCGGCGTCGTCAGCGACGTTGGCTTGCCACAACTCGGTGGTTGTCACCGGCTCGGCATGGGTTTGCTGCCAGCCTTCGGCCTGTTGCACAAAGCGCAGGCGCAGGGCGTCGTGGTGGTTGATCAACTGGGTCAAGGCCGCTGCAAGGCGCGCGGGCTCCAGGGTTTCGCGCGGGGTCAGCAGCAACGACTGGTTCCAATGCTCACGCGCCGGGATCGCCTGCTCGAAGAAGCTGTGCTGCACAGGAGTGAGGATCACCTCGCCGGTGACTGGCCCTTGTTCGATAACGGTTGCCTGCTCAAAGGCGGCCACCAGCGCCAGGCTGCGCACGCTCTGGTATTGGAACAAATCCCGCGGGCTGAGGCGTATGCCCGCCTGGCGCGCACGGCTGACCACTTGGATGGAGATGATCGAGTCACCGCCCAGTTCGAAGAAGTTGTCTTCCAGGCCGATCTGCGGCGTGCCAAGCACATCACTCCAGATCGCCGCCAAGGCTTTTTGCAGGTCATTTTCCGGCGCGACATAGGCCTGCTGTGGGGTGGCGTCCGGCAATGGCAAGGCTTTGCGGTCAAGCTTGCCGTTGGCAGTCACCGGCAACTTGTCCAGGGGCACCATGTGGGTGGGCACCATGTATTCCGGCAGGCTGCTGAGCAACCAGGCCTTGAGGTCGCGCGGCGCTGCGCCTTCCAACACTAGATAGCCCACCAACTGCTTGCCGCCCTGCACCAGCACGACGGCTTCACGCACCGATGGGTGCTGCATAAGGCGCGCCTCGATTTCACCCAGCTCGATCCGCAGGCCGCGCAACTTGACCTGGTGATCGAGGCGGCCAAGGTATTCGATTACCCCGTCGGCCCGCTGGCGCACGCGGTCGCCGGTGCGGTAAAGGCGTGCGCCTTCACCGAAGGGGCTCGGCACAAAACGCTCGGCGGTGAGCGCCGGCCGCCGATGGTAACTGCGCGCCAGGCCAGTGCCGCCCAAGTACAGCTCGCCGCTGACGCCCGTGGGAACAGGGTTGAGCTGGGCGTCGAGCACGTAGGTGCCGAGGTTGGCGATGGGCCGACCAATGGGCACGCTGTCGGCGCCTTCGTCGACGCAGGTCCAGTGGGTAACGTCGATGGCCGCTTCGGTCGGGCCGTAGAGATTGAACAACCCGGCCTGGGGCAATTTGGCGAACACGTGCAACTGCGCGTCCAGTGGCAAGGCTTCGCCGCTGCAGACGATACGTTGCAGGCTGATGCAAGACTGCACACCTGGCTCATGGATAAACGCTTGGAGCATCGACGGCACGAAGTGCAGCGTAGTGATGCGGTGTTGCCTGATGGTCTCGATCAGACGAGCCGGCTCGCGGTGTTCGCCCGGCATTGCGACTACCAGGCGTGCACCGGTCATCAGCGGCCAGAAGAATTCCCACACCGAGACGTCGAAGCTGAAAGGCGTTTTCTGCAGGACCGCATCGCTGGCGTCCAAGCCATAGGCCTGCTGCATCCAGCACAGCCTATTGACCAGCGCACGATGGCTGTTGCCGGCGCCCTTGGGCTTGCCGGTGGAGCCGGAGGTGTAGATCACGTAGGCTAGGTTCAACGCGTGCAGGCTGACGTTTGGCGATTCAGTACGGTAGCCATCGAGCCAGCCGGCGGGCTGGTCCAGGGCAATCACCTGAATGCCATCGGCAGGCAGCAACGGCAACAGGCTACGCTGGCTGAGCAACAACTGGATGCCGCTGTCCTCGACCATGTAGGCCAGGCGTTCCGGGGGGTATTCGGGGTCCAGCGGGAGGTAGGCGCCACCCGCCTTGAGAATCGCCAGCAGACCGACCACCATTTCGATGGAACGCTCGACGCAAATCCCCACCAGGGCGTCGGGGCCAACGCCCTTCGCGCGCAGGGCATGCGCCAGTTGGTTTGCACGCGCATCCAACTGAGCGTAAGTCAGCGTGGCAGCGCCAAACACCAGCGCCGGCGCATCGGGCGTGGCCCGTACCTGGTCTTCGATCAGGTGATGAATGCCGCGCTCAGTCGGATATGCCTCGTCGGTCCGGTTCCAGGTTTGGATCAACACCTGCTGTTCATGCGCGGCCAGCATCGGCAATTCACCGATGCGCTGCTCACCGTCGCCCACCATGGACTGCAACAGGCTGATCCAGTGCGCGGCCATGCGCTGGATAGACGACGCGTCGAACAGGTCATTGGCGTAGGTCAGCGCGGCGTGCAGTGTGCCGGACTTTTCATAGGTATCGAGGGTCAGGTCGAACTGGGTGGTGCGGCCTTGCCATTCCACCAGCGCCAGCTCCAGGCCGGAGGCGGTGCTGACGCTTGCGATGTCGGCGACCACCGGCTGGTGGTTGTACATCACTTGGAACAGCGGCGTATGGCTCAGGCTGCGCTCGACCTTGAGGGCTTCTACCAGACGCTCGAACGGCAGATCCTGATGGGCCTGCGCACCCAAGGCATGCTCTTTGATGCCTTGCAGCAGTTCATTGATGCGGGTTTGCCCGGTCAATTCGGTGCGCAAGACTTGGGTGTTGACGAAAAAGCCGATCAACCCTTCGACTTCAGTCCGGTTGCGGTTGGCAATGGGCACGCCAACGCGGATGTCGCCTTGCCCGGTGTAGCGATGCAGGAGCACGTTGAAAGCACCGAGCAACAGCATGAACAGGGTGACGTTGTGTTTTTGTGCGCAAGTGCGCAGTTGTGTCGCCAACTGCGGGCCGATTGCGAAGTTATAGCGCGTGCCTTGGTAGCTCGGCATGGCCGGGCGCGGGCGGTCCGTGGGCAGTTCCAGCACCGGATGCTCATCGCCCAGGCGCGCCTGCCAGTAGTCCAGTTGGCGAGCCTGTTCGCCGGCCTCCAACCAGCGGCGTTGCCACAGGGCGTAGTCGCTGTACTGGATCGGCAAGGCCGGCAATTGCGGGGTTTCATCACGCTCATGGGCGTCGTAGCAGCGGATGAACTCATCGATCAGCACGTTCATCGACCAGCCGTCAGAAACGATGTGGTGCAAGGTCAACAGCAATACGTGTTCCTGGGCATCGAGCTTGAGCAATTGCACGCGCAGCAGCGGGCCGTTTTCCAGGTCGAACGGCAGCAGCGATTGACGGGTCGCCGCTTCGTTGACGGCCTGTTCGCGCTCAGCGTGGGCCAGATTGCTCAGATCGAGTTGCTCGACGCTTAACGACGTTTGCGCCGCCACCTGCAACAGGCGCTCATCAGCCTGGCGCTGGAACACCGTGCGCAATGTTTCGTGGCGCGCGACCAAGCTGGCGAATGCCTGCTCAAGTGCGCCCAGGTTCAACGCGCCCGTCAGACGCACCGCACCCGGCAGGTTGTAGGCGCCGCTGGCGGGATCCAATTGCCATAGAAACCACATGCGCTGCTGCGCGTAGGACGGCGCCTGGCGATCCTCCACTGCCACCCCTGCCGGAATCGGAAACCGGGAAAAATCCACGCCTTCTTTCTGCAAGGCCTGCAGGAACAATTGGCGCTTTTCCAGGGGCAACCCGATAAACCGGCGAGCAAGTTTCAAGGAGTCTTCAGCATTCATTTCTTGGAGTCCGGAGCAATAGGCAGGAAGCACAAAGGCACGTCGTCCCTATAAAACGAACCGGAGAGGGAAAAATTAGCGGGGGATGGGCGGCGTGGCGCGAGGTGTCATCAGGGGTTACATCAATCTCAGGAAGACCACACGAACCCGAGCTAGCATTGACGGACCCCACTTTTTGCAACTACATTTAGTTACACGCAGGGAACGCCGTGTCCAAAAATGAAAAGCTGCTCGCCAAACTGCTCAACGAGCACATGGCATTTACCTGGCCCGAACTCGTCACGCTGCTGCGTCGGCTCGGCTACACACAGATTGAAGGGGCTGGAAGCCGCGTCAAATTCGACATCGGTGACCCCAGTGCAATGATCACCTTGCACAAGCCTCACCCTGGTAACGAACTGAAACACTACATTCGGCGCCAGATCATCGAGCAATTGAAATCAGGAGAACTGATTCAGTGAACAACCAACTGAAACACAAAGGCTACATCGGCTCTATTGAAGCCAGCCTCGAAGACAACTGCCTGTTCGGCAAGATTCTGTTCATCAAGGCGTTGGTGAGCTACGAAGGCAAAACCGTCGCCGAGTTGGACGCCGCATTTCGTGAGGCAGTGGACGACTATCTCACCACCTGCCAGACCCTTGGGCATACACCGGAGAAGCCTTGCAAAGGCTCCTTTAATGTCCGGGTCGGCCATGACCTGCACTTGGCGGCGGCCCTGGCGGCGACTCGCAAGAAAGTGACGCTCAATGACCTGACACGCCAGGCACTGAATGAATTTTTACAGCATCACAGTGCAGATACTTGCCCGGCGCTTGGCTGATTACCCCAATCGCCGAGACCCCAACACCGCGGAACCCAGCACCACCGCCCCCGCCACCAATGCGACCCAGAACCCGCTGGTGGCGCCAAAGTGGTCGATCATCCAACCGGAACTGGCGGCGCCGATGGCCACGCCAATGCTGAGGCCGGTGATCAGCCAGGTCATGCCTTCGGTCAGGCGACTGACGGGCACGATCTGCTCTACCAGGGCCATGGCCACGATCAGGGTCGGAGCGAAGAACAGCCCGGAAATAAAGATCGCCACCGCAAGCCCAGGAATGTTGGTCACCAGCAGCAATGGCAAGGTGGTCAACGCCGTAGCCACGCCACAGAACAGGAACTGCCGGGGCAACGGGGCCTTGAGTTTAAGGGTGCCAAACGCCAGCCCTGCCAGGCACGAGCCAATGGCGTATACCGACAGCACAATGCTCGCCGCCGCCGGCTGGCCCTGATGCTGGGCAAAGGCGACGCTGACCACATCCACCACGCCAACGATCACGCCCATGGCCAGCAGCAGGATCATCAGGATCAACACGGAGGGGGAAGCGATCAGCCAACGGCCGTGATGGTCCTGATGCTCATGCACAGGGGGTTCTGTCTCGCGTTGCAACACAAAGGTCGTGACGCCCACCGCCAACAACAGCGCCGCCACCAACGGACCCGCTTCCGGGAACAGCACCACGCTCAGGCCCACCGAAATCGGCGGGCCGACGATGAAGCACACCTCATCCAGCACCGACTCCAGGGCAAAGGCGGTTTGCAGCTTGGGCTGGCCGCGGTACAACTCGGTCCACCGCGCCCGCACCATGGCCGACATGTTTGGCATGCACCCGGCCAAGGCGGCAAACAGGAACAGCATCCAGTTCGGCGCCTGCAAGCGGGTGCACAGCAGCAACAACAGCAGCGCCCCGCCGCCGATCAGCGCGGCAATCGGCAGTACTCGCCCTTGGCTATGGCGGTCCACCAGCCTGGACACCTGCGGCGCGCAAAATGCCGTGGCCAAGGCAAATACCGCCGCCACCGAGCCCGCCAGACCATACCCGCCATGCACCTGCGAGAGCATGGTGATCAAGCCAATGCCTGTCATCGATATCGGCATGCGCGCCAGCATACCCGCCAGCACAAAAGCTCGGGCGCCAGGGACCTGGAACAACTCGGCGTAAGGGTTTGCCATCCTGCTTGACCTCTTCCTGATTGCCCTGGAACTTGCTATCTGCAAGGCTCAAGGCAAAATACATACGGTGCGTATGTGTCAAATCATGCGTAACATACGCAGCGTATGTCAATCTTTCACTTGCCCATTGTGAGTCCTACCATGAGCCGAGCCCGTGCTGAAATGATCGAAGACACCCGCGCCCGGCTGATCGCCAGCGCGCGCCAGGCCTTCGCCTTGCAAGGTTATGCCAACACTTCGATGGATGATTTCACCGCCCGTGCTGGCCTGACCCGCGGTGCGTTGTACCACCACTTTGGTGACAAAAAAGGGCTCTTGGCTGCGGTAGTTGCCCAACTCGACAGCGAGATGGACGCCAGCTTGCAGCGCATTTCGGATGAGGCCGCAGACCCCTGGAGTGGTTTTTGCGAACGCTGCCGCGCCTACTTGCGCATGGCTCAGGAGAATGAAATACAGCGCATTGTGTTGCAGGATGCGCCGGCCGTATTGGGTGATACCGGCTCTCAGCAACAGTGTGTTGAATCATTGCGCCAACTGCTGGAGGCCCTGATGCAGGCCGGTCTCATCCACCAGGCCCCGAGCGTCGCGCTGGCGCAATTGATCAATGGCAGCCTGGTCAACACCGCCCTATGGATCGCCCGCGATGAACACCCCGGCGAGCGACTGGAGCAGGGCTTGCAGGGCCTGGAGCTGTTGCTGCGAGGCCTGTACCTCACACCAGCCGCTTGATCTGCTTATGCCGCCAGACCAACCGGTAATACGCGGCCTGCAATGCCAGCATTGCCAGGTAAGTCACCGGAAACGCCATCCACACCCCTTCCAGGCCGAAGTGGGCATTGAACAGGTAAGCAATCGGCAACTCGACGCAGAGCACGCAGAAGATCGAGATCGCGACCGGCATCAGCACCACGCCACTGGCGCGCATGATCCCGCCGATCACAGCTTGGAAGCCGAATACTAGGATGCTCCACAACATGATGTGCAGCAGGTGTTCGGCGTTGATCCGTGCCGCGTCGTCGGTGATGAACAGGCCGAGTAACCAGTGGGACAGCACATAACCCAGCACAATCAGGCCGCCGGTGAGGCAGGTGTTGATCAACAAGCCCGTGCGCAGGATCGGCCCAATGCGTTCCAGGCGCCCGGCGCCAATGGCCTGCGCACCGAGGATTGATGCGGTGATGGCAATCGACAGTGCCGGAAACTGCACATAGTTGACGATTTGCGTCACCGCGCCATACGCCGCGGTGGCCTGGGAGCCATGACCGTTAACCAGGGCGAGAATGACCAATTCTGACAGCGACAGCACCACCATCTGTAAGCCGGTAGGCAGGCCTATGCGCAGGACCTTTCCTAAAATCACGCGGTCCAGGCGTAAGGCCGCGAGCAGTTCGCGATCCGGCGCCATCACATGGTTTTTATGGCGCAGCCGCAAGATCAAAAACAGCATTGCCAGGGCGTTGCCTACCAGTCCGGCATATACCGCGCTCTGGATACCCATGGGCGGCAAGCCGATCCAGCCGCGAATCAGCGCCGGGGTCAGCAGCAGGCCGACCAGGGTCGAGACCATCAGTGCCAGCAGCGGCGAGATCGTATCGCTGACGCCACGCAGCAATTGGGTGTAGAGAATGAACACCAGCAGCAACGGCATGATCAGCATCATTTTCTGGGCATAACCGACCGCATCGTCGAGCACATCAATCGGCGTGCCCAACGCCTGCAAGGCCGAGCGCGCAAACAGGCTGCCCAGCACTGCGGCGATCATACCTACCAGCGCCCCCAGGGTCAGGGTGGCGCCGGTAATCGCCTTGACCATCCCTGTTTCCTGGGCGCCCCAGGCCTGGCCGATCAACACCGAGGCACCCGCCCCCAGGCCAATCACCAGGGCGATAAAGAAAAACACGATGGGAAACATCCCCGACACCGCTGCCAGCGCCTGGGTGCCGAGCATTTGACCGACGTAGATACCATTGAGGGTGCCGGAAAAGCTTTGCAGGAAGTTGGACAGCACCATCGGTGCCAGAAAGATCAGGTAGATCTGCCAGAGCGGACGTTGCAAGGGGCTTTGCATGAAAAACGGGGCCTCGGATAACTAAAGCGTCCGAAGGTTATACCGTAAGTGGATCCCATCAGTTAAGGGACGGGATTCTGAACATGACCTTTGTAGTGGCCGGGCGTGCCCTAATGCAGTCAGTTTAGAAGTCGGAAGAGCGGCAAAACTCCCCCGCCACAGGTACATCTTCGCCCTTGACTGACTGGCATTAGGGCACGCCCGCTCACTACAAAAATACCGTCGTCTCAAACCCCGTGCTTTTTTGTGGCCGCCGTGGGGCAGTTGTTCACTCTGGCTCAGGCCGGCGCGTGCCCGTTATTGAGTATGTAGTCGATGTTAGCCATATCGAAACGATTGTCCTCGTAGCCCACCCCGCCCTGGCTGTTAGTCCCAATATCCAGCTCGCGCAACAGTCCTGGACGCTTGAGCAGCTCAGCCGCAAGTTGCTGTGCTTCGGGGCTGAACATTCGATTCGACGGAATAACTCCAGCAGCCTCCTTCAACTCATTGACGTTAATGTAGTCGTCGTTTGTGCCAGCGGTGAACTGCCTGAAGTTATCCTTTATGCCCTGAATCAGGTCGTGGTTATCCATATTCCGGTACTTGTCCGACGAGTAGGCCAGGTTATCCCTGGAGAACGCCCCATCAAGAACGCCCGTGCCGCTTTGATCAAGTTCCTTGAACACCTCACCGCGCTCAAGCAGCTCATTGGCCAACGCCATCTCGGCTCTCGTGGCGGGCCGACCATCCAAGTGATAACCGCTGGCAACCGCAGTGAGTGATTTGTCGGTGATCAAACCCGGGGAGTTTGGATCTTCAAATGAACTGAAACGCGCCAGTATCTTGTTGAGAAGATCTTGCTTGCTGTCGTTCGCATAAGGACGCTGCCCCGACGCTGACATCGAGCCATCCCATTGGTTTTCATTAGCGTAGTGCGGTGCAGACATGATTGGCTGTTGCCAATCAGCCTGAGGTGCATATTGGTTTTCGAGGCGCTGGCGCTGCATGGCGCCGCTGTACCGCCCTGGAAATTCCCGCATGGGAGGTGCTTCTTGCTGATCGATGTGAGCAACGGTCCGGTCCACGTCGCCCTTGCTGATCAACCCATCTGATGAACCGCCATGGTTGATTCCGTCAAGCATGGCGTTCAATTCAGGCCGTTGGAGAATCTCCCTTGCCAAAAACGTCATCTGATCATGAAACGGATTTCCGGTCAGTGGGCGGTTAGCCGCGTTCTGAAGGGATTTCTGCGTCACAAACCCGCTGTCAGCACTCTGGAAGTAATCGAAGTTTCTAGCGAAGTCCCGCGCAACCACTGAGTTGGGTGCACGCCAACCAGCATTATCAGAGGTAGCCTTGGGTTGCTCGCAGCGAGGGCTGAAATCACCGCAATAAGGTGTTTCCTGACGAAGATTTACATAGGACATAGCAAGACCTCAGATACTGGAATCGATAACTGCCAACCCCAACCGACTGGGCGCTGGATCAACATTCCATCTGTGGTCATGAGCGGAAAAACAGTTCCCGCGGACGGCTGGGGAGCGATTTTCACCGGTAGGAAGCATGACTGTTCGCTGACCCACCGCTATCCCAGGCACGCCAGCGCCCACGGTGGATCTTAGTCGTTTGGGGAACGATCACGCGGGGGTGATAGGCAGCGAGCGTTTGTGTGCTGTCTTGCTGTACGCCCCCTCGACAATCGACCTCACGTGCTCACTCACCGGTTCGCCCATCAGGTAGGCATCGATCTCTGCATACGTGCAGCCGTAGGCGTGTTCATCCAGTTTGCCCGGCGCCAGCTCTTCGAGATCGGCGGTGGGATGTTTATGCACCAGGTTGTCCGGCGCGCCGAGGGCGCTGGCCAGTAAGCGCACTTGGGTTTTGGTCAGGCCCGACAGCGGTGCCAGATCACAAGCACCGTCGCCGAATTTGGTGAAAAAACCCATCAGTGCTTCGGCGCCGTGGTCGGTGCCGACCACCAGGCCGTTGTGCAGATTGGCTACAGCGTACTGGGCAATCATCCGTGTGCGCGCCTTGACGTTGCCTTTGATGAAGTCAACTTGGCTGGCGTTGGCTTCGGTAGCGGTCAGGCTGGCCATCAGGCCGTCGACACTGGCGGCGATGTTCAGCGTTTCGGTGTGGTCCGGGGTGATGAAATCCAGGGAGGCCTGGGCGTCGCTTTCGTCTGCCTGAGTTTTATAGGGCAGGCGCATGGCGACAAAGCGTGAGACGTAGCCCTCGGCCCGCAACTGCTCGACTGCCAGTTGGCACAGGCGGCCGGCGGTGAGGGAATCGACGCCGCCACTGATGCCCAGCACCAGGGCCTTGCAGCCGGAGCTGCGCAAGGTGGTCTTGATGAAGTCGATGCGCCGTTGAATTTCCTTGGCTTCACCGCCCTTGACCAGTTGCCGATTGATATTCAGTTCCTGCGCGATACGATTTTGCATGTCACACCTCCACGCTGCCGACATTGAACACCTTTGCCGCGTACTGCAAAAACGAGGGGTCTTCGCAGACATTCTTGATCGGGTCATCCGAGAACTTCACCACCGGCTCACCGTGCACCCGCACCAGTTTCATCACGATGCTCAGCGGTTCGACGCCTTCCACATCGCAGGCCAGGCTGGTGCCCATGCCGAAACCGAACTTGGCCTTGCCGCGCACGTGGCGCAATATCGGCAAGCATTTTTCGAAGTTCAGGCCATCGGAAAACATCAGGTCCTTGGTCATCGGGTCGATGCCCAGTTGCTTGTAGCGGGCCAGGACTTTGTCGGCCCAGACGATGGGGTCGCCGGAGTCCTGGCGCAGCCCGTCATACAGTTTGGCGAAGTACAGGTCAAAATCCTTGAGGAAAAAGTCGGTGCTGATGGTGTCGGTCAAGGCAATACCCAAGCGGCCGCGGTATTCACGCACCCAGTTTTCCAGGCCGGCGTTCTGGCTTTCGCGCAGCCGGCCCAGTTGCTGGTGCACCATCATCCACTGGTGGGCCATGGTGCCGATCAGCGGCAGGTCGAATTCGTAGGCCAGGTGCGCGTTGCTGGTGCCGACGAACTGGCCGGGGAAGTCGCGGCGCATGATGTCGACCACTTCGCGCTGGGCCTTGAACGACAGGCGCCGGCGGGTGGAAAAATCGGAGACGCGCAAGTCGGCCAACTCGTCGCGGCTGAGGTTTTTCTCCAGCCAGTCGAACTTCTGGTAGAGCTTACGGGTGATGTCTTCCAGGGTCACGTCGGGGTATTTATCGCGGTTGCGCAGCTCGCTGACCAGCGCCAGTACCGGTTGCTCGAACATGATGCAATGCAGCATCGGGCCGACCACGCGGATGTTGAGTTGGCCGTCGACCTCACTGACGTGGATATAACGCAGGTTGAAGCGGAACAGGCCGAGAAAGCGCTCGTAATCCGGCGTGAGGTACTCACGAAAACGCGGGTTGAACAAGAAGCGCAGCTCGCCCTCACGCATCTGCAGGCCGGCGAGCTTCTCCAGCTCGTCGCGCAGTTGCGGGATCAAGTGGCCGAGCTTTTCCTTGGACCGGACGATGAAGTTGTATTCCACATCGACATTGGGGTGCTGGTGCAACACCGCCTGCATCATGGTGAAGGTGTAGTAGTCGGTGTCGAGCAAACCCTGGATCACCGGGGATTCGTAGTCGTATGCACTTTCCATGGTGTGTCTCCTTAACGCGCGGCCATCGCGGCCAGTTCTTCGCGGGTGCTGCTGATGACGGCACCGGCTTCGAGCAACGCATTGACGGCCTGTACGCCGCCCTCCTCGGTAATACCCCGGCACGCCGGCAGGTGCAGGACCACTTCCAGGCCGGCCTTGAGCAGTTGCAACGCGGTGGTCTTGACGCAGTAGTCCAAGGCCAGGCCGCCGACGATCACACGCCTGACGCCTCTGGCGTTCAGGTACTCGATCACGCCGGTGGACAGCTTGTCGTGCAGGTCGTGGTAGCAGGCGCCGTAGGGGTGCAGGTCGGGTTCGACGCCTTTCCAGATGAAGTAATCGTAGTCATACGGGGTGGGCAGCTCGTCGAGCAAGGTAAAGCCTTCGGTGCCGGGAACGCAGTGGCTCACCCACGTCACATCGGCATGGGCCAGGCCGGTGGGCCGCAGCATCTCGCTGTGCTGGGTGACCACCCAGGGCGCGTGCGGGGTGTGGGCGTCCTTGCTGCCGACACGGTGGCCGGCGAGGCTCGCCATGAAGTTGAGCTCGGCACCGATCTGGTCGCCGCCGGCCACCGGTAACTCATCGGGGCACAGCGGCGTGAAGCTCTTCTGGGCGTCGACGTCGAATGAAGCAATGGCAGTTTTCGCGAGGGTCATGGCAGCTCTCCTGTGGCCTGGAAACAAAAGTACATGTCATGTACTTTCATTGCAAGAAACATTTATTTATCTATCTTGGCGCCAGTACATGACATATCTGTTCGATTCGTTAGACTGTGCCCCACCGCTGTTTAGAAGGACGTCACATGACACTGAGCGCCTACCTCCATACCGTCGACCTGTGTGTGCTGTTTTACTGCCGCGCCTCCGGCCAATTGAAGCTGCTGCTGAACAAGCGCGAAGCCGAACCGTTCGCTGGGCACTGGGCATTACCCGGCGTGGTGGTGAATGGCGGCGTGCAAGATCTGAGCCTCCAGGATGCGGTGGAGCGTTTGCGTTCAAGCGACAAGGTCGGCCTGGAGCTAGCCTGGAGCGAGCAAGTGGGCACGGTGGGGGATGCGTTTCGTGATCCGCGGTGCTGGTCGTCGTCCACTTACTACTTGGCGATTGTCGCGGATGAAGTGACGCTGGGTGAGCATCAAGGCTGGTTTTCGCTGGCCACGGTGGCCGATGGCAGCATCAAGCTGCCGTTCGATCACAACAGCATCGTGGCCGCCGTGCAGGAACGCTTGTTCTCCAAGTCGCTGTACAGCAGCTTGCCGTTGATGTTCTTGGGCGATGAATTCAGCGCGCCCGAAGCGACCACGATCTTTTCCCTGGTGCTCGCGCGGCCGGTGTTGAAGACCAGTATTCGCCAGCGTTTGTTGAAGCTGACTGAGGCAGGGTATTTATGCGAGACGGGCCGCAAGAAGAATGGTGAAGGCGGCCGGCCCCAGGCGACGCTGAAGAATCTGAAGCCTGGGGAGGTTTACTTCTTTGATCGCAGTTTTGCCGAGTAGCACCTCTTTCGAGAACAATGAGATTCCAAGGTGGGAGCTGGCTTGCCTGCGATGACGGTCTGTCAGCTATAACCTTATTGCCTGACCCATCGCTATCGCAGGCAAGCCAGCTCCCACATTGGATCTCCTTTTGTCTGAACAGGCTTTAGTTCATCCAGTTGCCGCCATCCACGTTGTACGTTTGCGCCACAACATAGTCAGCGTCTTTGGAAGCCAGGAAAACCGCCATTCCCGTCAAATCCTCCGCCGTGCCCATCCGCCCAAACGGCACCTCATCCCCTACCCGCTTCTTTTTCTCGCCTGGCGCCAGCCCTTCATGCTTGGCGAAGAGCGCATCCACCCCGTCCCAATGCTCACCCTCCACCACACCCGGTGCAATGGCGTTGACGTTGATCCCTTGCTTGATCAGGTTCAACCCTGCCGATTGCGTCAGGCTGATCACCGCGGCCTTGGTCGCGCAGTAGATCGCCACCAGTGGCTCGCCCCGGCGCCCGGCCTGGCTGGCCATGTTGACGATCTTGCCGCCGTGGCCCTGGCTGATCATCTGCCGCGCGGCGGCCTGCAGAGTGAAGAGTGTGCCGGCGACGTTGATCGAGAACAGCCGTTCGAAGCTCTCGCGGGTGATGTCGACGATGGGCGCCAAATCGAACAGCGCGGCGTTGTTGACCAGAATATCCAGCTTGCCGGCCTCGGCCACCACGGCGGCAATTGCATCATCGATGGAGGCTTGGTCGGTGACATCCATCTCTACCGCGTAAGCCTGTGGGCCCAACTCGGCAGCCGTGACCCGGGCTTGTTGCAGGTTGATGTCGGCGATGGCGACCTTAGCACCTTCAGCGATGTAGGCCTGGGCAAACGCACGGCCGATTCCGCGCGCCGATCCGGTGATCAGCGCGCTTTTACCTTCGAGACGTTTCATGAAAATGTCCTGTAGAAATTACTTCGGATAGCCGGCGCGTTTCATCTCGCGCTCGGTAGTGGACTGCGCTTGGTGCAAGGCCTGGTCAACCGACATACCGCCGGTCAGCGCCGCCGAGAACAACTTGCCGACCGATGTGCCGATGGCCTGGAACTCGGGAATGGTCACATACTGGATGCCCACATAAGGCACCGGTTTTGCCGACGGATGCGCGGGGTCAGCGTGTTTCATCATTTCCAAAGTTACTTGGGCAAACGGTGCGGCTTTCAAATACGCCTCGCTGTAGGTGGACTGGCGGGTGCCTGGCGGTACGTTGGTGATGCCTTCTTTGTCAGCGACCAGTTGGATGTAGTCCCTGGAGGTGGCCCACGTGATAAAGGCCTTTGCGGCGTCCTTGTGCGTTGAGGTAGCCGGGATGGCCAGGGACCAGGCGTAGAGCCACGAGGAACCTTTATCCGTGACTTCGGTAGGTGCGGCAGCGAAACCTACGCTGTCGGCGACCTTGCTTTGAGTTTTATCGGTGGTGAAGGAACCGGCCACGCTGGCATCGACCCAGATCGCACATTTGCCACTGTTGAACAGCGCCAGGGTCTCGTTGAAGCCGTTGCTGGAGACGCCCGGCGGGCCGTATTGCTTGAGGGTGTTGACGTAGAAGTTGGCGGCCGCTGTCCACTCGGGGCTGGTCAGCTCGGGCTTCCATTGCTCGTCGAACCAGCGTGCGCCAAAGGCGTTGGCCATGGTGCTCAGCAAGGCGATGTTCTCGCCCCAGCCAGCCTTGCCACGCAGGCACATGCCGTACTGGCCTTTGTCCTTGGCGGTGAGCTTGGCGGCGAACTCGCCGAGCTGGGTCCAGGTCGGGTGCGTGGGCATGCTCAGGCCGGCTTGCTGGAACAGGTCGGTGCGGTAGTAGGTCACAGTGCTTTCGCCGTAGAACGGCAAGGCGTAGAGGGTGTTGTTGACCGACAGGCCCTGGCGCACCGAGGGGAAGATATCATCGGCGTCGTAGTCGGCCGGCAGTTGGGTCAGCGGTTCCAGCCAGTGCTTGGCGCCCCACAATGGAGTTTCGTAGGTGCCGATGGTGAGCACGTCGAACTGCCCGCCCTGGGTGGCGATATCGGTGGTGAGGCGCTGGCGCAGCACATTTTCCTCCAGCACGACCCAGTTGAGCTTGATATCCGGATGCTGTGCTTCGAACACCTTGGACAGGCGCTGCATGCGGATCATGTCGCTGTTGTTGACCGTAGCGATGGTGACGGTGTCGACGGCATAGCTGGGGATGGCCAGCGCCAGGCCTGACAGCAGGAACAACGCTTGCGGGAGCTTGAACATAGCGGTTTCTACCTGTTGTTTTTGTTGTTGAGGGCCAATTACAGCAGCTCGTCCAAGCCCTCCACAAACGCGTGACGAATGCTTGACTGGTACTTTTTTAACCTTGGGCTCGACGTTAAAAAAGTATCAGTGCCAAGCGAAACCGGGGGTAGCGCTCCCACGACCGAGGCGCGTATTTTGGATCGATCCAAGAATCACAAGAAGCCTCCCATGCCTGCCAGCCGCGCCAAGCTGTTCGAGCACCGCCCCGCCGAGCTGGAAGTGATCCTGCCCGAACCGGACCACTGCTTCCGTTGGTTCGAACACGACTACCCCTATGATTTGGCGCGCTGGAACCACCACCCCGAATTTGAAATCCACCTGATCCGCCAAGGCAGCGGCAAACTGGTCGCCGGCGACTACATCGGTGCGTTCAGTGCCGGGCACGTCGCCTTGATCGGCCCCGACCTGCCCCACGACTGGATCGGCGAACTGGCCCCGGGTGAGTACCTGGCCGGTCGCGATGTGGTTTTGCAATTCGACGGCGCCGCCCTCCTCGCCCTGCGCAAGACCCTGCCTGAACTCGGCGACTTGCAGCCGTTGTTCGAGCACGCCCGACGCGGCCTCGAATTCACGGGCGAGACGGCGCTGCAGGCCGCGCGTTTAATGGAAGACATCGGGCGCGCCCATGGCCTGCAACGGTTGATCCTATTCCTGCAACTGCTGGACTGCCTGAAAAACGCCCCGACACCGCAGGTCAAGGCCCTGGCAAGCCCCTGCTACGCGCCGACCCTGGACGCCCGCAGCGCCGAACGCATCAACAAGGCATTCGACTATTTGATGCGCGAGCTCACCGGCGATGTGCGCCTTTCGGTGATCGCGCAGCAGCTGGAAATGAGCGAACCGGGCTTCTCGCGCTTCTTCAAGCGCAACACCGGCCATGGTTTTATCGACTTGATGCGTAAATTCCGCGTGCAGCGCGCCTGCCGGTTGTTGCTGCAAAGCGATATGTCGGTGGCGGACATCTGCTTTGAAGTGGGCTACGCCAACCTGTCGAACTTCAACCGGCACTTTCGTATCGAGATGGACCAGACGCCGAGTGACTATCGAAGGGAAACCGCGATGCATTTGTTTAACCGAATCGAAAAAATGACACCCCGTCAATTCTGACCAAAAGGTTGACTAATCCCGGTTTTTTTCAGGCTGATCAATTGATTGAGCAAAGTTGGTACAGCCTGTGCAAACGTTTGCGGAACGAACTTGCCAGCCAAGTTCTTCCTCACCCGAGGAATCGGGTTCAAACCGCGTACGAATAGGGATTTTCAATGCAACCCACCTCAAGGCGTCCTGCTCCCTTTGGTGTTTCCTTGCTACTGGCCGCCGTTACGGGAGTACTCAGCGTGCCCATTTTGGCGCAGGAAAAACCAGTGGATGACTCAGCACAGGGCGAAACCCTAAGCCCAAAAACCAAGAGCCCTGAAGCCAGCCCGGCAAAAAATAGCCCGTACCTGTCGGACTGGTTCAACCAGGACCTGACATTGATCGGCAGCAAAGACATCAGCTTCGGCCCCAAGCCACAGGATGATGTCTACCTGGAATACGAGTATTTCGGCCGCAAAGGGCCATTCGAGCTGTACGGATACATCGATGTGCCGAAGATCCTCACCATCGGTAACAGCAATGACAAGGGCGTGTGGGACCACGGCTCGCCGGTATTCATGGAGCACGAGCCGCGTATTTCCATCGACTACCTGGCAGGCCGCAGCCTGGCCATCGGGCCGTTCAAGGAATGGTATGTGGCGTTTGACTGGATCTACGACCACGGCAGCCGTAAGGAAAACCGCGCGAACACGCTGTACAGCGGCCTGGGCACTGACATCGACACCCACTCGCGGGTGAACCTGTCGGCCAACTTCTACGGGCGTTACCAGTGGGAGAACTACGGCGCCAGCAATGAATACTCGTGGGACGGTTACCGCGCGCAAATGAAGTACATCGTGCCCATCAGCAAGTTCGACAACGGCGCCTCACTGACCTATATCGGCTTCACCAACTACGATTTCGGCTCAGACCTGCACAAGGACAATCCGGCGCGCACCGCCAATTCCCTGGTGGCCACCAACGTGCTGCTGTACTCGTTCACCCACCTGCGTTTCACCCTGGTTGGCCGTTACTTTCATAACGGCGGCAACTGGGAAGACGGCAGTGAGTTGAATTTCGGCGAGGGCAACTTCCGCGCCCGTTCCGATGGCTGGGGCTATTACGCCGGCGTCGGCTACCAATTCTGATAAAGGAGCATTAGATGAATACGCTGACTCGATTTTCAATCGCCGCGGGCCTGGCCATACTGCCTCACGTGGCAATGGCTGACACGCCGACGCCGATCAAACCCAAAGTGATGCTGATCACCATGTTCGCCCCCGAGGCACAAACCTGGATCGATCGCCTGGAACTCAAGCAGGAAGTGCGCGTACCGGGGCTGTCCGCCGAATACCCGGTGATCCGCTGCAACACCCAGGATGTGTGCCTGCTGGTGACCGGCATGGGTCAGACCAATGCCGCCGCGTCCACGCTGGCCCTGGCCTTGTCTCCCAAGTTCGACTTGCGCCAGAGCTATTTCCTGATCGCCGGGATCGCCGGCATCAGCCCCAAGCATGGCACCATCGGCACCACCGCCTGGGCACACTACCTGGTGGAGTTCGGCACTCAGTGGGAGCTGGATTCGCGGGACGCACCCAAGGATTGGCCGACCGGCTACATTGGCATCAACACCAAGGGGCCCAACGAGAAACCACCGCTGGACTACAAGACCGAAGTGTTCGAGCTGAACCCCAAGTTGCAGGCCAAGGCGTTTGCCTTGTCGCACACGGTTGAACTGACTGAAAGCAAAGCGTCCAGCGCCTGGCGCAAACACTACCCTGCCGCCCCGGCCAACCAGCCACCACAGGTCACCCGCTGCGACACCTTGGCGGGTAATACGTGGTTTTCCGGCACGCGCCTGAGCGAACGTGCGGAAGTCTGGACCAAGTTGCTGACGGACAACAAAGGTGAGTACTGCACTACCCAGCAGGAAGACAACTCCACCTATGAAGCGCTGTTGCGTGCAAGCCGTGAGGGGTTGGTGGATATCCAGCGCTTGGCGGTGGTGCGTGCAGGTTCAGACTTCGACCGCCCCTATCCTGGCTACAGCGAAGTGGACAACCTGCTGAAATACGCGGATCAGGGTGGGTTCGTGCCAGCGCTGGAGAACCTGTATCGCACGGGCAACCCGCTGGTACAGGCAATCCTCAAGAACTGGTCAGCCTGGGAAAAAGGTGTTCCCGAAGCCTAGTAAAGATCAAACCGTGTCAGGGCAGGAAGATGATTTTGTCCGCACTGCCTTGGTTCACGTCCTCGTAGCACTGCAACCCATCAGCCAGCGCCACTTCACGCAGGCCGGTGGGCAGCGGCAGCAAGCCTTCATCAAAAAAGCGCCCGAACTGCCTCAGCATCACCGCGCACTGCTCGCAGTTGTAGAGCAACGAATTGATCCCCACCACCGAGCCGCCCTTGCGGTACAGGGCCAGGGCCGGCAGTTGTACATGGCCATCCACCGGTGCCGCGATGATCGCGATGCGACCGAACGGCGCCAGGCCTGCCACGGCTGGCGGTAGCCAGAAACCGGTGGTGTCGAAGATCACATCGGCGCCGCCCTTGAACACCGCATTGACCTGCGCACCCAATGCCTCCGGTTGACCCAAGGCAATCGCCTCAACGCCCTGCATCTGCAACACGTGGACTTGCTCCGGCCGACGCACAGCGGCCAGCACCTGGGCGCCACGAACTTTCGCCAGGGCCAGGGTCGCGCTGCCCACGGCGCCATTGGCGCCGATGACCAGCAAGCGTGTGCCCTTGGTCACACCACTGCGCTCCAGGGCGTCCCAGGCGGTGGTATACGGCACGCCAAGGCTGGCAGCCTGGGCGAAGCTCAAATGGCCAGGCTTTTGCGCCACGCCCTTGGCCGACACGGTGAGGTATTGAGCGTGGGAACCGTCAGCAAAAAAACCGAGGTCGCGACCAGTGCCCCAGACTTCCTGGCCGAGCAGTTCCTGCGGGCCTTGCACCACAACACCGGCGAAATCACGGCCGGGAATGCGCGGCAGCGTGGTGTAGGGGAAGCGACCAAGCACATTTTTGACGTCACTGGGGTTGAGGCCGGCGGCCTTGATCTGTACCAACACTTCATTGGCAGCCGGCACCGGGGTGGCGACGTCGACGAAGCTGAGGGCGGCGAGGTCGCCGGTGGCGGAAAATTGCAGTGCTTTCATAGCCGATATCCATCGAAGTGAAAAAAACAGATCAAGACAACCAAGCGCCCACCAGCTGTCGGCCCATGGGCCAGAGTTTTTCGCCGAGCAGCATGCCCATCAGGCCGACCAGGGCAATGGCCGGCGGCGCAGGCGAGCGGAAATCCAGGGCGCCATAGATCACGCCGACAAACAGGCCGATGGCGAGAGAAATCAGGTAGTTCATGGGGACGGTGCCTTATGAGTGGATGCGCTCAGTGTAGAGAGCACATTCCTGAAGCATCGGCCAAGTGCTTCAGGCTTTCGGCCAAATCTTCAACCGACGTACTGCGAGGGTGCCACGCCAAGTTCACGCCGGAACATATCGCTGAAACTGCTGGGCGAATAGCCGAGGGAGCGTGCGATAGCACTGACTGGCTGACCCTGGATCAATTCCGCCACCGCCGTAGCCAACTGCACCTGACGCCGCCATTCGGCGAAGCCCATACCCAAGTGGTTCTGGAATAGGCGTGACAAGGTGCGCACGCTGGCTCCGGCCGTTTGCGCATGCTGCTCGAAAGAAATCTCCAGGGAGGGCGCGGCCATAACCGCCTGGCAGGCGTTGATCAGCCGACGGTCTGCCTCCACCGGCATGGCGATGCGGATCTGCGAGCGTCGCGCCCGTTGCAGCTCCAGCAAGGCCAGGTTGACCACGGCGTCGTAATACGCCGCATCGCCGCTATCGCCCTCCTCCACCAGCGTGACGATCAACTCACGCAGCAACCCACC
Source organism: Pseudomonas sp. 58 R 12 (assembly GCF_900005865.1). Taxonomy (NCBI): domain Bacteria; kingdom Pseudomonadati; phylum Pseudomonadota; class Gammaproteobacteria; order Pseudomonadales; family Pseudomonadaceae; genus Pseudomonas; species Pseudomonas sp. 58 R 12. The sequence goes on from NZ_CVTP01000024.1 coordinate 26,679, forward strand.
GACCTCGATCACCTGCACCTGACTGTCCAGCGTGGCCGCTAGCGCCGGTCGCAGGTAGATATTGCGCATCTGCAAATCCGAGACCACGCGAATCCCATGCTCCACCCCCGGTGGCAGCCATACCGCACGCTGCGGCGGCACGACCAAGGCTTCGCGCGGCGTCTCGACCCACATCACGCCGCTCATGGCGTAAAGCAATTGGCCCCAATCGTGGCTATGGGGTTCAACATACAACCCACGCGGATAGGTGCGCGCCAGGGGCTGCACGGGAACGGCGTGATCACTGAGGTCGGGCGGCGCGGCCAGGGCCATGGGGGGCACATCTATCAAGGGTGAGCCACCATGGTAATGACCACCGCTCGACAATCCGAATGAATTTTTGCGGCCAGTAGAGATCACTTGGTTATACACGGAGGGTTAATGGGCCAATGAATAATGCAAAATTGTTTGTGATCGACTACATCCTGCACGGTGAACCCAAGTCCTTCATCATCCGCCTGGAAAAGCTCGATACCCTGGAGGCCTGGCACTGGGCGAGTTGTGACGCGGGCATTGGGCGTATCGGCCGTTTCGCGCGCGAGCACGTCAAGAAGACCAGCCAGGAGCAGGCCGAGAAGTACGGCATCACTAATGTGCAATGGCGCCGCTCGGACGCGCGCGCCCAGGCTTGATCAAGGAGCGATAACCATGGTTTTACCTGTACCGGTTCGTGGCAAAGCACGCATTGACTACACCCAGGACACGCTATTCGGGCCGATGGCCAAGCATGTCGAGTGCCAAGTGAGCCTACAGCGCCAACCCGGCCGGATGGTGCTGAAGATATTCCAGCCGTTGCCGGATGACTTGCACTCGGCGCAGACGGTGGTTTTTGCGTTGGAGGGGCGACGCACGAGCGGTGTAGTCAAAGGCAGGCAGCGCCTGTCCGACCATAGCCTCAGGCTTGAACTGGAAACCCAGTAGCCGCAACAAAGCAGACCAATGTGGGAGCGGGCTTGCTCGCGAAGGCTGTGTCAGTCAGCAAATTTGTTGGCTGACACAGCCTTCGCGAGCAAGCCCGCTCCCACAGTTTCGACCGAGTTCAGCCATGGGTTGATTTGGCGCACTCACAGCCCGTAGCAGCCGCACACGGTTCACCATGCGCATGGTGCTCGGCACATCCCTGGCAGCAATAGCCCTTACCGTCTTTCATTACCGCGTCAACGCCCAATACGCACTTGCAGTGCGGGCAGGCACAGGTCTTATCTGGCATGGTCAGACTCCTTTTTCATGGTCGTCGCGGTCTGGCGACTGCCAGCACCTAAAGCAGTGACTGCCAGCCGCCAGCGATGGTTCAAACCATCAGTCGGTGCGGGTATTGCTGCGGTACATGAACACCAGGGCCAGAGCCAGGCAGGCCATCGCCACAATCCGGCTGCCCGATAACTCGATGGCCGGGTTGCCCAGCCAGCCGAAGTTATCGATGAGCATGCCCATGCCCAATTGCCCAACGATCACCGCCACCGTCGCGACGGCCGTTCCGACGATGGGCACCGCGCCGACCATCACCATCATGTACACCACGCCGAACAACGCGCCGGTCAATTGCCATTTCGGCACGTCCAGCAAGCTCACGGCCTGGGCCGGTTCGAAGAAGAAAATCAACAGCGCGGTCGTCAGGGCACCCACCGCGAAGGTCAGCAAGCTACTGCGCAATACACCGACCGCCTGGCCCAGACGCCCGTTGATGGCAGCCTGCACACTCAACACCGCTCCGGCGGCAATCACCAGCACCAATAACACAATCAGGTTCATCGTCTTATCCTCGCGCAATCAGAACAAGTGCCGCCACAATCAACGCCAACGCTATCCAGCGCTCGCCATTGACGCGTTTGCGCGCGGTGCCGAACCAGCCGAAATGGTCGATCAGCACACTCTTGCCCACTTGCCCGGACAGAATCGCGATCATGGTCATGGCGATACCAATGTGCGGCGTAGCCAGGGTGAGTACGACGACGTACATAGGCCCCAGGAAGCCTCCAATCAACTGCCAGCGTGGCAAGTCGGTCAGCGCCGGCCCCTTTTGCGGGCCACTGAACAGCAGCAGCAAAAACAGAATCGCCGAACCCACGCCAAAGATGCTCAACGTTGCCCACAAATGCCCCACCTGCACACCCAGTGGTCCGAGCAAACCTGCCTCTACCGACAGGCCCATGCCCGCCAGGATCACCAGGGGCAACAACAGCAACCGTAGAACGTTTTTTTTCGGCGTGGCCTGCGCCACACCCTCGATAGAACTTGCCTGCATACATCACCTGCGCTTCAAAAGGGAAACATGGCGCGCATTATCCAGTGGCCGTCCTGTGCGATAAATGGGAGTATGCCAACAACACCTTTGCGTACAGCGCACAGCCTGGAGGCAGGATGCACGGTTTGAATGAACTGAGTTTCAAGGCGCTGCGCCTCTTCGTCGCGGTACTGGACCTCGGCAGCTTTTCCGAAGTGGCGCGGCGTGAGGGCCTGGCGCCTTCGTCTATTTCCCGGCAAATACAGCTGATGGAACAGGCGTTGGGGCAACAGTTGCTGTACCGCCACACCCGGGCGGTCAGCCCTACCGAAGCCGGGCGCCTGCTCGGGCGGCATGCACGCCTGGTGCTGGAGCAGTTGGAAGCTGCAAGCCAAGCCCTGCAAGAGCAGGAAAGCGAACCCAGCGGCCTGGTGCGCATCAATGCACCCATGGTATTCGGCCAGCGTCACCTGTCACCGTGGCTGGGCGAGTTATGCCGGCGCTATCCGAAACTGCAACTGGATATCCAGCAAACCGATACGTTCGTCGACCCGCTGCAAGACGGCACTGACCTGCTGTTCCGCATTGGTGTGCTCAACGACTCCAGCATGCAGGCGCGCATCTTCGCGCCCCAACGCTTTCGCATCGCCGCAAGCCCGGCCTACCTGGCCAGGCACGGGACTCCCCAACATCCCGACGAACTGATCAACCACCAGTGCCTGGCCTACAAGGGCATCACCGGACAACAACGCTGGTTCTTCCGCAGAGGCCAAGGCGACTGGACGCCTTATAGCGTCAAGGGCCCGATCACCGGCAACCACGCCGACACCCTAAGCCACGCTGCCGAGCAAGGCCTCGGGCTGGTGGTGTTTCCTTCCTGGTTGATCGGCGAAGGCCTGCGTGCCGGCACTTTGCAGACGGTGCTCACGGAATACGAAGTGGCTACCACCTTGGAACCGCAGCAGATCGCGGCACTGTGGCCAGGGAGCCGACGCATGTCACTGAAGGTGCGCACAGTGATTGATTACTTCGTGGAGTGTTTTGGGGTCGTGCCATATTGGGATCGGTGAGCGATACAGCGCGTGAGGAGCGTGCCTACGCAGGAAGTTTTCTTACTGGAAAAAGTAGGTCCGTTCTGATTTTTCGGGCCAGCATTTCTCTGCTAGACGCGCTGCGGCAGACTTCGCTGACATCTTTTTGGAGACCTGCCATGGACGTCATTTACAACAAAAAATCGCGCTCTGAGCGAGTCGCTTCAGCCAGCGGTCGCGCTGTCTCTGATAGCGCACCTAGTTTTGGCTATATGTGGCCAAAATATGGGGATAACCACATGATTATTGTTCCTTTGGGCGAAGCGAAAAACAATCTGTCAAAACTGGTTGATCAGGCCGCTGCTGGCAAAGTCATCACGATTGCCAAGCATGGGCGTGCGATGGCCCAGCTTGTCCCCGTGGGCAAAGCCAAAGGCCGGAGAATCGGGGCCATGAAAGGGAAATTCGTCATACCCGAAGACTTCGACGCACCGTTACCTGACGATCTACTGGATGCTTTCGAAGGCAACCCAGCGTGAGAGTGCTGCTCGATACCCATATCCTGCTTTGGACACTGACTGATGATCCCAAGCTATCGAGCAAAGCCAAAAAGCTGATTGAGGATGCTGCAGATATTTACATCAGCGCTGCAACATTCTGGGAGATGGCAATCAAGGTCGGGTTAGGGAAACTCACTGTCGATCTGGAGGAAATCCGTTGGTACTGCCTGGAAAGCGGGTTCGTCGAACTGCCCATCACTTCAGAACATACCATTGCGGTGAAGGATCTCGAGCACCATCACAAGGACCCCTTTGATCGGCTCATCGTTGCGACGGCCGTGAGCGAACCGATGAAGTTATTGACGGCCGCCCCCCAGGTCGCCCAGTACACGACGTTGGCGATCCTGGTGTAGAGATTCGCAATGGCTGCACAGCGCCAATCAAAACACCCACTGCGCAATCAACCACGCATTCGCCCCACTGATCACCGCAAACAGGAACCACGCCAGCAACCGTGTCGGCAGCCGATTCACGAACGGCCCCATCAGTTGCTTATCGCCGGTCATGCGAATCAGCGGATACAGCGCAAACGGCAGTTGCAGGCTGAGTACCACCTGGCTGAGGATCAAGAGCTTGCCGATGGCATCGTCGCCCATCAGCCATACCCCGAGAAACGCCGGGATCAGCGCCAGCCCACGAGTGATAAGGCGCCGCTGCCAGCAAGGAATGCGCAAGTTGAGGTAGCCCTCCATGATCACCTGCCCGGCAATGGTACCGGTAAACGTAGAGCTTTGACCGGAAGCCAGCAGGGCCACACCAAACAGGATGCTGGCAAAAGCGCCACCGACCAGCGGGTCAAGCAGGTGGTAGGCGTCCTGGATCTCGACTACGTCGGTGTGGCCGGTCTTGTGGAAGGCGGCAGCGGCGAGTACCAGGATCGCAGCGTTGACCAGCAGGGCCAGGGCCAACGAACCGATGGTGTCGATGCGCGCCAGCTTGACCGCGTCCTGTTTGCTGGCGAGGTCCTTGCCGATCATGCGGGTTTGCACGATGGAGCTATGCAGGTAAAGGTTATGCGGCATCACCGTGGCACCGAGAATACCAATCGCCAGGTACAACGGCGCGGCATCGCTGATGGCCGACAGTGAAGGCGTAAAACCACTGAACACGTCCGGCCAGTAAGGCTTGATCAGTACCAGTTCAATAAAGAAACACACGCCAATGGTCGCCACCAACGCCAGCATGATCGCTTCCAGGCGGCGGAAACCCCGGTTTTGCAGCGCCAGGATCAACAATGTGTCAAAAGCGGTAATCACAATGCCGGTGGTCAGCGACACGCCAAGCAGCAGGTGAAACGCCAAGGCGCAGCCCAGCACTTCGGCAAGGTCGGTGGCGATGATGGAGATTTCTGCCAACACCCACTGGGTGCGGGCGGATCGCTTGCTATAGCGTTCACGGCACAGTTGCGCGAGGTCCTTGCCGGTGGCGATGCCCAAGCGCGAGCACAGGCATTGCACCGCCATCCCTGCCAGGCTGGCCAGCAGCACGACGAATAGCAGGCTGTAACCGTAACGCGAGCCGGCCTCGATGGCCGTGGCCCAGTTGCCTGGGTCCATGTAGCCGATAGAGATCAGCAGGCCTGGCCCGGCGAACATCAACACGCGCTTGAAGAACGAAGCCTTGGGATCAACGGCGACGGAGCCGGCCACTTCCGGCGGGCAAAACGGGGCGGTAGCGATTTTTGGCAGGCTGAATTTCACGCGGTATCCCAGGCAAACACACTCGATAGAGACGCAGCTTATCAGTCAGACGCAACCGTGCGCATCACCGTCTCCCGCGGCAGATCGAACGCTTCGACAACTTGCACCACCAGGTCCATCTCCTGGCTCATCGCTTCGCGCTCCATGCGCTGGCGGATCAACCCAATCACCAGTACTGCCAGGGTGGTGATCGAATACGCAGGGCCGGAAAACGCGCGTACACCGCTCACCAGCAGCATCGCCGCTGCCACAGCCTGACCCACCACCGGAATCGCTGTGGCGGCACCACGGCGCAGGATAAACCCGGTCAGCCCGGCCAACGCCGTACCACTCAACGCAGTGGTGGCTGATCGGCCAACATCGAAACGGCTGAACAGCCCCTGCTCCTTTTGCGCGGCCGCCTTGAGCTCCGCGTCGAACACCTGCCGGTCAGCGTTACTGAGTTTGTCTTTGTATTGTTCGATGAGCTTTTCCGCAACCTGGGCTTCCAGGTCTGCCAATTCGACGGTATCGAGAGGTTCGTCAAACTTGATCCCCAACCGCTGCACCACATCTTCGGCGATCTGGCGGTAACTCACGCCATGGCCGCGGGCCAGGTTCATAAAAGTATCACCGCCCATGCGTTGCAACTCGATGGCCAATTTGAGTGGCTCGCGCACGCTGGCGTCGATTGAAGCGCTGCGCTTTTGCGCCATCAACTCAGCAAGGAACTTCAATTCTTCCGGCCGTGCCTGCACCAGCGCCGGGAACAGTTCCGCGTCCTCTTCGGCAAAACGTACCTCAGTGCTGCGTTGATCGGAACGGATCATGCCGCGTCGCTCGTGCAACAGGTCGGTGTACTGCACCACCGTCCGCAACTGCGGCCAATAGGCGGCGTGGTCGAACGTCGCCAGGTGCACATTGGTAACCTTGGCCTTGAGCGCTGGCGTGACCGGGATCGCATAGCGGCCGATGCAACGTTCGGTATCCGGTTTCATCGCCAGGGCCCAGTCTTTGCTGGAATGGCAGTTGATCACACGCCCCTTGAGCGGTGCCGAGACTTCATCCCACGGGCTCGACGTACAGATCGCGCCGCCCATCAACAACAGGTTGTCCAATGGCAGTTCGCGGGCAGTTTCAGGGCTGGCCAACAGGCTCTTGACCAGAATGCGCGCACCCAGGGAATGGCCGATCAGGTTGATACGCCGTACTTCAAGGGACTCACCGTGCAAGTAGCTGGCGAGTTCCGGTAACAGGCTCCTGGCGACTTCGTCCACCCGGGACTCGACGCTTTTGTAGTGATCGAGGAAATAAGCAATCGCCTTGCCCACCCCCACAGTCGCCGCGCCCAGGTTGCCGCCGCTGAGCATCGCGCCCAGTACATCCTTGAAGGGAGCGAACAAGTTTTCCAGAAAATGCCCCGCCGGCCAGAACAGCATCAGGTTGGTCGAGCCTTCGATGCCCGCCAACTGCGCCTTGAAGCTGCCCAATTGTTGCCGGTTGAAGAACGCCGAATAACCGTGAACGTAGAGATTGAGCACATCGCCCTGAGGCTCGCCACACAGTACGAACGTGGGTTTGCGGGTGCGGTGCATTTCATCCCACTGGTGCTGCATGGGGCGGTGACTCCTGGTGAAAAGGGACGGCGATAGTAACAAAGGGTGAGGCTCAATGCCGTACCGCTGGGGGAAAAGGCACGACGTTGGCGCCCTCCTCCTTTCAGAACATGGAAGCGGCCTTGGACTTGGCCAGGTAGCGCGCTGGCGAATCGCCCAAGTTACGACGAAATACCGACGTGAATGCGCTGGGACTGCTGAAACCCAACTCGAACGCCACCTCGGTGATGGACGAGCCGTGACTGAGTCGCGCAGTAGCCTCCAGCAAGCACACCTGCTGGCGCCACGACACAAAGGTCATGCCGGTGCACTCGCGAAAGTTTCGGGTAAAGGTGCGCCGGCTCATGCTCGACCAATCGGCCATCTCGCAGATGGAGATTCTCTGTGTGGGCGCTTCGAGGAAGCGCTGACAGGAGCGGGCCAGCCGGGCTTCGGAAGGCAACGGCGCGCTAAGGGGCAACTCGGGCATGGCGCCGATTTCATCGACCAACAGGGTCAGCACGCACCGGTCGCGAACGCCGGGAGACGCCGACGGCCCAATCGCCAGCGCCGCTTCCAAAAGGTGGCGCAACAGCGGCGATACGCCAAATACCTGGCAATGGTCCAACAACCCCGTGCGCCGTACCGCGTCGTCGTCCAGGTAGGTATTGAGCATCACCACGTCGCCGCGCATGTGCATCTCGTGGGACACCCCGCCCGGCACCCAGATCGCCCGCTGCGGCGGAACCACCCAACTGCCCAGGTCAGTGAACATTTTCAATGCGCCTGCCGAGGCGTAGGCGAACTGCCCGCGCCGGTGAGTGTGGCGTGGAAACACGGTACCGGACGGGTACTCGCGCAGCGTCACCACCGCTTCGGGACTATCCGGTGTGTAAGGGGTATAGGTGAAAGTCGGCGACATGGCCCGATTTTGTCAAAATATGACCTGGCATAGCAAGCGGGCCATAACGCTGCAACCTAGAATCATTGCTCCCCATGTTGGGCTGATATCGAAGGGGTTTCCGGAAAATGAGTGTCAAAAACTCCCAGCCCGCAACGGTTCGCCTTGAACTGAATTTCCGGCGACACATCGCAATCGCGCTGTGCCGCCTGACCCAAGGAGGGTCCATGCTGAAAAAACATCTGTCGCTTGCGGTGCTCGTCACCCTGGTATGGGGGGTCAACTTTCCCATCACCAAACTGGGCCTGCGCGCTATCGATCCGTTTGTCCTCACCGGCATCCGCTTTGCCCTTGCCGCCTTGCCGCTGGTGTTCTTCATCAAGCGCCCTGCCGTCAAGTTCAGCTATGTGACCGCCTACGGCATTATTTTCGGGCTGGGCATGTGGGGCGTGATCAACTACGGCATCCAGGTGGGTGTGAGCCCCGGTATTGCATCGTTGATCATTCAACTCAGCGTGTTCTTCACCCTGGGCTGGGGCGTTGTGCTGTTCAAGGAGAGAATCCGCGGCGCGCAGATGCTCGGTGCCGTGCTGGCCCTGATCGGTTTGGCGGGAATCATTTCCACCCAGGACGGCAACCATGCGGTGCTCGGCGTCATGCTGATCGTACTCAGCGCAGTAGCCTGGAGCGTGGGCAACGTGATCATCAAGAAATCCGGGGTCAAGGAGATCTTCTCGTTCATGGTGTGGGCCAGCCTGATCCCACCGATTCCACTGTTCCTCACCGCCTGGCTGATGCATGGCGGCGCTGCGTTCGAGGGTTTGCAAGCCAACCTCGACCTGACGGCGATCCTGTCCATCCTCTTCCAGGTGTACCTGGCCACGCACTTCGCCTACTGGGGCTGGAACTCCCTACTCAAGTTGTACCCGGTGTCCACCGTAGCGCCGCTGTCGTTGCTAATCCCGGTGTTTGGCATTACCAGCTCGATGCTGATGCTGGACGAGCGCATTTCCACGCCCAACCTGATCTCGATCGGGACCATCATCGTCGGGTTGGCGGTGGGGTTATACCGCAGGCCGGTGAGCCTGGCGCCGGTCGGGCCTCACGCCGTGATGCAGGCTGATAAGTAACAACGGCAGCAGACAAGCCCAGCACCTGGCCAGGCTTCCGCATGGCACTCAATACGCGAAATTGTCGATCTTGACCTGGCCATCGGGAAACGTCGCAATAATCTCCAGTTCGCCGCCCATCGCGCGGATATAGTCGCGTAACGTGCTGATGTACATGTCGGTGCGACGCTCCATCTTGGAAACCGCCGCCTGGTTGATATTCAATGCTTTGGCCAGGCTTTCCTGGCTCAACTGCTGAGCCTTGCGCAGCTCGTGCAGGGGCATTTCCTTGAGATGCTGCTTGAACAACTGCTGCGCTTCGGCACGGGATTCCGGCGTCATGCGGGCTTGAAGTTCAGCGAATTTTTTAGCCATGGGTACGGCCCTCTTTACGCAATGTATCCAAATGCACGTCGTACAGCTTTTCTGCCACTGGGACGTGTTCCTCATACCATCGGTGTTGCCCGGTTTTATCACCGCCGATCAGCAATAACGCGCATCGTCGCGGATCGAACGCGTACAAGACCTGATAAGGCCTACCCGCGTGCTGTATGCGCAGTTCCCGCAGGTTACCGTGCCGGCAGCCCTTGATATCGCTGCTGTGGGGGAAGCGCAAACCCGGCCCGAATAGCCCCAATAGATCAACGCTGGCAGACACCGAGACTTGCTCCTTTGCGCCCAACGCTTCCCACCAAGCTCCGAATTCATCCGTGTATTCAATGTCCCAGTCCATGCAAATATGCCACCCAAGGAATATAAACTCAAGAGCATAAAACCTAGTAGATGAATTGGATGAGCTGCCACCCGCCCACACCGGGAAATTGTTTGTACATCCTTCCGACCAGCCGGCAAAACCATCGATCTACCGCAGGAAAAGCGCCCAATGCAGCCTCACGCGCTGCAAAAACACAATTTTCGACATGTAAAAAGCGCTCTAATACCCGCCTGTTGATTGGCTTTAAAGATTCTGGAGTTCGCAATGCCCCATGAAGGCAACCTGTTACAAGCAGCCGTGGTATTCCTGCTCGCCGCCGTGCTGACCGTGCCCCTGGCCAAACGCCTGCAACTGGGCGCGGTGCTGGGCTACCTGTTTGCCGGCGTGATCATCGGGCCGTCGGTGCTCGGCCTGATCGGCAACCCGCAAAGCGTCGCGCAATTCTCTGAACTGGGCGTGGTACTGCTGCTGTTCATCATCGGCCTGGAGCTGTCACCCAAGCGTTTGTGGGTAATGCGCAAGGCCGTGTTTGGCGTTGGCCTGGCCCAGGTGCTGCTCACCGGCCTGGTGATGGGCGTGGTGGCCCTGTGGCTGTTTGGCCAGTCGTGGAACAGTGCCATTGTGCTCGGCCTGGGCCTGGCGCTTTCGTCCACCGCGTTCGGCCTGCAAAGCCTTGCCGAGCGCAAAGAGCTGAACCAACCACACGGTCGCCTCGCGTTTGCGATTCTGTTGTTCCAGGACATCGCTGCAATCCCGCTGATCGCCATGGTGCCGCTGTTGGCCGGCAGCGATCACCCCACCACCGAAGCCCAGGGCCTGCAGCATGTCTTGCAGATCCTCGGCAGCATCGCCGTGGTCATCATCGGCGGTCGCTACCTGCTGCGGCCGGTGTTTCGCATCGTCGCCAAGACCGGTCTGCGCGAAGTGTCCACCGCCACGGCGTTGCTGGTGGTGATCGGTACAGCCTGGTTGATGGAACTGGTGGGCGTGTCCATGGCCCTCGGCGCGTTTCTCGCTGGCTTGCTGCTGGCGGATTCGGAGTACCGTCACGAACTGGAATCCCAGATCGAACCGTTCAAGGGCCTGCTGCTGGGCCTGTTCTTCATCAGCGTGGGCATGGGCGCGAACCTCAGCCTGTTGCTCAGCTCGCCATGGGTGGTGATCGGGCTGACGCTGCTGCTGATCGGCTTGAAGCTGCCGCTGCTGTACGCCGTGGGCCGACGGGTGGGCGACCTCAATCGCGAAAGCGCCCTGCGCCTGGGCGTGGTGCTGGCGGCCGGGGGTGAGTTTGCTTTTGTCGTGTTCAAGATCGGTCGCGACCAGGGCCTGTTCGAACCTCATCTCTATGATGTGCTGGTGCTGACCATCACCCTCTCCATGGCCGTGACGCCGCTGCTGTTGCTGGTGTGCCCGAAGCTGTTCAAGCCCAAGGTCAAACCGGTGGAAGTGCCGGAGGAATACCGCGCCATCGAGAGCGATGCACCGCGCGTGGTGATTGCCGGCATGGGCCGTATGGGCCAAATAGTGGCGCGGATCCTGCGTGCGCAGAACATCTCGTTTATCGCCCTGGACACCTCGGTGGAGACCATCGAACTGACCCGCAGCTTCGGTGGCATGCCGGTGTTCTACGGTGACCCGCAACGCCCGGAGATCCTGCACGCGGCCAAGGTCGACCAGGCAGAGTTCTTTGTGATCGCCATGGATGACCCGGAGATCAACATCAAGACTGCCGAACTGGTGCGCAACCTCTACCCGCACATGAAGATCATCGCCCGTGCGCGTAACCGCCAGCACGTGCACCGCCTGGTGGACTTGGACGCCTCACCGATTCGCGAGACCTTCTACTCCAGCCTGGAAATGAGCCGTCGCACCCTGGTCGGCCTGGGCTTGAGCCAGGCTCAGGCCGATGCGCGCATCACGCGCTTCAAGAACCACGACCTGCAAGTGCTGGCGGCGCAACACGCGGTGTACGACGATGCAGCGAAAGTGATGCAGACCGCTCAAGAAGCGCGGACGGAGTTGGCGCGGCTGTTTGAGATGGACCGACTCGAGGAAGAGTCCGACAAGGTGTGAGGCTATCGGTGAACGATCTTGCGAAAATTCTGACAGAATATGCCGCAATTTCGTTCATCCCTGGAGCGCTTCATGGCCACTTTCACCAAGACCGCCGCCCTGCTGGTCCTCGCGCTTACTGCCGGCAGTGTCTTCGCCGCCTCCAAGCCAACTACGCAAACCATCTCTACCCTGGGCGGCAAGTTCACCTTCAACCTGCCCAAGGCCTACGCTGCCGACACCTTGCCGGCTGGCAAGGCGGATGATGGCACCGCCGATACCCAAGGCACGATGTACGCCAACCAAACCACGAAAAGTGTGGTGATCGTCGCCGAAACCGTGCGTAACGATGGAGTAACCATCGGGGATAACGACGCGCAGTTCCTCGATGGCGCCGTGGCCGGCTTCGTCAAGGACCAGAGCGCAGCGCTGCCTGACTTCAAGAAGCAGAGCGAGAAGAAGCTGAACTTAAAGGGCCTGGGCCTGCGCCAAGTGGACAGCACCGCCACCCAGGGTGGCGGCAAGACGTTGCAATCCACGTTCCTCGGCGGTTCGGGCAATCATTTGCTGGTGATCCAGGCGATTTCGCGGGCGGATGATGCCAAGGGGCATGCGGCGTTGGTGAAGCAGATTACAGGCGGTAAGTAACCCGATCTCCCAAGCAACACAAAACCAATGGGGGAGCAGGCAAGCCAGCTCCCACATTTTTTACGGCGTTTGCCTCAGGCTTTTTTCCAGCCAAATCTTCAAGTCCTGCACTTCCGCCTCACTGACGGTGTGGTTCATCCCCGGATACCCATGAAACTCCGGCTTCAACCCCAGCCCCGTCAGCACCTCGTTTGCCCGGGTCGCCGATGCATACGGCAGCGCCTGGTCCAAGGTGCCGTGACCAATAAAGATCGCCAGCTTGCCCAATGATTCATCCGGTTTCAGCTCAGCCTTGAGCACCGGCAACACGCTGCCACTCAACGCCGCAATCCCCCGCACCAGCTGCGGGTCACGCAACGCCACCTCATACGACATGATCGCGCCCTGGCTGAAACCAATCAGGAACACCCGATCGCTCCGGGTGTGGTACTTGGCGGTGGCTTTGGCGACGAAGTCCTTGATCAGCCCCGCACTGCGCTGAAGATCGGCCGTGACACCATCGTAATCGCCGTCACCCGGCGTCTTGGTAAACCAGCGGAATCCATTCGGATCGACCGGCATGGGCGCCCGAACCGACAAATAAGTCCACGTGGACGGCAGCGCGTCCTTGATGCCAAACAGGTCTTCCTCGTTGCTGCCAAAGCCATGCAGGAAAATCACCAGCGGTTGGTTGCGCGCATCGCCCTGGGTTTGCTCCAGGTACGACAGCGGCAAGTCGGTGTGCAGCGTATCGTCGGCATGAGCGGCACCGGCTAGCAGGGTCAGCGCCAGGGCAAACAGTTTAAGCATGGGACGTTACCTCAGGGTTTGCGTAGCAGATAAGTGTCCATGATCCAGCCATTCTCCAGGCGCGCGGCCTTGCGCACCCGTTGGATTTCTTCGGCCACCTCACTCACCTTGCCGCTGATCAGGATCTCATCCGGCGTGCCGAGGTAGGCGCCCCAGTAGATGTCCAGGTCCTGATCGGCCACGCTACGGTAGGAATCTTCGGCGTCAAGCATGACCACCAGGGTGTCGGCATCACTCGCCTGCCCCGCCGCCAGACGGCGCCCGGTGGTGATCTCAACCGACTTGCCGATGCGGTTCAACGGCACTTTGTGCTGGGCGGCCAGGGCCTGCACGCTGGTGATACCGGGGATGACGTCGAACTCAAAGGTGCAGCGGCCACTGGCCAAAATCGCCTGCAGAATGCGGATGGTGCTGTCGTACAGCGCAGGATCGCCCCACGCCAGGAAAGCGCCCACTTCACCGTCGGCCATTTCCTCATTGATCATGCGCTCGAAAGTCTGCTGCTTGTCGCGGTTGAGGTCCTGCACGGCGGTGGTGTAGTCGATATCGCCGCGCACACGCTCGGGGCAATCGGCCTCGGCGAAGCGGTAGCCAGGCTCGGTGATATAGGTCTCGCAGATCTCGCGGCGCAGGTCGATCAACTTGTCTTTGCTCTGGCCCTTGTCCATCAGGAAAAACACGTCGGTGCGGTTGAGCGCTTTCACGGCCTGCATCGTGATGTAGTCAGGGTTGCCGGCGCCAATGCCGATGATCAGGATGCGTTTCATGGGTAGCTCTCAGTGCGGGGCGTGGATTTTGCCATGTTCAGGCGCCTAGGCGTGAGTTTCCAGGCGCAGGCGCCAGGCCTTGTTGAAGCGAAGTTCAGTGGCTGACAGCGCTTCGACGTCGATGAGATAGAACATCGACAGCGGAAACCGCATCACGTACAGCAGTGCGGCGCGGATCACAAAGGGGTGCGTAATGGCGACCACATGGCCGGGTTGGGTTTCGAGGGATTTCATCCACTGCGCGACACGCGTGCAAACGTCATCCACCGACTCGCCGCCATGGGGTGCGCACGTGCTGTCAGTGAGCCAGGTGTTTAACTGATCGCCATTCAGTTGGCTGATGGCCTGGCCTTTCCACTGGCCGAAATCAGCGTCACGCAGGGCGTCTTCGACTCCTGCGTCACCGCCGAACAAGCCGGCAGTCTGCCGTGCGCGCATTTCCGGCCCGCACAACAAACGCCGGGTTTTTTTATAGCGCCCGGCCAGGGACAGCGCCGCCCCCTGCCAATCCATCGCCACCGCCTCGTCGTCCTGAAAACGCCCGCGCTTTTGCAGCGGCGTGGCGGCATGGCAGATGAGTGTCAAACGGGTGGCCTGGATCACGGATTGTTTCAACGACAAGGATTAAGGCCACCAAGACTGGCGCAGTTATCGCTAGGGCGCAACGCCTTGTGCCAGATAGAGCACCTGGTAGCCCGTGCCTGGATGCTCGGCATCCAGCGTCTTGGCCGACAGCGTAAACCGCACCAAGCGCCACGCTTGTACGTCCAGCGCGAGGAACACCGCGAACGTGTCGTTGCTATCCGCCAAGTGCTGATTCCGTCGTTTCTCATCGGCCACTATGCCCGCGCGGTCCGCGCCAGGCGCCAGCGGCCATTCCTCCCGATACACACTCAGCGCGTTCTGCGCCGGGCCGCGTTGTACATCCAGCGGCAGCCAACTCTCGATATGCGGACGACCGAAGCTGTCGAGCACTTTCTGGAAACGCTCCCCCAGCAAAAAGTCAGCGGCCTGCAAGGGGTCGGCCCACAGGTACACCGAGGAATACACATTGCCGCCAGTCTCCTGGGCGATAAACGCCTTGAACAGCAACCCTTCAGCGTGATCCCACAACGGCCCCAACTGCGCGGCGCGTCGGCGAATCACGTTCATGTCGTAGTCGGCGGGCAAGCGGTGTGAATACTGTTTGGCGAACATAAAAAAGCGCCCTGGCAAGATGAGGTTCCAGCTTGCGCACCCGTGATGATTTCAACAAGATATGAGCTGATATAGATGCGATAAGGATCCGATATGACTGACGCGCTCAAACCTCTGGATATCGACACCGTACACGCCTTCGTACTGGTGGCGGATTTCGCCAGTTTCACCCGTGCCGCCGAGGCCCTTGACACCTCCCAGGCCGCGATCAGCCTTAAGCTCAAGCGCCTTGAAGAGCGCCTCGGCTATCGCCTGCTTGAGCGCACGCCACGGCACGTGCGGCTGTCGCCCAAGGGCGAGCAGTTCATCGTGGCCGCGCGTGCGCTGCTCAACGCCCATGAACGCGCGCTGGGCGACATGGGCACCCACGCACCGCGTCGCTTGGTGATCGGCATCAGCGACCACGTCGCCGGCCCGGACTTGCCGACCTGGCTCAGCCGCCTGGCCGCCTATGACCCTTTGGTGATCCTCGAAGTCCGCATCGCCTCCTCCCGCGACCTGGTCGCCGCCTTCGATCGCAACGAGCTGGACGCGGTCATCGTGCGCAACGAGGGTGACCGCCAGGACGGCGAAGTCTTGGTGGTGGAACGCTTCGGCTGGTTCGCTGCGCCCACCTGGCAACACAGCCCCGGCACGCCACTGCGCATGGCGACCATGGCTGCGCCCTGCGGCGTTCGCCACTTGGCCACACGCGCACTGGACGCGGCGCGCATCGACTGGACCGAAGTATTCGTCGGCGGCGGTGTGATGGCCGTGGGGGCGGCAGTCAGCGCCGGCCTCGGCGTAGCCGCCCTCGCCCACCGCGTGGCACCCGCTGGCGCGGCTGAGGTGAGCGAGCAATATGGGTTGCCGGCATTGCCCGTGAGTGAAGTGGTGCTTCACAGCCGGATCAGTGACGCACGCTCCAGGGAAACATTGCGCGCCCTGAGCGCGACCTTTCGTGGTGTGCTGCAACGTTGAAACCAGCCCCCGCCAGTGTGCTTTTTTTGTGGGAGCTGGCTTGCCCAGGTGATGCCATTTTCACAATTGTAGTGAGCGGGCTTGCCCCGCGCTGGGTGGCGAAGCCGCCCCAAACCAGGCGACTTGGTTTTATCTGGCACTCGGCGGTGTCTTTATTGGGGCGGCTTCGCCACCCAGCGCGGGGCAAGCCCGCTCACTACAGGTTGCTTCTGTGCTCTCAAAAGATGTGTGGCGACATGACATCGTCAATCAAACCACTCACGGCGGCCTTCGAAGGTGCTGATGATCAACGCCACAATCATCCGCACCGCCTCCGCATCCCCCACTTGCGCATTCACTGCCAGCCACACGTGGCGCTGCATGCTCTCGGCCAACAACCCCGGCAACGCCACAAGCCCCCGGTCAAAACTGCTCATGTAGTGCGGCAGCAACCCAATACAGGCGCCACAACGAATCATCTCCAGCATCAGCGAATACGCATGCACCTGCACCACCGCCGCCAAACGCTGCTCCACCACCCGATTCCACGGCTGCAGCGCGCCAACCTGCGCATCCGGCTGCCACTGCACCAGCATGTAGTCATTCAGGTCTTCCACGCTGTCCGGCCGTGTTGTCAGCCGTGAATAACGCTTGGCGATATGCGGCAAATATTGCAGCCGCGCCAGGGCCCGTGGCGGCTCAGTGACAAAGCTCGGGCCCGGCACCGGGCCGTCGGCGTCCGACAACCACAGCACCACGTCTACCTCCACTGCTTGCAGCGACAACTGGCTGTCGATGGAGATGATCTCCAGGCGCACGCTGGCGTTGCGTCGCAGCAAGGCAATCAGGTCGCGCCCAAGGATGTCGTGCAGGATCGGCTCAGCCACCGCTAGCCGAATCAGCGGTTGCTCCGTGACCGGCAGGCGCCGCTCATGGGCCAGGGCAATCAACTGAGCCTGCAACTGCTGACCATCGCGGCTAAGTACCAAACCATTGCCCTGATAGGTGAACAGCGAATGGCGCAGATGCTCTTCCAACTGCGCCAAGCGCTTGCGCAACAGCGTCGCCTTGATATTCAAACTGCGCGCCGCCTGCATGAAACAGCCGCAACGCGCACTCACCAGAAAGTAGCGCGCCACCTCCGGGTCAATCTCATTGGCCAGGACCAGCCAGGTACTACGCCCCTCGCCAGGTGCGCGATAAGCGGACGGCCCCTGAAGGCCAGACGGTTCTAGAAATGCCATGGGAGACTCCCTGTCTTGTCTGTCTGTGCATCCAATGCGGGTTGAAACGCGTTACTCCAGCACCTTGTTCAGCTCTGCGCCGTCGATACTCAGGGTCGCGGTGTTAAGCATGCCTTCGAGGTAAGCCTTGGCGATCTGCTCCTGGCGCTGGGTGCGCAGGGCCTGGGTCAGGCGTTCGCGCAGCTCGTCCAGGGTCGCCGTGCGCGCCGGTTGCTGGCCGGTGAGCTTGAGCACATGGAACCCTGCCGCACTCTGCACCACATCCGATACGGCACCGACCTTGAGGCGCGACACCGCAGTGCGCACTTCCGGCACCAGTTGCTGCAATGGCTGCATCCCCGAGTCCCCACCTCGCGCGGCAGAGTCGGTGTCCTGGGAAAATTGCGTGGCCAGGGCGGCGAAATCACCCGGTGCCGCCTGGGCGCGGCGGCTCAATTCCTGGGCCTGGCGGCGTACTGTGTCGAGGGTTTGCGGGTCATTCACCGCGAGGAAAATCTGACTCACCCGATACAACGGCGGCGTCATCCATTGCGACTTGCCGCTGTCGTAGGCCTGTTGCAATTCAGCCGGGCTGGGGTAGTCGGCCGGCACCTGGCTGACCGAGAGCATGTAGTCGCGAAACACGATTTGCTCAGTGGCAGCTCGCGTTTGCTGTTCCACTTCCGGGCGCTGGCGCCAGCCTTGCGCGTCGGCCTGTTCGAGCACCGCCTTTTGTGCCAGACGTGAACGGATCCAGGTCTCCAACGCACCTCGGTTGCCGCGTAATTGCTCGCGAGACTCGGCCGGCAGGCTGGCAAGCACGCTTTTCAGTTCCGTCAGGTCGATCTGCTGATTACCCAGGCGAGCCACCGCTGGACCGCTCGGCGCAAGGTTGAGCACCGGTGCCGGTTGCTGAGCCGCCACCGGGTCGCTGCCCGGTCGCACGCTCAAACCCACCGCCACCACCAGCAGGGCCAGCGCACCCGCGCCGACCATCAAGGTTGGCTTTTTCACAATACGGGCGCCTCGACGTCGGCCTGGGCCTGCAACTGCGCCGCCTGCTGGCTGTATTCACGCAGGTAGACGATAAACTCCTGCAACAGGCGATCCCACAGTTCCAGCTGGCTGCGCAGGTGCGTGGCGCCAACACCGGCCACCACCACGTCCATTTCCATCAGCAGGAATTCGCCCTGCACCGATAACCGCGCAAAGCGCCGCGAGGCGTTCCACACCTGGGCCAGGCCTTCAGGCAACTCGCCCTGGATACGCAGCGCGCAGCTGTAGGTGAAATCCACGTAGTTGCCCTGCTCCGCCGCCGGGTTGCCGAAGCGCACGGCAAAGCCGATGCCCTGGCTGGCGCTGAGCAATTGCACGATACCGTTCTGCTCGGTCTGATTGACCCGGTAGCCGGATTCCTGCAACAGCTCGGTGAGGCTCTGGGTGGTGACGCTGGTGATCAATTCGCTCATGGAGATCTCTTCCCTGTCTATCAATGATTGGCAGTTGCCTGAGGCGCGTCGAAACGGCTCTTGTACAAATCATCGCCAAAGCCCTGGGCCAGTTCCTCGAACTTGACCCGCGCGCTGCTGGCGAACGGCTGGCGAATACTCATCACCTCGGCCACGTCGATTTTTTCGTAGGCCGCGAGCAGTTGCTGGGCCACGCCGTACATCTGTTGATTCTTGACTGAACATTGCTGCACTTGTGTGTCACGTTCGCTCAGTTGTGCCTGCAAGCGAGCGCGCTCGGCTTCTTTACCCTTGGCGAGCACCAGCAGTTCGTCATAAGCCTTCTTGAACTTGCCGATCTGCTCATTGCTCGCCGCGACCTGGGCTTGCGCCTGACTGTGCAGGCTCTGTTGCTGGCCGGCCATTTGCTCGGCCACGCCACGGGTCTTCTCCAGCTCAGCGGTCAGTTGCTTGATTTGCGCCTGGGCCTGCTTGGCCTGGGTTTCAGCGGCGATACGCGCCGCACTGGCCTGAGCCTGTTCGCTTTGCAGCGCCTGCAATTGCTGGGTGGTGCTGCGCAATTGCGTACGCAAGCGCTCCTCCATGCCTTCAGCCGAGGCCGCCGTGGCAACGAATACCAAGAGCAGCCCGCAGATTCGCGTGTTCATGTGGCATCTCCCTGCGCATCAAAAGCGCGTGTTGAGTTCCAGTTGCATCACATCGACTTCGAACGGCTGGCCATACACTTCGGACGCGCTCAACCAACGCGCACTGGCGTAGATGTTCTTTTCGATGCCGTAGTTGGCGCCGATGAAGTACCCCTTGGCGTTGGTGCCGCCCAGGTGGAACGAGGAATCGTTGAAGCCGTCGGGCAAGGCGTCGGGCTGGATGTATTTGTAACCGGCCAGCACATTCCAATCGCCGCGCTTGCGCATCTCCAACGCGCTGCCGAGGGTGAACGAGACCATCAGCGCATTGCCGCCACTTTCAAACTGGCCTTTGCTGTTGATGTTGTTGACGATCTCGCCCTCGCTGCGCTTGAGCATCTCGCCCTTGTCGTAAGCCAGGTTGTGGATGAAGTTAGCTTGGCTGCGCAGCTTGAAATCGCTCGGCAGCTCGCTGTCCCAGACCAGGTTGAGGTCCAGCACATCGAACTTGGACGCCAGGCCTACGAACTGCGGGTCGGGTGTTCTGGCAGGATCAGCCGGGTTGGTGGTGTTGTTACGCAAGTTGAACACGGTGTTGCCTTTTTGCATGAAGGCCACGCGCGTGCCGTCGGTGTCGCAACCCGCCGCGCCCGCCCATGGCGCGCAAGGGCTGGAGCGCTCGCCTTCGATGTCCTGGAACTGGTAGTAGGCAGCCGCCAGCTTGAGACGGTTGCTGCGATTGATCTTCCAGTCAGCGCCAATCTGCCCACCGAACAGCCATTTGGTCTCGCTGTCTTCCTTGTCGATACCGTTGGCGCTGGCAGTGTCGGAGGTGTATTCGACCGGGAAGGCGCCGAGCGTGCCGAACAGGCCCCATTCACTATTGAGGGCGTGGTTGAAGACTGCGGCCACACCGTCGAAGTTGAGGTCGTTGGAATACATCATGTCGGTGGAGTAGAAAGGGTTGCCGATGCGGCCGGCGGTCAACTTCATGTAGTCGGTGGTTGCCCAGGTGAGGTAACCCTGGTCAAGCCAGACGTCTTTTTTGCCGAAACCGCCGCCCAGGGTTTGGGTGGTGGACACCGGGTTATTGTCAGAGCCGGTGGCGATGCGTATGCCGGCTGTCCAATCCGGAGAGATCACCGCCTTCATGCCCAGGCGTGCGCGCAGGCGGAACAGGTTCTCACGGTCCTCGCGGGTGTTGAGCAAGGGTGGGAACTTGGTATTGGAGTTTTTGTTGACGTCGTAGGGGCCGGTGTCATTGAGCTTCGCGAAGTCAGTGATGTTGTTGCTGTTGTTACCCGAAAAATAGCGCGACTCGTCGCGCAAACGGATATCGCCATCAAAGCTGATGCGCGAGATCCAGTCCGGGAACGTATTGGGCTGCGCCCAGTTTTCCTGCTTGGCGGTGGCCATGACCTCGGCCTTGACCTGATCGCGGATCTGATCCTTGACCGCCTGCGGCACATATTGCACACGCACGTCGCCGGGCGCGGCGACCGGGCCTGCGGCAACCACCGACGCGGCATTGGCCTGGCGTGCCTGCTGGGCTTCCTTTTCGGCCTGGGCGATCAGCCCATTGGCGGTTTCCTGCTTGAGCACGCCTTGCTGCACCAACAGGCGGATCAGGTTGATAGTGACGTTTTCCGAGGGCGCGACCGGGGCTGCAGTCGCCTGGCCGACCAGGGTCGCGATGACCATGCCGACCGCCAGGGTCAGTCGATTCACGGGGGAAATCATGTGTACGCAACTCCTGTAAAAAACCGTTGAAAAAAGCATTCAATTAATCCGGGCGCCGGCCCTTCAGGGACAGGCGCATGGGCAGCGTCAGCGAGGCCGGCGGCTTCTGTGTGGAACGCGGTGCACGTATCAGCGCGAGCATCTGGGCATCGGTCTCGGCATCCCCGCTGGACTTGGCCACCAGCGCTTTAGTGACCTGGCCATCGGTGCCCAACCACAGGTCTATCTGTATCGAGAAAGCCTTCTTGCGTAATTCCGGGTCTTCGCGCATCAGCCGTTGATAGGTGCCGGCCAGGTACTGCTTGTACGTGCCGGTACCCAACCCGCCGCCGCCACCGCTGCCGGCCATGCCGCCGCCCTTACCAGCGCCGATGTTGAAACCGTCATTGCCGGACTGAGCGTCGCCATCGATCTGCATCGGGTTGGCCAGGTCTTCGTTGGGCGAAGGCGGCGCTTCCTCGGCCGGCTTGACCTCTTCGGGTTCGGGGCTTGGCACCGGCTCCGGGACTTTTTCTTCGACCTGGGGCTCGGGCTCCTTGGGTTTCTCTGGAGGCGGTGGCGGTGGTGGCGGCAACGGGATAATCGTCGGCACCTTGGGCGCTTCGCGGCGCACGCCACTCATGTCATTGGCCCACTGCCACAAAAACCAGGCCGCCACGGCGCCCAGCAACAGGCCCGCGCCCCACTTCAACGGGCGCAATGGCGGCTTCTTTTTCACGGGCAGTGGCGCGATTGGGATCTGTGCGGTCATGGCTCAGCCCTGGCTCGGCTTGCCGGTGACCAGCCCGACCTGGGACAGCTCCAGCCGGCGCAGCAAGTCGAGCACTTCGATCACCTTCTGGTACTGCACCATCGCATCGCCGCGCACGATCACCGGGAAATCCGGGTTCAGCGCTTTCTCGATACGCAGGCGCTCTTCGAGTTCGCCAAGGGTCACCGGGTACGCGTCAAGGAACACCTGGCCGCCGTCGTTCACGGAGATCGCCTTGGTCTTGGCCTCCGACAACGACACCGAAGCGCTGGCCTTGGGCAGGTGAATCTGGATACCCGAGACCTGGGCAGTGGCGGTGAGGATAAACATCACCAGCACCACCATCAGCACGTCCACCAGGGGCGTGATGTTGATGCTGTCGACGGCGGCATCATCGTCATCGTCGTGGGAGGCATTTACAGAAGCCATGGCAACTCTCCTCAGGCCGGAACCGGTGCGTGATGCGGTGCGCGGTGCGCGGCTTCACTGTGCTGGCTCTCGCCGTGCATCTCCGCCAGGCGGGTGATGAACTCATCGACAAACACGCGCATGTCCGCACTCACTTCCTTGTTGCGCGTGATCAGGCGGTTGTAGCCAAACAGCGCCGGGATCGCGACAAACAGGCCCATGGCCGTGGCCAGCAAGGCCGCCGCCATACCCGGCGCGATGGCATTGATGTTCACGTCACCGGCCATGGCGGTACCGAGGAACACCACCATGATCCCCAGCACCGTCCCGAGCAGGCCGATGTACGGGCCGCCGGCGATGGCGTTGGACAGGGTCGAGAGCTTGGAGCTGAGGGCCTGGTTTTCGCGGGTGCGCACGCCGTCCATGGAACAGCGGATGGCTTCGATGGTGGCAGCCGAGACCGACGAGGTGTCGGCGCCCTGGGCGCGACGGGTGCGGATTTCCTTGACCGCCACCAGGTACAGGCGCCACAGCGAAGAATGGGTCAGGCGCTCAGCCAATTGCGTGTCGTCGGCGTACATTTCCAGGCGGGTGCCGATCTGCGCGAAATGCTCGCGGAAGACCTCGTTGGCACTGCTGAGGCGGCTGACCTGACGGTTCTTGCGCAGCATGATGACCCACGACTGGAACATCATCGCCACCAGCACCAGGATGATCACCCAGGCGTCCACCGGTACGGCATTAAGCAAGAAGCCCAGGCTGCCGAAGCCCATGCCGGACTGTTCTTCATCCACGCCATAGGCCACCAGCTTCGACTCGGCGCCCTGGGCGCTGGCGTCGGCCAGCAACAGCGCGGCCGGGCGCGCCACCTTGGACAGGCGCAGCTCATCGATGGCCCCGGCGAATGGCTGGTGCGTGCTGCCCGCTTCCGGCAGGTCGGCGCCAATGGCCAACTGGGAATTGAACGCTGGCAAGGCGACGGCGAGGGTCGCGGTTTCGCGGCCATTCACATACAGCGAGACCTTTTCACCCTCGGCGGTGAACGCCAGGTGCTGCCATTGGCCGGGGTTCAGCGGTTGGGTCGACACGGCGCGCTGGCCGTCGATTTCCACAAACGGCATACCTTGGTTCAAGCCCAGCAGCAGGTTGTGAGAGCCGTCGCGACGGGCCAGCACCACTTGCTCGCCACTGGCCTGGTCCAGGCGCAGCCAGGCACTGAAGGTGAATGCGCCACCGGCTGCGTGCTGCAACGATGGGCTGGCCGGCAACATCAAGGGCTGGCCGCCTAACTGCAAGGCGCGGCCGATCACGCCGTCAATGCTCGCGCCAGTGGCGTTCAGTGCAGTGTTGGCGTAGGCCGTGGTGTCCCGGGGCGGTGTCGCATTGGCCCCATCAAAGTGGTAAAGCGCGGTGTAGTTCGGATCAAACGTCAGTTGGCCGTTGGCGGTGGCCGGGGCTTTCTGATTGCCGTAGTACATCCACAGGTCCTGGCGCTGGCCGCCTTCGACCTTGGGCACATCGACCCAGATCAGCGCCATGCCCATCAACGGGTCGAAGCTTTCGATCTGATGGTTGAACACGGTCTTGTCATCGGCGCTGACAAAACGCAGGTCGGCACCGTCTTCCTTCACCCCGTCAAAGGTGAAATTGCCCGTGTGCAGGCGCACCAGCAGCGCGGTGCGGCCCAGGGCCTGGTTGATCGCGGCGCCTTGGGCGGTGGTGTCTACCGAGATCTGTTTGCGGTAGTGCCAATCGTCCTGCCACCAGGCATGGGCGGTGGCCGGGAGCGCGAAGCCCAGGCAGATCAACAGGCTCAGGAATAGGCGTTGCATGGGTGAAGTCTCCGAAAGAAAAAGTCAGAAAGTCGCCTGCACACTGAAGTGCAGTCGCGAGTCCTGTTTCTGGGTGTTCGGTCCATCGAGCAGCGGGTAGCCCCAATCCAGGCTGCCGGACAACCATTTGCTCAAACTGGCGCGGGTGCCCAGGCCGACACTGGCCAGGCTGTATTCGTCTTCTTGCTCGGGCAGCGGGTCGTGCAGGCGCATGCGCGCGCCTTCGGCGAACGCATAAAAGCGCCATTCCTGCACATAACTGCCGAGAAACTTGGCCATGGACGGCGTGCGCAGTTCCTGGGAGAGCAAGTAACCCTCATCCCCGGTGCGCTCCGCCGCCAGGTAGCCGCGCACCGAAGTGGCGCCGCCGGCGGAATACTGCTCGTTGGAGACCAGCGGCCCCGAAGCCAGCTGGAAGCCACTTTTGGTGGCTGACTGCCAATCGTTGGCGAAGGTGTAGGTGTAATTCAGGTCGCCCTTGAGCACGGCAAAACTGGCGCTGGCCTTGTAGCGCTTGTAGTCGAACTCCTCGGCGTCGCTGCCATAACCGAAGAACGCACGGGTGCCGACGACCAGGTTCAAGCCAAGCCCCAGCTGGGATTGCTCGGCGTAGCGATAGCCGTTGTAGCCCAACGTGAATGGCGCGTACTTGAGCGGCACTTGGTCGCTGCTGGAGCCAAATTTCATTTCCTCGTCGAAGTCCTTGAAGTCGACCCCGAACGAGAACGAGTTGGCCCAGTTACCGGCAGCGGGCAGGTTGTAGATCGCCGACACCCCATAGGAATGCCCCTTGCCCAACACGTTGCTGCCGCCGATGGTGGCGATGTTGCTGTCGGACTGGTAACCGGAGAACTGCAAGGTCCAGCGCTCGTTCAACGGGGCGGTATAGGAACCGGACCAGACCTTGGCATTCTCAGTGTCCTGGGGGGCGGTGAAGTACGTCAGCGAAATGCTGTGGCCCAGTTGCCAGAGGTTGTCGTAACCCAGGGTTGCCACCGAGCGCAGCTTCTCGGTGTCGGCGCTGTAGTCGTTGTTCAGGCCGAGGCTGGCGTGCCAGGGGTTCTGGTCTTCCACCTGCAAATCCACATCCATGGTGCCGGGGCGCTGGCCTTCGCGTACCAGCGGCGTGACCTGACGCCCGGCACTGCGGTTGAGGCCGGCCAACTGGGTTTGCACCGTGGCAAAGTCCGGCACCGCGCCCTCTTCAAGCGCCGGCACCTGCTCGCGGATTTCCACCGGCGAATAGTGCTTGGCGCCGACCACACGCACGCGTCCTACCTTGGTTTCGCTGACTTGCAGGTAGACGATACCGTCGTCGACCTTCTGCTCCGGCAGCTCGACAAACACCGACTGGTAGCCCCGCGACTGGTAGATCTTCTGCAGCGCATCGCGGGCGCCTTCGATATCGCCCAAGGTCTTTTGCGGACCGAGAAACGGGTACACAGCCTCCTCGATCGTCGCCGCATCGAGCACCGTGTTGCCGCGCACGAAGTACTCGTTGACGTCGACCTTGCGCGCCGCTTGCTCTTCCTCGGCCAACGCGATTTGCGTCACGCTCCCCAGCGTCACGCAACACAGCGCCAGCGTTAATTTGAACAGATGCTCCACACCGCCCCCTGACATTCTGATTTTTTGCGCCGCCACCGATTGCCCGGCATGCGGCCTGCTCAATTGCTGGTGATCGAGGTGTTGCCGTGGCGTGCCAGCCAGGTGTGCAACAGGGCGAAGTTCAGCGAGAACTCCGGCATGTGCAGCAAGGCGCCACAAAACACGTCACCGATGATTTTCTGGATGAGTTGCACCGCACGCGGGTTATTCAGCAGCGTGGCGATGTCGCGGGTGAGGACATGAAGGCTCCAGACCTTTTGGGTCAGGTCCAGGCCGACGAACCAGCGGAACAGCAGGTTGTAGTTCAGCTGTTCATGCAGTTGCTGCTCGCTGGGTACCGAATACAGCAGTTGCAGCAAGAGGACTTGCAGCACAGTGTGCGGGGCGATCGACATCGCGGATTCGGCCACCAGCCACTCACGGTGCTGGTCGAGCACTTCGTCGATCTGCGGGCGCAGCAACACCAGGGAATGGCCCGCCGGGATGTAGCTGGACACTTCCTTCAACGCGCCCTGCCAGTCGTCCTGAGAGACGATCCACACCCACGGCGCACCGTAGCGGTACACCGAAACCGGCTTCTTGCGCGCGGCTTCAACGATCTTCGACAGGCGCTGGTCGAGCTCCTGCATGCCTACTTTCGAGTAACGTTCCATAGTTCCCACTTGCCCCACTCCTGGCGTCTTGCTGACGGCTGGGGAGGCAGCTTGTGGCGGCCTCCAGCGCGTTACATAGGAGAGACGGGGGTGGCCGGGAGCTACCGAACTTTTGTCATGAAAGCTTCATTTGGGATTGGGAGGGGGGCAATTTTTTTGATGGTTGGTCGGGGTGTATATCCGTTATTTAAGTAACGGCGGGTTATGGTTCCGCCC